>JAYQOB010000004.1:0-503991 GCA_038144595.1 Candidatus Poseidoniales archaeon | reverse complement strand
CTGTGCGGAGTGAGGGGTGAATCATCATCTCTTCGGTCAATTATTAATTTTTAAAAATTTATGATAACCTTTGGGTTATATATGATGAATTACCAATTGGATACATGAGCGATGGAATGTTTCGGTTTTTTGTAAGGCTGCGTCCTTGGGAGAGCGAGCCAGGGAGCCCCCACAACGACAAATATGGAGGCGGGAAATTTGAAACAAGGAAGAATGAAGACTACTGGATTCGAGCAGGTCTTTCGATGAGTGCTTTTCAAACCTCATTTCTAGGACAGAAATGGTGCATTGGGTCCTTCCGCTTCACGTAGAACCACAGCCCGGCCAGCAAGAGCACGTTAGGCACGAGGATAACGGGATCGACCACCGGGTGCCGTCAACACCGAAATCGGAGAGGGGGTAGAACACCGGCGTGGGGAAGAACTGCAGCGTGTGGGTGGGGATGTCCAGCAGGATGTTGGAGTACCACGGCAGCCACAGCAGGAAGGCCATCATCAGGGGTTTGGAGCGGTGTTGCTGTGCGAATTGGGACTCGAGGCGGGAGCCAGAAAATCGGGTGAACAACCACCACGTGATGAGGACGCCGACGGTCACGACCACGGCGCTGTGGGTGTACCGGTACATGTCCCCAGGCGATGGCGGGGAAGTCCGAGGTCACGGTGGTGTCGTCCACGGTGGGGCGCTGGAGGCCGTGCATCGTGGAGTAGACGAAGGACGGGACAAAGGCGAGAGATCGGGCAGGACACTCATCGGTCCGGCGACCTTCCAGTTGACGTGCTTGCGGGTGATGAGCACGCCCCAGAGCCAGTGGGAGAAGACGTCCATGGGGTAACCACGAACATTCGCTTCTTCAACCCGACTCTGTTTCTGACACACCGTGCTGATGTCAATTTGCGGACTTGCGCCGCATGGCGTAGATGAGGCTCCACCACCGTCAACCTCTCCCGCATGCGTGAGCAGAGGACGACGCCCGCCGTCTGATGCGCATTGAACGGGCGGTCGGCGTGGAACGCAACCGCTGCGGCTCCACGCAGCGCATGCCACCCGGCCGTCATCCATCGACGAACGTGATTCACGTGGTCGTGGCGGTCATCCCGTCAAGCTGATCTACTCCATTTCAGAAAACGGGCGAACCCACGCTCGGACATTGGGCGCTGGATCGACCTCCAGTGTGCGGATGGGCGGCTATCCCGACGATTTCTTCTATCTCCCGAGCGACCAATGATTGCGGGTAATTTATACCAGTATAACTTCCACGTCGCCTTATGTACCCCTGCGCTATCCCCAAACCATGTCAGGCAAGAAAGCGGTGGACAAGGTCTCCAAGGGCCTCACCTCTCTCATCGATGAATTTTCATCGGCGGTCAATCAAGATGGTGAACGCTGGCGAAGAGACCAGCGGTTCACCTTGGCTGGTGGTTCATCAGTCATCAAAGCGGCGGTTGACGCCACGGGATGAAGTGACGTTTGATCAGTGGTCGAGACCGCTGCAACGTCGTTGGTTCAGTAGCCGGTGGCGTTGTCAAGGCGGTCAGCCCGAAGGCCCGACAAGTAAACCAAGAGGATGATGAAGAATGATTGGATTGATGATGAGAACAACACCGTGTGGTTGGTGCTATGCCTTATGCTGTTGGAGTTGCAGAAAGCTCTGGCGGCATTACTTCCACAGGTACACCAACGAAGAGGATCGAATGACAACCGGGCTTGTCCAAGAAGTAAAGGTCATTGAAGAGCTCAAAGGCCAAGAAATCCCGAGGTGAAACCATCAAGTGATTCCCATTGCCCCACGCTGGATTGACTTATGTCGGTCGAATCACCGTCAATGCTGTTGCTGTGGGCTCTGTTGGTGTTCAGGATCTGCAAATGGTCTGGGTCCTTCCTGGTATGGACGAATAATTTGGTCTTGCTGAAAAACTTGACGATTTCGAGGTCGGAATGGCAAACCTCGTCCTGATTCGTCACCAAAGTCATTCGGAATGATGAAGAATAACATAGCCTTCACTTCCCTTTGCATGGAGTGGTGATGGTGCTGGCTGAACAGATTTCATCGTTGACGGATTTGTCCAATCCATTCACAGTGTGATCTGGAAACGTCATGCTTGTGGCTCTTTTGATCTGCGTGCAAGGTTAGTTCTCCTGCCTCTCATCAGAGTCTACAAGGCGATTACACAGATCACTAATCAATCGAAAAAAGTCGGCCGTATTCCTATTCGGGAATCCTGTCTAACCTCCGGGTTCAAGCGTGAAAGTTCCATATCTGGGATTGAAGGCTTTCTTGTGATGGAGGATTTGGCCTCGGAGGTTTCCCCCAAAACTCAGCGGCAGCTTTTATTCGTCTGGTCGTTAGGTTCACCCAAATTGATATTTGGAACAGTACACGCTCCTCATTCTCTTCAATTGTTTTCGGTGTTTGCTCTTGATTCGCCATCAAGCGGTCCCTTGACATCTTTTTCCATTGGCATTTTGGAAAAATGGTATTTACACCCTGTGATTGAGTTCTGGCCTCACCTTCATGCGATTTGCCGAGTCGTCAAAGTAGGCTAATGGAACTTTCCAAAATTGAGGTCTCCAGAATGATCTCCCCGAATATCAGCAGAAACAAATTTTGAGAAGATGTTAGTTTCTTCAGAACCGGAAAACCCATTTGACTCTGATGCTGCCAAAAGCAACAATCTCAAACAAATAGGTGAGAAACTAAAGATTGCAGCAATGAACACACAAACGCGAATTAAACAGTCCGCAAAGGATGTTTCTGCAAAAGCAACGTTGAAATTGGATGCTCATGTTCAGAAAAGGGTCGACAGTGTAATCGGCTTTTCTTCATCACGACTGATTTCATTTCTAGGACATTTGGTTGTTGTTTTGGGTCCACTTATGGCGATATATGGCTTGAATTGAGGTGAATGTGGTGGAATTGTCTTCTCGACAAATCGCCCTTCTTATTGCTGATTTTGTCAGGTGCATCCGCAAGATTGCTATTACTCACGGTGCCTTTGGTGAAGTTTATTCAAATATTTGACAAGAAAATTGTGGAGGGTAGTCGTCTTCTTAAGTCCTTGAAATACCTGGTCTGCATCGTTTCGTGAGGGATGAAATCGTGCTCGGTTTCACGCCGTATCTTGCTTTGTATGGTGCCATTCGAATTTTTGATCTTGACGATTATACTGCTTCGACACTGTCGTTTTTCAATTACTTCTTCTCGTTGTTTTCCTCTTCCTCTGGTTGATTTTTGATTGGTGGCGTTCGTTTTCAATTTATTATAAATTAAGCCGCCTCCATAAGGAAACCAAACAGGTAAAATCAATTGCAGGAAATACACTTGACGGCCTGCGTTTCTTCGTTCATGTTCGAGGAAGTGTGCAAAAACCGCTGTCAAACTCGGTTTTCGTGCGATGGTTGGTGTTGTCAAAGGGAAGCTGAAAAGAAAGGAAAAAGAGGAAGGAAAAACACCAACTGGAACAGTAGCCATCAGTTTCGTTGACCGTTTGATTAGTTTTCCCGGAAAAAGTTACTGGAAAGTTGACGGATTGGGCAAAAGAAGATTTGGATGGAAAATTGCAAAAAAAAGTTTCAACGCTATGCAGACAGGTCATTTCTTCGGCTAGGCCTCATTCTCGTTTGGGGTTTGTTTCCATCCATTCTTCTCTCCCTCATTTCATTGATTTGAACTGAGCGCCACCTTCATGCCCTGCCTTCTTGTGGACGGTTTGAGGCACCTGCATGTCCCTGCTCATCCTGATGCGCCACGGCCAGTCGATGTGGAACGCAGCGAAACTCTTCACCGGCTGGGTGGACGTTCCCCTGACCCCCAAAGGCATCGACGAAGCCCGAGACGGCGGTCGTGCCATCGCCCACCTCCCCATTGACGAAGTCCACGTCTCCACCCTCATCCGAGCCCAAATGACGGCGATGATCGCCCTGTCAGAACACGGCAGCGGCAAAACGCCGGTCTTCCAGTACCCCACCGAGGTGGAGGAAGGCATGTCGGAGAACGAGGCCCGCATGCGAGAATGGGCTCAAATCCGTGGCGATGCGGGCCAGGACAACCTGCTGCCCGTTCACGTCGCCTGGCAGCTCAACGAGCGCATGTACGGCGACCTTCAGGGCCTCAACAAGGACGCCACCCGCGAGAAGTACGGGGCCGAGCAAGTCCACATCTGGCGACGTTCCTACGACGTGCCACCCCCCCACGGTTAATCCATCGACCTGACGGCCGCTCGCACGATTCCCTACCTTGAGTCCACGCTGATTCCCGCCATCGACGGCGGCAAGAACGTCTTCGTCGCCGCTCACGGCAACTCGCTTCGCAGCATCATCATGCACCTTGACGGGCTCTCGAAAGAGGAGGTGCTCGGCTTGGAAGTCCCGACGGGCGTGCCCATCGTCTACGATCTCACCAACGGTGGCTGGGTACGCAAAGAAAGCGTTTGATTTCCGAAGCAGTGGGTAGCGTTAGCAGTGACCCACTGCAAGCCCTTCGCATTCTCATATGGTTACTAAGGGTAATCGGACAAACCCTTCGCATTCATCCCATTGAGTATACTGATACAATGTACCAATTGGATTAACTCTCATTGAATTAGCCATTATCATGGCCGACAAGAAGAACAACATTCTGTCGGAGTCAGACAAGCAGAGAAAGGTTTGGAAAAGAGTAGAGAAATTGATAACCCAAAATAAAGCAGAAGATGCTCTATTGATCCTTAGAGAACTTGACGAGAGTGGTTCTCACCAAACCACACTTCGACTTGCAGGCAAGGCAACTCACAAAATCGCTCAACAAACAAATGCCAAATCTGATTATCGCAAGGCTGCTTCACTTCTTGGAGATTCAGTAAAGATGAATCCCAAAGAGAAGAAATCCAGTAGAGCATACAATGATTTGCTGAATGAAATGCAAGAAAAGAGGATTAGGAGGCGTTCGTTTAGGAAAGTTGATTACGCAATTACAGCAATAGCAACTTTACTTTTGATTGTGGGAACTATTGGTATTACACTTGAACCCGCCGCTCGTGAAGCCCCAATGTCGCCTCCTTCGTTCACACAGGGCACCGTATTTTTTGGCCCTGAGCCTCTCCGAGGCAATCCATTTCCTCTTCTACTTTCAGCAGAAGCAACGGTAAATTGGGACAGAGACGATATTTTCCTTGTGATCGCTGATGAAGATAAGAAAAACGAATGCGACAGTATTCCACCAATTGAAAGAATATTATCAGATAGTGAAACCTGTAAGGCAGGAGACAGCGAATTTGAGACCCATTGCTTGCCCCATTTTTGACGCGTAGGATTATGAGGGGCGGGCCGGCATTTCCAACGGGCGTGTCCGTGGGCATAAGGAAATACGGCGACATCAAAGTCGTAGATCTTTCGGAATGGGGCAGGCCGCTTGGTCGAGCAGGCGCCCGTTTTCTCAATGAAAAGCCAGTCACGGTTTTGCAGGTGACGCACCTTCACCTTCTGCTCGCTCTGTTTTGTGCGTTCCTCATTGTGCAGGAGCAGATCGTTCTGGCCTGCTTTTTGCTCATTCTCAAGGGCATCATTGATGCCGTTGATGGGGAATTGGCTCGACTTCGAGAACGTCCTTCCCATGTCGGCAGGTATTGGGACACCTTCGCCGACACCATCGGTTTGGTCGCCGTCATGGTCGCTTTCGCCACCGTGTTAGGTTGGAGTGAACTGCTGACAGCGGGGATGGTGCTCGCGACACTGATTCAATATTCATTGTTCAATCATTATTCCGTTCTGATGAGGATCAGAGGTACAGGGGACTTCACGAGCCGCCTCGACGAACGTGAACAACCGGTGGCCTATCCTTGGGAAAAGCAAAGCACGGTGAACATCTTTCATGCCATTTACGTCAGGTTGTTCAGTTGGCAGGACAGCTTGGTTTCGAAGTGCTCCGGAAAGGGTTCACCGAGCTTGCGTTTTGAGTTGACCGCCTCCTCTTTTCTCGGGTTTGGTATGCAGTCGCTCGTCATCTTCGGTCTCGCTGTTTCTGGCAGCATTACACACCTTCCTGAACTGGTGCTTGGCCTGAACATGGGTCTGATGGTTCTGGTGCTGTTGCGAAGTTGGTTGTGAACGCATCCACAGGGTCGTTCAACATCCAACCTGTCGGTTTCTGTTGACCCTCGGCTCGGACTCCCTCGTCCGCAACGAACTCAATGTTGAGCTGGCCTTGCTGTTTTGACCGCTAAGGACATAGCCGAGTCTCGTCGTCATCTCCACCATGGACCAAGCACGAATCGGCACCCTTGCCATGCAGGTCAACCTCTGGGCTTCGCTGGGCTACGGCCTCATGCTGCTGCTCGTGCCCGACGTGTTTTGCGACCTGCTCAAGGCCGAGGCGGTCAACACGGCTTGGCTCCGCACCATCGGGGCGGCCCTCATCGGGACCAACGTCGCGGGCTCGTGGCTCTGGTTGAAATCACCGAGCATCGACATGGGCAAGGTCCAGTTCGCCACCGCCGCGCTTGAGGCCGCAGCCATGGCGACCTCGCTGCTGCTCGACGAATTCACGGCGCAGAACTTGTGGATGGTTCAGGCTTCGGTCGTGCTGGCCGTTGTGGTAGCGGCGGGACTCTACCCCACCACCCAAGCGGCCACCTACGAAACGGCTTGAGGCTGCGGTGCCTTTTTCGTGGTCCTCGTCGAGCCCCACCCATGACCCACCCGTGGCGCTTTGACGGCTTCCCCGGAAGGGTGCTGTGGGTGGATTTGACCGCCGGCACCTGCGAGGCTCGGGACATCCCCCACGAGTGGTGCATTCAGCACATGGGGGGCAAAGCCCTTGCCACCAAACTCCTCGTCGAGTGGGACACGACCGACTACGACGCGGCCACGTCCAACCAACACCCCATCACCGGACGCATGGACACGGCTTCGCATCCAAGCACCCCGCTGCTGTTCATGACCGGGCCCTACCAGGGCACGAAGGTCGGCTCGTCAGGGCGCGCCGTCGTGGTGACACGCTCGCCGCTCACCGAATGCTACATCGACACCTACATCGGCGGCAACATCGGCCACGACCTGCGAAAAGCAGGCTGGGACGGTCTCTTCATCACCGGTGCCAGCGAATCCTGGGTTCGCCTCGAAATCAACGACGCCTCCGCCACTCTCCACCCCGCCGACGACCTCGTGGGGAAGACGACCTGGGAGGTCGAGCAGGCGCTTGACGGCCTGGGTGAATGCCTCTCCATCGGACCCGCCGGCGAGAACGGCATTCGCATCGCTTCGCCGCTCACGGCCGGACGGCGTGCGGCCGGACGGGGCGGTACGGGGGCCTCGTTCGGGTTCAAGCGCCTCAAGGCCTTCACCGTCAAGGCCAGCAAGGAAGCGGCCACCGGCATGCGCTACGCCGAGGACTTCTCGCTGGCCGACGCCATCAAAGAACAGCGCTCGGAGATGGGCAAGCGTCGCAAGTTTGGCGACCCGTTCTACGCCTTTGGCACCAGCCGAGGGCCGCTCTATGCGGCGGAAAACGGTCGCATGCCCACGGCCAACTATTCGTCCACCGACGCCCAAATCCCGGACCTCTCCGCCCTCAAAGTCGGCGGCGGTGCGGGCGGTCAAACGGCCGAAGCCGTGGCCGAGGGGGCGACCGCCGTGCCCGTGGTGTCGTCGATGGACACGCACGAACTCTCGGGCGAACACTGGCACGAATCCCTGCCCGACGCCAAGCAGTCGGGCTGTTGTGCACCGTGCCCCATCGCGTGTGAGGCGGCCGACCGCCCCACCGTGGACGGCGTGAAGATGCGTGGGCGCCCCGTCCACGTGAACCGGGTTGACCGTCCTGAATACGAGACGCTGGCCATGCTGGGCTCCAACCTCGGCATCGGCTCGAGCCTCGACGTCATGGACGGCAACGACGCCTGCAACCGCCTCGGCATCGACACCATCTCGGGTGGCGCAGCGCTTTCGCTGATGTGCGAAGTCGCCCAGCGAGGCTGGATGCCTGAGGATTGGGCCGACCATTTCCACGCCCCGTTTGACTTCGGCACCTTCGCTGAGGGCGACGTCGTACCGTGGGCCTTCGGCATCCCTGAACTGCCGCCGCTCGCTCTTCACCTGCTCGCTCACGCCACGCCGGGTGACGGCACCCTGTTTGGCACGCTGACGGCGGGCGCCGTGGCCGCCAGCGAACACATCGAGGCGTTGACCGGTCATCCCACGACCCGTCTCACGGCTCACTGCAAGGGTCTCGATTTGCCCGCATGGGACCCGCGCGGCAAGCGGGGCAACGCCATGGCCTACATGACGGCCAACGTGGGAGCGTCACACATGCGGGCGGGCTACAAAGCGCCCACCGGGCTGCCCAACCGCTCGGCCGTTGATTTGATGGAAGAGCTGGTGGACAGCCAGCACAGCATCGTCATCCGTGATTCGATGATCCTTTGCGCCTTTGCCAAAGGGGCCACGCCCGACGACGTGATGGTTCAGGCATGGAAGGCCACGACCGGCGAGGATTGCACGTGGGGCGACCTGATGGACCGTGCCCGCGTGCAGTGGGACCAAGCCCGTCGGTGGAACGTGGAGCATTGGGCCCGTCAAGGCAAATCAGCGGCACAGGAGGACCTCCTTTCGTGGCGACTTCGACGAGAACCGATTCCCAGCGGGGTGGCAGCGGGCATGGTCTCGTTCGTGGACGACAACGACGAGGCGGCCTGCATGTCGGCCTACTACGAACTCCGCGGTTGGAACGCCGAGGGATTGCCCGTGTTGGGCTGATGGTGAACAAACGGATGTTCAAAAACAACAGCACTTCCTAACCCGTCATGGTTGAGCGCAGCCGCCGTAAAACGGTCGCGTTGACCGCCTTGCTGGTGCTCTCACCGTGGCTCTTGGTGCAAGGGTGGATCCTCGTCGACGCTCGGCCTGTCACCCACACCAGCATGCCTACCTGTCCGGACAACATGATGAATTGCGCCTCCCTCTCTTCTTCCGGCACCTACCGCATGGACGCTGCCTTGCTAACGACCATCGAGGCCAACGTCTCCGAGGTGTGGGACGCCTGGGCGGCGTGGGTTGATGATGAAGGCCTCAACGAGGTGCTCGAGGAGGTTGGAGACGACGACGTTCATTTCGGCCACGCCGTGGCCATCACACCGTTCTGGCGCTTCCCCGACGATGTCGTGGTGCAGTTTGAACCGGCTGGCGAGGACACGGCCATCACGCTCTATTCCTCCTCACGGCTGGGCTACAGCGATCTTGGGGTCAACCCAGCACGTCTTGAAAGCCTTCACTCGGCCTTGGTGGCGGTTCAAGCCACCAGTTGAACCGTTGAACGTGAGGCCCCAAGTGCGCCGCTGACTTCTCGACCGCCAGTCGGGCTGTTGAGGTTCAGGCTGCCAGTTGAGTCTCCGCCGTTCATGCAGCAAATTGAGCCGTCGCCGTGTCCCATCCGTAAGGGAAACCGGCGTCGTCCACAAACACGATGTTGACGCCCACGCCGGATTTGTGAAACCCGATGAGTTGGATTTCGTGGATGGCGTGGCCGCTTGGGGCACGACCGAGCAAGGGAAGGGCGTGGCGAGCGAAGAACGAGCGCTTTCTCGGCTTCTTTTCCTCGGTGGACTTGAGGGTCCGGCGGGTGCCCTCGACGTCGTCAAACCACGGCAGCGGGCCCTCGGGAGAGAAGCGAAGGCCGAGGATCATGTCGATGCCCTGGGTCTCCTGAGCAGCATCGGCATCGGCCCCGCTGGGTATGGCCGGCGCGTTAGGATGGGTGTGGAGCCAGTGGGTGAATCGACCGGCCCTCGAGCCACGGTCGGCGGAGAACATGTCGTCCGTCCAGTCCTCGGGCAGGTGATGCACCGAATACGAATCGCCCCGGTTGACGATGTGGGCCTCCTTGATGACGTAGCCCTGGCCTTGGAACAACCGGTCGTGGACCTCGTCGCCTTCGAAGTAGGCGTTCACCTCGGTGCGGTGGGGCCGGTCGCCGTCGATGTCGATACCGACCAGAATTTCATCGGGCAGGGCCTGAAGGGCCCACCAAACGAGGGATTGGAAGACATCACCGGGCATGTGCACCTGAGCGAGGTAGCCGCCTCGTTGGGCGTGCGAATCCCGGTTGTAGGAGGTCATGAGGTCCTCCAACCACGCCTCCACCATGATTTTCCCAAACATCCGTCCGTCAAAAGACCCGCGAAGGACAATCTTTGAAGAGGGTCAGCCCAACCACACTCCATGGCGAAAAAGAAAGGTGGGTTTGGTCGGTTCCTCGGCGCCATCACGGGAACGCCCTACGAGCGCCTTCTCAAGCAGATCGACAAACTCGTTGACCAGTACGACGAGGACGAGGAAGAACTCGCCAACCAACTCGAGGCCATGGTCGACCAGGCCGGCGACGCCTACGAGGAGGAAGACATTGACGAGGAAGAGCACGACCTCGTCATTGAAGCCATCGAAGAGGCCGACCCCGAGGGGCGCGTCTTCGGTAAACTGGGCTCGGAAGAAGACGCCTTCTACGCCGGCGATGTCCCCGATGCCCCCGAACTCAAGCGTGAGAAGCGCGCCAACCTCGACGACCTGATGAAAGCCAAAGGCGACGAATTCACCGGCAGTTTTGGCCGCGAGGAGTTCGATGAATTCCGTGAGCGAATGACCGATGATTTCTACCAAGAATCGGACAATGCCATCCGTCAGGGCGACCACGAAGCCGAGATTCGAACCACCAACCGCGTGTTTGGCGGCGCCGAAGAGGACGTTGACGACGCTAAGCGCCGCATTGCCGAAGAAACCGGCATGGCCAACCCTGCGCAGGCGCCCGAACCTGAAGAAGAGGACGAGGACTACGACGGGAACTATTCGATTGATGAAGACGGCGTGGAATGGTTCGAAGACGAGGACGGCTACTGGTGGTACCGAGAGGAAGGTCAAACCGAGTGGCAGCCTTATGACGAGGAGTAAGGAAACCCTCATCATGCCGCATCGCCCGTAGGCGAGCATGAACCGGGGCTTGTCGAGGTTCATCAGCGACATGTTCGATTTCTTCGCCGATCATGCGCTGTTCTTCACCATCGCTGGCGCCGTTTGTTTTCTGTTCGGCCCGACCCTTCTGGTCGTGCTCGAGCGAAAAGAGCGCCTTCCACGCCTCGTCGTTTGGTCGTACACGTTCGTGTTGACCCCGACCATGTTTCTGATGATGATCTTCATCGGCAACCCCCAATCCTACTGCAACGACCCGCTGCCTCACGATGCGTTTCGTGTGTTCTATCCGCTCTTCCTCCCGCTGATTCCCCTCTACGTCCATTACGCCCGAGCGGACCGTCTCAGCCACCCCTTCATGTTCGGGTTCATCCTCGTGCTCCTCAGCGCTGGCGTCTTCGCCCTCACGGTGGCCAACGAAGTCCTCCACCTTGCCTACCAGTCGGTTCAGGGGCACGGCGTCGTCTACAGCGGTGCCCGGGCATGGGAGTGTGCCTACGTCAACTACGCTTCGTTGTATTCGGCGAGGGACACACGGGACGCGGTGTCGCAACTCTTCATCGTGGTTCAGATCGTGGTGTTGGTTGCCCTTCGCATGCGCAAGCGCCTCCAGCGCTCGAGCGAGGAAGAATGAGGCCGAACCGTCAAGCGCTCCAGAGTTCGAGGCTTGCGAGGTCAAATTTGACCACGCCGATGTCGGCACCGAGCGCTACCATGGCGTCGTTTTTTCCCGGGTCGCTCGACATGGCGACGACGGTGGTCGGGCGAGGAACATCCGATGACAACAGGGCGCTGAGCACCTGGTGGCCGCTCAGGGGCGGCATGAAGTGGTCGAGCAGCAACACATCGGGTTGGAACCGCCGGATATGGTCGAGGGCGTCGGACGAGTTCCAACGCTGCTGAATCACAAATCGTTCAACATCGACCCCGCCAGCCGTCAGCATGGCTTCGATGTCGTAGTGGTCCTCAAAGGCCAACACCCGCACGAGCGACGCCTCACGAAGGGATGGGTTGTTGCTGCCACCAAGGCGGGGCGAGGAACCAGCGGTCGTCGTCAACCGGCCGGTCAATGAGTGGCAGGCTGAGGGTGGAGGAAACGTCGAAGTTGACGTTCATGCCAACGGTGGCGCACGGGCTGGGCAGGTAATCCTCTCCCGATTCGGTCAACACCACTTCGATCACCGCCCCGGCGTTGAGGTCAACGTCCATCGGATTGAATTCCATCAGCATCGTGTAGGCCGAGAACGGTGCAGCCGGGTTGGCGTCGTAGCCACCGTCGCGGTAGCGGACGTCCATCGTGGCGTGACCAACTCGGAGTCCATCGGCGTACATTGTAGCGAAGATTTGGCCACCGTTGCAGGCCAGCGTGTTCACCGAAAGGTGGAGGGTGGGCATGCCGGAGATGTGAGCGTCTTCCTCAAGAGCGGGGAGCGTGAACGAGCGCTGGTTGTTGCTGTTGACCGTTCCACCTTGACCTTCCACGGCGTCCAGGGTGACGGGCATCCATTCCATGTCTTCTGGCGGCCACGTTTCCTCGACGTGCCACTTGCCGTCGTGGGTTTGAATCTGAACCATCGGCTCGGGCTCCTCACCGATGTCCTTGAGGTAGTAGTTGAACCAGCCGTAGAGTTCGACCGCCCAGTCCATGCGACTCATGTTGGGGTAGGCTTCGGCGCCGTAGCCGCTGCCCATCTCGCTGTGGCGGTCGGGTTGGTCGGGGTAGTTGTGCGCCCACTGTCCGGCGATGGCCCGAGCGTTGATGCCGGCGTCTCGCATCAGCTGGTAGGTCGGGAAGGCGTGGTAGGGGTCGACGTTCCAGTCTTGCATCCCCCAGACCAGGTACACGCTTCCCTCGTAGTTCGCCAGCACGTCGGGAAGGTGGCGTCGCTCGTCCCAATAGTCGTTCCACTCGGCGCCGCCAAATTCAGCACCGGCCCACGTGGTCAACGGGTTGAGCGGACCGATGACGTCGTCGGTGCACATGCGCAAATCGTCGCTGGTGGCATCGGTGGTCGCCCCTTCGTAGAGGGCGTCATAGAGCATGGCTCTGGCTTCAGAGGAGCCGTTTCGATAGAACATTTCTTGGACACCGATCGAGCCGGAAATGGGCACGATGGTCTTGAGGTAGGGCGAGGGCTGTTGGGCAGCTTCCCAGTTGGTGGTGCCAGCGTAGGATTTGCCCATCAGGCCAACGTTGCCGTTGGACCATTCCTGCTCGCCCAGCCAGTCCACCACGGCTTGGATGCCGGTTTGTTCACCGAGCCCCTTGACGTCCTGACAGTGGGTGGACTGCCCCGTTCCGAAGGTCGAGGCTTGGGCGAGGGCGTAGCCGTGAGGCACGAAGGTGTCGTAGACCCACTTGCCCACGCCGCCGTCGGGCACGGTGTTGGGGGCAGAGTCGTCCCCGGCGACACCTTCCCCGCCGAAGTCGTAGTAGGGGTGGATGGTCATGATGACGGGGATCTTCGTGCCTTCGGGAACATCGGGCAGCCAAAGTGCCACGTGCATCAGCGCTGGGCCAGGGAAGCCAGCGTCCTGTTCGCTGGCTGGCAGTTCAACTTCAACGAAATGCTCCTCGTAGGGCAGTGCTTCGTAGGAGCCGTTCTCGGGGAGTTGGGCCCGGAGGGTGTCCATCGGGAGGTCCATGAGGTGGCGGTCGCTCAGCGGTGTCTTCCACCATTCCACCGAATAATCGGGCTTTTCTTCGCCCATTTCAGCGGCTGGACCGGTGAACACCAAGGCGAGCATCAGGAAGGAGAGGGCAAAGGCCACGGTCGCCGCAGCGGAGAAGTTCAACTGGCGCTGCGTGTTGCTGTCGACGGCCTTGAGTTCCACCTCGACGGGCGTGGAGTCCTCGGCCATGGATTGTGGAGCAGGCCCTCCGTCAAGAGGATGACGCTTTACTCGCTTGCCTTGCGGGCTTGGATGAAGGAGCGTACGCACAACGCCGTGTAGGCTGAACCCGTGAGGAACAACATCAGCATCGAGCCGCTAGCATAGCCGAGGCCGTCGCCCATGACCATGAAGAAGCGGGTGCCGCCCAGCGCACACAGCAAGCCGAACGTGACAGCGATGTGCATCCACAACTTGCGCTTTTCCGGGTTGGATTTGGCCAACCAGCCCGAAACGGCCAACGGGGCACCGAGGAAGCTCGGGAAGTAGGACGTGACGGAATCGGAGGCCGAGAGCACGGAGACCGCAATGCCCCACACCACCAGAAAGAGTCCGTAGCCAAGCGTCAGGTCGGGCATGAAGGTTGATTCTTCGTCCATGCAATTCCCTCGTTACTCCCCCTTTTTTGGTGTTGAGGTCACAACCACCTCGCCGCCGTAGTTTTCATGGAGGGGTGGACCATCCCCGTCCATGCACCTGCGCGGGCTTGGGGTTCTCCTCGTGTTGCTCTTCTTGACCCCCGTTGTGGGCTCCACCGCCGTTGGCGTGCAAGCGGACGAACCGGCGTGGCGAAGCGTCGGTCTCGACCCCGCAGAATGGACCGACCGACCCGACACCGAAGATTCCCCGATGATGGAATCCTACACCGGCAACGCCGTCATCTCGATGAACGTCTCGTACCAGTCAGGGTGGACGTCGGCTCGAGAAGAGGGCACCGTCATCATCGAATTGTTCGAGCAATGGGCGCCCATCACCACGAACAACATGATCGCCCACGTTGAATCAGGGTTGTACGACGGGGTGTTTTTCCACCGTGTCATCAACGATTTCGTCACCCAATCTGGCGACCCCACCTGCAAGACCATCGGGGTTTACCCCACCACCAGTCCTTCATGCGGCAGCGGCGGAACGGGCGAGACCATCCCGCTTGAGCACGATGTCAACCTCTCCCACGTTGACGGCGCCATTGGCATGGCGCGCAGCGCTGACCCAGATTCAGCGGATTCTCAATGGTACATTGCCGAAACGGAAGCCCACGGCCTTGATCCCGAAAACAGGGACGACGAAGGCTACGCTACCTTCGGCATCGTTCGTCACGGCATGACGCACATTCGTGCCATTGCCGACGTGCCCACCAGCGATGAACCGACGGGCACCGACCTCGACAACCCGTTCGCTTCTGCTGGACGGCCCCTGATCGAAGTCCGCATCAACTCGATGGAGATGATCGGCGTCGCCGACCCGGACGGCACCATCCGAAACCCCGTCGTTGAAGCGCAGGGTGACGGGTCGCTTCTTGAGGACATGGCGCTCATCATCGCTGTTCCGTTGGCGGTCGTGCTGGTAGGCGTTGGCATCACGATGGCCGTCTACGGACGCTTCAACGACGAGGATGCATCATCTGCCAAACTCACCGCCGAACCACCAGCCGTTCTCGAAGCCGAAGCGCTCATTGTCGCCGAACTCGTGGAAGGCGACGACATCACGGACGAAAGCTGAGGTCCAGCACCACGTGGCGCACCCTCGGGGCGAACCATTTCACGCGTTCCACATGCGTTGCTTGGACCGTGAACCCCAATTCGTGCTTGGCGACAAGCGACTCGAACGTGTGGATGGTGGCTGCCGTCCACGCCTCGATGCGCTCTTCCTCGACGTTCATGTGAACGTGGAGCACACCGCCGCTCGGTTTGAGCGCCAGCAGGCACGGTTCCCAAACCGGTTCGCTCGAGGGAAGAAGGCCGAGATGACAGCGGTCGGCCACCCCCTTGAGTCCAAGAAGCGCGACTTGGTTGTCCCCTTCGTGGACGGTCAAGCGTTCAAGTAAGCCGTTGGCGGCTGCACCAGCCCGAAGGCCTGCGATGGAGGCGGGGTTGATTTCGCAGGCATGAACGTGGGCCGCACCGGCATGAACGAGCATGGGGAAGGTGTAGTAGCCCACGCCGGCATACGCATCGACCACCACCTCGCCCTGCATGTTCATCCCACCGATTCGACGGCGTTCGGTCACGTTGCCCGATGAGAACATGACCTTGGCCGCATCAAAGGCGTAGGTCATGCCGTGGTCGGTGAATTCCACCTCGGATGAGCCCAGCAACATCTCGACTTGGGATGAACGAAAGGTGTCGTCGGCGATGGGGGCTTGGACGCCGAGGGAGGTGACCTTGAGGGCTTCGGCCATGGCTTCCCACAGGGCTGTGATGTGGGGGTGTTGACGAACCTTCACCCACGCCTCGGCCTGTCGCCATTCTTGGGGGAACAGCACCAGGTCGCCCAAACGTTCCCACTTGAGGGGACGAGGGCGGCCGCTTTGTGCGAAGGTTGGTGGGTGTCAAGCCAGGTTTGAACCGCCTTGGTGAGCCGATGGTGGGGGTCAACCGAGTCCCTTCGAGCGACTTCCGCCACGATGCATTCCGAGGAGACGCCCAGCTCGGAACTTGCCGCTGAACGAACCGTTTCGCCATCGGTCCCGGCAGTGAGTGGAAAACCGATCGTCCCTGCGCCTCCTCTCATCGGTTCAACGTGAGCCTCCAGCCATCCGTTTGCTTTCAGGAGCCCGTGCACGCGTTCGCCTTGGCCTGCCTCCACGACAAGAAAAGTCGTGGGGGCCTTGAGGTCCATGGTGGGACGAGGAGGGTAACTCCTTTCAAGTTCCCGACCTTAGCCAAAACCATGGCTGCGCTCGATGCTGGCAATGGATGGTCAAAGCACGGCATTTCAGTCATGCTGGTGACGATGTTCACCCTCCAGGTACTCGTTCCCGTTGTAAGCGCCACCGGGATGCAGTCGTGCATCGGTGGTGGTACGTGCGACACCTACGACCACAGCGACGACATGACGCCGCACCGGCAGGACTGGGTGGAAGGCACCTACGTCTTTGACTTGGTCTCAACGTCGTCCATTGAACTTGAGTTGACGTGGGCTGTTCGAGAATTCGAGCGTGATTCGCTCGGTCTGGGCTCGGGTACGACGGTGGGCGACACGCTCGAGAGCACCGACGGCCTGGACGCCAACGACGGTGCACCTGCGGATTTGATTCGGCACACGTTCGACGCTGAAACGGCGGGTGCTGGCTCTCCGACCGTGGGCCAGAAACTCAAGAGCGAGGTCCACAGCGCCATCGAAGACGCGCTCACCTCGGGCTTTGGCACGGTCACGAGCCTGTCCACGGAATACATCACCTCCTTCACGAGCGCCGGTCAAACCACGACCTGCTCGACCGATTCCTCCACCGATTCACAAGCGGAGGGCGCCACGGTGGATAACGTGTTCGAGCCACCGCTGTGTTTCCAAGCCACGGCTTCAGTGGACTTGTTGGCCAGCAATTTCAACCTCGTGGGCTCGGACAACCTCGACCTCGAGCGAACCTACCGAGGCCTCCTCACGATGGGCGCCGAAGTGAACACCAGCTTCGATTTGACCACCCAACCGGGGCATAAGGCGGACTTTGTCATCAACCCTTCATCCTACTCCACGGTGCTGGGCACGGACGCCAACGGCACGCTGGTGGCCCGAGCCGGCCCGCCCAACTACATGGCGGCGGAGTGGTCCATGGACCACATGAACGCTGCAGAAACCGACGGCGACCTTGTCCAAACCGTTGACCTGCGCATGGGGCACCGAAACTCCTCGGCTTCGCCCACCGTGCACATCGAAGAGGGGTCGAAAGCCATTGACCTCAACCTCGTGATTGACCTGAGCGATGAATACGCCGCGACGATTGACTTCGCTGCCGGCTTGTATTACCTCGACACTGAGACCCTCAACAGTTGGGGCATCAACATGTTCGACGTCTCCTCCTCCGCCACCATCCCGGTGATCACCTCCGACGGCATCCGACTGGCTTACCACAACGACATCGTCGATTTGACGCAATTTACCGACCAGTTCCCGGTGGGTGATATCGTCGAGGGGCTTGGCAACACCATCGCCGGCGTGGGCGACATCACGATGAGCGACCTCGAGTGGGTGTCGACCACCGACGGCACGGGCATCTTCGAATCGGCGGGCGGCTTGAACTACAGCCATTCCACGGGGTGCACCGAACCGGTCGCTGCCGGCCAGGTGCTCCACTACTGCTTGGAGGGGCCCAACGCCATGGACGAGACCTACCCCATCTACCTCCAAACGACGAGTCAGCCCTTTTCCATGCGCTTCATTGACATCATCATCGCCCAAATCGACGATCCGGATTCCAAGGGTGTTGATTTCCTCGAAAACGTGCAGGCGAGCGACTTGGAACGGTTGATGAACGCTGGATTTTCCATCGAAGCGCTCATCGGAGGTGAATTCCTCAACGCCATCGATTTGAGTGGCTTGCCGCCGGCTGATTTGACCGTCGAGATCATCCTCCCCGATTGGGTCACGACGGTCGACGGGACGTCCACCATCACGCTGACCAAGTCGCTTGAAGCCTCGAGTTCACTGGACCTTTCCTTGACGGGGCTTGACCCGTACGATTGGGAGCACGAGATCACCAACGAAGAGGGCCGAGTCGTATGCCACGCCAACCAGAGCACGTGCGTGGAGTCCGACTTGGCGCTTGATATCGCTTCGGTGAACTTCAACGAATGGAGCGGCTCGTTCAGTTTCACGATGGCGCTTGACGCCGAACTCAGCATTTACCGCATTGGGTTTGTGGACGGCCAGCGTTGCTTCAACGAAACCGATATCCAAGCCTGCGGCCAAATGGAAGCCTTCCCGTCCGACCTTTTGCGCCTCATCATTGACCTTTCAAGCCGCATGGACGAGCCTCTTGGCACCACCGTTTCGATTCCTTGGTGCGAAGACATCAAATACAAGGATTACTTTGGAGATTGCGATGATTTGGAACTTGAAGCCACCCGGCAGGGCATGAAAGACCTCGCCAAGCGAATGGGTGAACTGGCCACCGACGGCATTCACGGCATGGGAGCAATCGCCGCCGCCGACGAAAACAATTCATTCAGCGTGATTGACCTCTCTGCGTTTGAACTCATCACCGGCATTTCAGGCATTGAGGCCCCCGACGAAATTGTCAGCGACGACGAACCCATCGTGCTTTCACTGCGCATCCCTGAGGTCAAGTTCACCATCGGAACGGCCAACGGTTACAGCGACCTGACCAGTGGCGACCCAAGCCAAATCGACTTGAGCATCGTCACGAGCGGCCTTCAGTCCGTGTTCCACCAACCCTTCCAAATGACGGCAGACCTCATGACGCGTGCCTTGCGCTCGTCGTTCGTTGGCGCTGACGGGCTCACGTTCCCGCCCACCGAGCAAGACACTCAGACCATCAAGATCGACAAAGCAAACACCAGCCTTCCGACGGAATACGGAGATCACAAATCCCCCATCGATGGCGGGGCCTACTCCGGACCACTGACCTTCACCCTGCCCCGAGGCATCACGGTGGAGGACGCCTCCTCGTCGGCAGGCAACCTCATCATCACCGAGGACGGCGGGCGTCAAACCATCACTTACGTCGTCCCCCCCGGCGAGTTCAGCGACGACATCTCCTACAGAATCAGTGTGGGTTGGATCTATTTCCTCATTCAGTTCTGGGTCTACCCCACCATCGTGCTGATTCTCCTGGTGATGTTTGTACGTCGCCGCCGCCGCAAGAAGAAGAAAAAGAAGGCGGCGTTGGCCAACCGGCAAGCGGCCGTCAACAAAGCGCAAATCGGTGACCATGAGTTCGCCGACCTCGCCGGCTTCGCAAGCCCGGGGCTTCGCCACGGTGAAACCATCGAGGACATGGCCTACATCGACGAGTTGTCCCGTTAACGCAGGGCTTCGTAGATGCGCTCGGCCAGCGCCGGGCCGATGCCGGGCACGGTCACCAGTTCTGAAACAGCTGCGTGCTCGATGCCTTTGCGACCGCCGAAATGACGGAGCAGGGTTTGCAGTTTCTTGGCGCCGAGCCCCTCCACGCCTTCCAGCGGGTCGGCCAGACGGGTTCGGCTGCGTCGCTTGCGGTGGAAGGTGTTGACGAAGCGGTGCGCTTCGTCCCTGGCGTGAACGAGCACCCGGCCGGCCCGGTCGAGCACCAGCGGGTCGTGACCGTAGCGGAAGATGGTCTCCTCGCGCTTGGCGAGGGCCGCCAGCGGGAAGCGGTCGGCCCAGCCGTGCTCTTCGAGGGCCTGTTGAATGGTGCTGAGGTGGGTCTCGCCGCCGTCGATGAGCAACAGGTCCGGCCATTCTTCCTGCCGCTTGGCCCAGCGCACGACGACTTCTTTCATCATGCGCAGGTCGTCCATCGCTTCGCCTTTGACGATGTATTTCCGGTATTCGCTTTTGGCCGGTCGACCGTTGCGCATCACCACGCTGGCACCGACCCGTTCATCGCCTTGGAGTTGAGCCATGTCAAAGCAGACGATGTGGTCGAGCTGGTTCATGCCCAGGGTCTTGGCGCCTTCGTCGGCCGCCCGCTGTTCGAGCGAGCCGCTGGATTTGTTGGCCATGCGCTGCAGTTGAATCTCGGCGTTTTGACGAGCGAGGGTGGCGAGGTTCTCGAGGTCGCCTCGCTGAGGCGTGCGAACCTCAACCGATGAGCCTCGTCGCTCGTCCAGCCACGTTTGGAGCCCGTCAAAGACGGGCACGGGCGAGAGCAGCAAGCGAGGTGGCGTGCGGTGGGCATAGTGTTCGGAGATGAACATGGACACGGTTTCGCCGAGATCGCCACGGTGGACGGCCGGCCAGGCTTCTTGTCCCTGCACGACACCTTCGTCGGCGTGGAGAACGACCAGCGCTGCCAAGTCCCCTTCGTGGGCGATGCCGATGGCGTCGCAGTCCCGGTAGACCTTGCTGGAGACGACGTGCTGGCTGGTGGTGGCCCGCACGGCTCGAATCATGTCTCGGTGCTGGGCCGCCACTTCGTAGGCCTGCGCTTCTGAGGCCGCTTCCATGTCAGCAACCAACTCCTCGAGCAGTGGTGCAGCGTCGCCGTTGAGCACGCGGCGGACGGTTTTGACGCGCTCGTCGTAGCCCGTTCCGTCGATGCACGGACCGGCGCACAGCCCGATGTGCATCGAGAGACAACCCTGAGGAAGCAATTCCTTGCAGTCCCGAATACCAAATTGGCGACGAAGCAGCTGCATGACCTGTTTGGCCGCACCGGCGTTGGGGAACGGACCCCATTGTTGAGCGGATTTGGGGGGACGACGGGTGTACATGATGCGGGGAAATTCATCGTTGGTCATCGCGAGGTAGGGGAAGGACTTCCCGTCTTTGAGCATGGAGTTGAACCGGGGCATGTGCTCACGAATCAACTGCCGCTCGAGAATGAGGGCGGCTTGGGGGGTTTGGGTGACAATGCATTCGATGTCATCGGCTCTCGAAACGAGTTCAGGAATCATGTGGCGGTCGGGGTTGCTCGCAAAGTAGGAACGGATGCGCTCGTTGAGGCGCGTGGCCTTGCCGACGTAGAGGACTCTGCCCTGTGCGTTCTTGAAGAGGTAGACGCCCGGTTCGTGTGGCAGGTCAGCCGAAGCCAAGTCCACGGGCATGCTTCAACCACGCCTGCCATGACTCAAAAGGCCAACCCTGTTTCTCGGGGAACACAACGTGAGGGATGTTTGATGAAGGAGGCGGCCGAGCCTTTCCTGTCGCCATGCTAAGCCGAAGCCAGGAGAAACTCTTGCGCTACCTTGGGGGATTCCCCGACGCGCTTGCGCAGGCATGGGATGTGCCGCGCGATGTTTCGCTGCCCGGTCTGTCTGACGCCATGGGCGTGGTTCGCTCGGGGCTCAATCAGCCGCTGAACGTCCTGCTGGACCAGAAATACATCACCGTCCGGGTGGCGCACGTCATCGGTGGCGGCGCTCGTCGCCGTCAGGTCTACCACATCACCGAAGCGGGACGTGCATGGCTTCACGCGAATCCCGAGTCCATCGTTGAAGAACAGCCGTCGCTTCCTGTTGAGGAACGCGTGCATCATCCCCTCATTGGACGAACACAGGAACTTGAGGAGCTCACGAACCTGGTTGAGGAGCGCGGCCATGCGCTTGTCGGCGGGCTATCCGGTGTTGGGAAGACGACCCTTCTGCGAGCGTGGGGTGCCAACCAGAGCGATGTCGTTCGCTGGGCGACGGTGGACGAACTCAGCGACGCTGAGGCCATTGCGGGTCAGTGGATGGCGGACTCCAGCCCGCTTCCAAAGGACCCTGACGCCATGGTTGAGCATGTCAACGCTGCCAGTGGGGTGCTGGTCGTCGATGACGTTCACCGGCTCAGTGAACGCCATCTCGACGCCGTGGTTCACCTTCTTGATGCGCTTCGCGACCGAGGTCATCGGATGGTAGTTGCCGGGCGTCTCCCGGTGCCAGCACCGTTTGATTGGCCGTTGCTTCGTCTCGGTACGCTGCCGACGAAAGACGCCATCCAATTGCTCGGTGATCATCTTGAGGACGAACAGCGACGTGATGTTGCCAAAGCCCTCGACGGCCATCCGATGGCGCTCAATCTCTACAGGGAAGGCGACCCGCTTCCCGAAGCCGGCGCTGATATCCAGGCCTTTGTCGAGCAAACGATGCTGATGGACCTGTCCGAGGACGCCATGGATGCGCTCGACGACATGGTGCTCTTCCCTCGCCCTCTCCCTTCGGCGGACATCTTGGGCTCCGAATGCCTTGGCGAACTTGACGAGCGTGCGCTTCTGCGGTGGTCATCGGGCAGCACCGAGGTTGAGGTTCAACACTTGATTCGCAACGTCCGCCGAACCATGTTGGATGAAGAGCGGCTGGGTGTGCTCCACCGGCGCCGTTGAGCATTGGTCCGAGCGTTCGGACAACCCTGCCTTTGCTGTCCTTCACCTCTATCACCAACTTGCGTTGGAGGACGATAGCATCGAGGAAACCCTCGAAGAGCGATTTGAGCAGTTGATGGTCGACCAAAGCGGCGCCATGGCCGTGATTTTTGACCGAGCAACGCAACGACGAGCAGAGGACGAAGGGCTGCACTACTGGGCGGGCCGGATTGCCCTCCACCGTCAGGAGGCGTCCCGGGTTCGAACCCACCTCAAGGCGGTTGAACACGACGGACGACGGCATGAACTCGCCCACGGGCTTGCCGTGCTGGAAGGCGACCTCGAAGAGGCGGAGCGAATTCTCAACGAACAGCTGGACCACGGCAGCGCCGAAGAGGGAGCTCGCTGGTTGCTCAAGGCGGCCGTCGCCTTGCTCGAAGACCGATTGTTTGACCAAAGCGACGTACCCAACACGGCGAACGTTCAACGCTTGCTTCACCGTATCGAACTGCCGGACCGGCCGACAGTCCGTTCCTCCATCACCGTGAGCATGAGCCTCGTTCAACACACCATGGCGCTTCTCGAGCGGGACAAGGACCGAGCTGAGGCCTTGGTGGACGGTCTTGAGTCCTTGAGCCACGGCGATGACCCCCTCGTTCTCCATGCCCGTCTGAAGGCCATGATGGCCTTCGGCGCCACGTCGGATGCCATCAACAAGGCCCACGAACGCACCCTTGCCGCACAGCCAACACCGTTCCATCGTGCCGTTGTGGGACTCACCTTGGTCGAGCACCTCGTTCGTCAGGGTGACAGCAAAGCCCAATCAATCTTCGGCGGCCTTCCGCTCCCCGATGCTTGGCACGAGATGGGCGCACCCCACCATCGCTATGCAGCGAGATGGTGGTACCTGAAGGGGCACCTCGACCCGTCTTCGGCGGCATCCGCCCTTCGAGAGGCTTCGCGTTGCTTCCGTCAAGCGGGGTGCACGAACGCTTCGAAGGCCGCAGCCCGGCGCTTGCATCGGGTGCTGTGAGCTTAGAGTTCGGCTCCGATGAGCGTCTTCGTCTCTTTGATGCCGGGAAGCTGACGAATTTCCTCGACGATGCAGCGGGTGAGCGCATATTCCTCGTCGGCTTGAACCCGGGCGATCAGGTCGTACTCCCCAAACAGCATCCAGTGGTCCGTGACGAGGTCAACACCCCTCAGCGCTTCACGCACCTTCGCCTCTTGGCCGGGGAGCGTGGTCATCAACACGAATCCGATGGCCATGGGTTCAGGCCTCCACGGCGATCAGCGTTTGTGTTTCCTTGACGCCTTCAATTCGGCGGAAGGAGTCCATGAGGAGGTGAGAGAGTTCCTTGGAGGTGGGTGAGGTGATGCGCACCAACAGGTCAAATTCACCGTAGAGCGCGTGCACCTCGGCCACCCCTTCGTGGTCGGCCAGCGTGAGGTAGACCTCGCGTTCGTGGGTTGGCTCGGTCTTGAACAGCACAAACGCTGCGGGCATCATCTGTTGGATTCCAAATCGGGTCTTATGGGTTCCTGCACGAGCAGACCGGGCACATCAGGGGGACCTTTGAAGAGGGACAGGGGTGTGCTTCGACGCATGAACCAAGGAGCATCCGTTAGGACGGGCCTTTGCCTCGTCCTTTTGTTCCTGCTTCCTCTGGCGTTTCATGCGGTTCCTCCAGCCCAACTCACCCTTGATGCTGCGGATTCATCTGAACACACGCAAGGGCGCGCTCAAACCACATGGTCGGGCACGCAGACCCTCACCGGAACCTACACCATCGGCGTGGCGGATGAGGTCATCATTCAGCCGTGTACCGTGGTTCGTCTCCCTGCGAACGAGCGAATCATCGTCGACGGTCGGCTCACCGTTTTGGGAACTCAATCCTGCCCGGTCATGCTCGAGGCCTCGGGGTTGGGTGACCACGAAGGCATCCAGTTCAACGCCTCCTCCTCGGGGCGTGGTTCGCTGGTGCAAAACCTGACGATTGAGGACGCCATCTACGGCGTGACCGTGTACGGCTCCAACCCTGTTTTGGAGAACTTGACCGTGGTCAACCCCGACCGCGTCGCCGTTGATTTGTTTTCATCCGCTGCTCCTCGGATCACCGACCTGTACGTTGACCGTGCAGGGCGCGACCTCGGTTTCCAAGGCGACTGGCGCTACGGGCTCGGCCTTTCCGTCGGCTCAGGCTCCACGCCCATCGTGCAGCGCGCTGTCTTTTCGGACATCCTCACCCGAGCGGTCAACATTTGGGGTGGCTCGGGCGGCCTGATTCAGGGCATCACCGTCGACAACTGCACGGGTTCATCATGGGCCATGGCGGCCGGCATTTGGGTCGAGGACAGCCAGCCCTTGCTCACCAACATCTCGATTTCATCCTCCGATACGGGCATCGTCATTCGCCACATCGACGACGGTGGCTACACCCATGCCGTGGTTCGCCACGCCCACATCAGCGATTCCATGTACCGCGGTGTCTACGTGGACAAGAACAACCACACCAATTACACCAACTACGAAACCGCCGATTTCACCAACCTGACCATCACCGGCACCGGTGGACCGGATGCCAAGACGCCCAACATCGGCTACGCTGCCTTGGAAGTCAACGCCACCGGCGCCTGGTTTGACGACACCCTCATTGAGGATTCCACGACCGTGGGTGTTCGCCTGTACTTCGTTGATTCCACCACCACTTTCCGCAACCTGACCGTGCGAAACTCTGGCGATCCGGGCGAAGGTCCGCATGAAGCCGGCATTGCGGTTCGCTCGTCGTTCTTCGCTCCGACCTTCGACGGACTTGAGGTCTCAGGGTCGGTCGGCCCCGGCGTCCACTCCACCTCGGGCGGTGCCATGCAGGGCAGCGATTGGGTGCTGCACAACAACACCAAGCAAGGCATCATCGTTGACCGTGCGACGGTGGCGATTGAGGGCATGCACTTGGCAGACAACGGCTATTCTGCAGCCCACGTGCTCGATGCACGCAGCATTGATTTCTGGAACCTGTCCGCCGAAAACAACGGTGCCTCACCATCAGCGACGCTTGAGGAGCAGGCTGGGCTTTACTACTTTGAATCCAACAACATAGAATCGGCTTCCGGCGATGTACGATGCTGGAACTGCAGCATCATCGGCTCGACAGGTCAGGGCATCCTGGCCGTCAATTCGGTTGACCTTTGGCTTGAGGGCATTCACCTTGAGGGCAACAACCCGTCCTTGCCTGCCTTTGAGGTGGACAACGGCGACACCATGCCGGGCGGTGCCAGCGGCCAAGTCTACGTCACCAACGCCCACATTGAGGCGGAAAGCCCCGGTCAACCCGCCGTGAAATTCCATCGAGCAGCGGTGGAGGTCAACGGTTTGACCATGGCGGGCAATCACACCGGATTGGACTGGCGAGGCGACAACAACGGCCAATTTGCATCCATGCTAAACAACTCCGTCCTTTCCGGAACGCAGTGTGCGCTCTTCGAGGGCCACGCTTCCCTCGGCGGGCACAGCAACCGGATCTCGACGGCGTGCACGGGCAGCATCACGTTCACGGACAGCCAGGTCAACTGGTCGGGTCTGATCGACGACCGTGCCGGTGCAGGCAGTCCAACCGTGCTCAACCTGGACGCAACGTCCAACCTCCACCTCCATCAACCGGTCAACGTTTCAGCCAGCGATGCGGTCCTGGCTACCGGCGCTACGCTTGATGTTGCATGGGACCTGACGGTGTGGGTCATCAACAACAACTCCAACGGTATTCCTGGGGCCTCGGTCAACGTCACGTTCACATCGTTTGAGCCGTCCATCACCTTGCCGACCGATGACACGGGAACGTTGTTCCTGCCTGATTTCATCAGCCAGCGTTGGACCGCCTCGGGCGCCAGCGCCCTCAACACCGCCGAGGTCGATTGCGGCTACTTCAGCGTGGAAAACACCACGACAGCGACCTTCGGTGGCGACCTCGTGGTGTACTGCCACCTTCCGCTTGCCAATCAGGCGCCGTTCATCCGATGGACGTCCCCCGTGGATGGTGCGGTCTACCCGTCAGGGGCTGAGGTCTTCTTCAACGCCAGCGATTCATGGGATCTTGACAACGACAGCATGGTCTTCAAGTGGCGCAGTTCATTGGACGACGACATCGTTGCAGGTTGTGCCGGAGTTTTCCACGGCAACGACAACCCTGACGTCGGGGCCCCGTTCCTCGCCAACGGCGACCCCTTCACCCAGGTGCCGCCGTACTGCCAACTCTCGGACGGCGTTCACGAAATTTCACTGCAGGTCTGCGACATCGGACATTGCATGGAGGAAAAACGGACGATTGAACTGGTCAACTTTGCACCCGTCTTGGCGGTTGATTTCGAACCCGCCCTCAACCCGTGGAGCGAACTCATCATGCCGCAAACGGGCACGCTGGTCGTCAACACCACGGGCACGTATGACCCCGAGGGCGACGATTTCGCTTGCGTCATTGAATTCAATGGCGAGGGTGCGGGTTGGGGCAATCAGTGGGTGTGTCCCGAGGAACTCACCTACACCTTTGACTACACCACAGAGGAGCCCCCAGCATCCGCTACATTGACCGTCCTCGCATTTGATGCCGTAGGCAACAACGCATCGTACACCGTACCTGTCATGCTGTACAACGAAATTCCCGACCCGGTCTTCACGGTGGACCGTTCGTCCACTGCGAGCGAGGCGCTGGTGACCCTTGACGGAAGTGCAACCGTGGACCCGGAGGGTGATGCGCTCTCAGTCACGTACACTTCATCGCTCGACGGGGTGCTTCAGGTCGGTTCGGAACTGGTTTGGGAAGGCCACCTTTCCCGCGGCGTTCACACCATCACGATGGAGGTCACCGACGACCGTGCTGAGCACGCCAACCAAAGCAAGTCCAACGCCATTCTGCTCACGGTTGACAACGCCGAGCCCGTGGCGGTCATTGCCTCACCGCCGGCCCAAACGTTCGACAGCTCCGAATTGATTTCCTTCTCTGCCAACGGTTCAGGCGACTACGATGCCGCCTGTTCCACCTTCCCTACGGAAGGCGAGTGGGTCTGCGCAGAGGTTGAACCAGCCACCGGTTCGGAATTCCTCGTGGTTACCTGGACGAGCAACCTTGACGGTCGATTGACGCCTGAAGGCGAAGACTGGCTGTTGTTTGAAGGTCGATTAAGCGCCGGTGACCACGAGCTCACACTGAGTGTTGACGACGGCATCCACGAGCCCATCACGACCACCCGAACCATCACGGTCACGCCATCAGCGCCGGTGCTCGGTTTGGTCAGTCCGCAGCCGGGTACCGTTCACCCCTCCTCGACTACGTTCATGCTCGATGCTTCCGAGAGCGTCGATTACGACGGCGACGACTTCACCATCACCCTGCGGTCTTCGCAATTGAACGAACCGTTGCTGGTCGATGTCGACCCCAACGGGCAACACGCCTTCACGCTGAACGCCGGCGAACATCAGATGACGGTCACGCTGACCGATGCGACCGGTGCCTCACGAGACGAGGGCTTTTCGCTGACCGTGGTGGAATCGGCGCCCAGTGTTGGTGTTGATCGCACCGGAAAACCGCCAGTCCATCGTTCCCGGTGGCGCCCTCGTGCTCGAGGAAGCCTCCTACGACGCTGACAACGACCTGACCGTGCGTGAGTGGCGACGCTACGCGCCGGAACTCAGCGAGCCAGAGGTCTTGTCCACGCGCTCGAAGGACGAACTCACGGGCCTGCTGCCCGGCGAATACCATCTCTCGCTCTACGTGGAGGACGCTCGCGGAAATTCGGTTGAACAACACGTCAACATCACCATTCAATCGAGTCTACCGTCCCTTGACCGGGATTCGCTGATTCTGAGTTCGGAGACCTTCATCCAAAACGAACTCAACCTGCTGACCGTTCGTATCGCTCTCAGCGACCCAGACGGCACGACCGATGACGTTCGTGTCAACATCACCCTCGGCATCCAGCAGTGGGAAGCCAACCTCAGCGATGACGACGGCGACGGGGTGTGGGAAGGCACGCTTGAGTGGCGCCCCGAAACCACGGGCCGTCCCCTGCTCAAAGTGGTAGCCAAGGACGGCGAGGGCGATCAGGCCAACATTGACTTCATGTCTCGAAATTTGGTCGTCGAAGCCCAAGAAGATGACATGCGGGGCCTGCTCCTGGCTGGCGCAGCGCTCGCCATGGTATCATTGGCAGGGCTCGTGGCCTTCATGATGGCGCGCCGCCGGCGAGCCCTCGAAGACATTGATTTGCTCACGTCTTGGGACGCGTTCAAGGCACCTGCTCAGGAGGCGATCGGGCGGCCAGAAATCCGTGCCTGCGCTGGAAGGAAACGCCATGGATGGAACCGATGATGTGCAGGCAGAACTGGAAACAGCGCTCGACCTTGACGTGGAGTGAGTTGCTCACTTCTTCTGTTCGGGCAAGTCGCCGTTGTCAGAGTCCGGATTGCTGTCCAATCCACCCCACGGCGTGCGTGTACGGTGAAAACCAAACCGACGAGCGAAGAGGAATTTAAGGTTCTTCCAACCGTCGCCCCAGGTGTGAATTTCGGCTTCACCTACACGGGGCCGGTAGGGAACGGAGATTTCGATGGCCTTCTTTTTCCCGAGGTGGCGGCGGGCGAGGATTTTGATCTCCTCGCTGAGCGGCATGCCGTCGTTGGTGGGGCGCATTTTTTCGTTGTCAAACACGGACTTGCGGAACACCCACATGCCCGTTTGTGAGTCTTTGATGCCGTACCAGAACAGCATGCGGGCGGTAAACGAGAGCACCCAGTTGCCAAAGCCGTGCAGGCCCGACATGGACCCGTCTTCGGCCAGGGACAAACGGTCGCAGGTGATGAAATCCAAGTCGTCATCCAGCAGGCGCTTGACGAGTTCGGGAACCAATTCAGCAGGGTAGGTGCAATCGGCGTCCATGGTGACGATGATGTCGTTCTTGGCAACATCAAAGCCGGTTCGGTAAGCACGTCCGTAGCCCTTTCGGGGTTCCAGGTGGACGCGGATGCCCTTCTCAAGCGCAATTTCTCGGGTGCGGTCGGACGAGTTGCCGTCCACGATCATGATTTCGAGGTCCTCGCACCAGCCACGGGGGATGGCGTCGATGGTAGGACCGAGGGCCTCCTCCTCGTTTCGCGTTGGCAAAATCACCGTGACGGAGACGGGTAAGACCTCGCTCATGGCCAACCGACCCGAGGATTGACCTTCAAAGGTTTGGCTGGAAGCGTGCTTCTTGTCGTTCACCGCTCAATGACATTCAAATGCAGGCCCTTCATGGTGCTTTCAATGCACATCGCCATGGTCTCGGGCGAGTATCCCCCTCGATGGGGGGGCATCGGCTCCGTGGTCTTCCACCTCGCCGGTCATTTGGCCCAGCGGGGCCACGACGTGACCATCATCACGCGAACGCACAAACAGCCGACGCCACAACAACCCGGTGTGAGTGTGCTCCAAGTCCCCTGGCTGAAGGCGCCCATGGCCTTCACGCGGTCCTACGGGAAACACGCCTTGACCGAACTTCGCCGACTTCATCAGGTGAAACCGGTGGACGTCGTCCACACCCTGCTGCCTTTGGTCAGTTGGACTGCCAAGGAATACCTCTGGGTGGAGGAACACATCGCACCGGTGGTGTCGGCGCTCAATGGAAGCTGGATCGGCGAGCGCGAGGGCATGAAACTCGCCGCCAAGCACAACGAAGCGGCCACGTGGAAGAACCCCAACGACCTCGCCATTTTGCTCACCGGCGGCTACTATGCCAAGTACGAACAAGCGGGCATGGAGCACTCGAGCGTCTCAGTTGCCATTTCAGAATCCACACGTCGTGAATTCGAGCAGTGGTACCGTCCGCCAGAGGATTGGTACTGCGAGACCGTGGTGTACGGGGTGGACCACAAGGTGTTCCGCCCCATGAATCATGACCATGAGGAGGAACAACTGGCGTACGAGGCGCTTCGCACGTCCTACGATGCCGCCGATGAAGCGGCGTTGTGCGGCCGGCCCGACACGGCCACGCCGCTCTTGCTGGCCGTGGGCCGTCTCGTGGCGCGTAAAGGCCACCGAACCCTGCTTCGTTCGATGCCGTCCATCCTCAAGCAGCATCCCGGGGCCCGACTGGTCATCAGCGGGCGAGGTCACATGCGGAAAACGCTCATGCGCCAAGCCAAACGCTTGGGCATTGCTCATGCCGTTCACATCCAGCCGGGCATGAGTTTTGATCAGTTGGCCCTGCACTTCCGTGCAGCCGATGTGGTCGTCTACCCGTCCTACTACGAAGGTCAGGGCTTGATTCCGCTGGAGGCTTTGGCCAGCGGAACACCGGTGGTCACCGTGGACCAACCGCCGTTGACCGAGATGATCGACGAAACGGTGGGCGGCCTCTTTGCGTGCGGCGACCACGAGGACTTGGCGAGGGCCGTGAACCACTGCTTGGACCATCCCGATGAACGCACGGAACAGATGCGACGCGGCCGTCAACGCGTCCTTGACCGCTTCACGTACGAGCACAACGCTGAGGCCTACGAACGCATCTACACTTCGTTGCTCGACGAGTGACCATGCCGCCCCGTAAGGTTCTCATTGGGATGGATGGAGGAGCCTCCATGCAAGGACGCGCCGTCTTCCTCTCCGTGCTGGTCATCACCCTCTCGCTTTCCGGTTGTTTTGGCGAGGAAGCGGTCGTAGCGACTCCGGAACCCGAGGTGAAGGAGCAACCTCGTATCTTCGTCACGGACCGGTACGGCCAGTCCATTGACATCTCACCGCTCGAGATGACCTTCCAGTTCAGCGATGTCGGAGAGACGGGGAAAGAACCCAGCATTGGCATCACCTCCAGCGGTTGCATCTTCTTCATCGCGATGGAGAAGGTGATGCGTTCGTGCGACGGGGGGCTGACCTGGGATGAAAGCCAAGACCCTGTGATGTGTTCGCCCACCACCAGCGACCCCTACGGTTGGGTTGATCCCATCACCGACCGCGTGTTCGGAGTCCAAATGATTGGGCTTGAGACCTCGTGGATTTGCTGGAGCGATGATGACGGTGAAACGTGGATTGGCAACCCCCACGACTCGGGCACCACGCCGCTCAACGACCACATCAAACTCGCCAGTGGTCCGTGGACGGACAGCGGCTACGGGGCGCTGGGCCAGTTCACGGGCAGTTTCTACGAGACCGCGGTGTACTATTGCTACAACAAACTCGCCGGCATTTTCTGCTTCACCAGTTTCGACGGCGGTGCGAGCTTCGAAGCTGGAGGACAAATCATCGGTTTGGCCACCACGAACGGCGGGCTGCACGGTGCGATTTCCACCGCCCCCGACGGTACGGTCTACGTCACGCCGCGCGTGGCCACCCCCACCGTTATCGTGTCAAAGGACAACGGTTTCTCGTGGTTTGAGCGCTACATGGGCGAGGACGCTGGAACCCCGAACCCCCGCAAGAATTCTGAAGTCTCCACCGACAGCGCCTCCAACGCCTATCACGTATGGACGGGCGCCGACGAAGGCATCTACATGTCCCGCTCCATGGACTCAGGCGAGACATGGGAACAGGAGAGCATTCGGATCTCACCGGTCGAAGTGATTTCCTCCGTCTTCCCTCAAACCGATGCCGGCGACCCCGGGCGCATTGCCATCACCTACTTGGGCAGTGAAAACTCGGAGATGCTGAACCAGTCGGACATTGACGGTAACCCGTGGAACGGCAACGCCCACTACGCACCCAACAACGCCACCTACCATCTCTACATCACGTACAGCCTCAATGCCCTCGACGACGAACCGGTCTTCCACACCTACCGAGTCACCGACGACCCTGTTCAGGTGGGCTCCATTTGCCTGAACTCCGGCGACTGCCGAGACATCGGGGGGTCGAACCGAAACCTGCTGGACTTCAACGACCTTCACATTGACCGAGAGGGGCGCGTCTACGTCGCCTTTGCCGATGGATGCACGGGCGAGTGCGCCACCAGCGAGAACGCTACCGCCGCCGATTCCCGAGACGGGCGCGGTTCGGTGTACTACCTCGCTGACGGTCCCAGTTTGATCGAGGAGTTCGGTCGTCTGATGCCGCTCATCGACGAGTGATCGACTCAAGAGAACAAGCGTGCACGAAGTTTTCGCAAGCTCAGGCGAACGCCGAGCAAGCCCTTGCGCAAGGCCGAGAGTTTGACCGGTTGGGTGAACACATCGCCGGAGCGACGTACGATTTCGTGCAGGATGGACGTGTAGGCGTCGGCCATGATTTCGGGTTGAACCCGGGCCCGGCCGTCGAGGTAACCGAAGAGGTGGTTGGCTGAGGTCTGGTGTCGCTTGATGACGTCGACGTACTCAACGACGAAGCCTTTCCACGCCAGGGTTTCAGCGATGGCTTCGTTTTCCAGCATCTCAAGCGTGATGTCGTGGGAGGCCAGCACCTCGAGGGGAAGGTAAATTCGGCCGCGCTCCATGTCTTCGTTGATGTCCCGGAGCACGTTGATGAGTTGCATCTGGATGCCGAGATCGATGGCGTGGAGACGAGCAGCCCGGTCTTCGTAGCCGTAAATCTCGATGAGGATGAGCCCCACAGCGGACGCCACTTTGTAGCAGTAGGAGCGGAGTTCATCCCAGGTTTGGTTGCGGACAGGGTACAGGTCATCTTCCATGCCCTCGATGACGGTTTCAAAGTCAGCGAGTTTGATGGGGTAGCGGCTGAACACGTCCTGCAGCGCGATGAAAATAGGGTGGTCATCGTTGGTTAGGGTCTGTGCTTCGGCCTGTTGAAGTTTCAATCGAATGTCAACCAGCGCCATCATACGGCGTCGGTGTTCTTCGGGGGAGAGGGACGGCTCGGCGCCAGCATGGAGATCGTTCACCACCGCTTGCCTGGCTTGGGTCGCCTCGCGGAGTGTTTGCGTCTCGAGGATGGTGGGCTCTTCGTCACCGTCCACGATGTCGTCCACCCAACGGCACAAGGCATAGACGGCGTGAACGGCTCGTCGCTTGTCGGGTTGGAGAGCGCTGAACGAGGAGTAGAACATGGTGGATGCATTTCTGCACACCGACTCGCAAAACGAGTAAGCCTCCTCAAGGCGAAGATGGTCCATGGTCACCACTCAAGCAGATGTTGGTGTGCCGCTGGACGGTTCTTTTGAGGTTTTGTTAAGCGCCGTCCTGCCTTGCTTGGAGCGCTTTCGGCTCTCGAACCAGGTGTCAACGCCGTTCCAGTCGGGGATGATGCCCAGGCTGTCGAGCAGGAGTTTGCTGCTGATGCGAGCGGACTCGTAGATGACCGGCAGACCGCTGCCCGGATGGGTGCCGCCGCCGACGAGGTAGAGGTTGTTGATCTCGTCAAACTGGTTCTTTGGTCGGCGCCACAGCATCTGGTCGAGGCCGTGAGCGAGGTTGAAGACAGCGCCACGGTAGCAGTGGTCGCCCCAGTCTTCGGGCGTGATGATCATCTCGGTGACGATGTGGTCGCGCAGGCCTTCGAAGCCGAGTTTGGTCTCAATTTGCTCAAGCACACGGTCTCGGTAGGCGTCTTTTTCCTTCGACCAGTCAATGTTCTCGTGGATGTGAGAGACGGGGACCAAGGCGTAGACGGTTGAGCAACCTTCGGGAGCCAGGCTGGGGTCGACCACACAGGCGTTTTGCACGTAGACCGACGGGTCGTCCCACGTCAATTTGTGGTGCTTCTCAATGTCTTCGAGGTTCTGCTCGTAGTTGGCCGAAGCGTAGATTTGGTGGTGGGGGAGGTCCTCGTAGGTCTTGTCAATGCCCAAGTAGACCATAAAGGTCGAGCAGGAATACTTCTTGCCTTCGAGTTTCTTGTTGTTCCACTTCTTTCGCACCTTGTCGGGGAAGAGTTGGGTCATGCCGTTGGCAAAGTCAGCGTTCATGACGACCTTATCAGCAAAGAACTCGCCTTTACCGGTGCGAACGCCCTTGATGGTCTTCCCGTCCATGATGACCGATTCGACGGCTTCGTTCATTCGGAAGGTCACGCCGAGGTCCTTGGCGATGGTGGCCATTCGCTCGCTGACGCTGCCGAGGCCGCCGATGGGGTGGAAGATACCGTATTCGTATTCGAGGAAGGCGAGCATCGTGAACAGGCTGGGGCAGTTGAACGGCGACATGCCGAGGTACTTCGTCTGGAAGGACATCGCTAGCATCAGTCGGTCATCGTCGAAGAGCTTCATGAGGTCCTTGGCGACCGAACGCTGGGGCCGCAGGACACCGGCCACACGCATAGCTCGCTTGGAGAGCAGGTCGCTCGGGCCGTACCATGGCTCTTGGAGGCAGGCCTTGGACTTCTCAAGTTTGAGTCGGTTGTCGGCCACGTACCGGCGGAAGGCGTTGGCGTTGTTGTCACCGGAGAGTTCCCGGATGCGCTCGGTCATTTGGTCGAGGTCGCTGGTGCAGTCAAGTTGTCCGCCCTGCCCGAAAATGAGGCGGTAGTTCAGGTCCAATTTGTGGAGGTTGAGTTCCTCGTGGGCGTCGAGACCGATCGCTTTGAAGATGTCCTCGATCACTTCGGGATAGTGGAAAAACGTGGGGCCGAGGTCAAATTTGAACCCGTCCCGGTCGAACACCTTGTTGCGACCGCCGACCGCACTGGAGCGTTCAAACACGGTCACGTCGACACCGGACTTGGCAAGGAGAAGTGCCGAGGCCAAGCCGCCGGGGCCCGCACCGATGATGGCCACTTTTGGTTGAGAACGTCCAGTCATGGTTTGGGCACTTGGTCTGAGCATATAAATGGCGGTTTTTGTTCATAAAAAATTTATGAAAAATAACACTTTATCGCGCAGTATCGAGAATGGAATTCGGGTCAATAAGGACGGAGAATTCATCCAAGTACGGGCCCATCGAACTGATGAGGTCGACGTTGGGGTGGCCTTTGAGCACCATGCCGTCCATGTACATCAGCGAGCGAATGATCGGGAACGCTTCTTCTCCAAAGGCGCAGCCTGCCAAGACCGCCGCCTTCACCGTCTTCATCATCTGCTCGGTGAGTGAAACTTCACTCACGGAGGTGCCCACGAAGCCATCGTACAGTTCGTTCATGGAGTCGTAATAGGTCTGCAGCGTATCGCCGGTCGGGCGAACGGCGGCCATGGTCAACATGGCGTCGAAGGCGTTCTTGAGTTCGCCCCTGGCAAGGAAGTAGAAGAATCCAAACAACGCATTTCGGACGTGCTGGGGTGCGTTGCAGATGGCACCGGTGTCGATGAAGAAGAAATTACCCTGGTCGTCCATCATCGCGTTTCCTGGGTGAAGGTCGCCGTGGAAGGTGCCCAACCCGAACATGAAGGCGCCGTGGATTCGGAAGAGTTCGAGCATATCGGGCCACGTCAGGCTTCCAGCCTCGAGGTGGTCTTCCAGCGTTGGATGGGTGACCTCTTCCATGACGAGAACGCGTTCGTTGGACAGATGTTCCCACATGGTCGGAAACTTCAGCTTCGGCATCGGGAAATGTTCCTCAATCGCCTCCGCCTTAGCGATGAGTTGGTTGCGCCCGTCGATTTCGTTGAGCAGGTTAAGCTCCCTGAGGGTGTAGTCCTCGATGTGAGCGAGCAGTCCAATTGGATTCCCTACTTTTCGCAGCCTGGGGTTGAAGAAGAGCCCCATTCGAATCCACCGCTTCATCCGTTGGACGTCCCGCTTGAAGGCGTCCTCGAAATCGGATTTGATGACCTTCACCACCACCTTGGTGCCGTCTTTGAGCACACCACGGTGGATTTGGCCGATGCTTGCGGCAGCAAACGGTTTCATGTCGAGGTGCTCGAAGTGGTCGAGGAATCCATCGGGGGCAAAGCGGTCGAGGAGGCGCTGAGAGTCTTCCTCTGGAATGGTGGCGGCCCGGCTGTAGAGTTGCTGGAGTTCGATGCATCGGTCGGGGTCGATCAAATCGGGTCGAAGGGCGAAGATTTGGCCAAGTTTGACCGCCAGCAACCCCATCGATTGGATGGCGTCGATGTCAACGGGTTTTTTTCCCTTGATTTGACGAAAGAACCGGAGGAACGTGCCGAGCTTCATGCAATTCACCCAATTCAGTCGTTGAGTTCGATCGTGCTGAGTTCGTGTCGGTGGATGAGGTAGCGCCAGAGGTCGTCCTTGTCGGCGCTGCCTTCAACGCGCTGAATGACGACGTTAGCTTCTTTGGCAAATCGCGTTGAAAGGGCGCCCTCAATGATGCCGTCGTCCATTTCCCACATGGGCAAGGCGTCGGGGTCGTCAACGGGTGGATGGTTGAGGCCCACAACGACGTGGAATTGTGGGTCAACATCGTACCGGAGCAGGCCGAGTCCAGCGTGCTCCCACCAGTCCATCATCTCGTCAATGAACTCTATGTCGTTGTCTATAGAACGAAGGGAAAAGGCGATTTCTTGGCCGACTCGGATCCCGATTTGTCGCAACATGCGGCTGATGTCAATCCCCAGCACCTTGAGGTTGGAGAGTTTCCCCTCGGTGAGCCGACTGCGGGCTTCGTTGACTTCGTGGCCAGCAGCAAAGAAGGCCTCCGGATCAAAAGGCGTGTCTTCTTCCGGGAGTTGCCCGTCAAAACCGAGGGCGACGGAGACGTTCTTCAGGAACGAACCTTCACCGATGGTGAGCCGGAGCGGGTCGTTGATTTGGTTCTCGGTGAATCGAGCACGGGCGGTCGCCAGCGGAACGGCGCCTTCCCAGATGGCGTCGATGAGGTGGAGGTGCGCCTGGGAAAACGGGCCGGATTCGATGATCAGCGCGGCGTCTTCTTTCCCACGACCCACGGGGTTGTCCTCGATGTTGAGGTACTGGATGACTTCGGATTGGTCTTGGACAAAACCGAGTGAATCAAGTTCGTCCGAATGCCGAACGTCGATGGCCTTGTCGAGTTGGTCGAAGAAACGCAGGGTGCGTCCGTCCAAGTGGGTGATGATTTGCACCACAACGCCACGAACGGCGGCCGTGTTCACGGCTTCCAGTGCATCTGGGCTGCGGCAAAGATGGAGGATGCCAAATTGGCCCAAGAGGAGAATCAGTCGCTCCTCGGCGTCGTTGGCCATCTTTTGCAATCGGTTGTAGATGTGACTTCGCTCCTTGAGCACGGCGAACCGCGGGTCATCGATGTCGCGACGCTGCTTCTCGTAGGAAGCATCGGTTTCAGTGATGCCCTTGGAAAGTTCGTCAAATCCTTCCACAAGCCGGTCAAGTTGTTGTTTTCTGGACTGGATGATGTGCTCCATGGCCTCGTTGATGCGGAGGCTGGAGAACAACATGGGGCGGTCAGCGGTGGCGGTCACGATGCCCATTTCCTGAAGGCGAGAAAGACTGTTGTAGGCATCAAGCCGTGTCGTGTTCAGTTCCTTGGCCAACTCAGAGGCCTTCATTTTTGGACGGGACCCGAGGATCATGATGGACCGCACTTCACGCTCGTTGAGGCCAGCCTCGAGGAGCAATTCGTCCCACATCAGCCGTCACCCCGGACTTGGGAGATGTCGGCCAGGATTTTGGCAACGTGGCGCCGTGGGCGGAACAGCCAGTCGTAAACGTACTGAATGGTGTTGTCGGGGCCGACGAGGAACGAAGATTTCGCTGGGAACTGGCCCAGGTGAACAGGGACGTTGAACATCTTTCCAACCACACGCTCAGGGTCGGCGAGAAGCGGGAACGGAAGGTCGCCAAGGTTGCTCTTGAAGCCCGCCAGTTCTTCGGTGGTGCCCGGCCCGATACCGACGATGGAACAGCCGACGGAGGCAAACAAATCATGTTGCTCCTTGAAGGTCAAACATCCTCGCTTGCAGGTTGGAGAATTGTTCCTCGAGTAGAAGAAAATGATGCGCCAAGTGCCATCGAGCGTGGCGCTGTCAAAGGTTTCCCCGTGCTCGTTTTCAAGCACGAAGCGGGGGGCATCCTGTCCGACGATGTTGGTGCGCATGAAGATCACTCAGTTTGGAAGCAAGTGCCCCATTCTTGCGCTTTTTGTTCTCATGTACGAGCGGTTGTGAGCGCACTGCCCAACAATGATGGGGACACGGTTGACCACGTTGATGCCGTGCTCGAGGAGCTGGTTGCGCTTGTCGGGGTTGTTGGTCCGAGTTCAATCGAAGATACACCCATGCTGTACAGCATTTCTGCGGCAAAGTCGTATTTGCGAGCGTCGCCTGGAAGACCCAAAGCAAGGTTGGCATCGAGGGTATCAAGGCCGGTGTCCTGCAGGGCGTAGGCTTGCATTTTCGAGTACAGCCCAATGCCGCGGCCTTCCTGCCGCATGTAGGCGATGGCGCCGTGGCCACGTTCTTGAATGGCCTTCATCGATGACTGGAGTTGTGGCCCGCAATCACAGCGCAGCGATCCAAAGGCGTCGCCGGTCAGGCATTCAGAGTGAATGCGAATCATCGGTGTGCCTTCTGATATGTCGCCGACGTAAAGCAAAGCGTGTTCCTTGCCGTCCGTAGGGTCTCGGAATGCTCGAATTCGAAATTCTCCGTGGGCCGTTGGCAAAACAGCGTCTGCTTCGGGAGCGCTTTGTTTTCGACGAAATTCTGCGCCTTCCATGTTACAAAATTTGCCGAGTTTGTATATAAACACTCGTCTTTTTCTTACAGGGGGCCAAACTGCGTTTGATATACTGGCTCGATGAAAATTTATTTGATGACCAGCCTGCTTTGTGATTTGGGCGTGGCCGCAAGGGTCATCCGAGAGGGGGAAATCCTCCTCGTCCAAGAAGCATCAGGACCCCATCAAGGAAAATGGGGTTTCCCCAAAGGCAGGGTGGACCCCGGCGAAAGCCAGGAGGCTGCGGCGCTCAGAGAACTGGCTGAAGAATCCGGGCATGACGGCCAGGTGCTGGGCCTTGCTGGTGTGCGAACGGCACTGAGGAAAGGCCAACCAGCCGTCTTTTTGTGCTATGATGTGCAGGTCAATACCGAGGTCGACCACCACACGAGCGAAGAGATTTCCAACACGGCGTGGTGTTCACTCTCGGAGTGCTCCAATTTGGAATGGGTCTCCGAAACCATGCACCAGCTGGCCGTTGACGGACTCACGCGCAGAAGCCTGATGCGCAACCATGCAGGGCTGACGGTCCGCTCGAATCCCTACGCCGTCTACCGGACGAGCAAGACGGAACAACTTCACCGAGGTGGTTCCTCATGATTCCGAGCAGCCGCCTCAAGATTCACGGCGTCCCAAACGAGCATGGGGAAGTCGTGGTCTATTGGATGACGGCCGCAAGACGAGGTCAGTGGAACCATGCCCTCCAGCACGCCATTGACCTCGCCAAACAACACAACTTGCCGCTGGTCGTCATCGAATGCCTGGCGCTTCAGCACCGATGGGCAAACGACCGAATTTCCACCTTCGTGCTCCAGGGCATGGTGGACAACCGTACGGCGTTTGAGGGAACCGGTGTTACCTACATTCCCTACGTCGAAACCAAGCGAAAAGAGGCGGCGGGCCTGCTCAAAGGTGGCTTGACCACGCTCGATCTTGCGTCATTGATGACTACCCGACGTACTACCCAAAGCATGTGCTCAACGTTGCTTTGTCCGTGATTCCTTGTGAGATTCACGTCGTTGACTCCAACGGCTTCATGGCCATGCGCGCCCAAGGTCGCGATTTCTCAACGGCCTATTCGCTTCGACGCCACCTCCACAAAACCATTCGAGAACACATGCATGAATTCCCGCACCGACGTCCGTTGGAAGCCGCTGCCGACCTTCCACAGGTTGACCCCGCTGTGGTGAACGCTATCTTTGCACAAACCGATACGCCCATGACGCCTTACGAATTCCTCTGGCGTGTATCCGAGGGCGGAGACATCGGAAGGGAAGCCCTCTCCACCCTGGCCATCGACCACGATGTGCAACCCGTGATGGGCAAGAAAGGTGGCTACGTTGAAGGCCGCCGTCGCTGGAAGGAGTTCTTTGCCGAACGCCTTCAGACCTATCACGAAAAGCGAAACGAGCCTCAGGAGCGGGGAGCAAGCGGGCTCTCGCCGTGGCTGCATTATGGCCACATCAGCGTTCACGCCATTCTCCACGACATCTTCACCCATCACCGCTGGGATGTCAGCATGGTCAACGCTCCCAACGACGGGCGTCGGCAAGGTTGGTGGGGTCTTCCAGAACCCGTTGAAGCCTTCCTCGACCAAATCATCACCTGGCGAGACATCGGCTTCATTCACTGTGCCATGGTGGAAAATCACGCTGAATACGACTCCCTCCCCGAGTGGGCAAAGACCACCCTCGCCGAGCACGAAGAGGATGAACGCCCGTACCTCTACACGTTTGAGGAACTCGAAACCGCCAACACCCACGACCCGTTGTGGAACGCAGCCCAACACCAACTCCGACAGGAAGGCATCATCCACAATTATCTCCGCATGTTGTGGGGCAAGAAAATCTTGGAATGGTCGCCCGACCCACAAACAGCCATGGATTGGATGATCGCCCTCAACGACCGCTGGGCCCTTGACGGCCGCGACCCCAACTCCTACACCGGCATCGGCTGGGTCATGGGGAAGTTTGACCGAGGATGGACCGAGCGTGCGGTCTACGGTAAGGTGCGGTGCATGACCAGCGCCTCGACCGCTCGGAAATTCAAGACCAAGGGCTACGTCGAGAAGTACACGGCGCCCAGCGATTCGTCCAAGGTGCTGGGCTCTGGCCCCTCGTTTTACTCAGCCCATCAATGAGGAACTGTCATGCCAACCTACGCTCATGTCGCAGGCTACGATGCCCCGGTGGAAGACGTGTGGGCTTGGTACGACAGCCCGGGAGCTTTTCGTCGTATTATGCCTGAATGGGAAGGCATTCGTCCCCTTGAAGCCGGGCGACTGGTGGACAACGCCACCACTCGGTTCCGCGTGTCGCTGGGACCGCTTCGACCCATGTGGGTCGCTCGCCACTACGGCGTCGTCCCGGGTGAAGTCTTCAACGACGTAATGGAGAAGGGTCCCTTCGGCAAGTGGGACCATGAGCACCGCTTTGTCTCAACCGGCGCAACATCCAGCGAAATTCACGACACGATTCAGTGGAAACTTCCCCTTCACCCGCTGACCTTCTGGACGGCCCCGTTTACGGTGAAAGGTCGGATGAATCAGATGTTTGCCTATCGAACCGTCCGCGTCCAAGAGGACCTCAAGCGCATCGCCATGTACGCCGACCGCCCCAAGCAACGCGTGCTTGTCAGCGGCTCAACCGGCCTGATTGGGATGCAACTCTGTGCCTTCCTCCAAGCCGCCGGTCACGAGGTTGTTCGCCTTGTCCGTCCATCCACCACGCTCCCTCCTGACGCCTCCGACCAGCCCTGCGTGGTCTGGAACGACCAAACCGGGGAGGTGCTCGAAGGCAGCATGGAAGGTTTCGATACCGTCATCCATCTTGCAGGGGCGGGTATCGGCGACAAGCGCTGGAATGCCAAGCGCAAGGCGCTGATTGAAACCAGCCGCACCGTGCCCACCGAGCAACTTGTTCAACTGTTCACCCGCCTTTCCAACCCCCCAACCACGTTCCTTTGCGGGTCCGCCATCGGGTTCTACGGCAACCGTGGCGAGGAGATCTTGGACGAGACCTCCGCCGCTGGAGACAATTTCCTCGCCGAAACCTGCATCGCTTGGGAGGCGGCGGGTGCAGCGGCCAGCGAGGCCGGTATTCGAACGGTTTGGATGCGCACGGGCATCGTCACCACGCCCATGGGCGGTGCCTTGCAGAAACTTCTCTTGCCAACGCTGATGGGCGCCGGTGGCCCTGCCGGCGGTGGACGCCAGTATTACTCGTGGATTTCAATGGACGACCAGATTTACGCCACCTATCACTTGATGATGACACCGGAATGCGAGGGCGTCTACAACTTGACCGCCCCCGAACCGGTCACGCAGAAGCACTATGCCAAGGTCCTCGGGAAGGTCTTGCGACGCCCTGCCTTCGCTCCTGCTCCAGGCTTCGCCCTCAAGTTGATGTTCGGAGAATTGGCCCAAGCCCTCGTTCTTGACGGCCAGCGAGTGCTTCCAAAACGCCTGCAGGAAAGCGGCTATGTCTTCCGTCATGAACGATTGGAGCCGTGTCTGCGGCAATGCTTAGGAAAGCAGAAACTGCGTTAAGTTCGCCGTCACCCCGCAGGGGTGCTTTTGATAATCCGTTTGCCCATGCCTTGGCATGGCCGGTCGAGTCGCCATCCTTCTCGTCCTCGGCCTCGCGCTGCTCCACACGCCGCTGGCGAGTGCGGATAACGACCCTGCCAGCGCCAACGGGTTGACCGATGGTGTATCCTCGAGCGGGTACGTGTGCGATCCCAACGGGTGTTCGCCAACCGACAAACGGGACTATTGGAAAATTCAAGGAAAAATGGGCGACATCGTCCAAGTCACCTTTTCTGGCAGCATGAGCAATCCAGCATGGTGGTGCCCCGGTGACGGGTGGGAAGGGACGTTCACGATGGGTTCTGTCACTCAAAATGTGGATGACGGTTCGCCGACCGCTACCCTCTCAACCACCCTTTCAACGGCGGGTGAGATCCTCATCAAGGTGGAAGGCAAAGACTCCTGGTGCAACGACGGCTTTGACTACACGCTCACGCCTTCCATTGACAAGACCAACCGTGATTCGGATGAAGACGGGTTCGTCGACACCGAAGACGACTGCACCAACTTGGTCGGGGCCTCCACCAACGACCGCAAAGGCTGCACGGATTCCGACGGCGATGGTTGGTCCGATCCCGACAGCGGGTGGGGTGTCCAAAACGGCGCAGATGCCTTTGCAAGTGAATTCTCACAATGGCTGGACTCCGATAACGACGGCTACGGTGACAACCTCGATGGCTACCAGGGCGACCACTGCCAGTTCAGCCGAGGCTACTCCTCGTCCGACCGGTTTGGTTGCGTTGATTCCGACGGCGATTCCTACTCCGACCCCGACCCCGGTGGATTGAACGGCTACGAAGCTTGGTTCGCCCATCCCGTCGGCCAAGCGGACGCTTTTGCCTACGATGCATCGCAGTGGAACGACACGGACGAGGACGGCTACGGCGACAACTGGGACGACCCCTCCCTCAACACCACTCGGGCGGTGTGGGGCATCGGTCAATTCGTGGACAACGCCACCCAACCCGATGCTTGTCCGTTCATTCGGGGCGGTTCGTTCTCCGACCGTTTTGGTTGCGTTGATACGGACATGGATACGTATTCGGACGGCGACGAAAATTGGACCATCGACAACGGTTCGGATGCGTTCCCGCTCGAACCGACGCAGTGGTTGGACACGGACCGGGACGGTTGGGGTGACAACCAAACCATCGGCGCACAGCGCATCGACGACTTCCCGTTCAACCCGACACAGTGGCGGGACACCGACCGAGACGGCTGGGGTGATAACCAAACCTACGGTGCGACGCAAGTGGACGATTTCCCCTTCGTACCCTCCCAGTACAGGGACACCGACGGTGATGGTTACGGTGATAATCTGACCGGCTTTGAGGGCGATGTCTGCATGCTTTCTACACCTGAAGAAGTCGATTCAGGGTGGATCAGCCGCTACGACCGTCTCGGTTGTCGGGACGTCGACAAAGACGGCTTCTCTGACCCCACCGAGTTGTGGACGGCGCATCCGGGCGGATTTGCTGATGCCTTCCCCGACGACCCCTCTCAGTGGCACGACACCGATGACGACGGCTATGGCGACAACCTCGAGTACTTCGACGGCCAAACATGGCGCTCTTCCTACAGGCCTGACGGTTGCCGCACAACACAGGGTGCGTCCACCTTCGACCGCTGGGGCTGTCCTGACGCTGACGGCGACGGGTGGTCCGACCCCACGTCGACATGGTTGGCCAGCCCGGGCGGCTCGGGCGATGCATGGCCCGAAGACCCCACGCAATGGCACGATATTGATGGGGACGGACGTGGCGATAACCCACGAGGGACAACAGCCGATGTCTGCCCTTCTATAGCGGGAACTTCGGTTGGTCCGTCCTCGGGTGGCGACCGTTGGGGTTGCAAAGACACGGACGGTGACGGCTGGTCGGATTTGGGCGATGCGTTCATTCACGAGCCAACCCAGTGGCGCGATTCCGACGGTGATGGATACGGGGACAGCATGGACGGGCACCAGGGCGATGCATGCCCGGAAACCCGCGGGACTTCACTCCTCGACCGATTGGGTTGCCGGGACACCGACGGTGATGGATGGTCCGACCCGACCGAATCTTGGGCAGCTCATCCGTTTGGCTTGGCCGACGCCTTCCCCACTGAGGCGCTGCAGTGGATGGACAGCGACCAAGACGGCTTTGGTGACCTCCCGTTGGGCGCGTTCCGAGACGATTGCCCCAATCAAGCGGGTTCTTCCGAGCGTGACCTCCAAGGATGCCCCGACCAGAACGGGGACGGATGGTCGGACGAGTACGGCGAATTTGCCGCAGCCATCGCCATCATGGGCGAGGATCCTGCTGCCTCATGGCTCACGTACGCTGTCATGGGTGCTGGCTTCCTGCTGGGTGCCTTGGGGGCGTTGGTGGTGAAAGGGTCGCGACGCCGTAAGGACCTGCTCGAGCAGCTGATTCAGGACAAGGAAACCGAACTCATGAACTCCCCGGGCATTGGCGAACCGGTTCCAGCCCTCATTCCGCTCGATCAACTGCCGCCGTTGCCCGCGCCTCAAGGAGGTGAACACGATGGCTGAGAACCGAGGGCGTGCTTTGGTGTTGGCCGTGATGATGGCCGCCCTGTTGCTTCCTTTTGGTTCGGTGAGAGCGGAAGAAACGACGCAAGAACGACTTGAGGCCGAGGGTTTGACCGTCTTGGCCTTGCGAAACGACACCATCGATTCAGATCAGGACGGGGAGATCGATGCCGTGCGCGTGGTCGTCATTCTCAATTCCACAGCAGCCTCGAACGAACTCATCGTCAAACTGCGAGGATTGCACAAAGAACGAGAGGTGCTCGAAACCCAGGAAGTCGCCTTTTCCGGTCAAACCAACATAACCGTCGTGTACGATGCGTGGTCAAAAGGTGAACATGACCTTCGCTTGGACTTCCTTGATGCCAACGGCGAATTCATCGCTTCCTCGCCTCTTCCAACCTTCATGCTCACGCCAGCACTCCAGGTGTCTCGTGTTCAATTGGCCCTCAACGCAGGCGACTCGCTCCAGACCGGTGAGTTGTGTGAAATCACACGTACCTTTGCCGATGAAACGGGTCCTCGCTACGGTGAGACCGGCGTGCGAACCTTCACCGGAGCGCCCTTTAGCGTACTGGATTCGCATGAAACGCTGGACTGTGCTTCTTGGCCAGCGGGCGATTACGAGTTGAAAGAAACCTATCGCAACGGCTTGGGTCAAACGGCTGAGAGCACCTTGAATTTCACCATCCAAAACCGTCCAGCGCCAGCGTTCAACCTTCTTCCAACCGGTCATGAGAACACCACGGAAACACCGTGCAGCGTCCGAATGGAATTGACCGACGGCCGTCCTTTGGAGGGCCTCACCATGGTTTGGCGAATCAAGGGCGACGTGGTTGAGGGTGCCAATTCCACCGTACTCGACTGTTCCAACCTCCCTGCGGGCGCCTACCTCATCGCCCTGGAGGTTCAAACGGACAAGCAGATCACCTCCACCCAAGCGATCAACCTGATCCGGCTCCCCGCTGCCGACTTGACAGAAGATGAGCGCGCTTCCCTTCCCTCCACTTCTCTCGGTCCAGAAACGGCGACGGAGTCCGTTGGATGGATGTCCATCGGTGTTCTCGCTCTGATTGTCTCCATCTTCGTGTTCCTCCTTCTCGTCCGAAACCCTGAGCCTGAACCGCTCGAACTCCCAACACTTGGTCCGACGCCCCAAGTGTTGGCCGATGGTTCACCCGACACCGAAGGCCTGCCCACCACTCTGGACGACCAAGGTGTGCTCTGGCGCCAACATCCCTCCGGGGCGTTGGATTGGTGGGACCGAGAGTGGCGCGTCTGGCACCGGTGGGAGTAAATGGAGTTTACAGAAGCGCTGCTGATTGGTCTTAGCGTCATTTCAGGTACCTTTGTGTTGCGTCTGCTGTACGTTTGGAACACCCGAATTCGCCCCCTTCAACCCTCGTTGGATTTGGAATGGGCGGCCGATTGTCAACACCTGACCACCGCTAAGGTCAACGGTTCAGCCATCACGTTCCAGATGGTTCGCAACTTCACGTGGCGCACCACCAAGGACCGCGACGAAGACTGGGTGGACGAGGTGAAGGTTGATGCCGAAGACCTCGAGGCTGTTTGGTTCATGGTTGACCATTTCCACTCCATCAAAGGTCTCGCTCACACCTACCTGACGTTCGAATTTGGAAGCGGAACATGCCTCTCGTTTTCCTTTGAATCACGACGGGAAAAGGGCGAGCGCTACCATCCATGGGACGGTTTGTGGAGAGCCTACGAACTCTACCTCTTGGTTGGGTTTGAGCGAGATGTGACCGGTCTGCGAACCCACGGTCGTCGCAACCGAGATTACATGTTCCGTGCGAACACGCCGCATGAGAAAAACAAGGAACTTCTCTTCGCCTTGATCGACAAACTGAACGATCTTGCCGCCAATCCCGAGTGGTACCACTCCTTGCTGACGACCTGCAACACCTCCATCGTGCAAATCGTCAATCAAGTCACGCCCGGTCGGATTCCGTTCCTCTGGCGTAATTTCCTGCCCGGTTACACCCCAAAGGCGGCGTACAAGCTCCAACTCATCGAGGATTGGGGCGGTTTTGAGGACACCCTCCACAAGGCGAGGATCGATGAAAAAGCACAGGATTGGGACGGCGAGGAGGACTACTCGGCTATGCTTCGCTCGTTCCTTCCCCCTGCTCGGTCGTGAGCGGCTTCATGAGCATCAAACGTCCTTCGCTGAACGATAGGTGAACGCTGCCTTCCAAGGCCACGTTGTGCAAGCCCTTCGAACCCATTTCCAACGTTGCATCATTCAGGGGAAATGACGCGTGTTTGAGTTGCACGCCGGTGGCACTTGGCAACCCGAACAAGGAGAATTCTACGCCAGCGCCAATGTCTATAGAATAATGCACTTGGGGCTGAAGGAACCGGTAGGTGTGGTCGGTTGTAAAGCAGGTAATCTCGAGCGCAGAAGCAGCGCATGAGAGCATGTTCGCCCACTCCTGTTGAGGGTCGCCGCCGGTGGCGCCGATCACCGTGCAACCCTTGGCGCCCAGCGTTTCGAGGTAGGCAAGCCCTTTGCTCAGATCGTTGGCGTCTTGAGCAGCCCGTTCGACGACGGTCCCGCCTTGGTCGAGATAGGCAACCAGTGCCTCAGGTTTGATGCTGTCCATGTCGCCCAAAACGACATCGGCTTGCAGGCCGTGTTCTGCGCAGAGGGCCAGCGCACCGTCCAGGGCGATGACATGACCGGCCTCACCGGCCAACGCCTTCACCACGTCGGGTGATGGCCAGGTTCCGCAGGCCACCAGCAAGGCACGATGGTCAGCCATGGTGGCTCGTGAGCGTCGCACTTTCTCAATTCAACGGTTGATACCGGGCGTTGGGATTGACCCCCTACGGGGGTCAGGCACAGGTGAACAATGATTTTCAAGGTCGCCGGCTGTGCTTACCGTATGGCGACCAGCAATTTTCAGAACAAAGGAGGCAAAAGCGTGAGCCTCGTTGTGCTTTTTCTTCTGTCGCTCCTCTCTCCCCTTCTGATGAACCCGGTCGATGCCCCGACGTTGGATGAACCGACCGAGGTTGGCTTCAGTGGCCCGTTTACGCTGGCTTCGGGCTACGGCCACGACTTGGCGGGGTCCACCCTTGACGTCGACGGTTTGGTCGGGGCCACGGTTCGAGAGGAATCCATGCTTGACCTGTGGGAGACGGAAGGGCTGAACGTCTCCTTCGGCGAACACCACGGCACACCCGATATGAAACTCACGCGGCATGACAAAGCCCATCTTTGCTGGAGCACCCAAGAGGGCACGGTTCGAACAGCTGTTCACCGGCCAACTGGCACCTGGACCACCAGTCTCGTCGACACCGTGGCCACCGCCAACGCTTCTGATTTGGTGGACTGCGCCATCGGTATCACCGCCAATGAGCTTCCCCGGGTCCTTTACGCCGACGGTGACGACTTGAAGATGGGCCGATACGCAAAGCAGAGTGCAACCTACTACGACGGCCCTCGCTGGCACACCCGCACCATCATGGAGGACGTATCTCCAACCCATCTGGCACTCGACATCACCCCGCAGGGATTGGAGTGGGGGTTGATGCGGACGGCCACCGGTGCGCTCCACCAGGTGAACTTCAGCGGTGCGTATTGGACCGATTACCTCCTCGATGAGGGGCCCGTAGGGGAGAAGTTTGAACTTCAAGTTGACGAAGACGGCGTTGCACACGTTCTGTACACGCTGACCGCCACCGGCGAGGTCGTGTTGCTCCGCATTGACGGCATGGAGCACGACCGTCGTCTGCTGCTTCAGGACGACGATCTCGCTGATGTGCTCGGCATGGACCTCGATGCCAACAACATCGAACAAGTGGCCACCGCCACCCAGAGCGGCTCCACCTTTTCGGTGAACCTGATCCGGTCGCTGGCCGGTCAAGACACCGGACGAGTGAACCCCGTTCCATCGACGGCCTTGGAAGGCGAAGACGACGAGGATGAGGGGTTGATGTTGATGGGCGACCTGAATGCGGACGGCGTTGACGACCTGGTGATTTCCACGCCAACAGCGGATGTGGTCTCCATGACAGACAACGGGCGAGTTTCCGTCCACTACGGCTCAACAACGGGCTTGTCCGACCTCCCCGACATGATTTACGCCGGCGCTTCCGACGGTGCACACTACGGCGCAGGCATGGCGCTTGGGGATTTCAACAACGACGGCATCATGGATTTAGCCGTTGGTTCTCCCGGATGGGCACCGGCCGATGACGCGGAATTGCGGCACGGTTTGGTTCACGTCTACTTGGGGAATGCCTCTGGACTTTCCCCTTCGCCATGGGTCAACCTGACCGGGACCTCCAATGAATCCCTTGGGAGCGCTGTTGAAGCCCTCCATCACACAGGAAGCGGGGCCAGCCTCGCCGCCACGGCTCGGAATTACACGTCCGTTGTCAGCGAAACCAGAACCGACGCCGGGAAGGTGAACCTCTACACCAGCAACGAGAGCGGCTTGTTCCCCTCGCGAAACTTGACGCAAACCAAGGACGGTGGCCTCTTTGGTCGCTCGCTTGAGGCCTGCGACGTCAACAACGACGGCCACGACGAACTCATCGTTGGCAACACCGGCGATTTCAGTAAACCGGCGACCTATTCATCCATCGAGTACTTCTTTGGGTCGTCATCTGGCTACAACGGAACGGCAGACCACGCCCTTGAGTCCATCGTACAGGGGAAGTTGTTCGGGTTCAACATCGCTTGCGTGGGCGACCTGAACGGCGATGGGTTTGACGAACACATCATTTCTGAACCCTTCAACTCAACGACCGGAGCCTTCGGCGCAGGAACATTGTGGCTTTTCGAGGGCACCAACGGTCAGCTTCCCAGCGAGGCCGATTGGCGCTACTGGCCGCCGGCCAACAGCCGTATTGGTGAGTCGATGGTTGCTGCCGGGGACATCAACGAGGACGGCTACGGCGACGTGTACATCTCCAGTCGCATGGGGAACGCTGCGGGCCGTGTGGAAATCTTCCTTGGCTCACCGACGGGCATCAGTGATGACCGCCAACTCCTCGCTGAAGGCAACAGCAGCGAACACCTCGGGTTCCGCATGGCAGCGGGTGGCGACATCAACGGCGACGGTCTAAGCGACCTCTTCTACTCGATGCGCTCCCAGGACCGAGGAGACGACTTTGGCCTCACGTACCTCATGGTGAGCGAGCAGGACTGGGAGTCCATTTCCTTCGAGCGTCAGGGGACAGTGACCGATGTCCAACTCGGAACCGCAGGACGTGGTGAGACGAGCATCGTCTACACCCACGCTGATGCGTTGCGCCTTCATGTTTCGAAACTTGAGCACATGAACGACGGCACCCCCGGCGGGCAATGGGTCGATCAGACGCTCGTAAGCCTCAACACCAGCCACCTCGGGGTGGCCTTCGATGTGCGTTCATCCGGACAGCCTGTGGTCGTGATGGAGAACACCTCTGCCATGATGCTGGCCTCCACCACGTCCATGACCGCCCTTCAGCAAACGGTGGCGACCACCGGGACGATGGGCCAATGGTTGGGCTCAACCATCACGCATGATAACAAACAAGTGCTTGCTTACACTTCTGGTGTTGGCAATCAAATCTTTGCTTCCTCGCAATCCTCAACCGGCTGGTCCTCCGAACTTGTCCGTACGGGGGCCGACCTCTCGCAGGCCATTGACGTCAACGTTGACAGCCTCAACACCCCGCATTTGGTGTATCGCCTGAGCAGCACCAACCAGCTCGAGATGGCGGTTGGCGGTTCGAGTTGGTCCTTGACAGCGCTAGGTGCAGCAGGCGAGGCGTTGTCTCAACAGCACCCGGCCATGGTCCTGGACAACGATTCTTTGGCCGTCGGTCTGGTGGCTTCCAACGGTTCGGGAACGAACCTGGAGGTGTGGATTCACGACGGAACCAGCCTGTCCAAGCACACCGTCGCCAACCACAGCGAACTGACGAGCGAACTGGGGTTGGCCGTGTTGGACAACGGCTCCTTGCTGGTGGCCTCCTTGACCAACGACGGCACCTTGCGGGTCTTTGAGCAGTGGCCGAGCGCCGGCGGATGGGTTGAACACACGGTGGCCCAGCCGAGCGGTACGGCGAACGAATACCGGCTCGACCTCAAGGGCGGGGCTTCGCCGCTGCTCGCTGTTCGTGCCAACGCCATTTCCTCCATCCTCGGCCTCAACGAGACGGGTGCGTGGGTCTCCCTTGCAGAACGACCCGCAGCGGCCGTCAACGGAGCGTGGGATATCCACCACGGGGGCGATCATCTGCTCTTGATGACCAGTGACCCTGTCTCCAATCACCTCATCTTCAACAGCGTAGAACTCAACAGCACCTCGGGTGAAACCAATCCTTGGATGTCGGTTCGCTTTGGAGACATCATCACCAACCATCGCGTTCACGCCGAGGTGGATGCCAATGGAACGGTCCACATGGCCTACTGGGATGAAGTCAACGACGACGTCATCATGCTCCGCCTCTACGGCGATGAAGACCGAGACCTGGTGTTCGACCTCATCGACGGCCTGCCTACCGTCAGCGACCAGTGGATGGACAGCGACGGTGATGCCTACGGGGACAACCCGCTGGGGCCGACTCCCGATGCCTGTCCGACGGATGCAGGGACCTCAGCGTTCATCTTCCAAGGATGCGATGATTACGATACCGACGGTTATCGCGACGACATCGACGGTTGTGACCAAGACGGGGGGACCTCATGGATTGACCGGTTTGGTTGCGAAGACCTCGACCAAGACGGTTGGTCCGACAACGACGCCTCGTACTTTGACGGTGACGTGTTCAAGAGCAACTGGAAGCAAGCCTTGGACACCGATGGCGACGGCTTTGGCGACAACCACGGCGTGGACTGTTGTGCCGTGCCTATTGACCCCAACGCCGGCCCGGGCGACCTCTTCCCCTACCTTGCTTCGCAATACACCGACTACGATGGCGATGGCTACGGGGACAACGACACCGATACCGTCTACGGCGATTACTGCCCGTGGGACTACGGCACGTCGTACCGAGACCGCAACGGCTGCCTTGACACCGACGGCGACGGGTCGAGCGACCCCTCCGGCGAGGGGACCATCTTCGAGTGGAACGCAACCGTGCACGGGGCCGACGTGTGGCCCCTCGACCCCACACAATGGAAGGACACCGACGGCGATGGCTACGGCGACAACCAATCGGCGAACGCCACCAACCCCGACCGATTCCCGATGCGAATCGCTGCGGCGAACGACACGGACGACGACGGCTACGCCGACAACTGGACCGAGTACTACAACGGCTCCAACGCTCAAGGCATCTTCATCGATGCATGCCCGACCGAATGGGGCAACTCCACCCGTCGCAACTTGACGGTCTATGCCTACGGCTGTCCAGACGCCGATGGCGACGGCTACACCGACGCCTATGTGTTCGATGTCGACCCGGACACAGGCCTTCGCATCAACGAACTTGGTGATGCCTTCCCCGACGAAAAGACCCAGTCAAAAGACAAAGACGGCGACGGCTTTGGCGATAACCCGATTGGGGTGAACGGCGATCAGTGCATTGAGGTGCCCGGTGTGTTGAACGGAACGGACGGGGTAGGTTGCCGCGTGATTGACATCAACGACGATGACGGTGACGGTCTCATCAACGAGTTGGATTTGATCTGTCCAAACACACCACTTGGCGAGCAGGTCAACGAAGAGGGCTGTTCTCAGTCCGAGCTTGACGACGATGAAGACGGGGTCAAGAACAACCTCGACGCCTGCCCCGATACCGCTGCGGGCGCCACCGTTGATGCCCAAGGCTGCAGCGACGAACAGCGCAATTCCGACTCGGACGGGGACGGTTTGAACGACCCCGACGACGCCTGTCCAAACACCGCTGCAGGCATGGAGGTCGACGCCAACGGTTGTTCTCAGGCCCAACGAGACAGCGACGGGGACGGCCTGTCCGACCTCGATGACGCCTGCGACGATACGCCGCCTGGGTTCCCCATCCTTGCCAACGGCTGCACCGACGAAAGCGCCCTTGACACGGACCTTGACGGCGACGGCTACAGCGGCGTCTACACCTACGACGTGGACCCCATCACCGGGTTGCACGTCAACCAGACCGGTGATGCCTTCCCCAGCGACGCCACGCAGTGGTTTGACCAAGACGGGGACGGCTACGGCGACAACCCCTCACCGGCCAACAATGCGGACGATTGCCCTACCGAAACAGGGACCTCGTACATTGATTTCCTCGGGTGCTATGATGACGGTGACGGCTACCGCGATGAGAACGAGCCAGAGGCGCTTCGTGGCGACCCAACCCAATGGCGCGACTCCGATTTCGACGGCTACGGCGATAATTGGGGCGACCCTACCTGGAACGCCACGCGCGACCCCTCATGGCCGGGCCAATTCGTCGCGGGTGCGACCAATGCCGATTTCTGTCCGAAAACCACCCCGGGCCTCCAAGTGGACGACGAAGGGTGTCACATCTCTGAGCGGGACAGCGATTTCGACGGTGTCATGGACGACGCTGACAACTGCCCCAACGAACCAAAGGGCGTTGACGGCTACGATGACGGCTGCCCCTACATCCCACTGTCCGGTGATGGCGAGGAGGGCTTGTTTGGCGTGGATGCAGGGACCATCATGCTCGTCCTTGGCGGCCTTGGAGGCTTGCTCATCGTGAGCCTCCTGGTCGTGAGGTTGTTGCGTCGTGAAGACGATGATGACGACGATGAATACGACGATTTCTATGACGACGAGGAGGAGGAAAGCATCCTTGATACGATGGACAAGGCAGCAGCGGCGCCTGTCCGTTCTCGTCCAACGCCTCAGCGGGCATCATCGCCTGCTGCCAAGAAGGGCCCCGGTGGACCGGCGCCAAGCCGTCAAACGCCGATGCGTCAGGCCGGGCCGCCCGGTCGTGCACCGGGCGGGCCACCTCGGGAGGTGGCGGACCTCCGGGACGCGGTCCGAGCAAGAAACCATCACCAAGCCAAGCCAAGGCCCCTCAAAAGGCCGGCAAGAAGAAGGTCGTGTCTCAGGAAGAGGAACCCGGAAAGAAGGTTCGCAAAGCGAAAATCAACGTTGACATGTCCATCTTTGAAGACTGGCAGGCCGACGACCGTGAAGCCGCCGTCGATTGGGTGGTTGGGGCGTTCGCCGACGGCGATCAGGAACGAACCGTGCTGATGCAACTTCAGGAAACGGGTTGGACCGCCGAGCAATCTCGAGCGATCTGCAACCTGGCAAAAAACAAGCGAGGTTGAGCCGCTTCATGAGGGCTTAAATGGGAAGCGACGGTGGCCGAGAAAGGAGGAGCGAGTATGTCAGACGAGACAGCAGCATCTCCCCAAGGCATCGAAGTGGACGATGCCGCGGCGTACTTCGGTGTGACCGAATCCAGCGACGTCCTTCACGCCATGATGGCCATGCCCCGCGAGCAAGCCATGATTCAGTTCTTTGAATTGCTCTCCGACATCGTGCTTCGCCCCGGCGACTTTGATTTTGAAGCCGCCAGTGAGCGCATGCAGTGCGAGGGTGGAGAAATCTACTACCTCGTGGCAGGCCACCTCGGCCTGATGAGCATGCCTGACCCGCTGCTTCAAGCGCTTGGCATGCCCGATTCCTCCGGCGAAACCGCTTCCCCGGCTGGGGGCATCGCAGAGGGTGACCGTGCCGCACTCGAGCGGCTGGCTGACCCCATGCGCATGATGAAACTCTTCGCCGTTGCGTTCCAAACCGGCTCGAAGGACGAGGTCGTGAAGTACATGACCGGCTTTGAGGGCTACCTCAACAACGTCAGCGGGTCGGTCGCCGCCCTCGTCGCCATCAACCAAGAGTTGGATGCAGCCTTGGATGTGGCCGGCCACGTGCTCCCCATCGCCACATTGGCCAGCGGTGCGGCCGCCGCAGCGACCGTCGAGGTTCCAGAAACCACAACACTGCCCGAGCCCGAACCTGCTCCCGCACCAGCACCGGCTCCTGTTGAAGCGGCGCCAGCAGCCGCAGTGCCGCCCGCTGAACCCACGGGTGTCCCCTTGCCAACGGCTGCTCAGCCTGAACCAGCGCCCGCACCAGCATCTGAATCGGTCGCTCCGCTTCCCGTCAGCACCGTCGCCCTCCCCGAAGTGGCTCCGATGGAGGTCGAAGAGCCAACCATCAACGTCGAGAGTGAAAAGCAGGTTGCGAAGGCCACACACGATGCCTTTTCCGGAGCATTTAGCTCCGAACTGATTCCCGAGCCCGAATCCGCACCCGAAGCCGTTGCAGCCCCCGACACAGCCGTGCCCGTCGCTGAGGAAGAGCCCGAGTTCGTGAGCGCTGCCGAGCATTTCATCGCCGCAGATGAGGACGGGAGCGGGGCCCTCGACGTGGAGGAACTGGCCCAAGCCACCGGCACCACCCTCGAAGAGGCGGCAGAACTCCATGCCGAGGCCGACACCGACGGTGATGGGGTCGTCACCTTGTCCGAATTCATCGCTTCGCCAGCGGCGGAGAAAACAGCGAGCCTGCCCAAACCGGTGGCGCCCGTTCGACGTCCGCTCGGCCAGGGTGCTGCGCAAGCACCACCTCAGCCGGCACCGGTTCAGCAACCTCCGCAACCCCAACCCCAACCCTGGCAACAGCAGCAACCACAGCAGCAACCACAGCAGCAGGGCTGGCCCGCCCAACAGCCGCAGCAAGGATGGCCTCAACAACCCCCTCAGCAACAGGGTTGGCCACGCCCACAAGCACCGCTGGTTCAACCCACCATCCGTTCAGGTATCCACTGCCGTGGTTGCGGTATTGGACTGGATCCCTACTGGCGCTTTTGCCCGGTGTGTGGCCAACAGAACTTGGGGTATTGACGGCTGGTCAGTACGCCACAAACGTTCCCTCTTCGAAGAGGACGGTCTCGTCAAGCCAGATACTTGGTGCCCGTAAAACGCCGGGAATTTGGATGCCGACCGCCGCCGAACCACCCAGCGTCGTGTTGTCCCCGATGGAGAAATAGGCCGTTCCCAGTTTCTTTTCGTCCTCGAGGACGTTCCCCGCAAGGCGTGCGTTGGGGTTCATGCCGAAGCCAAATTCTGCGATGGTCCACACGTTTTCCTGGTCCTTTGCCTTGAGTCGCTTGGCGGCTTCTCCGAAGGTCTGTCGGATTTGAGCTGCCACGGTGCCACCTTTGACATCGACCACCAAACCGTTCTCAATCTGCAAGACCACAGGCTCGTCAACCAGCGCAGAATCCCACGAGCCGTCGATGACGATGGTCCCGTTCATCGTTCCTTCTCGAGGGAGGGTGAAGATTTTCCCGGCGGGAAGGTTGGTGAGCATTCTTGGACGATTGCAGATGCCGTTGTCGTCCAGTTTCCACTCCCGCCAGTTGACTTCAAAGGTCACGTTCGTGCCCGTGTCGGATTTGACGTTGACAATGCGCTTGCGGCGAAGCAGATTGTTCATCTCACCGATGTTTTTCTTGATGATGTTGAAATCAGCGGACATGCCACCTTCGGTGAACATTTCAACGGTCATGCCGGGCATGGTGGCCACCCTCGAACCGTCCTTGATGGCCTGCCGTACAGCCCGAGTGTGGGTCAGCGAATAGCGCGTCGGTGCGATGACCACTTGCTGTTGGCGCATGAGGTTGGCCACCGGCGTGGGGGGCTCATCGCCGTGATGGCGGCCTTTGGGCATCACGACGAGCAGGACGCGGTCGGACCGGAGGCTGGCGGCGTCGTGCAGGGCTTGGCCCACTTCGGTCGTGGTCGGGTCGCACACGATGAGGATGTTTTGACCGCGGCTTAGGTGCATTCAGGTGTCGATGACGGTGCGTGCACTTCGAGCCATCTTTTCGTTGAGGTCGAGGTCGTCATTCTCTCCCTCCTCTTCGGTGTTCACAGGGACCGGCTCTTCCTCGGTGACCAGCCCTTCGGCTTCGTCCATGATGTCCTCGATGTCTTGGTCGAGCGGTTCATCATCGTCCTTCCCCGAACCTTTTCGGCGGAACGGGAGGACCATGATGCTCGTACCGTTCAAATGTTCTTGAATGTGTGCATTTTTGTATCGCTTTCTTCACCCAATGATGCCGTTTTCTTCCATGGGAGTGTTGAAGAAGCAAGGGGCGGTGAAACGGTCATGGAAGCCTATGACGAGTTCATTCAGCGCGTGAAAGACATCCACCGTCTCGGTGCGCTTCAGGGTCATTTGGGCTGGGACCAAGAGGTGCTCATGCCCACCAAAGGTGCGGCGTCCCGAGGTGAAATGATGGCTTGGCTGGCGGGCAAGCGACACGAACAATTGACCGATTCACGAATGGGCGAACTCCTTGACACCCTCGAATCGATGACGCTTGACATCGACCAGGCCGCCAACGTTCGTGAGATGCGTCGTTCCTACGACCAGGCGGTCCGTTTGCCGAAGGCGTTCGTTGAATCCTTCGCTCAGGCGAGGTCGGAAGCGCTTCTGGCCTGGCAGTCGGCCCGTGAGGCCTCGGATTTTGAAGCGTTCAAGCCCGCACTTGCGCACTTGATTGACCTGACCAAACAAAAAATCGAGTTGCTCGGCGCCGCTTCAACACCGTACGACGTGTTGCTTGACGAGTACGAAGTGGGCATGACCGTGGACGACTACGACCCGCTGTTTGCTGGCCTTCGAGAGCGCCTGGTGCCGCTTCTTCAAGCCATCACACAGGCTCAAGAAACCACCGATGAGCCGGCCCTTCCCACCGACGTGGTGTTTGCCGTTGAGGCCCAAAAGGCGTTTTGTGAAGCCGTTTCCAACCACATGGGCTTTGATTTCGAGGCAGGACGAATGGACGCTTCCACCCACCCCTTCTCCGCCGGGTTGTGGCCGGGCGATACGAGGTTCACCACGCGGTTTGACGAGAAGGATCCGTTCTCGTGCCTGTACGCCGTGATGCACGAAACAGGCCATGCGCTGTACGAACAGGGGCTCGACCACGACCATCGCTACACGCCTCGTGGTGCTGCGGTTTCGTTGGGCGTTCACGAGTCTCAAAGTCGATTTTGGGAAAATCAAATCGGTCGAACACCCGCCTTTTGGAAGGTGGTCCTCCCGTGGTTCCGCTCGGCCTTCCCCGATGCTCCTGAAGTTGATGAGCACACGTTGAACCGACTCGCGAATCGAGTTGAAAAAGGATTTATTCGGGTCGAGGCAGATGAAGTGACGTACAACTTGCATGTGATGTTGCGCTATGAAATTGAGAAACAATTGTTCAACGGCGACCTCGAAGTTGACGACCTCCCCACGGCGTGGAACACCATGTTCAAGTCGTGGTTTGATGTTGAGGTGCCCGAGGACCGTCTCGGCTGCCTCCAGGACATTCACTGGTCCATGGGGGCCTTCGGCTATTTCCCCACCTACACCCTTGGAAACCTGTACGCCGCACAGTTGCTCGAGGCCATGGCCGAAGACCTGGGCGACATTGATGAGCTCGTGGCGTCAGGAAACTGGGAGCCCATGCTGACATGGCTTCGTCCCCGGGTTCACGAGCGAGGCAGTCAGGTTTCACCGGCCCAACTGATCGAGGACGCCACCGGTTCTCCACCGAGTCCCGAGCCGTTCTTGAGGTACGTCGAGCGGAAGTACGGGGAACTCTACCAACTCTAAGACCACGGGGTCATGATGAGCGGGGTGCCTGCGTTACCGGGCTCGACCAGCACACGCCCCTTGGGCCCTGTCTCGGGTGATCGTTCAAACACCGGCACGCCAGCGACCACGGTCACCTGCGTCCAGCCCACCAAGTCTCGCCCGTTGAACGGGCTCCACCCAACGCGAGTCCACGTCTGGGCGTCCTCAACGGTTCGAGCGGTGTCCATGTCAACCAGGATGACGTCACCGTCCATGCCTTCCTCCAAGCGCCCCTTGCCGACCATGTTGAAGCAGTCGGCCACGTTGGTGGACATCCACTTCACCACGTTTTCGATGGAGCATGTGCCTGCTTTCGCATGGGTGAGCATCACGGCCAGCGACGTTTCAACGCCCGGCATGCCGCTGGGTGCGGCAGGGAAGCCGAGGGCCTTGGCCTCCAAGGGTGTGAGGGGCATGGTCGGTGGCGATGCACTGCACCGTGCCGCCCTTCAATTGCTTCCAGAGTGTCTCACGGTCCTTAGCGTAGCGAATGGGGGGGTTCATCTTCAACCGGGTGCCTTCACGCTCCACGTCGGTTTCGTCAAAGGTCAAGTGTTGTGGGAGCGTTTCCGTGGTGATGATGGCTTCATCTCCATTGGCCGTTGAAGGAAGGGACGGTGATGCCCTCCAACCAGTCGGCCTCGATGCCGCTGGTGAGGTGGAGCACGTGCAAGCGGTGGCCGGAGGCTTGGGCGAGTTCAACCGCCAGTTGCGTGGCGATGAGGGCGGTGACATCGTCTCTCCATTCGGCGTGCGCCGCCATGTCGGTTCGTCCTTCGATGAGTTTGGCCCGTTCGTCCATTCGCTTCTCTTCCTCGGCGTGGACGGCGATGAGCCCGCCCGTGCCGTTGAAAATACGCTCGAGCGCCTCACGTTCGTTCACCAGCAGCGTTCCTGTGGAGGAACCCATGAAGATCTTGATGCCGCAAATGCCGGGAATAGCGATCGGGGCATCGGGGTGCCGACGGCGTCCTGCAGGTCGCTCACGTTGTCGGGGGTGGCTCCGATGAAGAAACCGTAATTGTTGACGCACTTTTCCGAGGCGGTCTTGAGTTTCGATTTCATCCCTTCAAGCGTCGTGATGGAGGGCTTGTTGTTGGGCATGTCAAGAAACGAGGTGATGCCGCCGCTCACGGCCGCTGCAGACCCGGAACCGAGGTCCTCCTTTTCTGGTTGACCGGGGTCCCTGAAGTGGACTTGAGGGTCGATCATACCGGGCATCAAATAGAGACCGGTCCCGTCGACGAACAGCTCGTCCTCCATCGGTTCGAGGGTCTCGCCCAGGGCGATTTTCTCGATGAGTCCACCTCGGATTCTCAAATCACCCACGCCGGTTTCACTCGGGAGGACCATCGTTGCGCCGTGAATCAGGATGTTGCCGGTCATGTTGCTCGCTCATGCAAAAGGAGCGGTGTTCGGCTCATGAACATGATGTGGGGGTCAGCACCCGCTTAGCGGCGTGCTGCAGGCGGGCGGAACGCATCGCAGACGTCAGCGTCCATGTCCATGTACGGCCCACCCATCAAGTCAATGCAATACGGAACCGCTTTCCATATCTCGTCGATGGTTTCCCGAATGGACTTCGGTCGTCCTGGAAGGTTGAAGATGAGGCTTCGTCCTCGCAAGCCACCAACTTGCCGGGAGAGGATAGCGGTTGGGACGTACTTCAGCGAGATGGCTCGCATTTGTTCGCCAAATCCTGGCATCACGCGGTCGCACACCGCCTCGGTGGCTTCAGGCGTGATGTCCCTGGAGGCCGGCCCGGTGCCGCCCGTGGTCACGACCACGCTGCACTGCTCAATGTCCGTCAGGTCAATCAGCGCTGCCTCCACGGCGTCGCGTTCGTCAGGCACGCATCGGTAGATGGCCGTCCACGGACTCTGGATGGCGTCTTGGAAGAAGGCCAAGATGGCAGGCCCCCCTCGTCCGTGTACTCGCCTCGGCTGGCCCGGTCGCTGACGGTGACAATGCCGAGGCGGACAGGGTCACCAACGTGGCCGTCGCGGCCCGGGAACGACGTGATGGTCTCCATGAGCCCACCTACTGGTCGCCGTACTTGGCGATGATGTCGGCGTGGAAGTTGTCCAGCAAGGTGTCTTCAAACAACTCGGTCTGCCGGCGCATCTTCGTCGAACGAATGTGGAGAACGGCCATGAGAATGAAGACACCGATCACCAAGGGGATGAAGACTTCAAGCTTGTACTGGTGCATGAATTTCACAATGCCCTCGGCGGTGTAGGCCCACGTGACCGAAGCGATGGAGCCACCGATGAGGGTCGCGAGAAGCACACGCATGAACTGCATACGGGACAGGAGGCCGAGCATGGCGCCGACCAGGACGCCGGAGGCCATGAACGGAATCCAGACGAAGAAAATCAAGCCCCAGAAACCCCACTTGTTGATCATCTCACGCTTCTCGTTGGCCATGTATTCAACGGTCGAGAGCGTGTCGCCAAGGAATTTCGTTTGGAGCACACGGCCGCCGAGCCCGTCCTGCTTGGCCACGGCCACGATGCGTTCGTCGTCGGTTTGCGAACGGCGTTCAACGCGGCCTGCACCCGAGCGGTCGGCCAGCGTGGACACCTCATTGCGTGTTTTCACGATCAATTCTTGAGCACCGAGGAGTTCCTCGTTTCGCTCGTGGATGAATCGGTAGAGTTCGTCCTTGATCTGGGTCGAGGTTTTGTTGAATCGCAACCAAGCAAAGCGCTGTGTGGGCCGGAACAAAACGGAGACGAAGACCACACGGTCGTCGCTGGTAACAACGGCACCGGTCATTTCAACGTCCGACCGCCGGGTGAAGAACAAGTCCAAGCTGTCGCGAACGTCGTCTTCGATGCGAGAGAGCGAGTGCAGTTCCGAGAAGAAGCTGGAGTAGTCCTGTTGCTCGACGTTGAGGTCGGCTTCCTCTCCCCGGGCACCGATGCCAACCCCCGAGTCAAAATCGATGTTCGCACCGTCGCCAATTACCCTCACGTTGAGTTGAACCGGCTTGTACACACGGAAGATAGCGAACTCTTCCAGCAGGCTACGCAGGAGTTCTGCCCGGACTTCTGCACCGTCAGAGAGGGTGTTTTCGGTGTTCTTGTAGGCGACCATGATGTCGATGGAGAGTTCCCTTACCTCGGTTTTGAACAGGTCGTCGTCCACATCGATGGAGAGCTGTTCGCTGACGTTGTAGACGGTGTCCTCAACCAGCCGGTTGATGTGGGCGCGAGAAAGAATGTCGTCCGCCTCTTGGTGGTAAATTTTGTACATCACCGGGTAGATGATGAGCAGCGTGATGAGGGAAAGCGAGAGCGAGATGAACGCCATCCACCAAGCAGGAATCCCAGCCGCACCGCCGGTCAACATGGCGGTTTCACGGCCACCACCCAACTCTGCGCCCATCAGGATGTAGCCCCAGTCACCGAGGTCCTGGACGGTCCAGCAGGAACGAGGTCCGGCGTCCTCAATGCGAACCTCGGAGTGCTCGTCATCGTTGACAAAGGGGAGGAAGGCGAGGGCTTCCTTCGTGATGTCATGTTCAAACTCCACGCTCTTGGATATGGTCTCCATGACCACGGTCGAGGAGGTGTTGCGTGCTTCGTAAACGGTCACTTTGAACACGAGCTCGTAATGGCCTTCGGGGAGTTCAGAATACGGGGCTTTGAAGAACGCTCGTCCGTTGCTCCGGTCGGCTTTGTTGATGGTACGTACCGTTTCGTTGGACCCGTAGGATTCCTCCACCAGCGCTTTGGTGTCATCGTTCACGTGGGAAAAGAACGTGTAATTGAGGTAGGCTTCACCGTTGGGCAGGTTGTGGCCAGCGATGGAAAACAACTCCTGGTCGGGGTCGGGGAAGATGTTGAGCCAAGGCTCATCGGTGATTTCGGTGCACTCGTCACCGATGTCGAGGAAGGTGGTCGAGGCCGTGTGATCAAGCGTGGTTGAGTTGCCCAGCATGCCTGAGGACATGGAAAACAGCAGCAGGGCGAACAGGATGCCGTAAGCAACGCCGCCCAGCAGGACGAAATCCTCAATCTTGGAGAGAAACATGCGGCCGCCGCCTTGGCGACGCTGCCGAATTTCTTGCAATTCCTTGCTCTCACGGTCCTTGGCCTTGGCGTGGTCGTCGTGCGAGTCGTTGGCGTCGGATGGGGAGACCTCGTCCTTCGCCATGGAGTTGCATACCCGCACCAGTTCAAGAATGCTCCTCTGGAGGGCGACGAATTTCTAAGCAACAAGGGCTATTCTATAGAATATCTCTTGGCCGGCAGCGTTGCTCTTTGGACGCAACGGTTGGTGGGTCAGGCCGGACTTGAACCAGCGACCTCGGCATCTTCAGTGCCGCGCTCTCCCAACTAAGCTACTAACCCGTGCAGGTTGGCCAACGCCCTCGCCATATCAAGCCTTCCGCTCACCGCACCAGCGTTGGTGGGTCGTACGAAAAGCGAGCCGCCAATCATTCAGCGCCATTGAGGGCTTCCTTTTGGAAGGCAAAGAGGGTCTCAAATCCGACGTCGGCGCCCTTGAGCAAGCCCGACAATTCGTCGGCAGAGAAGGTGGATTCTTCACCGGTTCCCTGGACTTCGACGTACTTGCCGTCGCTGGTCTTGATGACGTTCATGTCAACGTCGGCGTTTGAATCGAGCACGTAGTCGAGGTCAAGGTAGACCTCACCGTCGATCAGGCCCACAGACACGGCCGCCAAATCATGGGGAATGACCGTGTTCTCGTGGTTCTCCCGTTCGAGGGCGTCCAAGGTTGGCGGCGTCCAGCCCTCCTTTCGCTGCTCGGGGGTTGGCCGCAGATCAACGGGGAGGCATACGCCTTGGGCGATGAGTCGGCGCACGGCGAGGCGAAGGGCGATGTTGGCCGCCGTGATGGAAGCACAGCGAGTGCCGCCGTCAGCGTTCAGGATGTCGCAGTCCACATTGAGGGCAATGGGTCCAAGCGCCTCCAAATCAACGGCGGCGCGGAGGGAGCGGGCGATGAGGCGCTCAATTTCCTGCGTTCGACCCTTGGCGCCACGGCGCTCACGACGGAAGCGAGAATCGGTGGAGCCGGGAAGCAGGGAGTACTCGGCGTGAACCCAGCCCTTGGTGGCGTCGCGGGGAAACCATCCGGGGAGGCGTGCTTCTTTTGTGCAGCAGGCCAGAACAACGGTGTCACCCTGCTTGTAGAGCACGGAAGCAAGGGCGTTGGGGGTGAAGTCCAGCGTCACTTCGGGCGTTCGCATTTCGTCGTTCGCTCGGGAAAGGTTGAGTTCGGTTTTGAATTTCGCCATGGTGCGGGCTACGGTGCGGGCTTCATCAAGCCTTCTCAAGCGCCAAACGGCGGCACGGGCAGGTTGAAAGTGTGCCTTCCACTCCATCCTTTCATGCCTCAACCCCAAGCCGTGATTTGTGCTGTTGCGAGGACGCCCATCGGGAAATTCATGGGGGCTTATGCCTCCATGTCAGCCGTGGATTTGGGCGTCTTGACCGTCAAGGAATTGCTAGTACGGGCTCAGGTTGACCCTTCCTCGGGCGTGATTGACGAGGTGCTGTTCGGCCAAGTCCTTCAGGCCGGCGCCGGCCAAAACCCGGCTCGCCAGGTCGCTCTTGGCGCAGGATTGCCGGTCTCCACGCCGTGTGCCACCATCAACAAAGTCTGCGGCTCATCGCTCAAAGCGGCCATGATGGCGGCCAACAGCATCCGAGCGGGCGAGTACAAGGCCATCATCGCCGGCGGCATGGAGAGCATGTCCAACGCCCCGCAACTCTTGATGGGCCAGCGAAAAGGCGCCAAGATGGGCAATTCTACGCTCGTTGATTCCATGATACACGACGGTCTGTGGGACGTGTACAACAACGTCCACATGGGCACCACCGGTGAAACCGTCGCCAAGGAGTGCAGCATCGACCGAGCCACCATGGACGCCTTTGCCGCTCGAAGCCAGCAGCGGGCCGCAGATGCGTGGGCTAACGGCTGGTTTGATTGGGAAACCTTCCCGGTGGAAATTCCGCAGCGCCGAGGCGATCCCGTCGTTTTGAGCACCGATGAAGGCGTCCGTGGCGGGACCACGGCCGAATCCCTTGCAGGGCTTCGTCCGGTGTTTGACCGCGAAGGAGCGGTGACAGCCGGCAACGCCAGCACCCTCAACGACGGCGCCAGTGCTGTGCTCATCGCCGAGGCAGACTTCGCCAAGGCCCAGGGTTGGGAGGTCATCGCCACCATCGAGGATTACTGCACCTCCGGTGTTGAGCCCGCTCGCGTCATGTCCGCTCCCATCCCTGCTGTCAAATCGCTCTTGGAGCGCAACAACCTCGACGTGCTTGACGTGGATGTCTACGAGCACAACGAAGCCTTTGCTTCAGCCTCGTGCGCTGTGGCTCAGGAGGTCGGCATTCCAGACGACCGTTTCAACCTGCACGGCGGGGCGGTCAGCGTGGGCCACCCGCTCGGTGCCAGCGGGACGCGCTGTTTGATCACCATGCTGGGTGTCATGCGCCGCCTCGAGGCAACATCGGGCATCAGGACCTTGTGCCTCGGCGGCGGAAATGCCGTCGCCATGTACGTTCGAAGCCTCGAGTGAGTTCTTGCTTACACAACGAGTTGAAGCACGTCTTCAGGTGGTCGCCCGATCACCGCTTGATCGTTTGCCACCAAGACCGGACGTTCGAGCACCCTCGGCTGAGCCTTGAGCAGCGCCGCCACGTCGTCCACAGAATGCAAGGCAGCCATCGCTTCAGCGCCTGCTTCTTTCTTCCGGACGATACCGTCCAGCGAGGCCAGCAGGGGCAGGTCCTCCACCACGATACCGACCTCCAGATAGCGGACGATCTCCATCTCAACGCCTCGCTCCTCGAGCAGGGCCAGGGCCTGGCGGGATTTCGAGCAGCGTGGGTTGTGGTAGAATCGCATGGCCGTGCCACATGACCAACGTCAATCAAACCATTGGTGCAGGCCCATCGGTGGAATCACAGGATCGCGTCTGACAAGACCCACTGCAAGCCCTCTGATGAGGTCAAAACGAATCAGTGGGTTTGTGCATTAACCCTATGCCAAGTAAACAAAATGAATGAATCATTCAAATTTTTGTTCGAAGCATCATCGTGCCAAATCCTTCTCAGGGTTCAAACTTCTGATTCTTGCATTTCTGCAAGACGATCAGTCAAGAGAATTAATGCTGAGGCCCAAAGCCCAACAAAAAATTCCCAAATTCTCATCACCATTAAAGTAAATTGCAATGCTGCCAACTATCGAGACAAGACTTGCTACAAAACCTATTTTTTTCCAATCCATATTTCAGTACACCTCCTTAAAATTGGATATCTCGAGTCTGGGTAATAAAGAAGTATGTAAAATTAAAATTTGCAATGCAGTTTGCGTGGCATCAATCGCCACCCGAAAGGAAAAATCACAGGCTACCCTATGATTGAGCCGCCAGGTCAATTAAACGCGCTGAAGATGGAACCGGACCACCTTCGCGAAGCCTCGATGAAGGTCGGATTCATCGAGTTCTGTTTCCTCAACGCTGGCCCGGATGATGCGGATTGAGCCGCCAGTCAATTAAACGCTGAAGATGGAACCGGACCACCTTAGCGAAGCCTCGATGAAGGTCGGATTCATCGGCGGTCCGAGCGGTCCGGTCAATTCTTCGAGGACCTCGTCGAGTTCAAACAACAAGTCCAGCGATTTTGGCCCACCGCTCGTGAGCGGAAGCTGGGTTTTGTGGTAGCCTTCCATGACAAAGTGGCCACCAGGACCCAGGGCGTGCAACATCCTCGGCATGTGCTTCTTGCGGATGGCAGGCGGGGTGTGGAACCACGAGCAGGCGATCAAGCCGTAGTTGCTTTCGGGAAAGTCCCGTGCCACGAGGTCGTCCACGTCGTACGCCACCGAAACACCGTGCTCACCGGCCAGTTGTTCGCATTTTTTCTTGCCTTCAATGGAGAGGTCAAACACCGTGGCAGACCAGCCTTCGCTCGCCGCCCAGACCGCGTTTCGTCCCTCGCCGTCGGCTGGAAACAACGCCGCTGGGTTCGGCTCGGGAGCGAGTTCACTGATCACGGCTTTCAACCACGCATTGGGTTCCTTGCCGTAGGCGTAAACAGGCTCTGCAAAACGTCGGTCCCACATGGAGCCGTCCGAACGTTGGTCTTCGTGCATCATTCTTCCTCCGAAGCGGGTGGCGTGAGCATGCCGTGCTCGTCGATGACGTCGCACGCACCCGGGAGGGCAGCGAGCAAATCGTCCGTCGACAAGCCGGTGTTGCGGTAAATGGCGTTGGCCAGTTGGTCTTTCTTGGTCATGCCCGGTGAAAGAATCGCATAGCGGGGGCACGTGGTTTGGATGTGGTCCGGCGTGCCGCTGACGACCATCGGTACACCGTTGACCGCGATGATGCCGATGCCGATGCGGACGTCCATGTCCTTGTACCACGTGCGCTGGCCACGGATCACGAAGGCTCCCTTACCAACGAATTCGCCGGTTTGAGCTGACTTGGAGACTTGGGCGGGTTTGACGCTATAGACCGTGCCATGAGCGCCTCCTCCGTTCCATGCTCGGCTCCACGAGATGGCCAAAACGGCGGCCTGCTGGAGCTTGGTCTCCGAGAGGTTGGTCTCCTCCAATTTGTCCACGAGACGGTAGGCAGGGATGTCAGCGGGAAGGTGAGACGGACGCCGTTCCTCCAACGCAAAGCCCTGGGCGGCACGAAGACTGCAGGACGGCGCGCCGTGAAGGTCGGCGTGCAGGTACATGTCATCGCCCGACAGGTGTTTCTTCACCACGGCATCGTTGCCCTTGGCATCCTTCCCTCCAACGATGAGGTGACCGCCCTCAACCATCCCCCATCGGTGCTGCTCAAACCACATCCGCTTGCTTCGCTTGAGGCGGTTAAGCTTCCCGCTGGCCTTCTGTTTGGCTTCGTTTTTGCGAGCCCGCTTGAGTTTTCGCTCCGTTTCAGCGAGGGCTTCGACGGCTCCGGATGTCTTGTTCTTCTGCTTGCGGGCAGCCTCAAAGTAGCGCTGAGCGTTTTGGTGGACGGTCGTGTCGAGTTCCAACATCACCTGCGGTCCGCTCGCTTCGTTGTTCTCGTCGGGGAGAATGACCGTGATGGTTCGGTCGGCTGGAGCAGCGCTGACGATCCACGGGATGCTCTTGATGGCCTTGCGCACGGCGGACCATCCGTCTCGCTCCACGGCTTGCTTGGTTTGGTCGATGAGGCCTTCCACGTGGCTCCAGTTCTCCTGAATGAGATGCCCGAGTCGCTGCTGCTTCTCGATTTTCTCCGAAAAGCCAGCCAGGGCCTTTTCCTGCTGGGCTTGTCGGCGCTCGAGTTTCTCCACTTCCGTGGACTGGCCGCGTCCGGGCCCTGCCTGCTCAAAGCGCTCCTCTTCGCGTCGCTGAAGAGCGTGAGCGTCGTGCACGCCCTTCCAAACGTCGACAGCCTCGCAAAGTGACGTGAAACTTACACGTGGCATGTCCTCGTGTTGAGGGAGGAGAATAGGGGTCGCTTCAACCGCCCGCTGTGCCGCCCACTGATGGGCTTCGGCCTGAACGAGGCCGTTCAGGTGGGCTTGCCAGTCGTCGGGGTCGTCGTCCTGAAGCTTGAGCATCAGGTGCGCCTCTTCGGCGGCTGTCAATTCTTCCAGAAGTTGCTTCAGTGCACCGTAGACGGCCCGAACATCCGCTTCGGTTGTCGGGGAATTGGGCTCGTGCTTGGCCAAGGCGCACACCGCGTTGGCGTGGGTGCCACCGAGGTTGACTTTCCCGCCGAGGGTCGAGACCAGGTCACGGTCAGACGCTTCGAAGATCTCCCGCAGCGTGGCTTCGTCCAATGCGTAGGGGTCCATCGCAGCGGGCGGGGGCGTGTAGGGGACGCCTTTCTTGAGCGTCCGCCCGGCATAGGAGGCGTGAGTCAGGGGCTGAACGATGATGCCCTCTTCATCCACGAGAATGATGTTCCCGTCTCGAAACACTTCCACGTACAGCGTTCGCTCGCCGTTTTTGGTGTCAAAGGAGAAGGCGAGGATGCGGTCAAAACCGACTTGCCTGACACCCGTCAGACGAGCGTTGCGAAGGTGTTTGCGCAGCACCATGGCAAAGGGCGGTGGCGTCATTGGCATCGGTCGGTCGCGTTTGGAGGTGTAGATGCGCTCACCACGTACGAACACGAGGTCGCGCTGGTCGGCTTCCTTGGGGTTGACACGGAGCACGATCTGCTCGTAGTGCGGCATGTAGGCCTTCTTCACGTAGGCGCCCTTGAGGGGGTCCAACTCCCGCGCCATAGCACGGAGGTCGAAGCCCGACATCGCCTTCTTCATGGTCTCACCCGTATGGATTCCAACCAACGAGACGACATGAAGGTTTCAGACGTCGTATTCAACGTCGTAGCCAGCGTCTTTCCAACCCTTGATGCCGGTTTCAAGGTCGCGCACATCGGTGTAGCCCAAGTCAAGCAGCGTCTGTGCGGCTGCTTGGGAGCGGTTCCCGCTTCGGCAGTACAGCAAGATGGTGGTGGATTTGTCCTCCGGTAGTTCGTCCTCTCGCTCTTCGAGGGCATCGTGAGGAATCAGCGTGGCATTGGCAAGGTACCCGTCCTGCTCCCATTCAGCCTGCGTTCGCGTGTCGAGCAAAAACGCAGTTTCCTCTGTTTCAATGGCCTGTGCAAACGCATCAGCGTCCAAGCGCAGCCATTCTCCCTCGGCCGAGGTGCACCCCGTGAGCGCAGTTAGCGGTGAGAGCAGAGCCAACATCAACAGCAGGCGGACGGTGTTCATGACCGCTGGGCCTTGACCGTTGTTTTTCATTCTATGTTATGAAAGCGAAGCAGGACCTTGCCGATGTTCTTTGCATCGTGGATGTATTGGTGCGCTTCCTGAACGTCCTCAGCGTCAAACACGCGGTCAACGATGGGTTCGAGGTGGCCGGTTTGGATGCCTTCAACGATGCGTGCGAGTTGTTCGTGCATGACGCCCTCGTTGGACCAGGTGCCCATGTGAACACCAAACACCGCACGGTTTCTCGTCATCAATCGGAGGGCGTCGAATTTGGGCGTTCGTCGCAGGGCGAAGAGGGCTTTGAGCAAGGAGCGTTTGCCCGACGGGGCGGCTGCCGACATCCCGTACGTGTAGAGGCGCCCTCCTTCTGCGAGGCAGGACAGGCTGCGCCGGAGGTGGTCGCCTCCGATGGGGTCGAGAATGTGGTCCACGCCCGAACCGTCGGTCTCTGCTTTGATGATGGCTTCAAAATCCTCGTTGTGACGGTCGATGGGCCGAGCACCGTACTGCTCGATGATGTGGTGCTTGCCTTTGGACGAGGTCGCCCAAACCCGCTCAACGCCCGCCCACTTGCACAGTTGCAGGGCCGCTGTTCCCACCCCGCCGGCGCCTCCGTGCACCAACACCCTGTCTTCAGGCCGGAGGTGGCCGAGATGATGCAGCATGTGATGGGCCGTCATGTAGGTGACCGGCGTGGAGGCCGCGGCCTGAAGCGAAATATCGTCGGGAAGGGGAATCACGCGGTCAACCGGTGAGAGGACAAAGCTGGCTTGCCCACCGTTTCGCATGGCAGCCACCACCTTTTGGCCCACTTCGAGGCCCGAAACCCCCTTTCCAAGCGCATCAACCACGCCGCTGACCTCGTAGCCGGGCGTGAACGGGAACGGGGGGCGGGGCTGGTAGAACCCGAGCCGCATCAGCAGGTCAGCGAAATTGATGCCCGCATAGGCGACTTTGATGCGAACTTCCCCTTCCTTGGGAGGCGGGGCTTGCATGGGCTCGGTGGTGATGGCCGAAACGCCGCCGGCTTTCTGGATGATGACCCGAACCCCACTGCTCATTCAGCCACGCTCCATGCCCCGTTCGATTGCACCACGACCCCTTCGGCTTCCAGCGCGATGAGGTGCGACAAGGTTTGGTCGACCGCCAATCCTGGATGAGCGTCGGGGGTGTCGGCGTAGGCTTCCACGGCGATGGCCTCAAGGTCGGAGGTTCCGTTGGCTACGGCGTTCAACACATTGCTATGCCGTGCTTTTCGGTGCTTGATGTAGTGGTTGATGAGTCGGTCTGGAATGGCGACCACCGGTCCGTGGCTCGGGAAGACGAGGTGCGGCTCCAAGGCCTTCAACCGCTCCAGCTGCTCGATGTACTGCGTCATGTTGCCGGTGTGTGGCGGGATGAGGATCGTGCCGATGCCCGCCAGCATGTCGCCGGCGACCAAGCCGGCCTCGCTGAACAGGCAGATGTGACCGGGATGATGGCCGGGCGTGATGAGCACCTGCCACGATTGTTCGCCGAGGTCAAGCACCTCGCCGTCGTTCAAAATTCGGTCGCATGGGACGGTTCTGGCGGTGTACTCGCTGCCCCACACGGGCACGTCAAAGGCTTCACGCAGCAACGACATGTCAGCAAGGTGGTCACTGTGGCTGTGCGTGAACAGCACGGCCACCAAGGTGCCTCGGTGCCGCTCAACGGCCGTGGCGAGCACTTCCATGTCTTCACGCATCCGAACAGCAGGGTCGACCATGACGTACTCACCCTCCGGGTCGCCTACGAGGTAGCAGTTGGTGTGGTCGGCCGGCGGGAGGGTGGCGGTCTTGATGGGGATGACCTCGACACCGTGAGCAAACAGGATGGAGCGGCGCCCGGGGAGACGCTGGGCAATGTCAGCAGAAGCCGCTTCCATGTCCCTGCCCGTTCGCTCCAACGTCCGTTCAATTTCCATCAGAAGGGTGACCACGGGAGGGGCCACTTTGATTTCATGGGCTCTCCAACGGGAAAGGATCGTCGTGGGTTTGGCCCACATCACTTGGGTGAATTCGGTTTGGGGTTAGAGGTCAATGTCGGGGACGGTGGTTGCATCACCGAGGTGAAGGTGGAGGAAGGCGTTGTCAAATTGAACGGGGCCGAACGGAGGTGTGATCCGGTGACTCAGGGTTCGGATACGTGTGCGGTCAACGGGAAACGAACCGCCTTGGGCGAGCGGAAGCCACTGGCGCTTGTCGTCAACGATGGCCTGTCGGTCATCAGGGCGAAGAAGGACTGCACCGTCCCCGCTGGCTGCAAGACCGAGTTCCTCACTCATCTCTCGCATGATGCAGGCAATGGAGGCGGCTTCCGGACCGGCCAGCGCAGGGAGGGCTTCGACGGCAGCGTGGTCAACCCGAGAAACGCCGCCACCGGGAAAGGCCCAGTAGTTGGGAAAGGCCCGCATGGTGGGGGAGCGCAAACCGAGCAGCACCTCCACGCCCTCAGAACCGTCACGGGTGAGGGTCATCGTCGCTGTTGGACGAGGGGCGCCTCGGGCTCGAGCACTGAGGTTGACACCTTCGGGGACCTCACTCATGTCCTGTGCTCTGTCGTTCCACTTTCAAAGCCTTGTGAACCCAACGGCTGGTGGGTGGAGGTTGGCGTCGGCTTCAAATAACGCGGGCAGGGAGGGGCAAGCATGACTCACGACTCGGTGGAGGAGCACCTCGCCGAACTTGCTGAGTTGGTGGCCCAGGCTGAAGCCATGGGTGTCGACCTGTGGCCGGAGCCCAAACCGGTGCGTCCCTGGGCCAAGTATGCGCTGGCTTCATTCATGATCATCATGATCATCTCGTGGGTCTCCAAGGCCATGGTCCGATTTGCTGATCTTTGACCGGTGCGCCTCCACCGTTGAATTGAAGAAGGCGACCGAAGTGGGCAGGCTACAGTCCCTTAGTGTAGCGGTCCATCATGGAGGATTCTGGTTCCTCCGACCTCGGTTCGAATCCGGGAGGGACTACCACCGCTCCAACCCATCCTTCTTTCCGTGCTTGTTGGGTGTATTTTTAGGGCGTCCTAAACATTATAATTGTCTGACTTTTCGGACACCCGAAACCAAGGGGCTGAACGGGGATGAGCAGGAAATTGACCCACTCATCCCTCACCGCTTTTTTGTTGGTTTTCGTGGTGTGCAGCGCTGGCCTCAGCGGCTGTTTGGGCGGCGGGACTGACGACGAGACCATCCGAATCGCCTTCTCGGTGAAAGACGACTACGCCTCCTTCGATGAGAATCCACAGAAACTGGCGGATTATCTGAGCGAGGCGACCGGGCTCAACGTGGAACTCTACCCCATCACTTCCGACAACCTTGCACTTGAAGCCTTGCGGTTTGGGAGTGCCGACATGGCCTTCCTCGACGGCGGTGCTGCATGGATGGGTTGGCAGTCCTACGGTCTTGAAGCGATGGCAGCTGACACGAAGAGCGACGGTCGAACGTACTACAGCGCGCACGCCTGGGTGCTCAACGACAGCGCTGCAGGCCAAGCGGCTCTTGATGACGATGACAGCACCGACCCGTTCGCCGAGTTGACCGGTGAGGTTTCATGTCACACGGGGTGGCTCAAGTCTGCTGGCATGCTCATTCCCATGGGCTACTTCATTGGACAAGGCTACGCGGAAGTCGTGGGTGATGAGGACGACATTGAATCGCTTCGAAACACCATTTTCAATCACTTTTCCGAAGATGCTTCCATTCCTGAATCCGGGGCCCTGTATTACGGTTATTCGGGAGCCCTGAGGTGTCTTTCCGAGGGAGAGGGTGCTGTGGCGTTCGCCAAAGATTCCACCGTGGACGCGTATTGCGCCGAGGAGGGTGCCGAGCGCGCATCGTGGTGCCTTGAGCGGGACCGCTACGTGGCACTCCCAGCCTTCGGACAAGCCCCCTCCCATCCGCTGATGTATCAGCCCGACACGGTTGATCAGTCCACACGTGACCTCATTGTGGAGGCGCTGCTCAATCTCAACACCACCGAAGACGGGCAGACCATTCTTGACAACATCCTCAACACCCCCGGTCTCATCGAAACCGACGCTGAAACGCATCTTGGTTCGTACGGGAGCCTCATCGAGCACGTCCCCGGGATCCAGGCCTACCTCGATGACAAATATTCGTCGTGATGATCATGGAAGAAGTTCTCGTTCACCTTCACGACGTGGCCATCGGCTACGACGCACCGCTGATCGAGGACATCAACATCGAAGTGGTGGCCGGTGATGTTATCGCGGTTCTGGGGCCTTCCGGCATCGGGAAAACAACGCTCCTGCGAACCATTGCGGGCCTTGTTCGTCCGTTGGAAGGAGAGGTCGAACTCGCCGTGCCTTCACGAGGCGGCTTGGGCTACATCCCGCAGCGGCTGGGCCTCATCGGGAACCTCACCGTTCGGGACAACGTCGAGATGGGCACGCGTGTCGGTCTGTCACGGTGGCACCTGCCGTTCTTCCCCGTCCCCACCAAGCAGCGCCGGTATGCAGAACGGGCCATGGAGGACTTGGGCATCCTCTCCCTGGCCGACCAACCGGTTCGGATTCTCTCCGGCGGCCAGCAGCGCCGTGTGGCCACGGCGAAAACCGTCGCCCAGCGGCCCAAATTGGTGTTGGCCGATGAATTCCTTGGCGAACTCGACGACGACAATGTTGAGATCGTCATGAAGACCGTTCGTCAAGCCATTGAAGCACAGAATTCGGCCATGGTCATGGTTGAACATCACGAGGAACTCGCCAAGCAGGTTGCCAACCGAATCTGGCGCATCAAGGACGGGCGGCTTATCGAGGAGTTGATTCGTTGAACCGCCGTTTGAGCCTCATCATCGTCTTGGTGCTGGGCTTGGCGCTGCTGACCTTCCTCAACCTCGTTGGCGACTGGGGTCGTTTGAGCGGGGGCATGTCCAACCTTGGCGTGTTTTTCCGCGAGTTTGTGGCCGCCCGACTGGTCGGTGCTTGAAGCCCAGTCCTACCCCGTCTGCGATGCTCGCTTGGAATTCACCTGTTCGGTGGCGTGGTTGGGCATGGTCGAGACGATCAAGATCGCGTTTGTGGCTACGGTCATCGGATTTGTGGTGGCGCTTCCTCTCTCTGTCATGGCCGCCAGCAACCTTTCACCGATTGAAATCGCCGTTCCCACCCGAATTCTTCTTGCAGGCATGCGCTCACTCCCTTCCATCATTTGGGCCGTGTTGTTCATGATCATCTTCGACATGGGCACGCTCGCAGGCATCTGCGCCATGTCGTTCTACACGGTCGGCTACCTCGGAAAGTTGCAGTTCGAGTCGATGGAGGGCATCAAGAACGCCCCGCTGGAAGCAGCCAAAGCCATGGGCATGACCCGAACGGAGACGGCCTGGCTGGTGGCCATTCCCGAATCTGCCAACCATTTGCTGAGCCATTTGCTGTTCATGTTCGAATACAACGTTCGCCACGGAACGGTCATCGGTCTGGTTGGTGCAGGCGGCATCGGGTTGTACATCAACACCTACCTCAAACTCGCGCAGTACGACAAGGTGGTCGCCTTGCTCATCGTGGTCTTCCTCGTGGTGGTCGTCATCGACTTCGTTTCCATGGCGCTGCGCTCAGCGGTGACCGAGGAGGGCGACGTGGATCGCCCCTCGTGGTCGTCGTTGTTCCTGCCTGGTGCCATTTCTTCGGCCATGCACCCGACACCGATGAAGAAGACCGGTGTGGACGAGTCGGAGTGAATTCAATCGGCTGCGATGTGAACGGCGCCGTCTTTGTAGAAGATTTGAATCTGGGCGGCGGCCTTCTTTGAGAGGGCAGCAACGGCATCGTACACCTCATCTTCCGTGACCTTGAACGCCTTGGCGGCGTCCTTGGTGGACCACGGTTGAATGTGGAAATCGCTCTTGATGAGCCACTTCAGCAGTTTGCCCTCAAACTCCGTCAATTCGTCGGCCATGCTTTGAGCACGGGTGCCCGCCTCAAAATGTCACCGATGGCCTTCATCCAAGGGCCACCATGCGGCGGCAGCATTCCTCAGCGTCAATATCGCCGTTGAGCAGGGTGTTGAGGGCTTTGGTGAACGGGATGTTCAGGCCAGCATCCTCTGCTCGTTCGACAAACATCCTCGTCGCACGGACACCTTCGGCGACCATGTGCATCTCCTCCAGCGCCTGTTCGAGGGTTCGTCCGGTGCCGAGTTTTTCGCCCATGGACCGGTTCCGGCCGTGAGGCGACGTGGCCGTGACGTACATGTCGCCAAGGCCAGCCGGTCCGAACGCGACTTCCGCTCGCGCACCCAATTCGGCCAAGAGCAGGCAACCTTCCTTGAATCCCGACATGAAAATGGCGGCCTTGAGGTTGTCACCGCCCAAATCACCTACGTGCTTGAGTCCATCAACGAGGCCGCAAGCCAGGGCGACGACGTTCTTGTAGGCGCCCCATAATTCAGCGCCAACCGGGTCGCTGGCCGGATGAAGGATGAAACTGGGCGTGCTGAGGGTTTGTGCGAGACGCTGTGCAATGGCTTGATCTTCACTTGCCACCAACGCCGTGGTCATGACGCCACCGGCGGCCTCCGGTGCGATGGTCGGGCCCGTCAAAACGGCCAGCGGGTTGTTTTTCCTTCCTCCTTGAGGCGGGTGTGGATGGCCTCGGAAATGAGCCGCTTGCCGGGAGCGAGTCCTTTGGCGAGGTCGAGCAACACGTGGCCCGTTTGAAGATGAGGGAGCACGTCTTCCATCACGTCCAGAATCACCGATGGAGGCACGGCGAGGACGACAATTTCAGCCCCTTCCACGGCTTCAGCAAGATGCATCGTGGCGTCAAGACCGGGAACAGGATGGTGCGGGAGGTATTTTTCGTTGGTCTCGTTCATCGTGATGGACTCGTACACTTCCTGCTCGATGGTCGACCCCGTCACCTTGTGTCCTTCCAACAGCCACAGTCGGGCGATGGCTGTGCCCCAGTTCCCCAATCCCAGAACGGCGATGTGTGCCATGTCAATCGTCAAAGTCGCCTCTTCGGGTGTTTATACCATTTCGGGCATAAGCGCCGTGGAAAAGCGGGATTTGTGAGGTGAGCCAAAAAGGCCACTCAGAACAAATCGTCGTCTTCCTCGTCGAAATCAAAGACGTCGTCTTCCGCCTTTTCCTCAACCTTGGCTTCTTTCTTGGTGGCCTTGGCGGGCTTGGCAGCCGGTTTTTCCTCTTCCTTTGGCGCTGCATCAGGTTCGGCTGGCGCTGGTGCTGCAGGTGCGGTGGTGCCACGAGCAGCAGCGATTTGCGATTCCTTGGCTCGGAGTTCTTGCTCGCTCTTGCCCGTTTGCAGGGAAAGGGCTCGACGTCGGTCTTCTCGGGCTTTGCGCTCGAGTTGCTTGTGTCGGGATTTCTCGATGTTCTGCATCATGTACATGGCGTCGTGCTCGAGCAAGGGGGAATCCGAAATCAGGGTGATGTCAAGCCACCCGCCGTCTTCCACGATGAATTCAGCCAGCGGCTCAAAGTTCAGGTCGGACTTCTTGATTTGGGTGTAGTGCATGGCGTTCCCGGTTCGGTGTTCGACGCCCGAGAAGTGGCAATAGAATTCCTTGGTACCGATGGTTTCACGAACCATATCGAACAACTCGCCATAGTCTTCCGATGTGCGCATTTGACCGTGGCCACGAGCGTGGATGTGCGCGATGTTCAGCACGGGAATGGTGCCTTCAACGTGGTTCACGACCTCGAGCACTTCCTCGAGGCTGCCCCAGAGCTCTTGGCGACCGGAGGTTTCGATGCCAATCTTGGACGGCGTGCCGTTTTTGATCCAAGGGAAGACGGGGAATTCATCCTCGTCGTCGTGCCAGATTTCATGGACGCGGTCAACGATGCCGGAGAAGACGTTGGCCACCTGCTGGTTGGCGGCTTGGCCTCGACCGAAATCACCGTAGTGGCCGGTGTGGAGGGTGATGTGGCGAGCATTGATGGTGCGTGCTGCCTGGAGGGTCGCTTCGATTTTGGCAAGGGAGCGTCCACGCTCAACCTTGCCGCCCAAAAGTTCGGAATAGTACGGCCCGTGGATGTTCATCTCAAAGTCGGTCTTGTTGGCGAGCACGCCGGCTTGCCAGTACTGCTCGAAGTGCTGTGGCGCCACCATGCGGACGGTTTGGACCTCCATGGTTTCGAGGCCGAGCGAGATGATGTCGTCCATCCCCTCGACGATGGTGCGCCCTTTGCAAGAGAGTGGGACGCCTGCTGGACCGAGTTTGACTGCCATCTGTTCCCCTCCCCGAAACCGACCCAAGGGCCATCACATGATAATCCCTTTCTGTTGGCTGTCCGCCGAATCAGCCATCACGGGTCGTTTTCGAGAGTGAAAGCATACGACTCTTCATGAAGGTGAGTCCGAAGCGCAACCCATGGAGCCCCACGTCCAGCGTGCCGTCGCAGCGTTTCAATCGGGCCAACCCGTCTGCTTGTTCGATTCTGAAAAGCGTGAAGGGGAAACCGACCTGCTCTTCCCCGGGGCCTCTGCTGTTCCGGCCACGATGCGACAACTCCGCCAAGACTGCGGCGGTCTCCTGTTCTTGGCCATTGGTGATGAGGTCGGCGAATGCTTTGGCCTGCCGTTTCTTCAAGACCTGCACACCACCGAGGACGCTGTTGAGCGGAATCCGGTGCTTTCCCATCTGATCACCAACGACCTTCGCTACGATGCCCGCTCAGCCTTCACCCTCTCACTGAACCACCGAGACACCTACACCGGCATCACCGACCACGACCGAGCGCTGACCACCCGGAGATTTGCTGAGTTAGCAACCGCTTGTTTGGCGGCCGGCGAGTCGGGTGAGGTGGCCATGAAGCGGTTGGGCGAAGAGTTCCGAACCCCCGGGCACATCCCCGTGTGCCGTGAGGCAAAGGGCGGCCTCGGCGTCCGTCAAGGCCACACCGAACTCGCCGTTGGCCTCGCACGCCTTGCAGGAACGGCGCCGGTGGTCATCGGTGCAGAGATGCTTCAACCGGACGGCGATCTTGCCCTTCCTGTCGCCGATGCGAGAGCGTGGGCCGAGGCCAACAACATCCCGTTCCTCGAAGGAGCTGACGTTGTCGCTGCGTTGGGCCTGTGAGCAGGACCGTCATCCTCATGAAGCAACAGCCCAACCCGAATTCGGTGGTCCAATGAAGCGCATCCTTGCCGTTGGTGTCTTTGACCTGCTCCATGCAGGTCATCTCCACTACCTCGAGCAAGCCAAGTCGCTGGGTGACCACCTGACCGTGGTCGTGGCGCACGATGACACGGTTCGAAAGCGAAAACACGAACCTGTCACCAACCAGGACCTGCGCCGACGTATGGTGGCGGGTCTCAAACCGGTGGACGAAGTCGTGGTCGGCAACCCTCCGGAGGTGCCCATTTTCGACATCCTCCCGCACATTCAACCGAACGTCATCGCGCTCGGCTACGACCAAGAACACGCCGAGGACAACATTCGCAAAGCCCTGCATGAGCGTGGCCACGGCGACATTGATGTGGTTCGTGTTGAGGGCCTGAGCGACGACCTGGACGGGACTCGGAAAATCATCGCACGCATCCTCGAACGCGCCGAGAAGAAGGAGGCATGAGCATGTTCACAGGCATCATCCAAGGATTGGCCAATGTCCATTCTATAGAAAAAGGCGAAGCCGTGTGGACCTTTGCGATTGACCTGCCCAACACCGCTGGATTGGAGCGTGGTGCAAGCGTGGCCGTCAACGGTGTCTGTCTGACGGCGACGAACATGGATGGTGACCGTGTCTGGTTTGACGTGATCAACGAGACCCTTGAACGCACCAACCTCTCCAGCGTGCAGGAGGGCGACCAAGTCAACGTCGAACGCTCGCTCAAGATGGGTGATGAGCTCGGTGGCCACCTGCTTTCCGGCCACATCATGGGGCTGGGTCAATTGACCCAACGAACGGAGGTCGGAGAGGGGGTCGACTTCACGGTGGAAGCCCCTGCTTCGATGATGAAGTACATTCACGAAAAGGGCTACATCGGCCTCAACGGGGCATCGTTGACCATCGGTGCCGTTGAGGGCAACCGGTTTCTCATCCATCTCATTCCTGAAACGCTCCGCTTGACCACGTTTGGAACCCTTTGGGAAGGTCAGCATGTGAACATCGAAATCGACGCCATGACCCAAACCATCGTGGCGACGGTGGAACGAATGATGAAACAGGAGAACCCGGAGGGCCACGCATGAGCAAGCGAGTTGGACTGGTGTGCGGTTCGTTCCACCGGGACGAGGTTGAGCGGATGCTGGCCTTTGCCACCGACGAAGCTGAACAGCACGGACTCACCATCGGCGACGTCGTCTGGGTACCAGGTTCAATGGAAGTCCCTCTGGCACTTGACCGCCTGCTCGGTTCACACGACGCAGCGGCGTGCCTCGGCATCATCGAGAAGGGTGAGACGCAGCACGGGCTCGCCATGGGCCAGGCCGTCATCAAAACCATCCTTGAACTCCAACTCAAGCACGACAAGCCCATTGGCCTCGGCATCATCGGGCCGGGTGCCAAACCCAAGCATATCGAGCCACGTTTGGAGCCGCACGCTCGAGCGGCCATCGGTGCTGTGGTCAACTCGTGAGGTCAAACAGCAACATGTAGCCGTCGTCCGTGGCGGTGAACTGCAGGCTCTCTGGGCCAGCGAGGTACAATCCGTCGCCTTCCCGAACGTCAACATCGCCTACCTTTACCGAACCCTTGGGCATGTGAAAGTAGCCCAGTCGGCCTTCTTTGAGTTCGTAGGTTACGGTGACGCCTGCCTTGATTTCTCCACCGAGCATCGTGGCGTCCTGATGCAAGCCGATGCCGCCATGTTCGCCACGAGGGCTGGCCAGCACCGGCAGCGGCTGTCCGTCCTCCACCACTGGATTGAGGGCCATCTGCTCGTAGGAAGGCGCCATGCCACGCTGGTCGGGAACGACCCAAATTTGCAAGAATTCGGTCACCTCATCGGCATAGTGGTTCATTTCGCTGTGGGTAACACCGGTGCCTGCGCTCATGCGTTGGACCTCGCCGGGACGGATGACCGCCACGTTGCCCTCGCTGTCTTTGTGTTCAAGACCACCACGGAGAACAATGGAGACGATGTCCATGTCTCGATGACCGTGGGTGGGAAACCCTGCGCCTCCGGTGATGACGTCCTGGTTGAGCACCCTCAAGGGTCCGATGCCCATGTGCTCGGGGTTGTACCAGCGCGCAAAGGAAAACGAGTGTCGTGTGTCCAACCAGCCGTGATTGGCTTTTCCTCGTGCATCGGACGGATGGAGTTGGACGGGCATAGAGATAAGTCCGGGACGGTCCGTTTAAACTCCTGCATCCAAACCTAATTGTTGGAAAAAAATTTCATGACCGAGCCATCTCTTTCCACATCATGCCTCCGTCGGGCTCGGACGACCTGGTCCAAGTCCAAGTTGATCAGGCAGCGCATTATGGAGCGAAAGAGCCCAGCCCTAACACCAAGTCCGCCGAAGAAATCACGATCGCAGCAACCCAAGATGACGGTGGTTGTGGAAGAAAAGCCAAAGCGGAGTCCTTTCATGAGGTTGGCTTACGCTACCATCGCCCTGCTGGTCTTCAACCTCCCGTTTTTGCTCTATCCGATGTACGATGAACCTGTCCACGATCCGTTTGAGAGCTTAGGACAAGTAATGATCATGGTGATTTGTTTTGCACCCCCGCTGCTCGTTTCAGGCGGGTTTTGGATCATCGCGGCCGTTGAGTCCGTGGTGCTGTTGGTGCGCCGGAGTTTAGAGTAAAGTGGATGATACGCTGCTGGTATCTGTCGGTGGATGACGGTGTGTGTGCCAAGGAACACGGCACCGAGCATCATCGTCAATGCGCCGAAGGCAGCAATGCTGGCCGTGATGTAGGCTTCCTCGTAAAGAGCACAGCCCACCTCGACGAAATGCAGCGTACCGTGGCCGTACAAGGAAAGTTCAATCAATCGCAGGAACCCGCGATTCACGCCGCTCATGCCCTGCGGTCATGTTCTGCCTCGGAAAAGGCTTCGTTTGCCTTCACTTGGTCATGATGGGGAGTCCGTCGCCGTCCCGGTAATTGCCGGTCACGAGCATGATGAGATCGATGAGCCACCACAGTCCTAACCCACCGAACGTGATGAGTTTCAGAATGCCCAGAACGATGGAGCCGGTGTAAAATCGGTCAATGCCAAGGCCGCCGACCAGAATGCTGAGCACCAAGGTAACAATCCAGTCTTTGTCTGAGGCCATGGGTTGAGCGTGCATGACGGTGCCCATTGCTTGGGTTGCATGGTGATGCATCCTTGATTTTGTACTAACTCAACACGAGCGCTTCAGGAGTTCGTTTGGGTCTGATGCCCCTCATTCGAGTGCTGAAATGTCCACGCCTTCCGACTTCAGCGAGGAGATGACCTCGTGAATGACGTCCGTTGGCAAGGCTTCGGGGGGGTGAACGCCCTCAGTGAACAGGTCTTGTCGAGTCCACGCCAAGACACAGGCAACCGTCACCAAACCGGTGGTCCTCGCCATGCTGGAGTCGCCGTCCTTGCCACGGTCTTCCACCGTCCAGACACGTCGTTGTCCGCCTGCCTCAACCGCTACTTCCATCCACGTAAATTCGGGGCGCTCGGCATCGTAGCGCCACGCCTCTACCAGTTCATCGGGGTTGAGATTCGTATGTTGGTAGCGTTGAATGTGGCCCGGCCATCGCACGGTGTACTCTCCCATGCTTGCGGCCGGGATGTTGATGAGCGAACGCAAGCCATCGGTGAGGAACGCCTCCATGGCTCGACCGTTGGCGTTGATGGCGTGGAGGTCGTCCATGGCCGGCACCACGGTTTTGGCCCCGCCTCGAACAATCCGAGCGGGGCGCGTGTATTCAGCGATGACATCGTGAGGCGAAAAGGGGGCCATGTAGGACCATGCTTCGTCGGGTTCGGCTGGATTTCCACCCACCTTGATGGCGACCTTGTCGAGGTGGCCGAGTTCCCGATGAGCCAGGGCCACCAGCATGTTTGAGAGACCGGGTGCAATACCAACGTCCCAGAGCACGACGCCAGAACCATCGGGGAGTGCGTCCGGGGTGGTTTCGCTGAAGGAGAGGTCCACAATTCGGTGTCCTTCGGCAAACAAGGTCTTCAAGACCTCGTGTCCGATGGAACCGGGGACCATGTTAACGATCAGGTCGGCCTCACGGTGGTCGGCGGTTGCAGCGTCACCGAGATGGAAGGTGGCCGGCGTTTGACGAGGCACGATGTCGTAGAGGTGAACTTCCAATCCCGCTTCGTGGAGTTTGCGAGTGACGAACGAACCGACCAGTCCTCCGCCCAAACAGTGAATCCTCATGGTGATGGTATCGACCATCGTGCCTCAAAGGTTCCTGCGCCCCTCGTTGCTTCATGGACTGTGGAGGAAGTGGTTATGTGCTGCGAGGTTGAGCGGGAGCCATGAGCATCCTTGCAAAGTACGAAGCAGCCTTCGAATCCGGAGACAAAGAACAGTTGGACGCCGTCATCCACGATGATTGCAAATTTTACCCCCACGTGGGCGGGGCCGTGATGGCCAAAGGCGACATCATGGCCTTTGCCGGCACCGGTGCCGTTCGCACCGAATCTCACCGCATCTTGTTTGAGAACGACGAGGTCGGTGTTGGTCACTCCATCGCCCACTTCGCCAACGGCTCCACCTCGGAGGCCGTGTTGGCGTTTTACCGGTTCCAAGACGGGAAGATCATCCACGTCGAGACGGGCGCCACGCCACTGAGCGACGACTACCAACTCATCGGTCAGTGAGCGGGCACCGTCCGCTTGAGGTTCCGCGTTGACGTGGCCCTCCATCGGTTATCTTGACGGACGCACGAGTAAAGTACTGCTCTATAGAAGTGGTCCAACTTGGACCCCAAGCAACAAGACGGCCGTGGCACACACCGTGATGAGGATGTTGTCGTCGATGGGTCCGAATTCGTAGCGCTCGACGAAGGTGGCCACCGTAGCGGCGATGAGGCCCCAAACGGGAAGGCTGGGGTCGCCTGCACCGGCTGCGAACCAACCGAGCGGTGCACTGACGATGAACATGAACACGTTGCCGATGGGGCTCTTGGAACGCTTGCGAACCACAGCGTTTCGGACCACGCCGGTCACGCCGTCGCCAAAGGCCATGAACAGGGAGGGCACAATGGCCAACCAAGGATCGCCGACCAACCACCAGATCACAGAGATGGACATCCACCACATCAGACCGAACTTGACGTCGTTTTGGTTTTGCTCGGTTTGGAACCAATGCATGACGATGCCAGCACGGTGCGAGGCAAACAGAAGGGCGGTGAGCAGCATCCCCGAAATCATCGGGTACCACACGTCGGTGAACAGGAAAGGGACGCTGAGTGAGCCCACACCTCCGGCGAACATGTGGACGATTTTTCGATTGTAATACACGGCTCGGATGTGTTCCATGCCCCGATTCACCATCATGGTGTAGGGAATCTTTGTGGCGTACAACACCGCCATCACGTAAACGCCCATGCCGATGGCGGCAGCGAGTTGATTCACCATGCGGGGGCTTCTTGCCCGTGCTTCTCTATCTTTTGGCTCCACTTGGGGCTCATGGGCGAATCTTCAAACACCCCCGCTCGCTCCCAATCATCAGTGAGTTACATGTCTGAAGTGCGAAACGTCATCATCATCGGTTCAGGACCTGCAGGCTACACCGCTGGACTCTACGCAGGGCGCGCCATGCTCAACCCGCTCATGTTCGCCGGCTACATGTCGGGTGGACAGCTCATGCTCACCAGCGACATCGAAAATTTCCCAGGCTACCCCGAAGGCATCGGGGGGCCCGAGATGATGATGCAGCTCCGAGAGCAAGCCGAGCGGTTTGGTCTTGAAGTCGAAGACCGAAACGTCGACGAGGTTGACCTCAGCGAACGCCCGTTCAAGGTCACGGTTGAAGGTGAGACCTTCCTCACGCACTCCATCATTGTCTGCACCGGCGCAGAATCCCTTTGGCTCGACGCACCGGGAGAAGCCGAACAGAAGGGTCGAGGCATCTCGACCTGCGCCACCTGCGACGGAGCGTTCTTCCGCGACGAGCACGTACTGGTCATCGGTGGCGGCGACTCGGTGTGCGAAGAGGCCACGTTCCTGACCCGATTTGCCAGCAAGGTGACCCTCATCCACCGCCGTGATGTATTCAAAGCGTCCACCATCATGTACGAGCGGGCTGCCAACAACCCGAAAATTGAGATCAAAACCTTCCGCCAAATCAAGGAATGGCTCTCCAACGAGAAGGGCCTGTCCGGCGCCGTGCTGGAAAACACGCAGGACGGCAGCACCGAGACCATCGAGGCTACGGGTGCCTTCATCGCCATTGGCCACACGCCCATCACGAATTTCTTGGGTGGCCAAGTCGAAACCGATGAAAACGGCTACATCGTTCACAAGGAGCACACCATGACGTCGGTTCCCGGCGTGTTCGCAGCCGGCGACGTCGTTGACACCCGCTACAAACAAGCCATCACGGCTGCCGGCATGGGTTGCTCGGCCGCCATCGACGTCGAGAAGTGGCTCGAAGAGAACGTCCATTGACGCCGCTTCCTTGATGTGGGGCAGGGATGTGGCCCTGACATGGTTGATGTTGCTCGCCACGCTCGGCACCTCAGCCTCCCCGATGTGGGCGTGGAGGGCCAACGACGCCTCAGCCAGTCCAGCGTCCTCATCATCGGTGCCGGTGGCTTGGGTTCTCCTGCCGCTCTTTACTTGGCTGCGGCTGGTGTCGGGCGAATCGGTCTCATTGACAACGACGCCGTGGAATTGAGTAATCTCCAGCGCCAAGTCATTCACGCCACATCAGACGTTGGCACGCCAAAAGTGCACTCTGCCAAAGCGACCCTCAATGCGATTGACCCGAACGTGAAGGTCGAGGTGTATCATGAGCGGCTCAACCCCACCAACATCCTCGAGCGCTTCGAGGGATGGGACGTGATTGTCGACGGCACCGACAACCTCCCGACCCGGTACCTGGTCGATGACGCCTGCTCACTACTCGGGCTGCCGTGGGTGTACGGTTCTGTGTTCAGGTTCGAAGGTCAGGTGTCGCTGTTCAATTTCCAGAGCGGACCGTGCTACCGGGACCTGTTTCCCGAACCGCCACCTGCATCGGCCGTCCCGTCGTGTGCAGAGGCCGGCGTGTTGGGTGTTCTTCCCGGATTGATCGGCGTGCTCCAAGCCACAGAGGCGCTCAAGGTGCTGCTTGGCATGCCGCCCTCGCTTGCGGGCACGTTGCTTCTTTACGATGCGAAAACCATGGGTTTCGACAAGCTTTCCTTTGAGGCAGACCCCACCCGAACGCCGGTTGCCGACCTCTCAAAATCGGCGGCGATGCTCTCCGAGGAGGCATGGTGTCTGGTACCAACGGATGGGAAGGCGACGCCGGAAGAACAAAAATCCGTGGAGAATGGCAGAGGTGGTATGTTTCACCACATCTCGATGACAGAATTTCTCCAGCGCCGGGGCGAAGGATGGGCCCCGTTCATCTTCGACGTCCGTTCGGCCGCCGAACACGCCGAGGTCAGCGTGAGCAGTTGCAACCTTCACGCGCCCCACACCGAGATAGCGAGTGCGCTCCCGTCCTTGCCCGAGGTGGGCGACATCGTCATTCACTGCAAGAGCGGTATGCGCTCCCAATTGGCCGCCATGGAACTCATCAACCTCGGAATCGATGCCAACCGCCTGTACAACCTTGACGGCGGTATACTGGGGTGGATGGCGGCGGCTCCAGACGAGATTGTTCGTTGAGTGAGGCGGAATTGACCTCGTCCAAACACCGGTCTCATCCACTGCTTTCAGGGTGAGGTTCAAAGCCGCTGTGGCCTTGCTTGGGACACGGAGGGGATGAACGTGGCCAGCATCATCATCGCCGACGAAAACGAAGGTCGCCGAAACCTGTTGGCGAACACGTTTGAGCGAGAGGGGTATGATGTCACGCGACTCAGCACGCTCGCTCAAACCGAAGCCACGGCGAGTGCCGTCCTCCCTGACGTGCTGTTGTTGGAGGGGGAATGGTCTCAAGGCAGTGCGCTCGATGTCTGTCAGAACCTTTCGAGTCAGCCGCGATTTCGCAGCGGAACCCGAACCGTCCTGCTCTCACGAACCACGGCACCGGACTTTCTCTCATCCGCCGCCATGGCGGGTGTGGCGGAGGTCATCGGAAAACCGGTGGACATGAATCAACTCATCGGCCAGGTCGGGCGCCATGCTGCCAAGCAATTCGTTCCCCCGCCGGCGGATGTGTCGGCGCCCCAAGGCGGAGGTTTTGGAGGAGGTCAACGCTTTGATGTCTCCATGACGATGAACGATAGCCAGTGGGCGCTGCCCATGTTGCGACGGTTGGTGGAGGCTGGCAACATTGACGATGACTTCGTTCGCTCCATTCGTGAAGAAATGGGCGGCGAGGAAGACCAAGACGACACGCCATCAGCGGATGCCATGACCACCATGGTTCGATTGGCCCTGAACCGGTTGGTGGGGGCTGAAGGGGCGACCGCCGAGGCTGGGCCCGCTTCTCCGTCGGTTGGAGCCCCAAAGCAAGCAACCACTGAGGAGGAAGCAACTTCGCCAACCACAACCTCCGTTCCTTCCTTCAAGTCCATCAACAAAGGGGCAACGTTGGGTGAGGGAGCGGCACCAAGCATCGGTTCAACCGGGGTTGGCTCCTCCATGGAGGACATCCTCGAGAAACAAGCCGAAGACATTGCGAGGACCGTTGAGGCGGAGATGGACGGCATTCTCGACGAAGAACCCGAGTACGTCGCTCTTCTCGACCAACACGAGCAAGTGGGCATTGACCCAGAGACCTTGTCATTGACTCGACTCACGGCTGAAGTCCTCTCGGAATTGATGCAGGCCCTGAAACGACCGGGGGCTCTTTCGGATTTGACCCTCCTCACGCAGGTGGAAGACGCCAGCGTCCTGGCCGCTGACATGCTGGACGCCCTCCCGAAGGTGGAGGAAGAGGAGTGAACGCCCCCCACAGCGAACAGCAACTTCAACGAGCCTTTGCGGCGTTGCTCGCTGCCTTTTTTGTCAACTTTCTCGGCTATGCGTTCATCGTTCCCATCCTGCCCTCATGGCAATCGCAGTTCGGTCTCAACGCCACGCAAGCCACGATGTTGGTCTCACTTTGGGCGGTTCCACTGCTGCTTCTCGGCCCGTTCACGGGTCGCATCACCGATCGGTTTGGGGCTGGTCCCACCATGCTGGTGAGCCTCGTGCTGCTGACCCTTTCAAGCGGTCTTTACCTCGTGGCGACCAGTGAATTGGTCGGTCGTCCGTTTTTGCTGCTGGCGGGTGCTCGCATGCTTCACGGGGCTTCAGGCGCCACCATCATGACGGCTGGGTTAGCCGCAGCCTCGGTCCTGTGGCCAACACGCTTTGGCGAACAATCCGGCAAGTTACTCGGCATGGCGGCCATCGGTGGATTGTTGGGCCCGGTGCTCGGAGGGTTGCTGTTCAGCTGGGGCGAAGCCTCAGCCTTTGGCGTTCTCGCCGTGATCACGCTGGTGGTCTGCCCGCTCATGGCCATGTCAACATCGGTCATTGGCGGTGCGAACGAACACACCAGTTCCACCGTTTCCATCCGTGTCTTTTTCACCGACCAGATTCTCTTCCGCGTCGGTGTGTTGTTGGCCATCACCACCCTGGCCACCGGAGCTCTGGAAGCCGGCGTTCCCCTCTTCCTTGACGATGCATTGGGCTTGAGCGCTGCTCAAATTGGGGGTGTCCTGCTGGTCATGGTGTTGATGCAGGGGCTGGGGTCGGTCATTTGGGGCCGTTGGGTTGACCGAAGGGGTCCGACCCGCTACATGCTCATCGGATGGTGCTGTGTCACGCTTGCGCTCTTGGGTGTTGGCCTCGTTGGGCTGGTGCTGACGGGCACGATGGCCGTCTTGGCGATGATCGTCATGCTTGGCACCTTCCAGTTTTTCATCGCTGCCGCTCAAATTCCCATGCTGCCGATGATCGACACCGCCACGAACCGAGCGCTCGGTGAGGGCAATCCCGGTTTGGCCTTCGGCGTGTTTGGTGCAGCATGGGCGGCTGGCACCATCCTCGGGCCGCTGGTCGTCGGCCCGATGTTTGACGTGTTTGGGTCGTGGGCCATCGCCTTGGGTTGCCTGTGTTTGCCAGCATTCGGTGCGTTGATGTTGACCTACGGAAATCAAGATATCCTGCATGATTGCTATCAGGCAGAAATCGAGAAACGCAAACAAACCACCGAAGAACGGCTGGCTTGAAGTCAATTCATCCAAGAAGAGGATTGAAACCAACCATCGCTTGGGGGAGCCGGGGACCGACCGTGTCACAAGGCGACCTTCCGGAAATCTTCGGCCTCAACTGGCGCCCTGCTGGACCGTTGGAATTTTTCCAACCGCTGCCCAAAGACGCTGCTCGTGCGGAAGTCCTCACCTTCCTCGCTCAACAACACGATGCACATTTGTTCCTCGTGGCGAACATTTGGGATCACATCATCGGGGCCGAACCCGAGACCTTCGAGGGCGCCTCCTGGCATGCCTTCTCCGAGCGGTTCATCGATGCGCTTGAACGTGGCCTCAAGAAGCAGATGGAAAGCACCCTCGGCGAGGACCTCGACCACGAGGTGATTCCACGCCGAAGCATGGCCGTGATGCTTGAGCGGCGCCGATCTCATTTCCTTGTGGACATGCGATTGATGATGCGCCGGCTTGCTCACTACATGGCCGTCTCCATGCCCCACCGTATGGAATGGCAGCGCATGATGACCCGTACCCGATGCCTTGACGGGGCCTTGATAGAAATCTTCACCGACGGTGTTGAGACCCCTGATGGTGGCCGATTTGGCGGGAAAGGCTTCCGTTCAACCTGGCAGGAGGCCGTAGTGGCGGTCGCCACGGCGCTTGAACGCCAGCCGGACGCTCCACGAGACGCACGCCCCGGTCAAGGCTACGACGGCGACCTCGTCGCCCCCATGATTCGTGATATTGGTCTTGGCTTGGCCATGGGCGATACACCGCTCGACGTGATGGCGGCCAACCTCGGGAAGGTTGGTTCGAACCAAAACGGCGGATGGGACGACGCTGGTGGACGAGATTTGCACGTCGGCGCATGGCATGTCGGGGTGCTCCCACCCACCGCACCGTTGCCCATCGCCGCTGCGACCATGACCGGGCTGGCGTTCGCTGCATGGCGTCAATCCCTCGACCGATTCCACGTGGCCTGCATTGGCGAGGGTGCTTCTTCTTCCGGAGAGTTTTGGGAAGCCATGAACCTTGCCGGTGCCCGCGGTCTTCCCATCACATACATTCTCCAGAACAACCAAATCGCCCTCGATACGCCGCCTGCGAAGCAATCCGGTATTGAGGTGTGGGCTGACAAGGCCGCCGCCATGGGCTTTCCAGCATGGACCATCGACGGCTCTGACCCCGCAGCATGGCACGCTTCGGCAGCCGTTGCTCGAGAATTTTCGATGGCCGGTGGCGGCCCTACCTTGATTCACGTTGAGACGATGCGTGGTTGTGGCCACGCCCATCACCACGATGACCTCTACCTCGGCAATCCCAGCGGTACCCCAGCAGGCTACGTCGACCGTGAACTGTTGGACTATTGGGCGGCCAAAGACCCGATTCCAACCCACCGTTCGCTGTTGTTGGACATGGGCGTTGATGAGGCCGAACTTGAAGCCATGGAAGCGGAAGAAGCCGCTGCGGTCGAGCAGGCCAAGGCGTCGCTGATGGCGATGGAATGGCCGGAACCTGAAACCGTCACCAAGGGCGTCACCACGCTCCACGACGCTGACACCCATGCCGACCACCTCAATCGCTACACCGGGGCAAGCCGCCCCGAACTCACGGATGCACCGCTCGACGTCGGTCAGGTTGCTTGGGCGTATGCCGAAAAGGGCGGTTGGACCTACGCTCGGGCCATCCAGCAGGCCATGGCTGACATTGCTACGATGCACGGTGAAGACTGCGTCTTCATCGGCGAGGACATGGAAGTCGCCGGTGCGTTTGGCATGAACATGGCGCTGAAGAACGCAGGACACACGGACAAACTCATCGACATGCCCCTGTGCGAGGCGGTCATCGTCCATACGGGCGTTGGTGCCGCACTTTCGGGCATGAAACCCATGGTTGAGATTCAGTTTGGCGGGTTCGCCGCCCTTGGATTCAACGCATTGGTAAACAACGCAGCGATGCTTCGCTGGCGGTGGGGTGCAGACTGCCCGATGACCATTCGCATTCCCTTGGGTGCGCGTACACGCTCCGGTCCGTTCCACGCCAACATGATCGAATCCTGGTTTGCCAACGACCCCGGACTCGTCGTTCTGGCCCCCGGAACGCCACAGGATGCCTACGACCTGCTCGTGGAAGGGGCCCAACTCCCCGATCCGGTCTTGATGCTCGAACACATCGGCCTCTACGGTTTGCGGGGCGGCTTGACCGGGTGGGGCATGAACATCAACCAGAAGGTCGACACCGACACGGTCAATCAGCACATCACCGAAGGTCGACCCTACAAATTGGGGCGAGCCGAAGTGATTCGCGGCGGTCGAGACATCACCCTCGTCACCTGGGGCGCCATGGTCCACATCGCCTTGCAGGCCGCCGAAGTGCTCGCTGCTGAAGACATCGAAGTCGAGGTCGTGGATTTGCGGACGTTGATTCCTTTCGATTCAGCGACGTGTGTTGCTTCGGTTCAGCGCACGGGCCGCCTCGTGGTGCTTCAAGAGGGCCAGTGGTCCGGCGGTCTCGGTCATACCGTGCAATCTCGAATCATGGAGGAGTGCTTCTACGAACTGGAGTCTGCTCCAACCGTCATTGGTGCCCTCGACACACCCGTGCCGTTCGCGCCGCCGTTGGAAAACCACACCATTCCCTCCCTCGAGCACGTGGTGGAGATGCTTCGTGCCTCGTTCAAGGCTTGACGGCGTCCGGAAAGAACCAGCGCTTGACATCAACAGCAAACCATGCACCCAGCGTGGTTGAGACGACGTAGAACGGCAGGCTGGCCCACATGGCGTTGAGGGCGTTGGGGCCGAACGTGCGAGCGGGGTTCATGCTGGCGCCCGTGAGCGGACCAGCCAACAGTGCCAACAAGGCGACGGTCGCCCCGACCCAAACGGCCACCACCGGTCGGGCATCCGTCCGCTGTACGATGTAGAGGATGCTCGCCATCAAGGCGCACGTGATGGCGATTTCGATGGAGAAACCAGTCGCGAGGGAGAGGCGAGGGATGACGTTCGTGGGTGCAGCACCTGCCACTAAACTCGCTCCCGCCAGCGCACCGAGGTACTGGGCGAGCATGTACGTTGGTAGAAGGCGACCTTCCAGTTGCCCGTCCCTCCAAAACGCGACGCTAACCGCGGGGTTGATGTGGGCGCCACTCAAGGGTCCAAACAGCAGAATAGCGAGGGTCACCACTGCCCCAAAGGTCAGGGACACCACCCCGTGGCTGGCGCCCCAAGCCACGCTTCCGCAGCCTACAGCGACCATGAGGGCGGTGCCGAGAAATTCACCCACGGCCTCTCGCTTCACAGCCTGTCCAGCCCCCCTCGGTTCAAAGGCTCTGTGAACTCACCACCACCGTGGCATTCGGTGGCAAGCGTCAAGAAGTGGGGGTCGCTCCAAGCCACATGGGAGACGACACTGTTGCCTCCCCCACGGGCATTCCCCAACTTTTGATGAGTAACACGCTCGTGCTCAACGGGGCGCTCTTCCTCGGTATTTTGGCCTTGCACACGCTGCTTGAGGATTCGAGCATCAACAACAACTACGTCTCGCTTGTCCTGCTTGCGATGGCCCTCGCCCTCCTCATCAAATCCGCTGACTTCTTCATTGAAGGTGCCAAAGGGCTCGCTTACCGTGCCGGCCTTCCCGAGGTTGTCATCGGGTTGACCATCGTGTCCATCGGCACCTCGCTTCCTGAAATTCTGGTCACCTCAACCGCAGCTGCCGATGTCGCTACCAACCCCGAGATTGGCGACCTCGCCATCGGGGGCATCTACGGCTCCATTTTGGTTCAAATCACCTTGATTTTGGGTGTGGTCGTTGCCTTCCGTGGCGTCAAAGTTCGCCCTTCGTGGCTGAAGCGGGACGGGATGATCATGTTCTCGTCGATCGGTCTCTTGACCGTGTTTTTGTTCACCGGGGATGGACTGAGTCGCATCGAAGGCGCCATCTTGATGTCCCTGTACATCGCCTACATCTACTGGCTGCTCTCTCATCGGGATGAAATCCTCGAGGAAGAACTCGGCGACGCTGAACAGGTTGAGCGAAAGCTGGACCGAACCGCCGCTGCCTACGGTTTCATGGTCACCTCCGGTCTGCTCTTGGCCCTCTTCGCTGCGCATCATTTGGTCAACATCGCCAGCGACATGGCGTACGCCTTCAACGTCCCCCACGCCGTCATCGGCACCACCGTGTCTGGCCTTGGTACGTCGCTTCCAGAACTCACCATCGCCTTCCTGGCCGCCAAGCGCAGCCAAGGCGTCGCCATCGGCACCCTCATCGGCTCCAACATCACCGCCCCGCTCCTCTCCAGCGGTTTCGCTTCCGTCGTCTATCCGCTGGCGTTGACCGAAGCGAGTTTTGCGCTCACGGCTTATGTCATCATTCCTGCCACCTTTGTCGGCACCGGCGTCGCTTTGCTCATGATGCGTTCCGAGTACGAATTCAAACGATGGGAAGGCGTGGTGTTGATTTTCATTTACCTTCTGTTTTTGGCAGCGCTCGCAGCAGAACGGCTCGGTTACCTTGTGCTCTGAAGCCACCTGCGGAGCGCCTCATCTAATCGCTCTTAAGGGACCGATGCTTGGCCTGTTCATGGTGGACTTCCAACTCGATGAGATGCAAGCCATGCTGAAGGAACTCGCAAACGAGTTCGCTCGCGATGAAATCCGTCCCCACGCTGAACACTGGGACGAAACGGCGCATTACCCCAAAGAAACCATCCAGGCAGCCCACGAGATGGGACTGCTCAACCTCCACATCCCCGAGGCGTACGGTGGCGCTGGTTTGGGTTCGTTTGAGGAAGTCTTGGTCAACGAAGAACTCGCCTGGGGCGACCCTGGTTTCGCGACTGCCGCTTATGCCACGGCCTTGGCCAGCGCGCCCATCATCACCGGGGCCACCGAGGAACAGAAGGAACACTGGCTGCGAAAAATCGCCGAAGAGGGAGCCCTCGCCTCCTATGCTGTTACCGAACCGGGTGCGGGTTCCGACGTGGCCGCTTGCAAAACCACGGCCATTCGTGACGGCGATGAATACGTCATCAACGGTTCAAAGATGTGGATCACAGGTGCCGGCCACGCTGATTTCTTCTTCGTTCTCGCCAAGACCGATCCGGACGCAGGGTATCGCGGCATGTCGGGCTTTGTGGTCGAGAAGGATGCGGCCGGGTTCTCGCTGGGCAAGAAAGAGACCAACATGGGTCAGCGATGTTCCGACACGCGGTCCATCACGTTCGATGACGTTCGCGTGCCGGCCGACCATCTCATCGGCGGTTCGGAATCAGGCGGCTGGATGAACGCCATGAAGGCGTTTGACATGAGCCGACCGAACATCGCCGCTCATGCCACGGGTTTGGCTCGTGCAGCCTACGAGCACGCCCTCCAGTACTCCAACGAACGCCAAACATTCGGCAAGCCCCTCCACCAGCACCAGGCCATCCAGTTCATGCTCGCTGACATGAAAACCAACATCGAAGCGGCTCGCATGCTGACATGGAAATCTGCTGCAGAGTACGATGCAGGCGTGAGAAACACCGAGTCGGCAGCCCATGCCAAGCGGTTTGCGGCCGACATGGCCATGCAGGTCACCACCGATGCCGTCCAGGTGTACGGTGGCTACGGCTATTCGGAAGAATACCCCGTCGCCCGCTTGATGCGTGGCGCCAAGGTCATGCAAATCTACGAGGGGTCGTCCCAAGTGCAACGCATGATCATCGGTCGCGAAATCACCAAGGGGCTTTGATCAGCGACGACCTTTCCTGAGGTTGTCCTCGAGTTGCCAGACCTGTTGGTCGTCGTGATGCCAAGGGGTTGGCTCACTCGTCGCGCGCCGCTCCTGTCGTTCCATCCAATCGTCCAACTGGCGGTGTTCGATTTCATCGGCTTCGTCCTCATAGGGCAAAGGGGCGAAGAGTTCGGTGAGCGCCCATAGCCCGGGGTCTGCGATCGGCTCGCTGAACTCATCAAATTCGTCGTACATGTAGGCGGCCTCGTCGTCTTCATCGTAGACCTCCTCCTCCATGATGACGCCTTCCTCGCTGAACTGATACACGCCTTCGAGCGCTTCTCGGGGTGAGACGATGAACTGGGCCAAGAGGGGGATCCGCATGGCCGTGGTTTTGTCGTTTTGGAGGGCCAAGGCCAGCGCAGCGACTTGGTCACCGATGGGGAGGCTCAGGGAACGCTGCGTTGGGTGCATGCACAGGGCGACCATGAACGCCGTCCGCTCTGCGATGTCTTGTTTCCACGCACCTGCATCGATGCTGGTCCGCCAGTGGACTTCTTTCACTTCCCTGAACTCGCCCTCAACGTCGACGTAATCTTCCACATAATGGGCGTGCAAGCCGACCCGGTACCACCTGCGTGAAGTGCCCCGGATAACCACTCTTGGCAGCCCTTGCTGATCCAATGCAAGGGTCATCGCGTTGGAACCCTCCACGATGGAATCGAGAAAACGCATGGACTTCACGTGCGCATCTCGCGCAGCCCTCGGCCAGTGTCCAGGCGGGTTCCAAGCAGTCATGCGAGGGAAGTTCCCCGAGCCTATATCAAGGCCCATTCAGCAAAGAACCAAGACACGGCACAGCGTGTCAGGTCCATGGGACCCTCGCCCGTGGCCGCCGTCGTGCTCGCTGCGGGTCTGAGCCGGCGGCTTGGTCGCCCGAAGGCCCTTGTTTCCATCAACGAATTGACGTTGGTCGAGTGGGCCCATCAACGCCTCAACGAGGCCGGGTGCGAGACCGTGGTGGTGGTCAACAACGACCTTGCCGAAGAGGTGGCACGCTTGCTTCCGGAGGCAACGTTGGTCGTCAACGACGACCCCGATGCCGGGCGTATGCGTTCGCTGCAACTTGGGTGCGCTGCCTTGGTCGACCAGCGGGGTACGCTCCCCGAACGCCTCGTGATGGCGCCGGTGGACCGGCCGGCGTGGAACACGGCGACCCTCCAGGGATTGCTCAACGCCTCCACCAGCAGTGCACCCGCGCACGAAGGCCGTCGTGGTCATCCGGTGTTGTTGGACCAGCCGGCCATCGAGGCGGTGGTTTCGGCGAACGCCGATGCCTCGCTCAGGGCCTTGGTTTCGTTTGCTCCAGTTCCCGTTGAGGCACCGTGGTTGCACCACAACATCGACACGGAGGCGGATGTGGAACGGTTGCTTGCGGACGAGGCGGCTTGTTTGGCGTGTTTCTCCCGAGGCGAAGGGATATGAGGGCCGCCCGTTGAGGCGTGTCCATGACCGCTCACGTCCTCCAGTGGGTGCTGAGCGAGTTGGCCTGCCAACGACGCGTTGTCATGGCCACGGTGCTGAACACTTCGGGAAGCGTTCCCGGAAAGACCGGCGCTCGATTGGCGATGTCCTCCCACGAACACACATGGGTCGGAACCGTGGGTGGTGCGGGACTTGAACACCGTGTCCTCCAACGCTGCAGGGAACTGCTTGGCGATGCCTCGCAACCTTTTGCTGAGGTGCTGACCTACGGGTTGAACAAAGGTGCGAAGGGCTATGAGGTGACCCCTCTTGATTCGCTGTGCGGCGGTCGGGTGTCGATCGCCGTTGAGGTGATGATCCCCATGCCACACGTTCACATCATGGGCGGCGGACATTGCGGGGAAGCCTTGGCCACCACCCTTCACGGGTTGGGCTGGGATTACTCGGTGCACGACACCAGAGAAGCTTACGTCTCGGAAGACAAGTTCCCGCACGCCGTGGAGCGTTCTTCTGCTTCCGTGGCAGACATCCTTGAAGGGGAGACGGCGGTAACGCTGGGTCGCTTCTCGGACATCATGCTGCTCGGACATGACTGGGCAGAGGACCAAGAGCGTCTGCTCGGCCTGCTTCAAGTGCTCAATCAACCCGGTGTTGACTTGGACGGCAAGCAGCATCCTCGCATCGGCGTGATCGGAAGTCGCTCAAAATGGCAGGCCTTTGAGGAGGCGGCGAGGGAACAGGGTGTGCCCCAAGCCTTGCTCGACCAAGTCATCTGCCCCATCGGGTTGAACATCGGAGCGCAATCACCAGAGGAAATCGCCGTGGCGGTGGCCGCTCAAATCATGTCGCTCCACAAAGCCGTAGATCATACCTCCGCAACATGGCGTCAGGCCTGAGGCCTGAACACATGTTCTCGGAAGTACTTGAGTTCCTCAATGGATTCAAGGATGTCATCGAGGGCGAGATGGGCTCCTTTTTTGTTGAAGCGAGGAACATCCCTGAACCATCGTTTGGCCAACGCCTTGATGGTTGACACGTCCACCATGCGGTAGTGGAGGTAGTCGAGAAGTTCTGGCATTTCCTTGGCCATGAATTGCCGGTCGTTCCACACACTGTTTCCACACAACGGTGCCGTGTTTTCGTCAACCCATTCCCTCAGGAAGGCAAGGGTGGCTTGCTCTGCCTCACGAACGCTGACACCCTCGGAGCGAATCCGGTCCACGAGGCCACTGCCGTGGTGGTGGCGGGTGTTCCAATCGTCCATCCCCGCAAGCAGGTCTTCATCCACGCTGACGGCGAGGTTGGGGCCGGTGGCCAAGACGTTGAGATCACCGTCGGTCACCACCGTCGCAATTTCGATGATGGATTCCTTGGTGATGTCAAGGCCGGTCATCTCGAGGTCAATCCATACCATGCGGTGGTGACGGTTGTCCATGGACGCCCTGCGCCGGCGGAGGGTCTTGATTCTTCGTTCATCAGCAAACGAATTCAAGCACCGTTGTTCGCCGCCTCAAAGGTCAACATGATCTGCCCGTTCGGGCCAAACGCTACCACGGGAACGTAGCCGTCGTGAGGCGTCGTCTCGAGGGAGGCGAGGATGTTGTCCACGGCGTCCTTGGGCAAGCGCAATGCAAAACCTTCGCCCGTATCGAGCAGGCCGCTGTGCCCAGCCGGCTCTTTCTCAGCAGGCATCGCTACTTCCTCGTTTTCCGCGGCTATTTCGGATTCTACGGAGGCCTCCTCCAAGACCTCGTCTCCGGCTTCATCGTGTTCTTCCTCGGTAGCGGTGGCGTGGTCCTCATCGGTTTCGGCATCGTCATCCTCACGTTGAGTGAGGGATTGTGTATCCTCTGATTGGTCAAGGCCATCATCAGTCTCTTCGGAGGATGGCTCGGCGATTTCTTGTTCTTGCAAGGGTCCTTCAGCCTCGACATGATAGATGCCATCGTCTTCGTTCATGCGCTGCATGAACAGGAATCCGAAGCCAAGGGCCACCATGCCGCTCATCACCGTGGCAATGGCGCTGAACAGCTCGCTGTCGAGTGAATTCGCAAACAGGAAGGCCGTGAGGATGGCGCCGTAGCCACCCACGCCTCTTCTCCAGCGAGCATCGGCTTCTTCGCTGAAGCCCTGGATGCCGAGGATCACAAGGTAGACCGTTGTCAACAAGTAGGCCATGGATTCAAGGTTCAAACTGTCAAACATGATGAACAAACCAATGATGTAATAGAGCACACCGCTCATGCCCAAGCGGTCCATGAAAGCAAAGAAGGCCTCGTCGTTGTCCCAATCAAAGGATTCGTAGTCGTAGATGAGGTCGTCTTTTGCTGACATCAATGTGAGGAGAACGCCTTGCACGGCAAGGGTCAGACCGGTCATGGTTTGACGCTGCTCATCCGTGCCAATTTCGGCTTGTGCCATCATGTTGACGATGCTGAAGGTGAGCAAAATAGGAAGCGCAATCATGCTGTTGGGGCGTCCATCCAGCAAGGCCGAGCGCCCGAGCAACAACAACCCAATGACGGGGCCAACCCCGTAGAACACGGAGTAGCCAGCGACGAAAGCCAAGGCTGCGATTTGCGTGGCCAGCGCAGCGGTCGAATCCGCCAACTTGATGTCGTCCTCGGTCTCAGGGGGCGTTCGGAACAAGGTCCCGTAGTGGTGCATGACAGCCATCGTGGTACCGACAAAGCCGGTGATGACACCGCTCCATCCCCATGCATCGGCATCGGTGATTGGCTGGAAGGTGGAACTCAAAGCAAACCCGATGTAGAGCGAGACGAACAAGGCGCCAAGCATGTAGGGCAGCACCTTGCTGTTGTCGGTGTACCAGAAGTACGGGATGAGGAACAAACAGCCCAAGGCAGGAGCCCAGTAGCCATCCGGGATGGCAGAAAACAAACCGAACATGAGCCAGACGCCCATGGCCAAGAGGACCAATGTGGATTCGGCCTCGTCACTTTTGTGGGTGAGCACACCGGACAGGCCGAGGCTCATCTGTACGAGAACGATCAAACCGATGAAGGCAGGATAGGGTCCGTTGTGGTCATCCACCAGGTAATCCGCAATGTTGGCGGGGGCGGTGTTGAGCAACTCGCCAAAGACGCCGTGGGTAAACCACCCATCACCTTGGAACACATAGACGACGGGGAGCAAGGCCAAAATCCAGTAGAATCGATATTGCATGGTGCGCCAGGTCACGAGGGCCAAGATCGGCAGGAAGAGCACGCCACCCGAGGTGTCCAGCATGCCCAGCAAAATGAGCATCAAGTAGGTCACGGCGTCGCTGGACCTGTTCAAACCGTCCGTATCAAGTCCTCTGCGGGCGATGACGACGTTGGCGATCAGCGGAGCGCTGACCAGAATAAGGTCGAGCAGGAGGGTGGTGGTGTTGATGCCTTCTCCGCTGCCCCAAAGGTCAGGACCGAGCGAAAGGGAAAGCGGCGCAGCGATGAAGACCAGCAGGGTCACCGCCGAGGCTCGTGTGGCGGAACTGATGGTGTCCATGTTGACCACTTCGCGAATCAGCATGCCGACGGGCAGCGCCATGAGCAAGACGAGGTAGGGCTGGTCCGACCACGTCGCTGTTTTGACGCCGCTCACGGTGAAGGTGAACAGCATCAATGAGGTCAGCAGGCTGAATCGTGCCAGCGGCGTCAAGGCCCCATTGAGGATTCGTTTCTCGTTGTCGATGAGGTCGGGCGATTGGACCTCCCACGTGTTGGTTTCCTTGTTGTAGGTCATTTCGCCTTCGCCGCCTTGGCCCAACCAAGCGTAAATGGAACCTGCATCCAACTCGATGTTCGCTGCCTTTGCAGCGAGGGCGTACATGGCCACGCTCAAGACCAAGAACTGGGGTCGGAAACCCATGTCGAGAAGGCCATCAAACGCTCCATTGGGCGGGAGCTTGAGGTTGTCGAGAAGGGCCAACAGCAGGATGGTGATGGCGGTGAACGCCAAGGCAAGGGTCAAATCCTTGCGTTCCTTGAGTGAGGGGGTCTTGATGGACGCCATCATGCTGTAGTTCATGGTGCACATGTAGGCGATGAGGAGCCAAGGCAGGAACCACTCGGGGTCGAGGACAGCTCGTGAAAGGATAACAGCGCCGAGCATGGCGAGACTGGTGCTCGTTTCGATCTTATTCTGACGGCGTCCGAATTCGGAGACTCCCACCAAAAAGATGGGGATGAGCACGTGCAACCACGTGCCTCCGTACGTGGCTTGGGCCGAGAGGCCTTCTTCGATGCCGATCCAATCGCTGAGCAGGTACGATGCACTGAACGCCAGCAGCGTGATGTTGATGACCCACGATCGTGCAACCTTGGAAATGAACACCATGTAAGGGATGACGATCATGCTCAACACCCACGGCAATGTTGACGCTTCCTGCGGGAGCGCCATCAGGGCCACGGCCAACCCGATGGGCATCCATGGCACTCGCTGCTGGAGCACGGCTGGGAAGTAAGCGAGCAGCACGGTCACCCAAAGTGCAACGGGGATGTTGACATAAGCGGCTAATTCGGGATAATCACTGGCCCTGAAGGGGCCCAAGATGAGGTTGAAATCGGGTGCTGTTCGAGCCAGAGCAATGGCCACGACAACCAAGCCGATGAGCACCACCGAGGCACGTTCCATGACCTCTTTGCGCAGGTCGGGGCGCGCTGCATAATAGCCTTGCATGGCGATGACGAAGACCATCAAGGAAAGGGCGCCGCCCGCTCCGTCGACAGGGGCATTGTCGTTCAGCATCTCGTAGATGATGGGCACCACACCGGCGGCCACGGCCACCACCACGAAGTTCAGCGCACGGTTGGAACGGAGGGCCATCTCCATCGACACGAAACAAATGAACACAATCGCAAGACCCAACTCCCAACTCACCACATTGTTCGACCAACGAATCCACGGGCCAACGCCCGCCAACAACACCGCCATGGGTGCGTAGGTCGCGACACCCCACCCGAAACTGGTGTCGCCGCTGTATCGGCGAAGAAGCCGGTAGTGGCCGAAGGTTAACAGGAGGCAGGTCACGGTTTGCGCATAGATACCGTTGGCGTTGGGCGACCAGTCGGTGTCGGTGTAGGCGCTGGGCTCACCAAACCAATCCAGTTCCATGGCCCCCGTGGCGTAGCCCATCAAAAATCGGGTTCCCCAAAGCGTTCCTACGGTGGAAAAGAAGAAGGCAATGCCGAGGAAATAATTTTGGATGTCGTGCAGCCGATACCCGTTTTTCTTGCTTTGAAGTTCAATCAACGCGATGGAAACAGCAAACGATGCGAGGCCGCCCACGAAGAGGACCAGGAAATTTTGATTGGTGGCCTCCTCGTCAAAGGCCACGCTGAACACGCCGCCCCAAATGGACAGGAAACCGATGCCCATCATGACGATTTGAGAGAGTTTCATCAGGAACATGTCGTCCTTACTGAGATTGGCGTTGGGCCGAACCATCGTGATGGTGCCAGGTTCAGGGGCGCTATCGGCCATGACGCCCCCCGAGAGGGCAGGTCCGCTTGGCGCAGGGGTGGCGTTTATTCGGACGGGAGCGGCTTTTCTCCTTGGCGCTGCCATGACTATCAGTGGTTTGACAGGAAGATGAGCACTTAACCGTTCACCCTGCGTTTTCCCTAAGCTTCCCTCTTTCGAAATGAACACTCACGTCCGAGGACAGACGCTTCTTTCCAATCAATTGAAATCCTTCCTCTGGGTGGGACATGATGGAGAGATTATCGTGAAGCGTCCCTTCCTCAGTGTGCTCTGCTTTTTCATCATGCTCACGCCTTTGCTGGCTTCGGCCGTTCCGGTCCACTCTGCATCACCTGCCGAGGCAGAAGACGCATGGTGGCACACCACCAACATGGACAAAAACGACAACAAAATTGCCGATATGGTCGAAAAATACCATGACCACCCGTTGTTCTTGGACGAAGCCCACACCCTTCCACTGATCGTTGACTTTGATCACACACCGACCGAACAGGACGTTGCCATGCTCGAGCGAGAGGTTGGCTACGTCCATGATTGGGACCTGCCGCTCATCGACGCCGTGGCTGGACGAATCCCTCACGACATGATCCTCGAAACCACCACCCTTCCCGGCATCGTGATGTTGGAACTCGACGGCATCCTTCAGGTTCAGAACGGGGATGCGGCCGTCGTCCACGAGGTTGACCTCGCTCAACAGCAAACCGGATACGATGGCTCGGGCGTCACCGTCGCCGTTATCGACACGGGCATCGACAGCACCCACGTTGGTCTTGATGACCATGACGACGACAACAGCACGGACGACCCCAAGGTGATTGGTTTCTACGACCCCGTGAACAACCCGGACAAAACCAACGGTACTGAGATTCAAGCCTACGACGACCAAGGTCACGGCACCCACTGTGCCGGCACCGTCGCCGGTACGGGCGCACCAACCTTCGAACACCCCGGTATGGCTCCTCAAGCCAACCTCGTGGGTGTGAAGGTGCTGGACGCTGGCGGCTCAGGGAGCTTCTCCGTGGTCATGGCCGGCATGCAGTGGACCGTTGAAAACCGATTCAAGTTCAACATCCGTGCCGCCTCGATGAGTCTCGGTGGGCCAGGTCCCATCGAGTGGACCTCGGACGAAGAGGACAGCGTCAACCGCTACGCCAACGAGATGGTCCGAGCGGGCATCACCATGCTCATCGCTGCCGGAAACTCATTTGCCTCGGCGACCATTGGGACGCCCGGCGGTGCTGAGGATGTCATTACGGTCGGTGCGCTGGACAAGGACACCTCCATCGCCGTCTATAGCAGTCAGGGGCCAACCGAAGAAGGCCGCGTGAAGCCCAACGTCGCCTTCGTTGGTTCCGACGTGATGTCGGCCCAGCACAACTCCGGTGACGGCTACGTGGCTTTCAGCGGTACGAGCATGGCCACGCCTGGTGTGGCGGGGACCGTCGCTCTGATGCTTCAGGCCAACCCGGATTTGTCACCCTTTGACGTGCGGAACATCCTGCAGGAAACGGCGACGTACCGCCAGTGCCACTACATGTTCGCGAACGAACCTTGCCTCGAAGACCAAATTCCCAAGAACCGACAGAACAACGTCTACGGCCACGGCCACGTTGAGGCGCTGGCCGCCGTGATGGAAGCCGCTCAGCGCGACTACCAACTCGACATGTCCGTGTCCATCATCGTTGAAACTGAAACCGGCAAGGACGACCGAATTCATCTCTCTCCAGGCGATGACATTGAGATTGAACTCAGTGGCTACGTGGACTCGCTGCAGTGGCGAAGCGTTCACCTCCGCGACGACTGGGCGAACCTCCATTCCTTCACCGAAGGCGACCGCCCCGCAACCTTGGACCTCACGACCATCGTCCACCAACTTGAACATCTGCCCGGCATCGAGGTTGAGGGCAACCACACCCTTTCGCTGCGTGCGCTCATCGCCAACGAGAGCGGCGGGCACTCCGCTACCTCCCTTGTTTCCGTCAACGTGATGCTGATGGACACGGCCAACGCCAAGTCCTTCGGAGAAAGCGAGGGTGGCCTGCTCGGCGACCTGCCTGGTTGGGTTGCACCCGCCGTGCTTCTGTTCCTCGTTGCGCTGGTGGTCATGGGCATGATCGTCCTCAACAAGGCCGAGGATGCGATCGAAGTTGAGACCTTGACCTGGACTCCTCTCGACCAAGACATTGAAGCCGTCGCCGACGATGCTGCTTTGTTGGATTAAGTCGCTACGCCACTCTCAGGCCGAGCCTGCTGCTTCGTTCCACTTTTCGAGAATCGTCGCCGTGTCGTCCAGGCGTCCTTCGTGAAGGTAGGTGATGTCGCCCTCTGTATTGACAAAGGCCAGCGAGCCCGGTCGCGTGATGTCCAAGGCCTCGGCCGTGTCAGCTCCTTTCATGAAGGCGTAGGTGGTCAAATCGACGCCAGTATCGCCTTCTTCATCGTCGTGAGCGTTGGCAGATTCATGCCAGTCACTCAGGGTCATGCTGCCCGCGTTTTCCGCAGGGTCGGTGGACATCACGAGCACGGGCAGTTCGGGCTGAGCGCTCCAAATGGCGTGCATGGTGGTGTGGCAAGGGCTGTTGCACCACTCTGCCGAGAACACGACGATGTAGGCGCCACCACTCATCCGTGCATTGTCGTATGTTTCGCCGTTGTCGGCCACGGAAGAGAAGGCTGGGAACGCCTGGAGGGCCTCTTCTTCTTGGGCGGTGCAGCCCGTGAGAGGGAAGAGCAAAACCACCAGCACGGTCATGAGTTTGATGCGGTTCATGGGTTTGGGTTGTTTCTGTTTGGTATTTTTACTATTGGTTCCGGGTCAGTGGTTGAACGGTCATGCATGGATGTTCCTCCGGTGCGACAAAGCCATTAGGAGGGCATGTTGAGCGGGAGCCATGAACAAGCAGGTCCTTGGGATCGTCCTGCTCTGTTTTCTCGTGCTTCTCTCCTCGGTTTCCGCTCAGGAAACATCGGGAAGCGACTGCGAGCCGGGGTCCTCGACCGAGGACCGGCAGGGCTGCCTCGACTCGGACGGCGATGGCTGGTCCGACCCCGACGAGGCTTGGAACGCCAGCATGGGGGCCGATGCGTTTCCCGAAAATGCATCCGAGCATCGCGACCTTGACGGCGACGGCATCGGCGACATCGCCGACCCTGACATGGACGGCGACGGCGCCAACGACGACGTCGATGTCTGGCCTGAGGACGCCATCATCTGGTCCGATACCGATGGCGATGGCTACGCCGATCAGGGTCTCCATGCGCTGAGCGACAACTGCCCGAACATCTACGGAAAGAGCAAAATCCGTCTCATGGGATGCTCCGACATTGACGGGGATTTCATGCCCGACGAATACGATGACCATGCCGACGGCGATGGGATTCGAAACGAGATGGAACGTTCGGCGTCCTCTGGAACCATCCTCTACGACCCCTACAATCCGAATTCCGTCCCTCCCGATGCCGACCAGGATACGATTCCGGACGTTTTGGACCCCGACAACGACAACGACGGGTGGCCCGACGATGTGGAACTGGACCGAGGCTCCGACATTTTCGATGACCAAAGCACACCGTTCACGATGTACTTTGGAGCTAACACCGGTATCTTCTACACCGGTGGACTCGGTGCAGGCTCGTTTAGTTTTGAGTACGATACGGACTCCGTGGAGATTTCCGTTTCCTTTGTGGCTGAAATTGTGTTTGAAGAATTGGTCATTCCGCTCTTGCTGGTCCCGATTTATTTTGCCTTGTTTTTGGCTCGAAGAAACGAATTCAGGCGCCTCTTGGGTGAAGTCGAAACCGCGGAGTCTTACGATGTGCTTCGAAAAATTGAGACCGAGGTCAACGAGGCGGTCAAGGAACGCAACATCAAGGTCTACCACGGGCTGGTTCTCCGAAACGCCATTGAACTTGCAGAAGGTGACTTATCTGGAGCCAATTCTGAACAGGAATAAGTGGCCACTGACCCCAATCATCAAGAAGTTCTTCCACTACGGCAAGGCGGGGACGACCATGGTTGGCGAAGAACATGTCTCAATGATTCCTGCCCCTGAGGGAAAGCGATGGGCTGCCACCGTGAACGGGCGTCCATTTGAGGTGTTGGCGCCAAGCAACGCCGTCTTGCTGGATGTGCTTCGCGACAAAGTTGGCACGCTTGGCGTCAAGCGTGGATGCGACCTCGGCACCTGCGGGTGCTGCACGGTGATGATCGACGGCGTTCCAAAACTGTCATGCCTGACCTTGGCCGGACAGGTTCAGGGTGCCGACATCATCACGGTCGAGGGCCTTTCCGACGGTGCTCATTTGGCGCCCATCCAAACCTGCTTTGCGACCCACGGCGGCTCACAATGCGGGTTCTGTACGCCTGGGTTCCTCATCGCTTCCCAAGCACTTCTCAACGAGAACAGCAACCCGACTCGAGATGAGATTGCGTGTGCCATCGAGGGCAACCTGTGCCGCTGCACGGGCTATCAGCAAATCATTGACTCCATCGAGGCTGCCGCTGCCATTCACCGAGGCGATGCTGCCGCCGCTGCACCTGCCAGCGACCCGCATCCAGACCCTCATCCCTCCGGGCCTGAGGAGCCCACCATGCCGCCCGGCCATGCGAAGTGATCACCATGGGAAGCTATCGTCAACAACCGGGCGCCTCCTCGTCAGAGGTTCGCAAAGACGGCAAGCGCGTCGCAGGAAAGCAGGTGTTTCCGCCACCGGGCTCCGGCGGAAGCGAACCAACCATGCGTCCCCGTGACCTTGACTTCATTCCAGAAACGGTAGGCGGCAAAGAGCCCAAACCCGCAGGCGACCACATCCACGACCGCGACCGGACGGGTACGATTGTTGGGAAGCCTATTCCCCTGGTGGATTCCAATGCCAAGGTCACCGGTCAAGCATGGTACGGCGACGACGTTCGCCTGCCCGGCGAACTCATCGGTAAAATTCTGCGCTCCCCGTATCACTACGCTCGCATCAAATCCATCGACACCTCGAGGGTCGAAGCCCTTCCCGGTGTCGTGGCCGTGTCCACCGGACAGGATGCACCCAATCGATTTGGCGTTCTCCCGGTGACCAAAGACGAGCACGCCATGGCCGTCGAGAAGGTCCGACACGTGGGCGACTTGGTGGCCTGCGTCGCAGCGGTTGACGAAGCCACGGCCATTGAAGCCCTGTCGCTGTTCGACATTGAATGGGAAGAACTCGAACCGGTCTTTGACCCCAAGAAGGGATTGGAGGACCATGACGAACCCATCCACTGGCGAGGCAAGTACCACTTGGCTCGCACCAACGTTCAGAAGCGTGTCTTCCAGGAGTTCGGCGACCGTTCGCTCGTGAACTCGCCCCACGCCTCCTCCCACGGCTCTTGGACGATGTTGGGTGTCCACCACGGGTTCACTGAACCCCACGCTGTCGTGGCCCACTGGGACCCCAACGGGCGGCTCCAACTCTACACGCCACAACAAGTGCCGCACTACACGCACCGTGCCCTCTCGACCGTCCTTGACGTCCCCATGCACCAAATCAACGTGGTTCGCACCTTTGTCGGCGGCGGTTTCGGCGGCAAATCCGACCCGTTCCCGCACGAGATGTGCGCCGCTATTTTGGCTCGTAAATCCGGCCAGCCCGTTCGCATCACCTTTGACCGAGAAGAGGTCTATTGGATCAACCGTGGACGGCACCCAAGCCACATCGATGTGAAAATGACCGCCGATACCGAAGGTCGGATTTCGAGTTTCGACATCGACGCCCTCATCGACGGCGGTGGTTTTGCTTCCTTCGGCCATGTCACGTCCTACTACAACGGTGTTCTGGCCACAGCACCTTACGAACTCGGTTCGTTCCACTACACCGGTGCTCGCGTCTGGACCAATAAACCAGCATCGGGCGCCATGCGTGGCCATGGCGCCGTCAACACGCGATGCGCCGTTGAGGTTGGATTGGATGAGATGGCCGAATCCATGAACGTTGACCCCATCGACCTTCGGCTTGCTAACCTTTTGCCGCCGCACAGTCGAACCATCAGCGGTTTCCGCATCACCTCCAACGGCATGCGAGAAGCGCTTGAGCGGGTGCGTGAAGGCTCGAAGTGGGATGAGAAATTCCGTCAGATGCCGTTGGGCAAAGGGATTGGCATCGGGTGCGGTTTCTTCATTTCTGGTTCTGGACTGCCCATTCATTGGGACCCGAAGAATTTCCCACACGCCACCGTTCACATCCAAGTCGACATGGACGGCGGTGTTACCGTTCACACCGGTGCTGCTGACATCGGCCAGGGCTCAACCACCGCCGTGGCTCAAGTGGTGGCCGAAGTCTTGGCGCTGCCCATCGAAATGGTTCATGTCCGAAGCCACGAGAGTGACACCAGCCCTGTGGACCTCGGTTCCTATTCCAGCCGTGTCACGTTCATGAACGCCAACGCTGCCATCCGTGCGGCCATCGGCATCCGAGACCAACTGCTCAAGGCAGCCTGGGAGATGCTGGGCTACCACCCGAATGTCCTCGTGCTGAACGATCGCCGAATTTACTACAAGCACGACCCCGCTATCGGCGTTTCCTACCTCGAGGCACTTCACAAGGCTCAGGCCGATACCGGAGCCCTCATCGCCCGAGGCGCCTACCGCTCGCCGCCCATGGGCGGCGTGCACAAAGGTGCCGCCGCTGGCCTTGCGCCGGCGTATTCGTTCTCGGCCTACGTGGCCGAGGTTGATGTCGATGTCGAGACCGGCCTGGTGTCCTGCACCAACGTGTGGGCCGCTCACGACTGTGGCAAAGCGCTCAACCCGCTGGCTGTGAAAGGACAGATCATCGGGTCGTGCCACATGGGTCTTGGCCAGGTGTTGACCGAGAAGATGGTCTACGGTCGCACCGGGCACCTTCAAAATGCTAACCTGTTGGAATACAAGATTCCCTCCGTTCACGAAATGCCTCACGTTGAGGCCATCATCGTCGAATCCAGCGACCCCGAGGGGCCGTTTGGCGCCAAAGAAGCGGGCGAAGGCCCTCTCCTCCCCATCTTGCCGGCCGTGGTGAACGCCGTCTACGATGCCATCGGCGTCCGCCTGCGAGACTTGCCGCTGACGCCGGATGTTGTTCATGCTGGCATTCAAAAGCACCTCAAGAAGCACGGGCTGGATGACGAAGAACAGATGGGACCTCCTCGCTTGAAGCACGGCCCGTTGCAGTCGGTGTTGGTCGCTCGAGGCGATGAGCACCGGGAACGTGACCGCCTCAGGCAACGCAGTGAAGACACCTCTGCCTACGTCAACGGTGTTCTGTTTGGCTTCGACCCCGACCGACCGCTCTCCGAACAGGTTGACGGTTGGCGAGAGGCCGACGAGCCTCTGCCTGAGCAACTGGCTGAGCTCGGATTTGCAGGGCGAGCCTGGCTCAAAAAAGAGCAGCGCCACATGGAGGATGATGCCTGATGCTCATGCCTCCGTTTGAACTCCACCACCCCACCACGGTGACCGAGGCGGTCGAACTTGCCGCTTCGCTGATGGGACAGAACGAAGCCTTCGATTGGGTTGCTGGTGGCACGGACGTGCTTCCAAACTACAAGTGGCGCATCAACCCCAAACCACACGTCATTTCGCTCGCAGGTATTGACGAAGCGCACCACCTCTCATCCACGGAAATTGGTTGCATGGTTCCGCTGTCCTCCCTGACGGCAGCCAACGACGTGCATCCTTTGCTCGTCGAAGCAGCAGCCAAGATCGCCTCCTCGTTGATTCGAAAGAGCGCCACCGTCGGTGGAAACCTATGCTTGGACACCCGTTGTTTCTGGTACAATCAAAGCGAGGATTGGCGCCGCTCCATCGACTGGTGCCACAAAGCAGATTGCGGTACCGGCGCCGATTGTCGTGTGATTCCCAACCAGAACACCTTGTGCGTCGCCACCTACCAGGGTGACCTCGCGCCCAATTTCATGGTCCTCAACGCATCCGTTGTCCTCATCGGTCCCGAGGGCCAACGCACGCTCCCTCTCTCGGAATTTTACGAACTTGACGGGATGAAGAAGAACGTGCTCCAACCTGGAGAATTCCTGCTCAAGGTGGAACTTCCTGCGGACGCCAAGAAGCGAAAAGGTTGCTACCAGAAGCTGCGCGTTCGTGAATCGTGGGATTTCCCCGAAGCCGGCATCGCCGCTTCATGGCTCCCCGGTGATGCCTCGTCGCTGAAGGTGGCGAGCACGGCCCTCGAATCCATCCCACGTCTTCATGACGAACAGGTGGAAGCGCACCTCGCTGAAGGTGAACTTGACCCGGTCGGATTGGCGGTGCTGGTCCAGAAATCGGTCAAGCCCGTGAACAACACGGCCTTGCCGCCTCGGTACCGTCGTTCCATGGTGAAAACGCTGACCAAGCGGGCCCTTCGAGGTATTCTGGATTGAGGCGGTCTCGTGAAGAAAGTTTTCGTTCCCTTCGTGGCCCTCATGCTGGCGTTGACGCTGCCGGTCGGGCAGGCTCAAGACATGCAGGGTCCTTCGTGGGAGATGGGTTGGGTCACGGACGTTGACCCAAAGTACGTCGTCGACCTCGAGGACGATTGGGATTTGACCGGAGAGTTGGTGGTGTACGTGGCCAACGAGGGTCCAGCCGCCCTGAACCTCGCCCTCACCTACGATTACGACGAGGACGGGCCCTTCGATTTTGACGGTCCAGAGAGCATCGAAGTGGCGGGCAACACCAACGACACCTTCCGCATCACCATCACGGGTGCAGAGGCCGACGTCGTGCGTGCCTTTTCTCCTTCTTCCAGTGTAGAACTCGTCGTCGTTGGCGAGGAAAAGGTGGGCGACTCAACCTTGAGGACGCAAGAACTGGAAGCCGACATCACGGTGCCGAGGATGTACCGGCTGGTGCCCGATGCGATGGAGCCGACCGACGTGCTGTTCGCAGGCTCGTGGGTTGACTTCACGCTCGAAGTGAGCAACCTGGGCAACACCCAAGACGCCATTACGATGGGGGAAGCCACGGTCAGGAGTTGCCCTCACCTGACGGTTTCGGGATTGGAACAACTCGACAACACCGTCGTGCAGGTCACCAACGCCAACGGGGACAACAAAGCGACCTTCACGCTCCGACTTGAAGCAAGTTCGAGCCATCAGGAGCGAACCTGCGAGGTGTCCATCGCCGTAGAATCCGAAGGCGATGGCAACCAGCGTTCGAGCACGTTCAACGTGGACGTCAGTGCGCCAGCTGCCGACGATCCGACCGTGCCCGACGACGAGGTCGAGGAGGACGATTCAAACTCACTCAGCACCTCCGATTCGCTCCCATGGCCGCCGGTTGGCCAACTCCTGATGGCCTGTGGGGTCGCCGTTCTGTTCGCTCGGAGAAATTCCACGACCGAGTCAACTGGGGAAAAGATGTAATTTTCTCTCGTTTGGCTGGTTCTTGAACAACCAAGAACCGAAGCACTGTGGGAATGAAACCTCAGATTTTTCCTGCCCATCGTTGAGCAACTATTATGTGTGGAATGTGTCTCCGAAGGTTGTAAATCTATGGTTTTCATCATAGATACGGGGGACGCACCATGGCAGAAGCAGAACGAACCAGTTTGAGCCTTGAAGCATGGCTCATGATTGGTCTTTTGGTCTCCGTCCTCCTTTCAACGGTCGTGATTGCGGTGGTTTCCGCCGGAAAAACCACCGTGTTTTCTCCTTACGAAACCGAGTCGGACTACCAAGAGCAACAACTCACGTTCATGCGGGACAGCGTTGAGGACTTCACCGTCGCCAACACGATGTCGACGCCCATGTTGGTGAACGACTGGCAGAACCCTCATCGCACGCTCTTGGTCATCGCTGCTCCCGAGAAGCCCTTTGATGCTGCTGAGGCCGCCGCTATCCACGACTTCGTCACCGAGCGAGCCGGCAAGGTCATCCTCGCCTCGAACTCGACCAACGCCCAACAGGTGGCTGAAGAGTTCGGTGTGAAGTACTTTGACGCACCCGTACGCGACGACATCAACACCGGCCGCTACTACGAGGTCACCGACGAAAACGACGACCGAATTTCTCCCGACACCAAGAAACTCTGGTCGGTCGCCAGCGTGAAGCGAAATGTCACCTCGATGGGCGATGAAAAGGCCGTCCCCTGTTCCGAGGAAGATGTCCGTCAAGAGAACATCAACAACTGCCGCATGCCGGTCCTGTTCCACCGCCCTACTGCCATTCAGATCTTGGATGAACAAGTCGACACGAAGCGCCAATACCACGTGCTGGCTGCCGCCTCAACCTCGGCAGAAGTTGACGCCGGTAAGGGCGATTCCAACCCCACCTTGGGTGAAGGGGAAACGGGCCTTATCATCCGCATCGACTACCCCGGCCAAACCGTCCTTGACCAGCGCTCCCTTGAGAAGGGCGGCGACATCGGTGAGATCAGCGCCACCGGCAGCATCGTCTTCGTCTCCGACCATTCCGTGCTGGCAAACCACCTCTGGGACCAAGCCTACGCCGAAGAAACCGGCAAGCAACAATGCGATTCTGAACTCTACATCCAATTCGGCCACATGTGCTGGGATACCGATTCCGAGGGTCTGAACAAGGGCCTCGGCGACACCACTTGGCGTGGCAACGAGGCGTTCTTCACCGCACTCATCAACGACATGATGGAGTTCGACAACGACGAGCTTTCGGCCACCATCGCCCGTGATACCTCGGCGTTTAACGTGGTGTTCGACGAAAGCCGCCACGTGTCTGGAAGCCTTTCCATGCCGTTCACCGAAGCCATGGGCGCCATCGTCTTGCTCACGAGTGACGGCGTGCTCAAGTGGCTCATCATCCTCAACCTCTTTGCGCTCTTGGCCATCGCCATCATGGTGGTCCCAGAGAAGGAAAACTGGCGTCACGTCTTCGACCTGACGCGATTCAGGGAGCGTCCAACCAAATTGGACCCGTCCCAATACCAACGGCGGACCCGAGAGGCCTTCCTCACCAAGGTTCGCAATTTCAACGACCTGACGCGAGACGAATTTGCTCGCAAGTCCCCAGCGGAAGTCATGCAGATGATCCGCGAACCCCGATTGGTCGAACTGGTCAGTTCGAACCGTGCCTACTCCAACGAAGAATTGAGGGAGCTCATCCCTCAAATCCGTCGTTGGGGAAATTGAAACAAGGAGGATAAGTCATGCAACCCCCAGCCCCCCCAGCAGCCCCGCCCGCGCCTGTTCCTGCAGCGCCAGCAGCACCGGTGGCCCCTGCCGCACCCGCCCCACCAGTGGCGCCAGCAGCACCCGCCGCACCTGTTGCACCTGCAGCACCGGCCGCTCCGGCCCAGCCGAAGCACCAGAGTACCCCTGAAGTCCGAGAGCGCCTCAAGGCCGTCGGTGCGATTGCTCAAGCAATCTCTGCCGAAGTCCAGAAGGTCATCATCGGTAAGTCGCACGTCATCGACAACGTGTTGATCAACATCCTGTCCAACGGGAACCTTCTCTTCGAAGACTACCCCGGTCTGGCCAAGACGCTGATGACCAACACCTTCGCCGATGCCCTTGGTTGCGACTTCAAGCGTGTTCAATTCACGCCTGACTTGCTCCCTGCTGACATCACCGGTACCAACATTTACGACGCCAAGAAAGGCGAGTTTACGTTCAAGCCCGGTCCACTGTTCTGCAATCTCCTCCTCGCTGACGAGATCAACCGTGCACCGCCCAAGACCCAAGCAGCTCTGCTTGAGGCCATGCAGGAAAAGCAGGTGACCATCGGTACGGTGACCCACAAGTTGCCAGCCCCGTTCATCGTTATGGCCACGCAGAACCCCGTGGAGCAGGAAGGTACCTATCCGCTCCCCGAAGCACAGCTTGACCGTTTCATGTTCAAGATGTCCGTCGGCTACCCAGACCGTGCTGACGAGGACGAAATCCTCGCCCGCCGTATCAGCCGTGGTAAGGACGCTGTTGACGTTGATGTCATCACCGACCCTGCCCGTGTCATCGCCATGCAGCAAGCCTGTGAAGACGTCTACGTCGACCCTGCGCTTCGCATGTACATGGTCGAGATCGTGTCCCGCACCCGTGAGGACCCCCGTGTTCTCGTCGGCGCTTCGCCTCGTGGTTCCCAGGCTCTCCTGAAGACCTCTCGAGCCGCCGCCGCCCTTCGAGGTCGCGACTTCGTCACCCCCGACGACGTGAAGGCCATCGCTGAACTCGCCATCGCCCACCGTATCATCTTGAAGCCTGAGCACCAAATCAAGGGTCTCGAATCCGGAGAGGTCATCCAGTCCATCCTCCGTGAAGTCCCTGTGCCCACGGTTTGAAGCTGAACGCTTGCACTACGAGGTGAATCAAACATGTGGAGTCGTAAGTCAGCCATGCTTGGCAGCCTAGCCGTTGCCATGTACTTGCTCGGCTTGACGCTCCGAAACACCCAACTCGTCACGATCGCCGTGGTTATCTTCGTGTTCCTTACCTGGGCTGCACTTCTTGGGAACCACGCGGATGTTGCATCGAGCGGCCGTCGTGCCGACGAGTGGAGTGGAGAGGAAGGCGTTGCCCTTGGCAGCGTCGTCGCCATGCGAAAACTGTCCAGCGCTCGCATGTTTGAGGATGGAGAATTGAACGTCACCCTCCGGATGCAGAACACGTCATCGTTGCCGAAGATTTTGGAAGTGCGCGACCGCGTTCCCGAAGTCATGCGCATCAAAGAAGGCGCCAACTACATCCTGATGGAACTCGGCCCACGCCGTGAGACCTTCATTGAATACACCGTCGAATGCCCCCTCCGTGGCTTCTACAGCCTCGGGCCCGTAGCCGTTCGAATCCAAGACGCCTTCGGGTTGTTCCACAAGGAAAAGGAATTGCATGTCTACAACGATTTCCTTGTGTTCCCGAAGATGGAAGACCTCAAGGAAACCTTCGTCAAGTCGCGTGTCCCCAAAATCTTCACCGGTGCCGTCAACATTCGACAACCCGGTCCAGGTTCGGAATTCTACTCGCTTCGTGAGTACTTCGAAGGTGATTCCTTCCGTGCCATCAACTGGTCGGCCTACGCTCGCTCTGGCAAGCTGATGGTCAACGAACGTGAGCGAGACGCCGTGTCTGACGTGATCATCATCGTCGATTCCCGTGCCGTTGCCGAAACCGGACCGGTTTCGAGAAACGCACTGGTCTACTCGACCCGAGCCGCCGCCTCCCTGGCCAAGTACTTCCTTGGCCGCCGAGACTCGGTGGGTGTCATCGTGTACGGCGACGAGGTGGTCAGCGTTGACCGAGACACGGGCAAGAAGCAACTCTACGTGATTTTGACCAAACTCGCCGGCGCTGTTGCTCGTGGAAACATCCCGCTGCAAGTCGTTGTGAACCGAATTCTGCCTCACATCAACAAGGGAAGCCCGATCATCTTCCTGTCCAACCTTGAAGACGACCCGACCATCGTGAATGCGTTGCGAGATTTCCGAGCCCGAGACTTTGACGTCACCGTGCTCTCGCCATCGTCCCTTGAGTTTGAATTCGATGCCAAGCGCATCGACCGAACCGGATACGAGGTCATGAAGACCGAGCGCGACGTGCTCATCGGTGAACTCCGTGGACTCGGTGTGAACATCATGGATTGGGAGCCCGACATGCTCCTCTCCACCGCTCTGGCAGGAGCACGAGGATTCTGAGGTGAAACGATGACCATCAACAAGCCATCCGCTGACACCTCTCACCTTTACGACGGAAAGACCGTCCGCTCATCCGCCCCTTCGCGTAAGAAGGCCGCCGGCCAAGTCGGCACCGGAAGCGCCATTCCGGAAGATGCGATTCCTACCGTTGAAATCCCGGGCTTCATCGAAAGCCTCCTCGGTGGCCCCTTGGTTCCAAAAATGAAGTTCCTGCCCCCCGACAAGATGGTGCAGAACCTCCAGATCGCCGTCTACGGTGTCTTGGTCGGTTTGGCCTTCTTGACCTACATCATCTCCCCGCCTCAAGGCACCATGTGGTACATCCTCACGGGCAGCCTTGGTCTGGCCAACATCATGCAGTTGACCATCATCGCCGCCGCAACGGTGCTCGGTTTCATGGGCACGTTCCGCCGAGACGCACGCCTTTCGCTTGGCAGCAACCTGTTGTTCATCCTCGCCATTCTTCGGTTTGCTTCCTCCAAGACCTCACTGGCCCTTGATGTCGACATCGGACCAACGATGCTCTCGGTTCTCGTGGTCGTGTACGCTGTGCTTCTCATCATGTATTTCGAGCTCAGCAACGGTGTCATCCGGTATTCCATGCTGGACACCAGTATTCGCACCAACGAAGTCTATGTCATGAATCCCAAGAAAATCGTCGGCAAGTACCATCGCTCGCTGATCACCAATCCCATTCTCGCCACCCTCCTCGCTTGGTTTGTCCTCTCGGCCAACACCATTCTGCCGGCCATCGTGAGCATCTTCTCTGAAGACACGGGCCAGCGCATGCGTGAATCGGTCGAATTGACCTCGGTCTACGGTGTCGCTCTCGGCACGCTGTTTGTGTTCATCACCGTTGGCCTCCTGTTCGGCCTGAACCTTCCCACCCACCTTCAGCGATTCCGCGAGCGTCAAGCAGACTGATGGTGCTCAGGCCGAGATCAGCGTCATGATTTCATCGAGCATGCGAGAGATGTCCACTCGTTGCGACAGCATGTGAATGCAAGCTACCGATTCGTACAGCAGGGCGTTCTCGGGATCCTCGGTTTCGAGGAGGTTGTGCAGGTAATCGATGTCCCTGCATCCGATGAACGACAACATGGCGGCATAGTAATCGTAGGACACCGAGGATGCGTGGTCTTGGACGATTTGGACGCCTTTGGGCACGTCGTGCTGGCGGAACACAAATCGCCACTGCGTGTTTGTGGTGTCAAAAGAGCAGATACGAACATCAGCTTCTTTGAGCGCTTGCAGCAGGTCGCTGAGGGCCATGGCTGCGTCCTGGGAATACCGAACCTCGGCGTTCACACAAGCAACACGGGGAATGCATGCGATGCCCTTGATGCTCGGTTCTGCCTCGATGTCGGGGCCAATGACGGTCTTCATGCCGTTTTCTTTGTAGCTCATGAGGTGTCGAATCTCGATGGGGATGCCCATTTCATACACGGGTTCGACGGTGGCAGGATGCAGGATGGTGGCATCTGCGTTCGCAAATTCAATCGCTTCGCCGTAGCCCAAGTAGGGGATCGGTGAGGTTTGAACACCCCAGCGTGGGTTCACTGGGTAGATGCCCAGCACGTCCTTCCACAACACCACGCGTTGAGCATGGAGAAGAGCAGCGAGCGCCGTGGCCGTGTGGTCGCTTCCACCTCGACCAAGCAAGGCGATGTCGCCATCGGTACCTTCACCGAACCATCCCGTAACCACCGGGACGCCGTGGAAGGCGCTTCGGTCGAGTTTTGCTCGTGAGGCCTTGAGGTCGACCCTTGTCGCCATTCCGGAGCCGTCGAGTTGAAGCCCGATGTCCTCGGCGCCAACCGGGTGAGCATTCAGTCCTCGAAGGGAAAGGCCGTGGGCGATGACCAAGGCCGAGAGGCGTTCGCCGGAAGCGAGGAGACGATTGTAGGCCCCTCGGTCATCACGGTCCGTGGCCAGGGCATTCAGCGATTCTTCAATCCCCTCCAACACCCGCTGAAACACGTCGTAGAGGGGTGAATCAACGAGCGTGGGCGAAAATCGAAGGTGGTGCTTGGCAAGGTCGTAGACCAATCGGCCCGCATAGCGTGGTTCTTGTGCGGCACGCATCAATCGGTCCGTGGTTCCCCACAGGGCGGAGACGACCAAGATAACCGGTTGTTCTGCTTCGAGCAGAATATTCGCAATGCGTTCCAGGTCCGTGCCATCGCGAAGGCATGAGCCTCCAAACTTGTGGACCTCCAACTCTTCATGCATCGTTGAACCCTCCTCGCACCATCAAATCACCAACGACCAACAACGCCATCGCCTCAACGACGGCGACCGCTCTTGGCCCGAGCACGGGGTCGTGGCGACCTTTCACGAGCAACGGTTCCTGTTGGTTGGTGCTGAGGTTCAACGTGTGTTGCTCTTGAGGGATGCTGGATGGCGGCTTGAAGGCCACGCGGACCTTGACCGGCGCACCTGTTGACAGACCGGCCAAGGCCCCATCGGGTTGTTCGCCCAGCAACACGGGATCATCGGCTGAACCTCCCCAAGGGCTGTTGTGTTCGCTGCCATGCATGGTTTGGACGGCAAAACCGTGGCCAAATTCGACGCCACGTGCTGCAGGAATGGCCATCATGGCCCGAGCGAGCGCAGGTTCCAATCCATCAAACCAGGGCTCACCCAGGCCCAACGGGAGTCCCACTACGGTCAGATCAACTCGGGAGCCAATGGAATTTCGTTGCTTTTTCGTTGATTCGACCAGTTCGGCCATGGCTGCCGCAGCCTGCGGATCTCGGCACCGGAGCGCCTCGCAGGTGTCGTTGGCCCAGCGAGGTGGACAGTTCTCAAGGGAGGCGGCCTCCACGGTTCCAATCGCACCGAGATGGGCCTCAACGGTAATGCCGTACTCTTCGAGCCAAGGACGAACCACAGCTGCGACAGCCACCAACGGAGCGGTCATGCGAGCGCTGGATGTTCCACCGCCCCGTAGATCGGCTTCGCCGTTGGTGCGTTTCATCATGACCATGTCTTGATGGCCGGGGCGAGGATGGTCGGGCAAAAAACTGTAATCGCTTGAACGAGCGTCTTGGTTGGCAATGTGAACTTCAATCGCTTCGCCGGTGGTGATGCCGTTCAAGACGCCCGTGCGCCATTCGACACGATCTGCTTCCTTCCGCTTGCTGCTGTAGGTGCCACCTGTTTTTCGAAGGTTCATGGCGGCTTGAACACGTTCTTCATCGACCTTCAGGCCTTCAGGTAACCCTCAACCAGGGCACCCACGAAGGGGCCGTGGCTTGAGCCGCGTAGGGTAACTCGCAAAGCCTCACCAAGACCCATGTTCATGGTGCAACAGACTGAGGACCCGCTGGCCCTTTTAGAAGGTGTTCACTCGCCTTCGAGGGCGTCGTCCTTTGAGAGGAAACGGGTTTCAACCACTTCTGCCTGCGGGTAGCGCATGCTGTACCATGCTTTGATGCGCTCAAGCGTCGGGCCTTGCTGGCTGGGGACCACGATGACCAAGGCTGGACCGGAGCCCGAAACGCCTGCCGCTCGAGCGCTGTTCATGAACGAGTCATTCGCCATCTTTCGGCCCTCAATGTCGCGCAAAGCGGCGACCGTCCCTCGCCCGTTCCATGTCATGGCCACGAGCGGGTTGCTGGCTTGAAGGGCGCTAAGGGCTTCTTGGAAAGCGGTCAACTGTGAGGCAAAATCTTCCAAAACGGGCTGGGATTCTCGTGGGCCGCGGAGCACGAGCAACACAATCCATTCCTCCGGTGGAAGGCCAGGTTCATCCATCAGGACGCCTTCGGAAATCGGGGCTTGAACGTCGACGAGTTTCCAACCAGGGTGGAGGCAAGCCCACGCATCATCGATAGAGCCGGTGAGGGAGATTCCTGCGGCGATCTGTGCTTCTGCTGCCAAGGTCACGAGTTCATGGTCGTCCAGGCTCGTGTCGGTGGCATCGCCCAAGGCTCGTAACGCAGCGATGCAAACGGCCGCCGACGATTTCAGACCTTGCTTTTTGGGAACCTCGGATTTGACACCCCAGTGCAGGTCCTCTTTGGCGTGACCTTCGGGGAGAGGGTGTCCACCAGCAAGCCATGCATCGAGCAATGCTGTGAGCACACCATCGCCGTCCAACACCTCACGCTTGCTTGGTTTGTCGAGCAGTCGCACGGTGACGGGCAGGTCAAGGGCCACCGCTGCCCCGTAGCCAAGGGCGGCGGCATGGAGCAGACTGCAGGCGCCGTGAGCTTGCCCCTTTCCCAGCACGGCCATTCATCAACGCTCCTCGATGTCCCCTTGAATCAGAACTCCGACATGACGTGCGTCGTGCCCCTCCCATCCAAGGATGAGTTGGCCAGGTTGGAGTTCGGTGACGGCTACGGCGTGCAAATGTTCTGAAATAAGGCGGACTGTTTCCGCTTGTTGCATGAAAACATGAGAGATATTATCGTTTTGCTGCAATTTGTTTATGTTTTTTCCTGTAATCTTCACCATGGGCCGTTGCTCAATTTTGACACGCCCTAACAGAACCTCACGGGTTTCACCCGAGGTGGATACAGCAAGGACGCTATCACCCGACTGGAGTTCCGCCATGTACTTCGTTGAACCGTCGCTCATCATGACGTAGGCATGCGGTGCCCCGGCATTCACTCGGAAGGGACGCGTCGGTACAAACGTGGACGGGATGGTTTCGCTGTGAACGAGAAAGAGGGTGCGTGCACTCGACCCGACCAGAATCCCCTCGCCTTGAGCGAAGGACGACAGGAAATCAAGGCAATACCGGTCGCCCAGGCCTGCCTGTTCCACGACTTGGACCTCCAATGGGACGAGCTGAACGCTGTGCATGGCCGTCGAATCGACGGCATGTTCCACCTCTACACGTTCCAGGCGCTGGGCTTTGACGCTCAGCGCTGCTTCCAACATGGCGGGCTCGGATGAGATGACCAAGGCGTCCACGCCCTGTTCAAGGGCAAACCCTGCGCCTTGTGCTTCCAGGGGGGCGTTGATGACGGCGGCGATCTTGGTGTGGCTACCGCTTCGGTGTGCGATGAGGTTCTCCAGCGGAATCATCGACCAGGTTTCGCATTCCACCATGATCCAGTCCACCGTGCCCATGTGGGCCATCCCATCGTTCTGCGTTTCACCGTCTTTCACGATGATGTGCGCACCAAGCACCTGTTCTCCTTGGTAGAGCACGCCGCCCTCAACACGAAGATGGCCTTGCGCCGAATCGTTTGAAAAAATGCGGTCAACCTCGTCAAGGGCGATGTCCGTCTCCCCAACGCGTTGACGAAGCCAGATTTCCATGACACCAACTCACAAGCCAGCGGCTTCCATCGCTTCATCGGCTGAAGCACCGTCGTGAACCATGAGAACGAGGGCCTTTGCCATGGCGCCCGGATTAGCGTGCGCAAAGACTTGGCGCCCCATGCACACGCCGCTGGCACCAGCGTTGAGGGCCTGGTCGACCATGGAGAGCACGTCGGCAGAGTTCCCGCTCGCAGGTCCACCTGCGAGCAGAAGTGGGATGGGTGCACTGGCCGCTACGCGCTCAAACGAGGCAGCATCCCCTGTCCAGACACATTTTGCTGCATCGCAGCCCAACTCAAAGGCCAACCGGACGGCATGGGCTTGGGATTGCGTGATGTCATCGTCTTGGTGATTCAAATGCGGGCCTCGTGCATAGACCATACCAAAGGCTGGCAGGCCAGCGTGGAGGGCTTGACGGTTCAGTTCACCCATGCGCTGAATCATGTCGGCTTCATGCTCGCTACCCATGTTGACTTGGCTTGACACGCCGAGGCCACCACGAAGCAAGGTCTCGTCAGCGTGGCCGACCAGGACTTTGTTGTTCATGTCGGGCCCTGCATGGCGAGTGGAGACCGAATAGTGGACGACCATGCTGGTGCTGGTCCCTTCGCAAAGGTGAGCGAAGGCACTGACCAGTCCTTTTTGGGCAACAATGGCATCGACGTTGGCGTCGATGAGGGATTGAATCAACCCCTCAAGGTCTTCCAAACCGTCCGTCGGATAATCGGAAGCACCGTGGTCAATGGGAATCCACACACCTCGCCCGTTGGGCAGCAAGCGATTGAGGCGTCCACCCTTGTCCATGAGCCTGCGAGGTTGCCGCCTTCATCAAAGGTTTGTTTGAGCGGTTTACGCATCAGAGTTGGCTGCCAGCCCAGATAAGGACGGCCTGCTCAGCCGATTGCAGGTGTTCTTGGTAGGTTGACCGAGCGATGCCGAGGATGTCGGCGAGGGCCTGCATCGTAATCGCTTTGGGCTCTTTGTAAAATCCATGCTTTACCGCCAGTTCATAGCACTCGAACTGGCGAGATGTAAGGGCGTTCTGCAACCCGTTCTGGTCCGAATGTATCTCAGTGACCCGAACGTTGGCCGGTGGGAAGAAGGCCTTGCTCATTTTGACAAATGCGGCGATGGCGTCGGGTAGCCCCCGTACCGTCAGGTGGAGGTTGCCTTTTTCGAGAATGGTGGGCGACATGACGTGGATGCTCGTGGATTTTGCCGCCAAGCACACGAGTGGATGGGTGTTCCAAACCACGAGCCCTTCACCGTCTCGCTCGTTGAGGCGCTGTTCAACCTCCACGTAGGGAATTTGGTTCAAATCCTCGGCGGTTTTTCCTTCCTTGTAGGAGGGAAGAACAACTTGGCGCACACCCTCAGGTGTGATGTGGAGGTTGGCGACGAAGGTCAAGCCATCAACCACATCGGTCAGTGCGACCAAGTCAGTCTTCGCCAGCGAGGCCTGTTCCCATGTCAAGGTGACCTCCCGCATGGAGAAGCATCTCACCCTCTCGTTGTTATGACCTTTGCATGGTCGGTGATACAACGTCAATGGAAAATCGCATGTTTCAAGTGGTAGTTCGTCGTGGAGACAACATGCCTTTGGCGGACTACGTGCTCACGATTGCTCTCGGAGGTGCCTTTGCCCTGGGTTTGATGTTCATCGTGATGCGGCGAGAAGCGCAAGTGAACCTCCAGAGCGGAATGAGTGCTGAAGGCTTGCTGCAACAACATTCCGGGATGGGCTTTGGAAAAGCCAAGAAAAATTTGGACCGGAAACTCGCCACGATTCAGGACCTTCTCCGACAGCAGAACCAAGGTGACCGACAATTGGCCGAAGAGCGCTTCAATCAACGTCGCCAAGAACAGGCTGCGTCCGAAGAAGCCGCTCGACGTCAACGGGAACTTGACGAAGCCCGACGGCAATCTGAACTGGAGGCTGCACGGCAACAACAGGAGGAGGAGGCCGCGCGCAGAGCCGCTGAGCGCGATGCGGAGGAAGCACGCCTTGCCGCTGAGCAAGAAGCCCAGCGCCAGGCCGAACTCGCTGAGGCTGAGCAGGAACGCCAAGCAGAAATTGAGGCTGCACGGCAACAAGAGATGCTCGAATCCCGTGAAGCGGCTCAGCGAGCCATGTCCGAACTGCGTGCGCGACTTGAGCGCGAAGGTGCGCAATCGTCCGACGTCCAGATTTCACTGATGTGGAACAACTACAACGATCTGGACCTCCACGTCCTCTGTCCTTCCGGTGAGCGAATCCATGGCGGCAACAAAACGTCTGCCTGTGGTGGTGAACTTGACGTCGATGCCAACGTTAGAGCAGAGACCCGAAAGCCGGTTGAGAACGTGTTTTGGGAGGACGGCAAGGCCCCTGCAGGACGCTACCAAGTGTATGTCCACTACTACAAGAAGCACAAGAAGCGACGCAGCAAGGACCCCACGAAATTTCAGGTCATCATCAACGAAGGCGGCGACATGCGAGAATACAACGGCGAACTGACCGCTGGTGACCCCATCATGCTCGTGGCGGAATTCAACCTCCCCTCGCCTGAGGAGCGGGCCGCCAAGCGTCGTGAACTCGAAGCTGAATTGCGAGCGGCAGGCATGGACGTGCCTGAATCGCAGGCCGCCATCGCCGAGGTGGAGGAAAACCGCCAGGCTGAAATTGAGGCAGCTGAAACCGAGCGATTGGCCGAAATTGAGGCTGCAAGGGAACAAGAAGTGCTTGAAGCCAAAGAAGCCGCTCAGCGTGCCATGTCGGAACTTCAAGCCCGATTGGAACGCGAAGGCGCTCAATCTTCGGACGTTCAAATCTCGCTGATGTGGAACAACTACAACGATCTCGACCTTCACGTCGTGTGTCCGTCTGGTGAGCGTATTCACGGCGGAAACAAGACTTCGGCTTGTGGAGGGGAATTGGATGTCGATGCCAACGTTCGTGCGGAAACGCGCAAGCCCGTTGAAAACGTGTTCTGGGAAGAGGGCAAAGCCCCGGCAGGCACCTACCAAGTCTACGTTCACCACTACAAGAAACACCAGAAGCGAAAGAGCAAGGATCCCACCAAGTTCCAGGTCATCGTTACACCCGGTGGAGAGCCCTTGGAGTACAATGGCGAATTGTCAGCCGGCGACCCGATCATGCTCGTGGCTGAATTCACTCTCCCTTCGCCCGAGGAGCGAGAGGCCCGCAAGCGAGAACTTGAGGCTGAGCTTGAGGCTGCCTCGAGGTCCTACGACGGCATCGGCACCGAGGCCAAGGCTGATGAGAATTCAGGCGACGGCGCGTCCGTGCCTGAAACGTCTGAAGACGAACTGCCGGGCGCTCCCGACCTCGACGCTTTGATGAACGACGAATGAGTTCAAGAGATGATGTCCTCGAGGCGGTCGGCCTCAACGGCTTTTCGGATGGAGCGTGCAATGCGTCGTCCAGTGGACATGAACCGTTCGTTGATGTCCGAGTAGGGTGAGCCGCCGATGAAGGGGTTGGAGCCAGCCACGATGCGTGCGCTGATTTCGAACACCTTGAACTCGAGTTGGTCCGTGACGATGGTCTCCAAGCAGAACGGCCCGAGCATGCCACGAGATCCCTCTTCGAGGTTGTAGGAGGCGGCCACGGTCCCTTCGGCCATCTCGAAGGCTCGGGGCAGGAGGGATTCTCGAATCACGACCGGTTGGTTGCCCGTCACCACAAAGGACGGCTCCAACGCCATTTCGCGGAGGTCTCGCAACGAACCGAGTTTGTAGAATTCGTCGACGTTGCTCTCGTCCCGCCGGTCCATGGAGAGCAGTTCGAGGCGTCCGAGGTTTTTGCCAGCGTGGGGGCCACGTCCTTGCACCTGATAGCCGTCCTCGGCTGTTGGGTCAAAGAAGAAGTGGAGGTAATAGCGGCAGCCAAGGACGTATTCCTGGATGGTAAATTCTTCTTCAATGTCCACGTTTCGGCGGAAATCACGGTAATCTCTGGCGATGAAGTAGCCTCGGCCGCCTTTGGCCCCTGCGTATTTCACGATGACAGGTCCGTCGATGTTGTGCGGGTCCTCAACCACTTTGGGCATCGTGCATCCGCCGTCTTCAAGCCATTGTCGCTGAAGTGCCCGACTGCTTTCCCAGTGCAGGATGTTTCGGTTGCCGAAGGTCGGGACCTCAAGGTTCCTGAAGTTGTTCGCCCCGAGGTATTCAACCAGCGACCCGTGGGGGACGATGATGACGTTCTTTTCTCGGAACCATTCGGCGTAGTCAAGCATTTCTCGGTAATCTTCGAGCATCAACCACTCATCGGGGTCTGCTCCGGGAAAGGCTTTGTAGAATCGTCGACGGTTTTCACCCACGGCAATGCCGAGGGTGCGGAAACCTTCCTGGCGTGCTCCGTGGAGGATTTGAAGCGATGAATGGGACGCGACGACGCCGACAGTAATGGCACCTTTGTCGTAGCCTTGGAGCCATTCTTGCACCGTGGTGTGTGGTACGCCCATATGGAGGGGTTTCGTAATCGCTCTATGAGTATTATGTCCGGGAAACCTGTAGGCTGGCCATCGCGTCGTCCATGATGTGTGCTCGTGATGGAAGAAATGTGCCGGAAACAGGTGAAGGATTCATGGGGTTGTTTCGCACCGTTTGCTTCATGGACGAAACGTCAAGCCCGGCTCGAATCACCTACGGGGGCTACCTGCGACTTGAGGAACTCTTGGCGCTTCAAGATGGCCCGGAAGGCTACACGCCGCTGCCCTCCAACGACGAACTTCATTTCATCATCGTTCACCAAACCTTCGAGTTGTGGTTCAAACTGATTCTGCGTGAATTGAAAGAAGCCCGAGCCTTGATGGATGTCGACCACATTGAGGAGGCGAGCATCCCTCGCGTGGTTCATCATTTGGAGCGGGTGAGTGAGATTTTCCGCTTGCTGGCCGACCAGTGGAAGGTCATGGAGACCCTCTCACCCCAGGACTTCCTGGCGTTCAGGGACCGTCTTGGGACCTCTTCTGGCTTTGAGTCATGGCAGATGCGAGAACTGGAGGTGCTGATGGGCCTGGACAACGAGCAACGAATGGGCGGCATGGACCCGCTCGCTCACATGCAACGGTTGGCCAAGGAAGGCAAGGTTCCAGCCGCAGCCCTGGCCGACCTCGAAGCCACCTCAAGCGCCCCTTCGCTCAACGATGTGCTCACCACCTGGCTGTCCCGCACCCCGATTCACGGATCATCTCCTCATGACCAAGGGGATGACGGCGTGGTTCAAGCCTACATCGATGATCATCTCGAGGCCATGCGAGCCCACGGTGAACAAGTCATCGCCCACATGACCGCCATCGGCCACGGTGAAGAGGCGACGCTTCGACCGAGAATCGAAGCCGGCGTGCAGGCAGCGGCATCTTTCCTCGCCCCCGAGGGCAAGGCCATGCGGCATCGAGCGGGGTTGCTCTTTATCGAATCCTACCGAGACCTTCCTCTGTTGTCATGGCCGCGCCGACTGATTGACAGCTTTGTCGACCTTGAGCAGTCCATGCTTCTGTTCCGTGCCCACCATGCTCGAATGGTGGAACGGATGATTGGTCGTCGGATGGGGACCGGTGGCTCAAGCGGCGTGGACTACCTCGACGCCACCACGAAGTACCGAATTTTCGTTGATCTGTGGGCAGTGCGCACCTTGCTTGTCAAGCGAGACGCGCTCCCAGAAGTGGACGACGCCGAGTTCTACGGCTTTACCTCGAGCGGTTCAACTCACTCGTGAGGGTCGATGTCGATGGGAATCAAGTGATTCTCGTACTCGTAAAGGGCGATCTTGAGCGGGTCGAGGACGAAGCGGATGTTGGCTTCCTCAAGACCGTAGAGAGAGACAAGCTCTTCCTTGAATTGCTCACGGAGCACGTCTTCGGTGGCGTAGAGGGGGGCGCCCATTCCGATTTGGAGTGCACGGGCACCAATGATTCGAGCGCGTTCAAAGCGGGTGTGTTGGCGTGCAGGCTTGACCATGAGCAATCACATGCGAGAGACTCGCAGTCGTCCCACATAGCGACTCTTTTTGAACCTACCTCACTCTTCTGACCCGTTTTCTGGGATGCCCACGTCGCCCTTGGTTCGGAGAAGGCGAGCATGGTTCACCATGGCAGGAAGCAGGGCCAAGACCAAGGCGAGGCCGACAATTACCGGGAGAATGGCTTCGTTTTGCTGCGTTCGAACGGGGAGGTCTTCTCCACCATCGTTGGGGTCCACTGAACCGGTGGGAGCCAACGACGCCACGTTGAGCGTTCGAACACCTTCGCGTTCGAGGAGGATCACCACCGAGGTTTCGTCCATCCACGGCTCGCCATTGAGCATCAGTTGGCCTTCCTCAGCAGGGGCTGAAAGACGACGGTAGGCCACCGACGGGTGAACCTCGCCCGTCGTTTCGTGAGGGAGAGGTGCGACCAACCATGCGGCCAGCGTGCCGTTGCTGCTGGCGTTCCATCGAAGGGTGCCGTTGGCGAACTCAACCTGATTGAGGCCGCTCCATTCGCTGGTTTGGTTCTCGATGGTCGAATTCAGGTCCATGGCTTGCCGGGTACCGGTCAAGAGGTGTGTGCCGTCCACCACCAAGGACGGATAGAACATCAGTCGGTAGTCCACGTCGTTTCGAAGTTTTGAATCCGAGAGGAAGGTGGCATCCTGCGGCGAGGGGTGGTGCTGGAGAACCACGAGATGAGGGTCGGAATGATTTCGCAGCTGTGCACTCACCTGCTGGCAGGGTTCGCACCAATCGGCGCTGAAGTATTCAATGAGGTGGGCAGGGCGATGGGCCTCGCAGGTTTCGTTGTTCAAGCATGACGCCGAGAGCACCATCACGTCCAGCAGAGCGCCAAGGTCAGGGTTCGTGTCCTCTTGGGTGGGCTGGGCAGAAGCAGGAACAAGGCTGAGCATCAGGACCGCAGTCAGCAGGACCGGCCACGGTTGGGAACCCATGAACAGGGGGGGAGGCATTTGTTCAAAAGGGGTCTCCTCTCACCCCACAACATGGAACCTCCGTGGTGGCGCCGTCCATCCACTCTTCCGTTGGTGCTCGCCGTTATGGCGCTGCTCATCGTCGTGGTGGGAGGTTCCATCCGCATCAACGACGCCGGTGAGTCGTGCCCGGAATGGCCAACCTGTTTCGGCACCTGGCATTTCGTCGTCTCTGAAGACGACCAAGCCGAGTACTGGGCGGCCAACCCGGACCAAATTGACTCACGAGGCGAAGACCACCGATACACCGTGTTCCAAATTTTTGTTGAATGGTTCCATAGGATGCTGGTCGGTGTCATCGCCTTGCCCATCGTCTACAACGTGCTGGCGATGAGGAAATGGCGCGATCGGTACGGGTCAAGGGTTGAACGGGCCGCTCAGTTTTCCGCCGTTCTGTTGGTGGTTCAAGCGACGGCCGGCTACGTCACGGTGCGCTTCGACAACGCCGATTGGACCGTGGCGCTCCATCTGTCGTTGGCGTGCATCTTCACGGCGGGCTTGCTTTGGCAACACATGGCCATGCGCATCACGGAGGGTGCTGCCTGGACGTTCTTGCAAGCACCCGTTGAATTTGTGAACGAACAATCCGTTCGGGTGCATTCAATGACGGCGGCTGTGGGGCTCTTGCTCGTCCTCGGTGCTTGGGTGTCGTCTTCGGCTGGTGGCCAATACAACCAGAGCTGTTCGGTTGGCTTCCCCGACGGTTGGCCAAAGTGTCAGGGCTCGTTTTTACCGTCGCTTGACGGCCCGGGGATTTTCATCCAAATGATTCACCGGTTTGGTGCGTTGTTGGTCGGTCTGGTCCTGGTGTTGGGTGTGAGCAACCTCCGCATGGCTTCGAAACAAGAGCCCGGAAGCGCTGAACTCGTTCGGCTGGCAGAAATCACCACCGGCGTCTGGATGCTCAACGTCATGGTCGGTGGCTCCTACATCGTGTTTGCCAAGGTGGGCGATTTCCCGGAGTGGCTCTCGCTTCTTCACCTGGTGGTTGGTGTGGGCGCCTTCCTTGCGGCGGTGGTGTTGATGTTCGCCACACGTTTTGCTGGCGCACAGAACAACATGTCATCCGGTTCAGGTGAGCAGGAATGAGCGAACCTGTCCAGGCGGAAGAGCACCCGCATCCGGGAACGGTCAAGGTGATGATGCAACTCATGAAATTGCGCGTGATCGTTTTGTTGCAAATCACGGCGCTCTGTGCCATTCTCATCCACGATACTTTTGCTCGCTACGGCGTCATGGACCTTGAGCGGACATGGAGTCAAACCCTCTGGGTCTCCTTCATCACCGTGGTGGGTGGGACCCTCTCAGCTGGCGGCTCCAACGCGATCAACATGTGGTACGACGCCGACATTGACCCCCACATGCGTCGAACCATGAATCGCCCCATTCCACTCGGTCATGCGACGCCGCAATTTGCGCTCTTCTTTGGCTCCCTGATCGCCGTTATCGGCTCAAGCCTTTTCCTGCTCGTCAGCCTAAAGGCAGCGTTCTGGTCTGCGTTTTCGGTGCTGTTCTACGTCCTCGTCTATTCGATGTGGCTCAAGCGACGCACGCCTCAAAACATCGTGATCGGCGGTATTGCCGGCTCTACCCCCCCACTGATTGGATGGGCGGCAGCCGCCGGCGATTCCATCGCCAACGCCAACATGCTTGACCTTGGTTCCCCCGTGCCTTGGATGCTGTTTTTCCTCATCTTCCTGTGGACACCACCTCATTTCTGGGCCTTGGCCCTGTACAGGTCGGGAGAGTACGGCAAGGTCAACATCCCCATGCTGAACGAGGTGAAGGGTGCTGAACACACCGTGTTTCAATCCAAAGTCTACTGTGTGCTGTTGTTGATGTTGGGGTCAGTGCCGTGCTTTTGGCCGGAATCGGGGCTCCCGTTGCTGTGGGCGTTCGTGTCCGGCGGCCTCACCGTATGGTATGCGGCCTCCGTGTGGGCCATCGACCCGCATGAGCCCTTTGATGAGAACGGCCGCATGCCGAAGGCAGCCAAGTCCTTCTTCCGGAGTTTGTTTTACCTCGGCTGGATGTTCCTTTCCTTGGTCGTCATCGCCCTCATCCCGCCTGCTTGGTTGGGTTTCTTGGGTCCGCTGTGATGCGCTCTTCAGCCGTTCGGTCAGAGTTTCAGCCACCGTCATCTTGATGAGCGGTTCTTAGGTGGACGGCGTGCGAGCGGCAGTCGCATAGCCTGGCCATTGCGCTGGATTGCTAATCCAGTGGTGTCTCACCTCGGGAGTTCGAATCTCCCCTGCCGCGCCAATGCTCACTCAAAGAAGTCATCAAAATCCATCGCAGCGGCGCTGTTTCGCTTGCGGGCTTCGATCACGCGCTTGAGTCGCTTGCGCTTCTTAAGCATCAACGGCAGGAGGATGAAGTTGAGCACGATGGTTGCGAGCAAGGCGACACCGGCCAGTTGGAATTCTTCCACGCCCATGGCGTCGTTCAACTTCTGGAGCCACGGAATGCCCAACGGGGGCTCAGGGGGTTCGGGCTCGGGCGGAATGAGGGGTTGGTTGTAGGACCACCAGGCGTCATCGATGTCCACGCGCTCGAAGTTGTCGGACGGGTAGTTGGCCAGCATCATCTCGTTGCCGACGCTGTCAATGGGTGCGAAGATGTAGTAGTAGGTTCGCATGGGTTGGATGCCGTCTCGGTCAAGGCCACTCTGAACGAGGGAGCCTTCCTCCCCTGGCGTCCCCGTGAGGCCGCTGAACAGGGGTTCAATGAACCGAAGGTCGACGTCAACAGGGCGCGTCTCAACACGGTACACGTTCCACGTCAGTTCACCCTGCGCTTCGTGGGCCGGCCAGGTCCATGTGAGGGTTGCGTTGTAGCACAACGACCAATCCTGTTGCGCTTCAAAGCAGGCTGTGTCGTTGGTGAACACCCACGTGTGGCTCAGTCCCTCGAGCGTGGTCGAAGGTGGAATCGCATCGCCGCAGAGTTGAGCGGCTGCGCCGTCAACTCGGGTGATGTTCGCTCGCTGCAGGTTGGCGTTTCCTTCACGGTCGATGGGGATGATGGCGTACGAGGCACAAATGCCGGTCTCGAGGGGTACGGGGTCAAGCCAAGTCACCGTCTCAAGGGAAAGGGTGGTGGTGAACGATTCCAAGGTGAGCTCTTCCCAGATGTTTTCGTTGATGCCGCCAGCGGTTTCTGGGAACACCGTCGTGCCCGCAATGCCTGCGATTTTGTACACGTTCCATCCACCGACGTAGGGGTTGGTCAGGTCGCCTGTGCCCGTCCAGTTCAGCTCAATTTGCCCTCCTTCAAGTTGGGTCCATTCGACGCCGGTGGCGGTGACGTCGGCGGTTGGAAGGACGCCGATGAGGAGAAGGACACCGTCTTTGGTCATCGAGACGTCCACTTCGGTGAAATCAGGGCCAAACGTGTAGGAATCCACGCCGTCAAGGAACTCCCAAGCCACGCTGTCAACATCGGGGAGGTAGCGCAGGTCAACGGTGCTCAAATCGATGTTTTCGGGCAGGATCGCCGTGAGGTTCAGATTCAGATCCAAACTTCGAAGGCCTGGGTCGTCCGCTGATGCGGCATCGATGGAGACGTCGATCATCATCAACGGGGAATCGCCACCTCCGATGCCGTAATTCTTCCCGAGGTGCGGGAGGAGCATGTTCACAGAGGCCGTGGCTTCCTCCTCGGTAATGGCGAATCCAGTCATGTAGGGTTCGTCGATGGACACCGAGTTCAACACATCAAACTCAACGTAGGCGTACTCGGTTTCACCAAACGGGTCGGTGGCTTGTAGGGTCAAGTTGTGATGGCCCAAACCGAAGGCTTCGCCGGTTCGGTTGAGGGCTTGACCGTGGCCCCACACATAGAACCCTTCTCGCCACGTGAAATTGAGCGGTTGTGAGGCGATGGAGCCGTATCGAGCCACCAGTTCAACATCATCGGTGGTGAGGTAAATGTCGTTATCGGAATTGGTTTGGATGTAGGGGTTAATTGGACCGACCCTGACATCGACGCTGAGTTGGTACAAATTGTCGCTCATCCGGACGTCTTCGCCGTTTTGGTAAATGGTGGGCATCTGAACTCGGATGAGGCGATCGTTCCCGGTCGTGGTCATGTTGAAGTTGCAGGTGGCGGTATCGCCCGGATGCATGACGGGAATCAGGCAGGTGCTGTCGACCTCCAAGTCGTATTGTGAGTTGTAGACCTGATAGGAAACGGAGATGTTCTCCACTGACATGTTCCCAAGGTTGGCGTAGGTGGTGATGACGCGGTCGGTTCCGTAGTAAAACTCCGAGGATTGAGCGCTGTGGCTCGGATAGACGTCGACCACCTTGAGGTCAATGCTGTCGTTGAGCACGATTTCAAACGAAGCGAGGTTGTTGCCTGGGTTGAGGTCGCCGTACGGATTGCCGGTGCTCGAAAACAAGCCGTACTTGAGGAGGTAGCGACCCTCTTGACCATAGCTGAAGGCTGGCAGGTTGATGTTGAACGGATCGGTTCCACCCCAAGCAGGAAGGTTCGCGACCGTCGTGTAGGCCTCTTTGAGCATCATGGTGTCATCTGCATCCCAAAGTTGCCAGCCAAATTGGCCGGAAAAGGTGCAGACGCCGCACAGGGTTGATTCACCCTTGGATTTGAAGACGTACTCGGTTCCGGTGTTGAGCACCTTTTCCTCGTTGTATTCTGCGAGGTTTTGCAAGTGGCTTAGCGGGTTGTGGGCGGTGTCCGCCACAACGTCAGCGAAGTCTTCGGTGATGTTGATGTTGAACCGGAATTCGTCGTCCGCAGCCATCTGGTCGTTTTGGCTGAAGGTGTACACCACGGTGAAGATGCCTTCTGATTTGCTATCGGGGCTCCATAGGTCGCTGGAATCAACGGCAATGGATGATTGTCCGGGGATGTTTCCGATGTTGAACTGACCCGAGTCGTCGAACACAGACTTGCAATCCCCTACGGTCACGTCTCCCTCGCAGGCGTACCAGGTGAGGGTTCGAGAGGCGCCCGAAGGAGAGGCGTAGTTGTTGGTGACCTCGGCGGAAAATTCCAGGGTATCAGCGGAAGAATACCACGCATCAGGGCGCGGCGAGAGGCTGTCCGTGATGCCGATCGACCCCGGCACGGCCGCACTCGTGACGGGGACGGTGGCGAGGGCTCCCAGCGAAGACAGCAGGAGCATAAGAACAAACCCAAGGCTCGCTCGTTGCTTGGTAACTTGACGTGGCTTGCGCTCGCTCATCACGCTTTCCTCGCATGCGTGATTCAAAGACTCATCGCTTGAAACGGGGTCGTTGGCGTGAATCTCTTGCATCGGGAGCGGGACCAAACCCCAAGGATGCGAGGCGGCCAAGCAAAGAAAAAGCGGCAACCTCATGAATTGTGCGGGGCTGGTTGACCCATGCGCAGGGCGTCCCATCTCCGTGAACGGGACGAAGGCGGACTCACCGCCGTCATTGAGTTCCTGTCCGCCTTTACGCTGTTTTTGATGATCCTCACGGCTTTTCTGTCACTGGCCCAACTCCAAATGGGTTCAAACGACCCGGATGTCGACCGTTTGGACCGAGCAGCATCCTTGGGCCTGGACCGGCTGACCTCCGGCGAAGGCTGGTTCGTCCCCATGGCCGGCGACCTTGACTATGAGAATGCGACCTCGGACTGGCACCTTGCCGACGCTGAAGCGCTTGATTCGGGACGGGTCCAACCCGGGTTGATGGCGAACCACAAACTCGACCTGAATCGCATCAGTGCCTTGCATAACGTCACCGAAGACGGCATGGCGGCGGGTTTGGGGCTTGACAGCGACATGAGCCTCCACCTGAGCATTCGAGTGTTGGAAAGCGAAGCTCCAGAGCGGGAGGGCTTGGTGTTGTTTGACGGTGGAACAGAACGTGGTACTGCCCCTTCGAGTTCAACGGCCTACCGCTCCTTCCAACAAGACGGTGAACAGATTTCTGTCGTGCTCGAAGTTCACGACGGCGGTCGGAAAAACAACATCCTCCACATCACGGAAGTCATGGTTCGCCCCTCCTCGGCCGGTCCGGAATGGATTGAACTTCACAACCCCAACGACTTTGCCATCGCCCTCAGAGGGTGGTCGTTTAACCACACTTCGGGTTCGACCTCCAGCAACCTCCTGTTGCAGAGCGGTGTCGTGGCCGGTCAATCCCTTTCCGTCTTGACCGGCGACCCTTCATCGCAAGCGGCGGGTAACGCCAGCCATGTCATCGACCTCGGGGCGCTTGGCTTCCTCGGCGTTGGTCAGATTGACGGATTGGCCGACGGTCGTGGATTGCTGAGCCTTCGCTACACCCAACTCGACGAAATCACACCGGCCGATGTGGTCCGCGTGGAATGGGGGGGCAACACCCAGCTGTTCATGGTGACCGGTCAATCCTTGGTGTGGGACGGCACGGACCGCTTCAGTTCATCGGCATGGAGCCTTGAGGACGCCCCGACACCCGGTGAATACGAGGCATGATTCGTTTCTTCTTGCGGGTCCATCGTCCAAACACTTCATCAACCCGGGGCGTTTCCTTCCGCTTGGTCCCATGCAACCCACCAGCGTATACACCCGAGACCGTTGCGTGACGGGCATCCACGGATTGGATGAAATCCTGCGTGGCGGGATTCCTTACGGTTCGACCGTTTTGGCCGCTGGAACGTGCGGTTCAGGCAAAACCACCCTCGGCATGGAATTCCTTGTTCGGGGTGCACTGGCGGGTGAAGCCTGTGCGCACTTTACGGCCACGGAACCCTCCGTCAAACTGCTCGAAAACATTCGCCAGTACGCCTTTTTTGACATGAACATGGTCGATTCGGGCTTGATCAACGTTTTTGACATGGACGTGCTGTATTCTTGGTTGGGCCTTGACAAAGCCTCCTTTGATTTGGATGATGTCCACGCCCTCATCAAATCCATCGTTGACATCGTCAACACCATCGGTGTGACTCGTCTGGTGATTGACTCGGTCACCACGCTTTGTTACAAGATCAAATCGGAACAGTTGATTCGAGATTTCTTGTTCACGCTTGGAAAGAAACTCGCCACGCTTGGTTGCACCACCATCCTGATCTCTGAGATCACATCGGCCACCGAAAACGCCCACTGGTCGTCCTTCGGTGTGGAAGAAGCCATCGCCGACGGCATCATTGTCATGGGCGACTCCGAGCGAATGGGCCACTTGCTCCGCTTCCTCCAGGTCGTGAAGATGCGTGGTACATCGCACAGCCGGGCCAAACACGCGATTGAACTCACGCCACTTGGCGTGATGCTCATCCCCATGTTGAAGTGGGGTGCGTCAAGCGATAACACCTCGCGTTGGGGGGCTTAGAGATGTTTGAACTCGACCAGATGATCGCCGAACAACTCACTCAGGTCTCCTTGGGAAGTTCCGTGCAGGTTCGCTTGAGTTCGGCGAATGCGTTTGCTGTGACCGCCAGCACCATGATTCCTCTGATGCAGATGTTCGAAATGGGTGGCGTCTACATCTCGGCCAGCCGAGGTGCCGTTGAAATCATTCAAGCCTTCGAGGCCATTGGCGTTGACGTCTCAAACATCCACTTCCTCGACCTCGTTTCGTCGGGCGTTCTCGGTGGAACGGATGTGCCCTACAACAACATCACCTTCATCGACAGCCCCATCATGCTGGAAAGCATCCTGCTGCGCACCCTTTACACGCTTCGTACCGTGAACAATCAACGCAACTTCGTCTTCCTTGACAGCGTCAACGCGCTGGCGATTTACAACGACGACCGCATGCTCGCCGAGTACCTTCACACCTTCATCAACACCTTCCGCCAGCGCGAGGTGCTTTCGGTCATCCTCAATGTTCCAGACCAGACACCCCCGTTGGTGTTGGCCAACCTTGACACGTACTGCACGGACCTGATTGACCGGGGGCAAGTGGTTCTCCTCTGAGGTGATGAATGATGGCTCGTAAAATGACATTTGACCCCGAAGACGAGGAGTTCTTCGGCTCTGTCGGTTCCTTCGGCGTACCAAAGTTCGACAACGAAATGCGTGGAGGTGTGCCTCGTGGCTTTACCATGATTGCGTTCACCGAAACAGGTTCGGGAAGTGAATTGTTTGCCAAACAGTTCACCTCGCCGGCCGAAGAGCCCGAAAACACCCTTTACATCGCCACCGACGAAGGTCAACAAGAAATCATTCGAATTTTCAAGAAATACGACTGGCCCCTTGACATCAACGTCCGCACCATTGGCGAGGAATACAACGCCAACGTGCTGGAGCGAGAACTGTTGGCCAGTCGCTACAGGTTGGAAGGATTTCAGTTGGACGACATTCAACGTCTCGCTCAAACCCGGTTCGTTGACGACAGCAACCAAGACTACCTCACCGAGGTCACCAACGAAATCATGGGCCTTGGGCCGTATTTCAGGGCCGTCCTCGACAACCTGGACTTTTTCCTCCAGCGTGAGGACCCGGCTCGCGTGATCTCCATGGTTCGTATGCTCCAAGCCCACGCACAAATGGTCCGTGGCTTGCTCATGATTTCGGTGTCCACCGACGGTCTTGACCCGGCCATCAAGCAGGAATTGTCGTCCATCGCTGACATGGTGTTGTCGTTCAAGGTTCGAACCATCGGTACGGATTTTGAGAACTCGATGATCGTCTCAAAATTCAGAAACGCTCCGGAGAACCTCAAGATTCTCGTGTTCCGAGTTACGCCTGAAGAGGGTATCACGCCGGAAACCGTGGAACGTATCGCTTGACTGGCGCTGTGGACCAAACGACATGTCCAAAACGGTCGGGGGCTCGCCAACCATCATGGGGGAGCGAGCAGCGACCGGTGGTTACGATCCTTCGGGCATCGATGCCGACGCATGGGAAGTGCTTGAGGGGCAGCTCGAAGCAACCATCCCCAATTACGACCGCGTCAACACCTGGATGACCTTCGGCCAAGACAAGCGTTGGCGACGAAACGTTCGAAACCACGCCACGCCCGGCATGAAGGTGCTCGAAGTTGGATGCGGCCCCGGCTCGTTCGCTGAGGATTTGGTCGGGATGGAACTGACCTGCCTCGACCCCTCGCCTGAGATGCTCGCCACGGCACAACCACGGGTTGATGCTGCCCGTGCGGCTCGCGGCGAGGGTCCCGCTGAATACGTTCAGGCCATTGCAGAAAACATCCCGCTGCCCGACAACACCTTCGACATGGTCTTCTGTCTGTTTTCCTTCCGAGATTTCCAAGACAAAGCGCAGGGGCTGAGGGAAATTTATCGTGTGCTCAAACCCGGTGGTCGCCTGGTGATCTGCGATGCAGGGAAGGCGAACAAACTGCACGGATTCTTCGGCTACCTGTGGATGAACAGTGTGGTCCAGGTTATGGCTCGCCTCATTACCAGAGAGAAAAACCACCCATGGAAAGGGTTGGCCGCCAGTTATACGCACTACGGTACCAACGGCTACTACCGGAACATGCTGCGAGACGTAGGATTTTCCAATGTTCAGGGGCGCCTTCTCTATCCGTTTGGCATGGCCAGTCGGTTCCGTGGCACAAAGCCCGAAAATTGAGGCCAACAACGCACCCCGTTAGACTCTTAAACCCCCTTTCGGTGCCAAAATTAACAGGTGTTCTTCATGGGTATGTCCGAAGTCCTTCGAAGCATCAAGACGGCCGAGCAAGACGCCGAAAAGCGACTTGCAGAGGCCCAAGAAGAAGCCTCCAAAATCCTCTCTGATGCCCGCCGAAAAGCATCCGAGATGGTTCAAGATGCCGCCGATGAAACGGTGGCCATGACTCAGAAGATCCTTGACGATGCACGAGCCGAGGCTCAAGGCGAAGCCGACCAAGTCAAAGCGACCGGGGCCGGCGAAGTCAACAAGATTGAATCCAACTCCGCAAGCAACCAAGACGCCGCCGTGAAAATGGTGGTCGATGCACTTTCATCCGAGTGAGGCGATACCATGTTTGACACGGTCGCCATGTCTCGCCTGACGGTCGCAGCCCCTGTTGACCGTATGGCAGATGTGCTGCGGACGTGCACCAACCTTGGTTGCGTCCACATCGAGTCTTACACCAATTTCGAAGACGGTGTGAACGTTGGCCATGCCAGCGATTCCGAAGAAGCCAATCACGTCAGTGCCCTCCTTGCGAAGGTCCGGGCCGCCATTTCCGCCTTCAAGCCGGTGAACGCCGACGGGCCCGTCCCCATCAAGCGAGTCAAGGAACTGCTCGAAGGCTCCTTCGCTGACGAGCTCCAAAAGGGCCTTGACCTGCTCGACACGCACAGAGATGCTGAAGCAGAACTCGAAGTTCTCGACGAACAAATTCACCTCTTGCGTCGCCTTGAACCTCTGAACATGGACCTCGAGTTGCTGTCCGGCTCAAGCCGCGTCGAGGTCTACGTGGCTGAGACCAAAAAATCCAGCAAAGCGGCCAGTGTGTTTGGGGCCCTTCTGCAGAAGGTCGAGTTGGCCGCTGCCCCAGGTGTCGTGGCCGTCGCCTGCCTGCCCTCTGAGGGTGCCGAGGTCCAGATGGCCCTGGGCGAATTGGGCGGTAAGCCCGTCCAAATCCCCAACATGGGTGGTACGCCTGCAGAGGCTTTGAAGTCGCTCCTCGCCAAGCGAAGCAAGGTTGAGGGCACCATGTTTTCGGCTTCTGAAGACGCCGAGCGCTGGGCTCGAAACAACGGGCGAAACATCCTTGCCATTCACGAATACCTCGTCAAGGAAGACGGCATTCACACCGCACCAACGCAACTCGCTGTGTCTGGACAAGCCTTTGCGCTCGATGCTTGGGTGCCAACCGAGAAGGCCGGTGCTGTGAAGGCTGCGCTCAAAGAGTACGCCTCGCACATGGAGGTCGAGGCCTTTGTGGACGACCATCACCACCACGACGACGACCACGATGACGATCACGGCCACCACGAGCCTACGCCGCCCGTTGCCTTGGAGAACGGCAGTGTCTCCCGTCCGTTCGAACTGCTCGTCGGCCTTGTTGGCCGCCCAGCTTACGGCACCTTTGACCCCACGTTCTTCATGATGCTGACCTTCCCGGTCATCTACGGCCTGATCCTCGGGGACTTCGGCTACGGCCTCATCATCTTCCTGCTCGGCGTCTACTTCGGAACCAAACCCTTCGCCGCCGATCCCGTGGCCAAGAACGGCATCACCATTCTGAAGTGGATGGGCGTTTGGTGCATGATTTGGGGCTTTTTGTTCGCTGAAGGCTTTGGATTTGTATGGGACGACACCGGGCGGATGAGCGACGCCTCGCCGCTCGCAGGCTTCTATGCATGGACCTACGACAACATCACCTTCCCCGGCTTCGTCACCGACACCCTTCGCATGGACTACACTCACATCCCCTTCCACCGAGCCACCAGCTCCATCCAAGAGTATGTGTTGCTCTCCGTCTACCTTGGCATCGCTCACCTCATGTTCGGCTACATCCTTGGCTTCATCAACGTCGTTCGTGCACATGGTTTCCTCGCTGCCTTCTTTGAGAAGGGCAGCTGGATGATCATCCTGACCGCCGGAACCGTCCACATTTACGGCTTCTTGACCGGCGAGCATGCCGTCTTGGATTTGACGCCGTACGCCATGGCCATGCTGGTCGGCGTGGGCTGCCTTATCATCGGCCTCGCCATCTACGAGAAGTTCGGCTGGGCTGGCGGCATCATCATGGGCCCCATCGAGACCTTCGGCCTGCTGGCCAACACCCTGTCCTACCTGCGTGTCATGGGCGTCGGCGTCGCCGGTGTGAAGATCGCTCAGGTCTCGCTCGACATGGGTTGGGATCTCATGATGTCCGGTGGCGGTGTCGCTACCATCGTGTTGGGTCTCGTGCTCTTCCTCTTCATCCAGGCTTTTGCGCTCGCCCTTGGCATCCTCTCACCGAGCATTCACGCAGCCCGTCTCCACTTCGTCGAGTGGATGGGCAAGTTCTACAGCGGCACCGGTCGGGTTTTTACCCCGATTGGCGGGCGCACCCTCCATACGGAGGGGCAATCATAGACCCATGGACAACAAACTGGAGGTAGAAAAAATGAACAAGAATACCCTGAAAACGAGCCTGCGCACCCTGATCGTTCTGCTGACCGTCGCCTTGGTCGCCCAAGGCGTCGCTGCTGCGGAAGAAACCACGGACAGCGGTGCAACTGACGGAATGACCGGCGACGTTGGTGTCGGCCTGGCCCTTGGCCTCGCTGCCATCGGTGCTGGCTTCTCCCAAGCTGCCATCGGTAGCGCTGCCATCGGCATGATCGCTGAAGACGGTAGCAAGTTCGGTTACGGCCTGATTTTCACCGCTCTCCCTGAATCCATTGTGATTCTCGGCGCACTCCCGCTCTTCCTCAACTGAGGACGAACGGTGGACGGGTGGGCTCTGCCCACATCGAAAACGAAGACGGAGACGATACGATGACCCTTGAAACACTTGCCAACGACATCGCTGCTGCTGCAGAAAAAGACGCAAAGGCGCTGATCGCTGAAGCCAAGGCCGAAGCCAAGCAACTGCTGGCCGACGCCGAAGCCAAAGCCAGCGCCCTGCGAGACGAAGCACAACAGCGAGCAGAAAAAGAAGCTACGCAGATTGCACGAGAAACCGTAGCGAGCGCCCGACAGTCCAATCAAAAGGACGTGTTGATCGCTCGCCGCAAGGTGCTCGACGCGACCTACGAGGCTGCCCGAAACCACATCGCCGACCCCGGCATGAAGGGACGAGCAGCGCTTCTCAAGACCCTGCTGTCCCAGTCCAAGAAACTGGCCAAAGGCAAGTTTGTGATTCTGCCCGTTGAGGTTGACCGCGCCGCCATCTCGAAAGAGGCCGGCGACCGAAAGGTCGGTGAGAGCGTGGACGGCCTTGGGTGGCTTCGTGCTTGAAGCCGAAGACGGGTCGGTGTCGTTTGACATGCGATTTGACAACATGCTTGAGCGAGCCTGGTCCAACCAGCTCGCCGCCGTGAACGAAACCCTGTTTGGATGAAGAAGGTGAGAAGATGATGCTCGGCAACACCCCCTATGTCGTCTCACGTGCCAAGGCACGACGACAGAAGCTGGCAGACCGTGCACGTCTACGACAACTCATCAACCAGTCCGTGGACCAGTTGACCGTGGCCGTGGGTGACCTCGGCTACCGCACTGAAATCGATTTGTACGCTGGTAAATTAGCCGGCGGCGACCTCGTTGAAGCAGCACTGACGCACAACTTGGAATCTGAATTGACGCAGATGGTCAACATGACCAACAAATCCATTCGGCCCCTCATTGAGATTTACACGTCTCGCTTTGAGTACCAAAACGCCAAGGCGGTCTTCCGTGCGATTCACAACGAAGTTTCGGTCGAAGAAGTCGGCAACAGCATCCTCCCTGAGATCAACGACGTGAACACCCCTTGGCTCTAGGTGGTGGAAAGTTGCGACGACATGAAGTCTGCAGCGAACCTGATGCGTCGCAAGGCCTTCGGTCCTACCCTCGCCAAGGTGCCTGAAGACGGTCGTCTCTCGGATTACGAAGATGCGCTTGACCGCCACTACTACGCTGCGTCCCTCAAGGCGCTGGGTCAAGCCAAAGGCGCACCTGCTCGCTTCTTGAAGCAGTTGTTCGCAGCGGAAATCGATCACACGAACATCTCAAACATCCTGGAAGCCAGTGCGGTTGGCATTGACAACGAACGTTTGGTCTCGCTGTTGATTCCAGGTGGGCGACTTGTGCCCAAGCGTGCGTTCTCCTCCATCGCCACCGGTGGGCGAAGCGCCATGTTGGATTTGCTCCGCAGCGCCAACAAGTTCGATTACGCCTCGTTTGAATCCGCCCTCGAAGAAGCCGAAACAACCCGAAGCCTCGACTCGGTGGTCACCTGGATGAATGCACGGGAGCATGACATGATGCAACGGATGAGCTACCTCCATCCAGTATCTGCCCTCCCCATCATCTACTACATCGCCATGAAAGTTCAGGAGGTCGCTGACCTTCGACTCATCGTCCGTGGACGACTGGCCGGTTTGTCGGCCGCTGTGCTTGAGGCGCATCTACTCTGAGGTGAAGATGAATGGAGATTGCAGTCGTTGGTTCTCCGGCCTTCACCCTTGGCTTCCAGCTCGCTGGGCTGTCAAGCCTTTACAATCCAGACGGCGAAGAAGAACTGCACACCACGCTTCGCTCCCTACTCAACAACAAGTCCGTTGGTATCATGGTGGTCGACTCCGCCGTGATGGCCACGCTGCCCGAACGATTGCGAGATCAATTGTCGGCGTCCGTCTCCCCCACCGTGCTCGGCATCGGTACGGAGGAAGACACCACCTTGCGGGACACCATTCGCAAGGCCATCGGAGTCGATTTGTGGAAGTGATGTTCCAACCCAAAAACAGGAGGAAGAAAAAATGAGCAATGAAGGAGTGATTTACCGAATTTCGGGGCCGGTGGTAACCGCCACTGGCATGAACGCTGCAATGTACGACGTTGTCCGTGTTGGCCACGAAGGTCTCATGGGCGAAGTGATTGAGCTGCACGGCGACAAGGCCGTTATCCAGGTGTACGAAGACACCTCGGGTATTCGACCTGGCGAACCCGTGTTGAACACCGAAGAGACACTCTCCGTTTCCTTGGGCCCCGGCCTCCTGACCCAAATCTACGACGGTATCCAGCGACCTCTCGCCACCCTTGAGGAAGTCATGGGTGTGTTCATCACCCGTGGTGTCGATGCCGATGCCTTTGACATGGAGAAGACTTGGACCTTTGAGCCACAAGTCGCCAAGGGCGATGACGTGGTCAGCGGCCAAGTCATCGGCCACGTCCAAGAAACCGAGACCATCGTTCACAAGATCATGGTTCCTCCCGGCAAAGGCGGCAAGGTGAAGTCCATCGAATCCGGTGACTTCAACGTGACCCAAACCGTTTGTGTTCTCGAAGACGGCAGCGAGTTGCAGATGATGCAGAAGTGGCCGGTCCGTACCCCTCGCCCCTTTACCCAGAAGTACGCTCCTGACACCCCCCTCGTCACCGGCATGCGCATCCTTGACTTCCTGTTCCCGCTTGCCAAGGGCGGTGCAGCCGGTATTCCCGGTCCGTTCGGGTCCGGAAAGACGGTCACCCAGCAATCCCTGGCCAAGTACTCCGACGCTCAACTCGTCGTTTACATCGGCTGCGGTGAGCGTGGCAACGAGATGACGGAAGTGTTGGACGAGTTCCCTCACCTGATCGACCCCAACACCGGCAAGCCGCTGATGAACCGTACGGTCATGATCGCCAACACCTCCAACATGCCGGTGGCTGCTCGTGAAGCATCCGTGTACACCGGTATCACCATCGCCGAGTACTTCCGAGACATGGGCTACGACGTTGCTCTCATGGCAGACTCGACGTCCCGCTGGGCTGAAGCCATGCGTGAAATTTCGTCCCGTCTGGAAGAAATGCCCGGTGAGGAAGGCTACCCTGCTTACCTCTCGTCCCGTATCGCTGAGTTCTACGAGCGAGCCGGTCGTGTTGAAACCCTCAACGGCGACGACGGCTCGGTCACCGTCATCGGTGCTGTGTCGCCACCCGGTGGTGACATCTCGGAGCCGGTGTCCCAAGGTACCCTTCGTATCGTGAAGGTGTTCTGGGGCCTCGACGCAGGGCTGGCTCGACAACGCCACTTCCCTGCCATCAACTGGCTCAACTCGTACTCGCTCTACCCACAGAGCCTCGACCAGTGGTTCCGCGACAACATCGCCCAGGATTTCCCAGAGATTCGAACGCAAATCAGCGGTCTGTTGCAGATCGAAGCCGAGCTGCAAGAAATCGTCCAGTTGGTCGGTTCTGACGCGCTGCCGGTCGACCAGCAACTGACCCTCGAAGTCGCCCGTATGATTCGTGAGTTCTTCCTCCAGCAGAACGGGTTTGACCCCGTCGACGCTTACTGCGACATCAAGTTGCAGTACGAGATGGCCAAGGCCATCCTGTCCTTCCAAGAAGCCGCCAAGACCGCCATGGCCGACGGTGCGCTGCTCAACGATGTCGTCAACGTCCCCGCCCGCTCAAACCTGATGCGTGGCCGGTTCGAAGAAGGCTACATTGACCGCATTGAAGCCATGGTCAAGGAAATGAACGAAGAAATCGCCAACGCCGTGGAGGCCAACTGAGGAGAGGATGAAGATGACTGGAAAAGAATACCGAACCATTACCGACGTCAAGGGCCCACTGGTCTTTTTGAACAAAACCGAGCCCGTTGCGTTTGGTGAAATTGTTACGCTCCGTCTCTCCAACGGTGAGATCAAGAACGGTCAAGTGCTCGACACTTCCGATGACCTCGTCATCGTCCAAGTGTTCGAAGGCACGGCCAAAATCAACCGAGACACCGGTGTCACCTTCATGGGTGATGTGTTCAAACTCCCCGTGAGCACTGACCTTGTTGGACGCATTCTTGATGGCGCAGGTCGCCCCCGAGACGGCGGTCCTGAAATCGTCGCCGAGGAGAAGGCCGACATCATTGGTGCGGCCATCAACCCCTACAGCCGACAGTCGCCTCACGACTTTATCCAAACGGGTATTTCGGCCATTGACTGCTGTACGACGCTCGTTCGTGGACAAAAGCTCCCGATTTTCTCTGCATCGGGTCTTCCACACAACGACATCGCCCTGCAAATTGCCCGACAGGCCAAGCTCAAGGATTCCGATGAAGAGTTCATTGTGGTGTTCTGCGCCATGGGTATCACCGCTGAAGAGTACAACTTCTTCCGTTCCGACTTGGAGCGCACCGGTGCACTCGAGAACGCTGTGTTGTTCGTCACCCTCGCTGCCGACCCCGCTGTTGAGCGAATCATTACGCCACGTCTCGCCCTGACCGCAGCTGAATACTTGGCTTTCGAGAAGGACTACCACGTGCTCGTCATTTACACGGACATGACAAACTACTGCGACGCACTTCGTCAAATCGGTGCCGCTCGTGAAGAAGTTCCAGGACGACGTGGTTATCCCGGGTACATGTACACCGACTTGGCCATGCTCTACGAGCGTGCAGGTATCGTGAAGGGCAAAAAGGGTTCCATCACCCAATTCCCGATTCTCACCATGCCCGGTGATGACATCACGCACCCAATTCCTGACCTTTCCGGCTACATTACCGAAGGTCAGATCGTGATCAGCCGTGAGTTGCACCAGCAAGGTATCTATCCGCCGATCAACGTGTTGCCGTCGCTTTCCCGACTGATGGGTTCGTGTATCGGTGAGAAAACGACCCGCGACGACCACAAGAAGGTCAGCGACCAGATGTACGCTGCCTACGCACAAGGCCGTGAACTTCGTGGCCTTGTCGCCATCGTCGGTGAGGACGCCCTCAACGAGCGTGATAAGCAACTGCTGGACTTCTCCGGTGTCTTCGAAGACAAGTTCCTTCGCCAGTCCCGCGATGAGGACCGCACCATTGACGAGACCCTCAACCTCTGCTGGGAACTCATGGCGAGCATCGACACGAAGTACCTCGTCCGTCTGGATGAGGAACTCATCAAGAAGTACCACCCAGACAACAAGGCTTGAGGGCCAACGAAGGCATCAACAAGGAGGTGAGAAAGCATGGCATTGGACATCAAACCAACCCGTAGCGAACTCATCAAACTGAAAGGTCGCATCAAGCAGACCAAGAACGGCTACAAGTTGCTGAAAATGAAGCGTGACGGTCTCTTCCACGAGTTCCGAACGCTTCTCGCTGAGATGATCGAAGCCAAGCGTGACTTGACGGCGGCCTATCGTTTGGCCAAGACGCGTATCGACTTGGCGAACGCCATCGAAGGTGGGCTGGCCGTTCGTGCAGCCGCCATCGCCAACTCTGCTCATCCCGAGGTCGAAGTTGAGCGCCGCAACATCATGGGTGTGGTCGTGCCAAGTGTCAGCGGAAGCAACCTGAAGTCCACCTTCGCCGAGCGCGGCATCGGTTTCATTGGTTCGTCGCCCTACATTGACGAAGCGAGCGATTCGTTCAGCGAACTCATTGAGAAGATCGTGAAAGCCTCGGAGATGGAGGCCACCCTCAAGCGCCTGCTGGCAGAAATTGAAGCCACCAAGCGTCGTGTAAACGCCCTCGAGTTCAAGGTCATCCCCGAACTTGAAGAGGCCAAGGTCTTCATTCAACTCCGCCTTGAAGAGATGGAGCGCGAAGAAACCTTCCGACTGAAGCGTTTCAAGAACAAGTGAGCCCGTCATGGTCCCAACGAGGGATTCATGGAGGATGGGCCGCACCGCAACGACAGGGGGCCATGGCATGGACGATTCATCCGAAGCGATTGAATCCGGCTTGCCTCATCACAAGAAGGCGTGGTCGCAACACGATTTACTGGCCTCCACACTGAGCGAGTACGTCGATGTCGTCCAAAAAGACGGTGGGCGGTGGCCTGCCTGGACGGTGGCTTCACCCAACGACGACATCCACGGCGACCTCCTTCGCCTCAACACCCACCTTGACCGTTTGGGTTGGATGGGGAAGTTGACCAAAGGCGAACCCTGGGTGATCACCGTCTTTCCCGTCCCAGAACGTCAATTCCCTCGCTTCAACACCGTGCTCATGTTCTGGGTGCTGTCCTTGCTGACCTTGACGTTGGCTGGTGACCATTGGATGTCCAAAGCCCGCCCTGAGGGTGGCTGGTTTCACACCTCTTCGTTTATTGACGCCCTGCTCGGCTACACCCTTCCTGTGCTGCTCGTTTTGGCCGTCGCCTCTCAACTTCAACGGCGGGTCGCCGGACGCTACGGCGTACGATGCGGGCATCTTCTCCCCGTACCCGATTTCACCATCGCGTTGTACGCTTTGGGCCTCTTTCCTTCTTCGTGGTTGTTCTGGCCGTTTGGCCTTCTCCTGATTCCGACGATGCCGAGGATGGACGCGCGGCCGTGGCCCCATCGTGCAGCGCTTGGGTTCACCGCGTTGAGCGTGCCGCTTGTTCTGGGTGTAAGCGGCGCTGTCATGATGCTCGCCGGCCTCACCATGACGCCAGAGTACCTTGCTTCCACCGCCATGCCGCTGGTTTCTGATCCACCCTTGTTCATCTCCTTGTTTGCGACACAGCTGGCGGGAGACGATGCCTTCGTTCGTCTTCTATGGGCCCATCCATGGGTCCACGCAGGCGGGATGCTCATGCTGTTTGCTTGGGTTTCCATTCTGCCCATTCCGACCTTCCCGGGCGGTCGTGTCCTCATCGCACGCATGGGCTTGTTGGACGGTCGCAGTTCAAGCACGCAGAGTTTGATTTTGGTGACCATGCTTTTCTGTGCCTACATCTTTGGAGTCTTCAACCAATTTTCACTGTGGTACCTCGTGTTCGCCTTGCTGTTGCCACTTCTGTTTTTCTTTGGTACCGACCTTCGCATCCCACTCATCCTCAACGAAACCACCGGCTTGAGTGAGCAGGACCATGGGCGCATGGGGCTGTTGCTCCTCTTGGTTGGTGTCTTCCTCCTCCCGGCTGCTCAACCCGTCCTTCACGAAACCACGTGGGACGACCCGTTGACCCATGAACTGGTTGAACCGGTCGCCGCCACCCTTCTAGAAGACGGCACTTGGCTGTCAAGCACCGAAGTTCGCATCACCAACCCTTCAGCGCTTTCCAAACCGTATGCAGTTGGTGCCTACCTCGAACATCCCGGTCAAGGATGGACGGTTTCGTGGGATTGCGATGGCGAAACCACCTATGATCTCGACGATGAAGGGTGCGGTGCTGACCTGTTGCCAAAACGAACGGCGTTCTTCTGGATGAACTTGACGTGGGACGGTCCGACGCAACCAACTCGGGCAAATTTGAGTTATGTTGTTTCGATGAACGATGCGTATGATGTCGTTCCCGTTTCGGTACGGCCCGCCCTTGAGGTGGTCCCCGACTCAAGTTGGTACGATGTTGAGGTGGGCGCCTACGTTCATCGCTGCGTGGCGTTGTCCGGCGACCTTCTTGAGTCGTCAATGCTCAAGATTTCTGTTGCGGGTGGTCTCGCGTCCGAGGTCCAAACGCCACTCGTCAGTTTGGTGGGCGGAGCGGGCATGAACATGACCGCAAACGAGGTGCCGGGATCCCTGTGCCTCCAGGGATTGGACCCGCTGGTGTTCGATGCCTCCATGGCATCGTTGACCCTCAACAACGATACCTTCTCGCCTCTTTTTCCACCTCGCCGACCGTTGATGGCCCATGTTCCTGCCGATGGCTGGACCGTTCAAGCACAAGCTGGTACGTCCTGGGAAGCCCTCCTTGGGGAAGGCGGCGTGTTGAACATGAACGCCGACCATTGCCCTATCAACGCCAGCATCAGCACGCCGGCTCGGCCCCAAGACAACAGCCCGTGGATATGGGATCTCGAAGTCCGTTCATCCGGGGACCTACCGCTGGTCGAGGCTGAGCAGAATCTGACGCTGCAAATGCCCAGCGGAGCCAACATGTCGTTGTGCAAAGAGACGTACAATCCCTACCCTTCGCTCTCGTTTTCGGTGGTGGAAGGGCCCGAATTGCTCGCCACATGGATGGGCTCCACCTCGCGATTCTGGACCACGCCGTGGGCCATTGCTTCCAACGGGACCGTCCTTAATGAAGGCATGACGTCGTTTACCCTTCACAACCCGACCAACACGAGTGTGCCGTTCCGCCTTGACCGCGGTGGAAGTTTCGGGGAAGATTGGAGCCATGATTGGGACGGCAACGCCCTGGAGCCGGGGACAACCACGTTTGAACTTGTGCCGCCTGATGCTCCGCTCGCAACGATGTGGCTTTCCTACGAAGCGGACGCCGTTGTCCTCCATCTTTCCAGTTATCAGTGAGGTGATGGACATTCGTGTATCCGTGCTCGGGGTTGGCGCCATTGGTTCAGTGGTGGCGGCCGCATTGGCAACAACCGAGGTGGAACTTCACCTCCACGTCCGCGGTGAACGGGGCGCTGCTCAGATGCTCCAAGGGATTGCTGTTTCAGGTCATCGAGGCCTCAACCTGGCCGCTGCTCGCTTCCTGTTTTCATGCGAAGAACTCCCTGTCGACGACGGGTTGAACCAGGGTTCAGACCTGGTGATTCTCACCTGCAAATCAAGCGATGTGGCGCACCTGGCTCAAACAGCCATGTCGTTTCTGAAGCCCGGGGGCCTGGTCTTGGCCTTGTGCAACGGTTTGGGTCACGTGGAGGCCTTGACACGAATTCACGGCCCGTCGGCAGTTCTCGCAGCGAGCACCACCCATGGAGCGTATGCAGAGAGCGAAAGCGTGGTGTGGGCCGGCTTTGGTGGCATCGGCCTGGCGGCACCTCCTCTGGGACCCGATGCCGAACGGTTGGAGGCCGTTGTTTCGCTGTTTGAAAGGGCAGAGCTGAACCCGTGGATTCACGAAGATGCGGCCACCTTGGTCTGGGAGAAGGTCGTGCTGAACCTCGCCATCAATCCCATCGCCGCCTTGGCCGGGCTCAAGAACGGTGAACTGCTTGAGAGCGGGCTGTTCAATACGTGCATGATGGTGTATCGAGAGGCTGCTCAGGTGACCGCTATGGAGCGAATCTCCCTTCCTGATGAACCGACGTTTGAGGGCCGTCTTCGACATGTCTTGGAACAAACCGCAGACAACACGTGCAGCATGCTTCAGGACCTGAAAAAAGGGCGGAAAACGGAGATTTCTGCATTGAATCAGGCGGTGGTCGCCCTCGCAGAGGGGCACGGTCTTTCCGTTCCCATCAACCAAACGTTGGCGTCGCTCATTCAGGCCTGCCATCCTTGAGCAAGTCGACGTTGTAGTGAAGCCCCTTGTTTTCGGTCTGGCGCAGGGCATCTTCGACGACGAGTTGCCCGATGAGACACAAATTCCGAAGCTCAACGATTTCTCGTGTTGGCCGAGCGGTTCGCCACATCATGTCGACCTCGTTTTGGAGCAAATTGAGTCGGCGTTGGGCTCGCTTCAGCCGTTGGTTTGAGCGCACGATGCCCACTTCTTCCGTCATGGTGCGAACCAGGCTGATTCGGTCGTGATTGATGGGTGCGTGTTCCCGTAAGGCCCCCAGGCCGTCTGCGCGCCATGCGGGATGGCTTCCTGCGTAGGTGGGTGGCGGAAACTGAATGAGGTGTTGGGCTACACGTTGAGCGTAAACGACCGCTTCAAGCAGGCTGTTGGACGCCAACCGGTTCGCTCCGTGCATGCCAGTGCAGGCCACTTCGCCGATGGCGTAGAGGTGCGGCATGGGTTCAGTGGTGCCTCGCAGAAAAGCTCGCCCGATGTCATCCACACGAACGCCCCCCACCATGTAGTGAGCAGCGGGAACCACGGGGATCGGGTCCTGTCCGAGTTGAAGTCCTTCTTGGGCTAAACGGCGAGCGATGGTGGGGAATTTCTCCTGCCAGGGTAGGTCAAGATGAGAGGTGATCAGATAAACACAGGATGTGCCGTTCTTCTTCATTTGTTGGTCAATGGCGCGAGCTACGATGTCCCTTGTCGCCAGTGAGCCAGCCGGTGTGTGCTCCAGGGTGAACGAATACGGGGCAGGTGAACCAGCCTCCTCTCCCTCTTCTGAGGCGGCCTTGCAGTCGTGTGTCCACGCCGCCAAGCCTTCGTCATCGAGCAAGACGGCGCCAACGCCACGCACGGCTTCGGAGATGAGAAACGGTCGGGGGGATGGTGATGCAAGGGCGGTCGGATGAAACTGGATGTACGCCATGTTGTCCACGGAAGCACCCGTTCTATAGGCCATCGCCAACCCGTCACCCGTCGCCACGTCGGGATTGGTTGTCTGTTGCCACAAACGACCGACGCCGCCTGTAGCGAGCACGATGGCATCGGCCTCAAGGGTGATGACGGCCTGGGAGTCTTGGTCGAGACACCACACGCCGGCGACGCCCTGCTCTGGGTGGCCGTGCTGGCGTTGAATCAGGTCAATGGCGAGGGTGTTGGGCTTGAGCGTGATGTTCGAATGGTTGCGAGCGTAGGCGGTGAGGGCGCGTTCAATCTCCTTGCCCGTGGCGTCCTTGGCGTGGAGGATGCGTTTTGAGGAATGGCCTCCTTCTCGAATGAATGAATACGCTCCGTCCTCTTCTTTTTCGAACTCAACGCCGATGCGAATGAGGTCCATGATGCGGTCGCCGGCTTCGCTGATGATCGAGCGTACGACGGCTTCATCGCAGGCGCCGTCCCCTGAGCGAAGGGTGTCTTGGACGTGCGATTCCATGCCCTCGACGTTGGTTTTGTCCAAAATCGCCGCCACACCACCTTGCGCCCAGTTCGTCGAGGAATCCTTGGGTCGTTTTTTGGTGACCACCGTCACATCGTGGCCTGCATCAGCGAGTTGGCTGGCGGCAAACAAGCCAGCGATGCCGCTGCCGATGATGGCGATGTGGGCCATGGTCTCCTCTCCCGCAGGTTTCCCTTTCCTTCCCCCTTCTTGACGGTGATGGATGTGCCGTCTGTGTCAGTTCATCTCGCAATCCCTATCAATTGGCGACGGGTGGGAGGGCTGAGGATTCCCGGTGTTTGGTCTCTCGATGCGCAAAATTCTCACCGTCTTTGGGGCGGTCATGATGCTGTTCGTCATCGCCAACGTCCAATTCGGAGCCGTAGCGCCCCGGGTCATTGACGGTGCTGAAGGCACAAAACTCGATGCCCTGTTGATGTTTGAGCCGAGTTGCTCCTTTGACGCCGTGGAGGAAGAATTGCGCTTGAACGGCAACTCGTATTGCCTTGGCGAAGTTGGCCAGTGGTCGGGTGCGGACTTGCTGATGATGATGGAAGGGCTGTTTTTGTTTGTGTACGGCTTCGAATTGCCGCAAAACAAAGGGTGGGCGCGACGCCTTCGAAAGGCCGGTTTCATGGTGGGTTGCGTTCTCTGCACGTTGGCAGTGTTGGACCGTTTCTCGCTCTTGCCGACCTCGGCCAGTTCCGACGGTTTGGCGGCCTTGTTCCCCTTCCCTGTGGCGGGATGGGTCGTGCAGATCATGTTCGCTGTGATCGGCGTGCTGATGATTCGTGGGCCGAAATATTGGGAGGCCGAGGCCGTCGCACAGACTCGGGATAAGTTGGAGCGTCGGCGCCAAAAAGCCGGCGTGTTCCGCTCGTCGTTCTTTGACAAGGAGAAGCACAGCAAGAAGACCCTTGAACGCTCAGAGCGGTCAAGGTTCCTCCGCTCCGACAAGGACCTCGCCATGAGTCGACGACGCAGCAAATTGCTGGTCATGGCCACCTGCCCTTACTGCCAGGGGGCAGGATGTAAGAAGTGCAACAATCACGGCGTGTTTTGAGCCCTCGGCGGCGTTCAATTTCAACCCCTCAAAACCGTGGCACTGAGCCGTGTTTTTTCGGATTGTTTAAAACCCCTCAAGCATGGGTGGGGGAAAGTGATGGAATCAAGGTTCCATTGCATGAGGGATAGGGATGTACCTAAAATCACTTGAAGTGCTCAATTTCAAATCGTTCAAGGGCGAAGTGACCGTCCCCTTGGACCGTGGTTTTACGGCCATCACCGGGCCGAACGGGTCGGGGAAATCGAACTGCGGTGATGCGATTCAATTCGTCCTCGGGCCGAAATCGAACCGGGTAATCCGTGCCCAAAACTCTGCGGATTTGATCTTCAACGGTGGGAAGAACTCCAAGCCTGCCCGAGAGTGTTCCGTCACGCTCGTCTTTGCCAACCCAGTGATGAGCAATGGCCGTCGTCGCTTGCCCCTTGACAAGGAGGAAATCCGCATGTCGAGAAGCATCCGATTGACAGCCTCCAACAATCCGGTGACCACCTACAAACTCAACGGTGAAGACAGCACGCAGAAGGTGTTCCACCGCTTGCTCGGTGCGGCGAATGCCCGTCCCGACGGCTACAACATCGTGTTGCAAGGCGACGTTACAAGCCTGGCGAAAATGACCGCCAATGAACGTCGGAAGGTGCTTGATAACGTCGCTGGCGTCACGTCCTACGATGACGAAATCCGCAAGGCGAACAAGCAGAAAGAGATGGTTGAGAGTTATCTTGACCGCATCGGCCTGTTGGAGAAGGAGCAACTTGAACGGTTGTCGACGCTGGCCAAGGAACGCCATGTCGCTCAGAAAGCCAAGGAAGTCTCGGATGCCATCCAGGTCACCAACGCCATGTTGCTCCAATCCCGGTATGCGACGCTCAAGAACGAGTTGGCCTTTCACCAAGAAGAGCGGCAAAAATACCTGGGGCAGAGCCAAGATTTGCTTGACGAGCACAAAGCGACGGAAAAAACGCTGCTGGAACTTGACGACAAAATCGCTGAACTCCAAAAGGAGATCAACCTGTTGACGGGCGGCGAAACATCAGAACTCGGTCAAGCCATTCAATCCCTCCAAGTGGCCATCGAACTCAACAACGATCGCCTGATCGAAGCGGCCAAAGAAGAAGAGGAAGAGGCGGTGGAGGTGGCTGCCCTCGATGAGCAGTTGCAGGAGGCCGACGAGGAACTCGCAGCGTGCAAGGCCAGCTTGGTCTCCGCCAACACGGCCCTCGCCGAAGCGCTGCAGGAGCTCGAGGAGGCTCAAGCCGAAGAGCAGCAGGTGCGCGAGGCACTGGCTACGGCTGGTGAGCAAAACCAGCATCTCAGCGAAGCCCTCAGCTCAGCAGAAGCGCTCGTTGTCGACCATGAAGCACAACGCGCTGAAGCCCAATCCGACGTCGACCGACTCGCAGTGGAGGCCGACCTCGTGGGCCAGCAGCTCGCCGATGCTCAAGAGGAATCCGAGGAGATTCGACTGGCGCTTGGTGAACTCGACATCCGGCTGCAAGAATTGGCCGAGGATGCCCCAGAATACGACCGTGAAGCCCTCGCCCGCCAATTGGTCGAGGCCCAACGCGCCGAGGCTCAACTCGCGGAAGACCGAACGAGAATCGAAGTTCGATTGCGAGAGGCAGAGCGTGCGCTGAGCCTCGCCAAGGCCGAGATGGAACAGAAATCCGGCGCCAAGGGCTTGGCAGGCGGTGCCAGCGCCGTGCTCGCTGCACGGGACAATCAGGCCTTGCAGGGCATCATCGGTACGGTGGCCGAATTGTGCGCTCCAAAGGACAGCGCTCACGAAGTTGCCCTCGCCACCGCCATCGGTGCTGGTATGGCCTCGGTGGTTGTTGAAACCGACCAAGATGCTGCCAATGCCATCCGCTGGCTGGCTGAGAATCGGGCCGGTCGTGCAACCTTCCTTCCACTCAACAAATTGAGCAGTTCTCGGGCGGGTGGAAAAACCGTCATGACCGCCCGAAAGGACGGGGTTCTGGGGTTCGCTCACGAGATGCTCGATTACGACCCCCGCATCGATGTCGCCGTTCGCTTTGCATTGCGGAACACCTTGATCGTGGAAAACCTCAGCGTCGCCCGCCAGTACATGGGTGGCACCCGATTTGTCACGCTCCGAGGCGACGTGATTGAGTCGGGTGGAGCGATGGTCGGTGGTTCCAAGCGCAAAATGAGCATCTCGTTTGGCGGCCGCATCCAAGGTGCCTCCGAGGTGGAGAAGCACACAGCGGAGGTTGAGAAATTCCACCTCATGGAGCAAACCGTCAACGAAGCTCTGCGTGAGGCTCGTATGAACCAGCAAAGCATTCGAAACAAGATCAACGCCATGGTTGACGATTCCTACGCGACCGAGGTACGGGAGGTCAAGGCCGAGCAAAAGCAGGTCGGGCAAGCTCACAAGAAAGCCCAAGGCGTGGTCGACGGCCTCGAGGCGAAACTGGACGAATTGCGTCAAAGTGCTCAAGAAGCCCTTCGCGGTCTTGATGCAGCCGACCGCATTCTTGCGAATTCAAAGGACGCGTATGAAGCGGCCAAAGAGGCGGTTGAGGCCGCCAGTCCTGAACATCTCCGAGAGCGCATGCACGCCGTGGACTTGTTGCGTGTCAAGGCCAACGGGGCCAAAGACAAGGCCGAAGAGGTGTTGAGCAGCGGCAACAGCCATCAAGCGCTCCTTCAGCGACGGGTTGACGAAACCCAAGGGCGGCTCAACACCCTCCATGGGAACAAAGAAGCACGCCTCGTTCGAATCGACGAACTCGAAGCCACGCTGGCGACCGACCGAATCGCCCTCAAGGCGAAAAAGGACGAACAGGCGGTCTACCTCGAGGAAAACCAAGGGCTGGAGCAGGAACGTCAAGAGCTTACGGACCAGCGTGCCACCCTCCGTGTGAGAAACGAAGAACGCCTCAATCAAGCCCAGAATCACCGACGCTTGGCCGAAGAATTGTTGCGAACCATCAGCGACAAGGAGGCCGAGGTTCAACTCATGGCACAGGAGCTTATCGATGCGAACCTCTCGCTCAACGACCTTCCTGAGGGACTCAAAAACGTCGGCGAGTTGGAGCGGGATCTCCGTAACCTCCAGCGCCGCATGGAAGGCTTTGGGAACGTCAACATGATGGCGATTGAGCAGTACGATGAATGCCAAGCCCGGCTCGACCTGATGAAGGACGAATTTGCGACGCTGCAGGCTCGTCGCAAGCACCTCATCGAGGTCACTGAGCAGTTGGAAACGCAGCGAAAAGAGCGATTGATTGCCGTGCTGGAAAAGGTCAATGAGAATTTCAAAGTCTCCTACCATCAACTCTCGGACGGCGGTCGTGGAGAACTGTTCCTCGAGAATCCAGAAGAGCCGTTCAAGGGCGGTTTGGAACTCTGGGCACAACCACGTGGTAAGTCGTCCAAGGTCAGCCGCCAACAACTCTCTGGTGGAGAGCAGTCGATGGCTGCACTGGCGCTCATCTTCGCGATTCAAGACTACGATCCAAGTCCGTTTTACTACTTCGACGAGGTCGACCAAAACCTCGACGCCTACAATGCAGAGCGGATTGCCAAGATGTGCCGGGAACGCAGCAAGCGTGCCCAATTCATCATGGTCACCCTTCGCAAAGTTTCCCTCAAACTCGCCGACCACCACATCGGCATCACCCACGGCGGAGATGGATGCAGTCGCCGCATCCTCGACTTTGACCGTGAGCGAGCCATTGCGCTGGGCGAAGCGGCCCTCAAAGAGGCCCAGAAGGACGCCGACAAGAACGAGAGTCGTATCATGGATGCCGTGGCCGCCGCCCAAGACATGCCTGAAGTTCCCGGCCCCCTCACCGTTCCTCGCAGTCTTGGCGGCTTGTTGAACCACATGCACGAGGAGACCTCACCTTCTCCTGACGCCGAGGCACCCCTCGGTGGCTTGATGGAGCGCACGAGCGAATTGACCGAGGACATCAACGAACGGTCAGAGGTCGCCACACAGGTGGCTGAAGCCGAACAACGTGAGGCTTCAGAGGCATCGGCCGAGGGCGAACCCTTGGTGGAATCGGACGAACAGTGAGGTGGAGTCGTGGCAGAAGAACAGAGCATGCTGGACCGATGGTTCCTCCAACAGGAGGTCATCGACCAACTTCTCGGTCAAGGTGAAGATCGAGAAGATGCTGAGCAGTTCGGCCAACGAATCGCTGCCATCGCTGCGACCGAGGAAGCCGAGCACCAAAGCCTGCACGACCCGTTTGACCGTTCGGTTGCGCTGGTGCTCTCGCTGGTGCGCGAGGAAGCCTTCAATCCGTGGGACGTTGACCTCTCGGCCTTCCTGACGGTGTTTGCTCAACGCGTCAAGGACGGTGAAAACCTCGACTTACCGGCCTGCGGCCGCCTGATTCGCCTGTCTTGGGAAGTGCTCCACCACCAATCCGCCGTTCTCTTTGAGAAAATCCAGCCCGTTGAGGAAGAGGTCTGGGACGATGACCATGGATTCGGTTGGGAGAGCGAATACGACGATGAAGCCTTTTTCTTCACGCAATCCGTTCTCGACGGCGACGCTGATGACCTGCTGACCAACCTGTTCGACGAGCGGGTCCGCCGTGATGAAGGTCGGCCGGTGACGCTGGCGGAATTGTTGTCGGCGTTCAAGGATGCAGCGGACGATGCAGAAGCGCTCAAGCAGCGTGAAATCAATCGTCTTGAGCATGAACGGGAACTCAGTGAATACCTCCAGGACGTCGGTGGACGAATGCACAACGAAGACCTCGAAGGCGATATTGAACGATGCTGGACAGCGCTGAAAGCCACGTGTGAAGCCGCTGCCTCCCCCGTTGTACCGCTGGTTGATGTCATGGCCAGGCTCAGGCCGTTGCTCGTTTCCACCTTCGGTGCGTCGCTCGAGGACCCTGAAAGCGAGGCGTTCGTCGCTTCATTCATCGCTGGTTTGTTCCTCACCCATCGGCGAATGGCCAGCATCACTCAGGAAGGTGAGGCGGTGGCCAACATCATGATCGAGGACCTCTGGCCTGATTTAACGTCCTTTTCCGATGTTCTCGAAGCGGTTGAGGCCTTGATGGCTGAAGATGCGGTCGAGCTCGACGGGCAAACCACGGGTTCTGAACACCGAATGGAGGCCATCGCCGAGCGTGCACGGCTGGCCGAGCAGCGCGAGGCACGACGGCAGGCCAAATTGGAGGCGAAGGCCGCAAAAGAAGCCGAACACCAATTGGCGGATGCAACGGTTGAGGCTGAATCGGCGGAAGCCTTCGAAGAGCATGATTGGTTGGTGGAGTGAGGGAAAGACATGGCCGAATTACCGTTGGAATCCCTGATTGAAGCGACCCTGTTCAGTTCGGGGAAATCCATGTCCGTCGAGGAATTGTCCAAGGTCTTGGGCTACGATGAAGACGAGATGCTCGACTGCCTCGGTTCCCTCCAGGCCACCCTCAAGCGACGCAAAGGAGGCGCCCTTCAACTGGCGGAGGTCGGCGACCGTTGGGCCCTTGAGGTCAAACCCGTCATTGCCTCGCATTTGCCTCGGGAGACGAAGACCGACATGCCGCCCAAGTTGCTCAAAGCGGCAGCGCTCATCGCCTACCATCAGCCCATGCCGCAATCTCGACTGGTGGAACTCCTCGGTCAGAAGGCCTACGATTACGTTCGAGAACTCGCACAACACGGCATGATCGATCGTCGAAAAGACGGCAACACTCGACGCTTGGCGACCACGCGTCGATTTTCAGAGGCCTTTGGATGCCCGCACACGGACCGAAAAAAGGTCAAGGCGTGGTTCAGGGAACAGGTTCAATCCAGCGGTCTGTTGGATGAATTGGGCGACAGCAAGGAAATTTTGAGGGAAGAATCCGATGAAGACGGGATGGTCCAGTCCTCACTCCCCGTCGTCGAGGAGGAGTGAGTTCACTCGCCTCTGAGTTCCTTCAGCCATGATTCAACCAAGCTTTGCGTGCGGTGTCCTTCATGGGCTTGGAGTCGAGCAGCCAACAGTTCCACCTCTTCGCCCTCTGCTCCAGCGCTCACGGCCATGTTCTTGGCGTGGAGTTTCATGTGACCGGCTTGGATGCCCTTGGTTGAAAGGGCACGAAGGGCGCCTAAATTCTGGGCCAAACCAGCGCACAGGATGATGCCAGCCAATTCTTGAGCCGTTTCGACACCCAGGATGGCGAGGTTGGCTTGAGCAGCGGGGTGGACTTTCGAGGCGCCGCCGACGATACCAACGGCCATCGGGAGGTCCATGCTTCCGACCAGATTACCTTCGCTGTCCTGTGCCCAGTCCGACATGGAGGTGTAGCGGCCGTCGGCCATGGTCGTCCAAGCATGGCAGCCCGCTTCAATCGCCCGCCAATCTTGACCGCAGGCGAGCGCTACGCTGCTGATGGCGTTCATCACGCCTTTGTTGTGCGTCGTGGCCCGAAACGGGTCCTCCACAGCAAAGGCGTGGGCCTCAAGAATGCCTTGGATGACGGCCAAACCGTCCTCTCGAGTCCCGTCGGAGGCCATTTCCTCAGGGCTGAACACCGCTCGTACTCGAGCCAGCCGGTGGCCTGCAAGGTTGGAGAGGATGCGGAGGTGAGCACGACCGCCGGTCAATGCCTCCAAGCGAGGTGCTACGCGTTCTGCCATGGTGTTCACTGCATTGGCGCCCATAGCGTCCCTGCAATCCACCAGCAAATGAACAATGAGCATCTCGCCCATGGGGGTCGGTAAACGCCTGATTTCGATGTTTTTGCACCCTCCGCCCATGGCGATCATGCGGGAAGGGATGTCGTTGCAGAACGCCATCAATTCGTCTTTGGCGTCCTCAATGTGAGCGGTTGCTTGTTCGAGGTCCTCAACGTCGAGAAGTTGAATTTGGCCGATCATCACGGGCGCATCGTTGTTGGTGGTGAATCCTCCGTGGCTCAGGCAGCGCTTGGCCATGTTTGAAGCGGCAGCGACCACGCTGGACTCCTCTAAGCAGAACGGAATGAGGTAATGGGAGCCATCAATGACGAAATTCGTGGCAACGCCCACCGGGAGCGACATGGTGCCGATGACGTTCTCAATCATGCGATCGGCTGCGGTTTCATCCAATTCGCCATGGGCGGCCAAGGCGGCAACATGAGCATCAGAGAGGTTGGCGGCTTCTGCCACCAGGGAGCGGCGTTCTTCAACGCTGAGTTTGTACAATCCCTTGACTCGACTGTTCTCAACCGGCATGTCGCTCCCGTTGGTGGGTGGGGCATTCGTTCCTTGAATCAATCGCTGAGTGGTCCTCGCTCAAACACCTCTGCTAACGCAATTAACACATTTACTAACGCGTTAACCATGCGTTAATTGGGCGTTAATCTTACGTGTTATTCCTCTCCGGTGGGGCGATTAACGAGTTCTAACGCTATCGCGGGGCTGCGCGGTCCGCTGAAACATCATATACTTGGAAGAGGTTGCTCGGCCATGGCTCGAGAGACCCATGCGTACGGCTTACCTTGCTTGGAGGAAAACCCGTTTTCCATCCGTCCTCTCGAACCTGGCGAGTCGGGCAAACTGATCGGACGGGCCGACCTCTTTACCCGCCTCCAGAATTTCCTGCGCTTCCGCTCTGCTCGTCGCGTGATGCTTTTGGGTCCGTTGGGTTCAGGGCGGACGTCGCTCGTGAGTTGCTTGAAAACTTACGCTGCTGCCGTGGCGACCATTGACCACCTCCCTGCGCATTCCCCGGCGACGTCGCTGCTGAGCATGTGCTATCGTCAAATGATTGGGGGGAGCCGCCGGTCAATCGAACCGAACTGGTCACCGAACTGGTCAATGAGATGTACTCCTACAACGACAAATTGCCGATGATCGTGATTGACGTGCCGGCCAGCGATCTTTCGGTGTTGGAAGTCGCCTTACGGGATGCACATTCATCCCTTGAGCGGCTCAACGCCTTGCTCGTGTTGGTTTGCGATGTAAAGGAGCGCCACCACCTTCCAAATGCCGTGATTGACGGATTTGAATTGTTTCGACTTCCTCCGTTTACGGCCAACGATGTGATGGCGTTGGTGCAACAACGTCTTGCCTCCGTCGGTGTCATGGACAGTGCATTCACCATGCAGGATGCGGCGGCCATCCTCGACGAGTGCGATGGGTATCCAGCCTCCGTCATCACCATCCTTCGCGATGCTGTGGACAGCGTTCGTATGCGCCAGTCAAATGGAGCACCTGAGCCGTTCCTGGATACCTCGGCGAGGATTCAACCTCGGGATGAACCCGAACGCCTCCACCGCCTGATGGGCAACGATAAGGCGACGGCCACGAGCCATGAAACGGCGACGCACGGGGTGTCGATGGACGACGGGGGGTCTTCTGACATCACGGAGGGGCAGACGATCGGTGAACCTCTCGGTGATGCAGAGGCCGGTACGCCCTCCTCAGAAGTGATTGATGCTTCCATGCCGTGGGATCAACGCCCACCGCTGTCCAGCAGCCCAGAGAATGGTGCCCAGGGCCATGTTCCTCCGGCGCTGGCAGGCTTTGAGTTGGACATGGACCGGTTGAAGGAAGAACAGGAAAAGGACGAACCGCTGCAAGCCAACCCATTTAATCCCCCCATCATCGATGCAGACCAAGCACTGGGGGGTCGGGTGCCGGTTCACGGGATGTTCAAGGGGTTGGCGAACCGCAACAAAGACGCCAACACGGCCACGAAATCCGGAGAAGAGGAGGAAGAGCCTCATTCGCAAGAACTCATTGCTCAATCCACGGAGTTTGAGTACTGGGTGGCTGAAGATCTTCTGCCTCCCTCGCCGCCTGAGGACATCCCTGAGGAGGAATCAGCCATGCTCCTCCACGACGAAACCGGGATGTTGGATGAGGTTGATCTTGCGGCGTCAGCGGTGGGTTTTGACGAGCCTTCGGTTCACTCGATGGTGCCTGCCGAGTCCGAACCGCTGACGAATCAAGCGGTGCTGTCGGCGCTCGCTGGACTGTTGAGCACAGGCTCACCAACCTCCAACGCTCACCATGAAGGTCTTCTGGCCTTCCTCCAAAGCCGAATTCGAGAGCAGACAGGGCCCAACGAGTCCTATGCCCTCAACAAACACCTTCTGGGTTCCTTGAATGCGAATGAAAGCTATGTTGTGGCGCTCGCCCACGAGCGTGCCTACTCGCCCTCGGACGAGCACATGCTGGCGCACCTGGACATCAAACGAGCTCGTCTTTCCCAAATCAGTAACCGCCTGCTCAAACACGGTATTTTGCAGGCGCGCCAGGTTGGTCGCTCACGCAAGTATTCGCTTACACAAGCGGCTAGGGCACAACTCACGGCATGGGGTGCCATCAGTGGAGGTGAGGCTCAGTGACATGGAACATTGCATGGTCTTGGCAAGCCCACGAGCGCGTGGCCACCATCGCCGCCGTGGAGGGCGGGGTGTTGGTGAGCTCAGGCCTTCAACTCGAATTGCTGGAAGCCGATGGGCGTCCCCGATGGTCGGTCGACGTCCCGTTCAAGGTTCATGCCGCCAAAGCCACACAGGGTGCTGTAGGTCTCCTGGCCGCGCACGGGTTTTACCTGGTCAACACCAACGATGGTTCAATGGTCAACGAGGGCCGGAGCGCTCCTGGTGGTTTCAGCGATTTGGCTCCTCGACCAGGCGGAGGCTGGGCGCTTGCAGGTCGCCGGGGGGAGATTCACCTCTTCTCACAGCAGGGCCGTGGTATCCGTCGGGTTGACAGTGGCCCCGTCCGCCGGTTGGTGGGTTGGTTGGACCGAGAGCACCTGATCTGGCAGGATCCCGATGGCCACCTCTGGTGCGGACGGTTGACGGGCGATGATCGCAAACGAAAGCTGGAGGACCGTTTGTGGAGTTGGTGTTCCACCCTTGCAGAGGGTCGATTGTTGTTGCAAAGCAGCGATGGTGGATTGTGGGAAGGCGTTCCTCATCCCTTTGGTTGGGACATGCTCAACCGGTTGGAATACGACAGTCTCGAGCCCATGGGCGCCGTTCGAAGCGGCGATGGCTGGTGGGTTCTCGGCATTGAAGGTCATCTCATCTCCATGACCGAAGGACCAAGCCAAGATGAGGACGAGGTTCCACTGACCGAAGGCATGAACCTCGGCGACCTGCTGGTGCTGTGCACGCCCGACGCCATGGTCACGGCGACTCGAGAAGGACTTCTACGACGATGGACTGCCCCACATCTCGCCGATGCAGAGAGGGAAGGCCGCTACAAAGCCGCAGCACAAGCGGCCATGGCGCGAAATTGGGAGGAACGACGTCAGATGTTTGTGCGTGCCCAGGAAGCCGAAGATTTCGGAAAATTGTCCTTGGCCATTGAACTCTACGAAGCGCTGGGGCGCACGGAAGATGCACGACGCTTGTTGAAGCGGCAAAAGGAGGGCGGCGAATGAGCGACGACTTGACCTCGCTCACGGTTGAGCGCGTTGAATCCTACCTTGACATCACGCGACGGGCACGTGCGAAAGCCACGCCGCTGGTGGAAACCCCTTCCGAAGAGGAAGCCCATCTCGCCGTGATGCTTCGAATGGCTGACGACTATGCTTCCGACGCACAACATTTTCTCAAGACTGGCGACCTTGTTCGCGCCTTTGGTGCCATCAACTACGCACATGCCTGGATCGATGCCGGCGTGAAAATAGGTTGGCTTGACGGGCACGGGGACGACGTGTTGTTCACCTTGCCGTAATCGTTCTATAGCGAATCAACGAGGTGAAGGTGGCTGTTCTGCCGGACCTCAATGACCGGTAGGTTGGCCTCGTAGAGCCGCCGTTTCAGGGCCGTGTCCACGGTCAGTGTGGCCCAATTGTGTTCCATGGCGCAGGCCAGAAGAACGTCATCGGTGTGGCCGCCTGGTTGCCCTTCTAACCGGTTGGCTCGGGACCGCAGCAGGCTCAGGAGCAGGGATTTCTTCTTTGGACGCCCGCGTTCAAGGCGCTCGAGTTCGGCCTCTACATGCGGCAGCAGCACCCACGAGCATGGACCAAGCAGAGCTTCGAGGTCGCGTTCAACGTTCAATCCTGCCTCCATGCAAGCCACCCATCCGCATGCATCGATGAGCACGTGCTGCATGGCTTCCGCCTCACACGATGGTGCCGTAGCCGATCAGGCGCCAGCGAGAGCCGATCCGACGTGAAAGTGAGATGCGTTGGCCTTTATCCGCACAAATGGGCAGACGCAAATCGAGGTCCGTCCTGCCTTTCTCTGCGTTTCGAGTCACACCCACCGAAGTGGCGGTGGCCACGTTGAGCATCAACATCTCGTTGTTGCGAAGCGGATGAATCTTCTCGGGGGATTCACCGTCCCCAGCGACCATGTGCTGCATCAGGTTGACCTCAATGGACACGCTGTTGTGGACTTCGGGGAGGTCACCTTTGCGAGCGACGACCTGACCGGAAAGGTTGTCCGAGGTCGTGATGGAGGGGTCGAGGAAGGTGGCCATGCCGCAGAGGCCTCCTGCGTGCATGGTGTCGAGGTTCAATCCACCACCTTGCATGCTGCTAACCACTGCTTCAATGGGCTCCCAAATAGCCTTGTTGCCCTTCTCGATTTTTCGTCCGGGGCCGATGATGATTTCATCGCCTTCGGAGAACTCACCTTCCACGATGCTTCCGCCGATGACGCCGCCTCGAAGTTTGGTCGGGCGCGTACCTGGGCGGTTGATGTCAAAGGAACGAGCAACGTGCATGATGGAGCGCTTGTCCTTGGACCGGTCGGGTGTTGGAATGGTGGCCTCAATGGCGTGAATGAGGATGTCGAGGTTCACGTCGTGGTGCGCTGAAACGGGAATGATGGGTGCGTTTTCGGCGATGGTGCCTTTGAGGAAGGCTTTGATTTCAGCGTGAGACTCCATGGCTCGCTCCTTCGAGACCAGGTCGATCTTGTTCTGAACGATGACGATGTTCTCGATGCCAGCGATTTCCAGCGCCATGAGATGTTCTCGGGTTTGGGGTTGAGGGCAGGTTTCGTTGGCAGCCACCATCAACATGGCACCGTCCATAATGGAAGCCCCGGTGATCATGATGGCCATCAGTGTCTCGTGGCCGGGTGCATCAACGAAGGACACCACGCGCTCCAATTCACCCTCAACATCAGCGCCGCCATCCGGTCGCTTGCCCGTGGCGTAGTACTGGCCGCTGTCGTCTTTGTAGAACGCTGTGTCAGCGTAGCCGAGTTTGATCGAGATCCCTCGCTTTCGTTCTTCGGAATGGGTGTCGGTCCACACGCCGGACAGTGCTTGCGTCAGCGTGGTCTTCCCGTGGTCAACGTGACCGACCAGACCGATGTTGACCTCGGGTTGAGCGGGAAGCTTTCGTGCCATGCTTCCCCCTCCCTATGTCGTGCGATTGCCCTCTCGGGTTCACTCCGATGCTTCCTCGCCCTCAGCAGCGAGGATGGTGGCGAGTGGCTTCTTGCCGGCTTCGACCACTTTGAGGTTGATTTGACGGGTGTCTTGGGTGACCGTGTTGCCACGGAAGTTGCGTCGCTTTCGCAGGCCATCGGGCTTGTATCGGAAGCGCTTCTGTTCCCCGCTCTTCTTTTTGTTGACGATGACTTCGCCCTTGTACCCCGTCGACTGGGTGACGAGGATGGATTGGCGGTTGCCGCCTTCGAGGTCTCGGCGCATGGGGGTGCCGGTCTTGTCGGAACCACCCGTGATTTCGAGTTTGTAGCCGGACAGCGTCTTGTCGCCTTCGCCAACAAACAGGCCGTCGACGACGTCGCCGATGCGCTTTCCGAGCATCTGGGCGTGGTTGTTGCCGGTGATTTTCAGAGCGTAGGACTTGCCGCCGTTCTTGGCGTCGGTGTCGTTGACGACTGCGATGAATTCTGCCATGGTAGCACCTCTCGGGATTTGTCCGACAAAAGACCCGTATTTAGCCCCATCGTCTGCCTCATCGCCGCCAAGGTCAGCGAAGTCGCTTCGGGAGGAGCAGTTCGAGACGGCTGGCGATGTCGGCCGGGAGGAAGTGCGGCATGCTCAGGTGCGTTGTTCGCCCCCGCCCACCCGGCACGGTGGCCACGCGGGTGGCAATGATGCCTTCCTGTTCGATGAGTTTGGCGTACTTCCAAAGCGTGGTGTGGCTTTTCGGCTTTTGTTCGTACTCCTCGCAGACCACGGCGTAAAGCCGCTCAACATCGCCCATCGTCATGCTTTCCTCCGTCCGGAGGCGTCTGCACATGGCGAGCAGCACCAGCATGCCTTGCGGTGCGAGGTCATCCACCACTTCCAAGCGAGCGCTGGTGTCAAGGGCGACGTTGTCGTTCATGGCGTGGACGTCCTCCGCACTGATGAGGCGTTCCGAGTGCTTGTCCTGGCGGAATTCGCATCGCTCAGCCGCAGCGCTCAGGTATTCGATCACACGGCGGGCATCACCGCTCGGTGCGGCTCGCTCGGCGAGCAGGCGAACGGTGGCTTCGGTGTACGTTCCCGGAACGAGCGCCAGTTCCGCTCGCTGCAGAGCAATGGCCTCGAGGCCATCCACGGTGTAGGGTGGGATTCGAAGGTGATTGGACTGACCGAACTTGGAAATGACGGCGGTCTCGAGGACGTCAAGGACCTGCTCTTGGCTGATGAGCATCAGGGAAATCGTTCCCGTTCCCTCTTGGTCTTCGTCGATGCGAAGCAGCTGGTAGAGCAACTCATCCCCGGACCGACGCAGCATGTGGTCCACTTCGTCCAGCACCACGATGAGGTGGGTTGAGGTTCGGCGGAGCATCTTTCGCAGGCTGAGCAGCATTTCACCGAGCGAGAGGCCTCGGTCGGGATGGCCAGGGTCAAACTGGTGAAGGATGCGTTGCGCCACCCGCATGCTGGTGGAGGCGTTCCGGCAGTTGATGTGCGCCACCTTGAGTTCACGTTTCCCAGCAAGATGCCGTTGCAGGTCCCTGCAGAAGGTTTTGGCGAGCACCGTTTTTCCGCTGCCTACCGGCCCGGTGATCACCGCTCGTGCGGCTCCTTCGGGTGAGGCCACGTTGGAGAATTTTGAGGCCAACTCACGTTGGATGTCCTCACGGCCCACCAGTTCATCAGGGACGTAGTCAAAATCCAACATCTCTGGATGGGCGATGATGAGCCCAGCGCCGATGCGGTCAAGATAGTCCACCATATCAAGGGAATGCTGATGTCAACCGTTCTAAAAGATGTGGTCTCAAAACGGGCGCACCGCTCGCCTTTTCCACGCCGTGGCCCGGTGAATCAGGGGATTTCGTCGAACTGGTAGCCCGTTTCCCATTGCTTTTCGCCCAAGGCCACTTCAAGTTCGAAGGGCGTGATGAGCGGTTTGCGATACTTGACAGCATCATCGATGGCGATGCGGGGGCAAGCGGTGTTGACAAAGGCGTCAACGGGGTAGAAGTCGATGAGTTCGGGTCCAACGTGCTCGAGCGCCAGCAGGTAGCCTTTCTTGCCGTGCTTCGCCAGCATGCGCTTCATGCGAAGGGCAAGGGTACGACGCATTTGACCCGGTTTTTCGCCGATGAGGATGCCAAAGGAGTTGGCGTCTTGGACGCTCATGATGAGGCCGAAGCGCTGACGAAGGATGCGTTCAATGCGTTGGAGTGACATCTCCTCCGCATCGCCGGTGTAGGGGTCGAGCATGGCCAGCGGTTTACCGGTGTGGAGCACGAGGCCGATGGGGTGGAAGTCCCCGCTTCCGAGGAAAAGGTAGTGGCCGATGGAGGGGTCGTCGCCGGAGTAATTGCAACCCAAGACCTGACCGGGGAAGGAAAGGCGAGCACCGCCGATGGGGATGGTGACGTCAAAGCCAGCCTTCTCCAAACGGTCGTGGAATTCGGGCAGCAGGTGAAGGTGCTGAATGGAACCGACAAGGCCAAGTTTGGTGTCGCTGAGCGGCGCCATTCGGCCCACGGCATCCATGAACTTCTCCTGCGTTTCTTCTTCCGTCAAGTCGGTGGTTTGGCCTTGTTCGGAAAGACGTGCCTGAGCCATGGCGCGGTGCTGCTCGAGCCAGGGAAGGACGGGGCTGAGTTCGGGGTCGCCATCGTAGGTGACGTTGATGAATTGCGTGGGCATGCCGGAATCGATGTTCATTTGAGAATGACCCATGTGAGCGACCAATTCCACGCCCATGAGCTGCATCTTGTCGTGGACGAGGTCGCACGCACCGTAGCACGGGTCCGCGGCCAAGACGACTTGGGCGCTGGTTTCGGTTTCAATGGTGTCCATCATTTCGAGGGCCTGCATCTTGAGGCCTTCGGGCACCTGAAGGGCAATCAGACGGTTGTCGTTGGCGCGAATGCGCTCCATCAACTCGTCCAGTTCGAAGTCGTGGCGGTCAAGGTCCATGTTTCCCCTCACCTCAACGGCGGCGCCTCTCCCTCATGAAGCCACCCATTCACCACATCGCAGTGCGAAGCTTGCACCGATCAAAGTTCGCCGCTGATCTCTTCATCGGCGATCTCAGAAGCGAGAGCGGCCAGTTCACGGAGGCTGTCTCGGTGGTCCTCATCTTCCTCTCGCTCGGTTTTCGCCACGGTTGGTGTGTGGGTGAGGGTTGAATCGTACGCCGCTTGGGCTTCTTCGGTGGCTCGTGCCCCCACGAGCACGATGATAACAAAGGCCAACTTGTTGACGAGGTCAGCGAGGTTGTAGACCAGCATCATGCCAGCGGCCCCACCTGCGCCACCCAACTCGAGGGCGCCGACAACGTAGCCTGCAGGGTAGATAAGCCAACCAAAGAGCACCAGTCGGCGGAGGCGATCCATGGTTTGGCGGATGGAATCGTCATCGATTTTGGTGTCGTCGATGCCGTAGGAGCCCGAGAATGGGGTTCCAACGATGAGGAAGACGGTCAGGTAGCCAATCATGCCCTGAGCGAAGAAGAACCAGTGTGTTCCGGAAGGTTCAACCCCCTCGATCAGTGCCTGGTCGAGCTCAACCTGGCCGATGTAGCCACCGATCATCATGAACAACGAACCAACGATGATGATGCCGGGTACCGACATGCCGGGCAGGCTGAACAAGCGGTGGTTGGTGAACGATTCTCGACCAGCGAGAACGGCAAAGGTCACGGCCATCAGAGGCACGGTGGTCAACCAGTCGGCGTACCTGAAGTCGGTGGGGATGGAGCCGTCAGCGATGTACACGTCCTGCATGAGGGCGTATTGGAACCCAGCAATGCCGACAATCATCACGCCGATGCCAATGGCTGGGCGGTGGCGGCGTGCGACGTCGTTGCGTTCCATGAACAAGAAGAACGCAGCAGCGATGAACATCAGGCTGATGGCCACGAACGAGATGTACGTGACTCGCTCAAGCCCGGTCATTGCGTCGCCGTTTTCAAAGGTCGAGCCACCCGCAGCCGAGACGGTTGGCAACAAAGCCAAAATGAGAACGAGCGTTGCGGTGAGAGCACGGGTACTGTATTTGCGTTGATTCATGGATTCACGTCCTTCATGCAGAGACAACCGACGGGCTGTTTTGTAATTTTTGACGGCGATTTTTGAGCATCATCATCCGCAGGCGGGCCTCAACCGCTTGTGCTTCCTCGCGAAGGATGCCTTGCTGGCGGCGGTAGAGCTCAAGCCATCGGATTTCTTTCTCCGAGAGGGCACCGTCTTCGAGGAGCACGCCAAGCACTTCCTCGTACATGGAAACACGAATGGCTGAAGCGTTGGAGTTCACCTTCGAGGAGATAAAGCGTTCAACGACCACCTGAATGGGCACCAGCCCTCCGAGGATCAGGACTTTTTGGTAGATCAAGGTGGAAGGGGAGACGCCCGATGCTTCAAGCCAAGGCTCGATTCGGAATTCTGAGATGGCGAAGAGAATGATACCGATGCCAACCGTCAGCAGCAGCGCCTTTGATTGCGCTTTGGCGCTCGATACCTCGAGAAGAGCGTTGGAAAGCTGGGCGTTTGACCCCTCGAGTTGGTCGGCTGCGGATTGGGCGCCGGCCAACTCCTGCTTGATGACCTCCATCTCTTTGAGGAGGTCTCGCTTCTCACGCTCGTTTTTGGCAGAGTTTCGAATCAACCGGATGGTGTGGGCGCCCAACGGGGCCGTCCAGTTGAATTGGTCGCAGATGTCCTGGTTGAAGGCGCCGACTTGAGAGGAACCAGCACAAGCGACGTACCCTTCTGAACCAACGGTGAATCGTCGCAGGACGATGGATTTGATGCGCCCGTCACTCACCGGGGGAAGGGCCGACCACGCCGCCAACTCATCTTCCGTCAGGCAAAAGGAATCGTCCTCCAATCGGATGGAGTCGCTTTTGAGCGAGACGTTGAGTAAACTCGGAAGGGTTGAGCGGACGACTTTCGCCTTGCCGCCGTCAAGTTTCAGAATAAAAGAGGTCGATGCTTCAGCAAGGACGCAGATGGCTTCAAGATAGACCTCACGGATGTCTTCCACATCGGTTTGGCACACCTGTTGGGTAATGTTCGTAACGATGTTAAAGTTCATGTCGAAATTCTTAGGTCGTCGCCTAATAAAGCATTGTTTGATAGATTCCAACAAAAAAAATAAACAATAAACACTCACCAATTTTTCTGCTCTCTTTGGGGGTTTCACGGCCCTTGAGCAGAGACTTAGTGCGGCGTGGAGGTTCAATCCAACAAGACAACTTGGTCGCCGTCCATCTCGAGGCGAACCAGGGATTGGATGCGAATGTCGGGGTAGAGGCCTTGCAGGCGACGCAACCCGCCACCTTTCTCCACCACGGTGATGATCTCGGTGACCTCTGCACCTGCACGGCGGACGCCTTCAATCACGGCCTCAAGGGTGCCACCGGTTGAGAGCACATCATCGACGACGGCCACACGTTCGCCCTTCTTCAGGTCGTTGAGGTACATGGCGCCCTTGGAGTAGCCTGTAGACTGATCGATTTCCACTTCACCATCAAGTCCGTAGGAACGCTTTCGAGCGATGACCAGCGGAATGCCCGTGGCCATGGACAACGGAGCCGTCAGGGGCAGGCCCATGGCTTCAATCCCGAGCAGGATGTCCACGCCGGACCAATCGACGCGGCCAACAACGAGTTCGGTGATGGCCGTCAATATCTCAGGATTCATTCGAGGGACGCCGTCGGTGATGGGATGGATGAAGTACGGATAATCGCCTTTCCAGATGACCGGTGCTGCTTGGAGGCTGGCACGGAGTTGTTCCATGGCGTCAGGCATGGAATTCCGTAGGGGTGTGAGTTCATCATCCTTCGGGAGAAGGATACCCCGCAACAGCCGCTCGCTCAAAGTTCGGCGAGGTATTCGACGTATTCGTCGTGTTCCATGAGGTTCTCGAGGAGCTGCTTGTCGTCGGGGTTGAGTTGCAACTCGTGAGGCTCGAGAAGGATGATCCAGCCGTCGTTGTAGGCGGAATCGTTGACCAGGTCAGGGTTGATCTCCACTTCGCCGTTCACGTCGGAAATCACGCCAGAGACCGGGGCCGTCAACGAGATCTTCTCGTCGGCGGTCCAAAGCGAGAACAGGCTGCCGCCTTCATCAATTTCGGTTTCTGCTTGGGGCAGAATCACGCGCAGCACGTCGCCGATTTCAACGCGAAGAAATTCACTCACGCCGATCATGAGCTTCTGGTCTTTCTGCTGAAACCAAAGGTGGTCCATTGAGTATTTTCGGTCTTGAGCAATCACAAATTCAATGATGTCGTCATCCATCGTCGCTGCCTCACCTCGCGGCTTCCACGGGTGGTATATGAAGACTGAGGGAAAAAATGTAATTTTTCCGAATCAAACGGGTTAAGAGACTCCTCATGTTGGGAGATTTGGTGAGCGCATGAACTTTGGTGAAACCGACGAACAACAGATGATTCGAGAATTGGTGAGAGACTTCGCTGAAACGGTGCTTGCGCCCACGGTGGAGCATCGCGACCAGAACCAAATTCCGCCTTCCGAAGAATGGCAGGCCTTCCTCGAATACGGTCTCCACGGCATCACCATTCCCGAAGCCTACGGCGGCTCGCCCATCGATGATGTGTCCGAGGCGATCATCATCGAAGAGTTGGCGCGGGTCGACCCGTCCTTTGCCGTCATGTACTGTGTCCACGTTGGACTGTGTTCCATGACCATCGCACTTCACGGTGATGAGCATCAGAAGTCAACCTTCCTCCCTCGCCTCGCAGCGGGCGAAGTAGGGGCCTACTCACTTTCGGAGGCTGGTGCCGGAACCGACGCTGCAGCCATGTCCTGCAAAGCCAAACTCTCTGACGACGGTACGCATTACATCCTCAATGGCGAAAAGATGTGGGTTACCAACGGCGCACAAGCGCAAATCATCGTTCTGTTCGCTAAGGATGTTGACCACCCCGACTATGGGACAAAGAAGCACGGCGGCACTACGGCGTTCATCGTCGATGCTGCTTACGAAGGGTTCTCTGTTGGAAAGAAGGAGGACAAGTTGGGTATTCGCTCGTCAGACACGTGCACGCTCGTGCTCAACAACTGCAAAGTGCCGATTGAAAACGCCATCAAAGGCGTCGGCAACGGGTTCCCCATCGCCATGAACGCCCTCGACAACAGCCGCATCGGCATCGCCGCCCAAGCGTTGGGCATCGCCCAGGGCGCGTACGAGTCGGCGCTCCAATACGCCCACGAGCGCGAGGCCTTCGGAAAGCCGATCGCTTACCACCAGATGATCATGGCCTACCTCGCCGACATGGCGACGCAAATCGAGGCTGCTCGTCTGCTGGTGTACAAAGCAGCTTGGACCAAGGAACAGCACTACCATGCCGATGGTCCACGGCATTCCAAGGAGGCCAGCATGGCCAAGTTGTTCGCTGGCGACACCGCCATGTGGGTGTCGGAACGAGCCATTCAGGTGCTTGGCGGCTACGGCTACACCAAGGAATTCCCCGTTGAGCGCTTCTTCCGTGATGCCAAGATCACGCAGATTTACGAGGGCACCCAAGAGGTGCAGCGCATCGTGATCGCTCGTGCGCTGAAGTGATCACACCTCGAGACAGACCAACTGCCTGAGCGCGACGTCCCAGTCGTGGGGCTTGACCACCATTTCGTGACTTTGGCCGACCGCTGGTGGGTTTTCTGTTGGCTTGAGCATCATGCGGAAGGTGGTGCCCTCGGCCGTCGTGCAGTGGGCCGTGGTTCCGTTTCGGTACAGGTCAACCCCCAGCAGCGTGCGGGAAATGGATTGTACAGTGGCTGACACGCCGAAGGTCACCGATTCCCCGATGACCGCTTGAGCATCGCTGCGCAGCTTCATGGATTCAAGATGAGCCACGAAGGATTCGAAGCCGTCCACGACGGGTTCCGAGGGGGCTTCATGCGCTTCAGCTGGTGCCGGTGTTTCCTCAACCTGCTCCACCACCGGTTCCACCGGCGCTGGCAAGACGGTGAACGCGTGCGTGTCGAGGCGAACGCCAAGATGCAGAAGTTCAGCGGTGTAGTTGCCTGCTTCATCAAGCTCGATGACGAATTCATCGAAATCGGGTCGGTCCATGTCGACGTTAGGTGTGAGCGAGGCGTGGATTTCCTGCCTCGTGGCGTTGTCAAAGACAGAGAATTCGTAGGCCACGACTTCAACGTTAAACGAAACTGAAACGGAGATCTGTTGACCTGTTTCGTAGGCGTCATCAAGGATGCCGATGGCACCGGTGACCTCCACCTTTTCTTCGAATAATTCGTCAGGGAACTCCATGCCGCTGGCGGCCAAAAACGCCATCCAGTCCCGAACAGGGATGCCGTCGTTGATGTTGGCGTTGACGAAAGAAAAGACCAGTTCAACCACCCATTCCGGTGGACGCTCCCCGGTCATTTTTCCGAGAAGCGTGGCGAATTCGTCGCCCGAGATGAAGCCGTCTTTGTTGGTGTCGAGTTCCTCGGTGAGTTTCACCGGCGACATGGCAGAATCGGCCAGCCATTTCTTGAAATTGTTGTTGAGCAGACCTGCCATGGTGTTGTTGCGAGTGATGCCTTCGACCCGTCGGTTAATGGCGGCTGCTCGCTGCATGAAGTTCTCTTTGTCCCGGAATTCCACGGTCGCCATGGACCGCCGATAACCTCAGCGCACATGAAATTGATGCCGACCATCAAGGAAACGAGGGGGTTGGCCAGTCCTCGGCAGCACCGTGCTCGTAGGGCATCCGGACCAGAAGGGCTTCCATGCCTTCGATGGTGGTCACCTCCTCCTCGATTTGGCGCCGATGCAGCCACTGCTTCAATCGTCCCAGGCGCATCCCTTGGCCAAGGTTTGTCCGCTCCATGAGCCAGTGCCCGTCCACCAAACAGGGGACAGGTTTGCTTCTGGGTCCCACGGCACGCCAGCGCTTTTTGACCTCAGCAACGGTGGCGGTTTCTGACCGCAGCCCAGTGTGCACTCGAATCCCGTGTTCTGCCAAACACTCCAAGGTTAGCAGGTGTGGCTCTGCCTGGGTCGTGAGGGCATGGCTGAATACACGGAGGGCTGCCGTATCGCTCGTGGGCAGGTGGCCCAGGACTTCATGGAAGGCGGCCGTGGAACGTTGGAGTTCATTGGAGGCCCGCAAGCGTTTGAGCTGCTGCACCGCTTCTTTTGTCGGGTGTTCAATCATCATCAGGGCGAGGCGCTGGTGAAGATGAAGCCGTTGAAGTCGGTCATCGTCCAACACGTTGAGCAGAGCGGTGTTCATCACGATGAGCTGCTCAAAGACATGACGCAGGACGCCCCCGTCCTGCATGGCCTCGAGAACAGCTCCTGGTTTTGGTCCGGCAAGGATCTTCTTGACTTCCATCCACCGTCGCTTCGATCGCCACCATGCCCAGGCGGGTGGCGTGGCGAGCGATGGCCTGCTCAAGTTCAGCGTCCATGGCCCACAGAGGGCCGCTGTCCCGCCGCCTAAACCGGTAGGCTCGGAGGATTCGGAGTGCATCTTCCTCGCAGCGTTGACTGGCATCGCCGACCGCTCGGACCAGGCGCTGTTGGAGGTCAGCCACTCCGTTGTACGGGTCGTACAGTCGGCGTCGGGCGACATCGACGGCCATGCTGTTGAAGGTGAAGTCCCTGCGACTCAAATCCTCCTTCAACGAACGACCCCAGGAGACGACATCAGGGCGCCGTCCGTCCCGGTAGAGCGATTCGGTGCGGAGGGTGGTCACTTCGTAATGCTGACCTTGTCCCTTCACCGTGATGGTGCCAAAATCAATGCCCGTGGGGATGGCTTGCTCACCGAAGAGTTCCATCATACGGTCAGGCGTGCAGGTGGTGCAGACATCAATGTCCGGAGCCGTCTCGCCGAGCCATGCATCACGAACGCAACCGCCGACCAGCCATGCACCTTCGCCCGCTTCCGCAAGGGTTTGCAGCAGGCTCAGTAAATCATCAGGCAGGCTCGCCAACCATCGGGCGATGGGTGGTGGACAAGGTGCCCCTTCCATGTCGGCCTTGAGGCCTTCCAGAAGAGCGTCGGTCGTTCCCATGTGCTCACCCTTGGTGCTTGTGGCGTGCGTGGCATGAAAAAGCATTATGTGAATCGGCAGCGAGACACCGGCATGTCGTGGGCAGAAGACGATGTTCAACTGGTCCCCGTTGCGTGGCTCAAAGAACACGAGGAAATCAAGCCAAAGAACCGAGATAAATTGCTCGAGATGACGAAAAAGTGGGGTGGCTACACCAAACCGCTCATCGTCGACAAGCGCACTGGGGCTATTTTGGACGGTCACCATCGGCATTCCATCGCCGTGCTGTTGGGGTTGAAGCGGGTGCCTGCCGTGTGCGTGGACTACCTTGAAGACGATTCAATTCAACTCGGCGTCTGGCCGGCCTGTGGGCGGGATTCACTCACGAAGGCAGAAGTGATTGCTATGTCGCTCTCCGATGAGGTGTTTCCTCCAAAGACGAGCCGGCATACGCTCCCTGATGAGACGCCGCCGATTTTTGTGCCGCTCGAAACCTTGGCGGTTCTTCCTCCGCTTACGGGTCCTGACGCGTCTTGATCCAGTCCCGCCAGCGCTCGTTCCCCTTTCCCTTGAGGGATACACCGTGCTGCGGTGAGGCTGGCAGGGTCAGGTTCACCGTGCTCAAAATGCCTTCATGGACCACGTCGATGGTGAGTTGATCGGCGGTTCGTCCGGCGATCAGTTTCTTGAGGTGAGCGACGGACTTGATGCGCACGCCGTCAATCGCGAGCAGTTCGTCCCCGACCTGGGTCAGTTCTCGGAGGGGTGAGCCGGCGTGGTAGGTGGTGATCATAACCCGGCCGCCGGCCTCTTTGAGTCCGACGCCCAGCCATCCCTTTCCTTCCTTATCGGAGGCATGGGGCACCAGTTTCAATCTGAACGCCGACAGGGCGCGCAGGAGGTTGGGGTGGTTTCGATGCTTGACCAAACGGTCGAGGTACGGGCCCATGTTCTCACCGCCGGGACACGACTTGAGTGTCGTTCGAATGTCGTTGTACTCGACGCCCAGTTCTTCGGATTCAGGCGAATCAATGGCGTAGCGACGAACCAGTTCCGCCATGAGGTCGCAGGCACCGAAGGCGTGGTTGTTTCGCCGCCGCAACTCGACGTCCAAGCAGAGCAGGGCCAGTTCCCCTTCAAGGTAGTAGGAAATTTGGTTTTCTCTCGTGTAGGGTCCGCTTCTATAGAGGTGAATCCATGCATCATGGCTCGATTCGGCGAGGGATTCTCGAAGCATGCCGTTGTTGGCGGTATGCCGCTTCATCTTTCGCTCAAAATCCAATCGCCAGTCCTCTTCACTCCATGCACCCGAGCGAACGCACATCATGTCGCCCAGCCAGGACGTGGCGCCCTCAAACCACCACAGGAGATCGGTGTGCGTCTCCGACTGCAAATCATAGTCCAGGAAGGATTTGGGGCGAAGCCGTTTGACGTTCCACTGATGGAGGTATTCATGCGAAAACAAACTCACGAGGTCCCTGTACTCGTCGGCGTGGTCCGGGAACAAGCAGGAACGTGGCATCATCGAGGTCTGAGAATTCATGTGCTCAAGTCCGCCTCTGCCGGTGTCGGTCAGGTGGAGCACCGTGGTGTAATCGGGCCAATCAGGCACGCCGAAGAGGGCGTAGTGCTCCTTCGGCAATGCGCTCCATGTCGTCGATGAAGGCTTGGAGGCGGGTGCTGTCGGGCTGATGCCCACCGCTGTCCCACCATTTCAGATGATGAGGGCGTCCGGAAATGTTGTGCGTGATGGTGGGGTTCGGGTTGACTTCGATGATGCTGTCGAGCACCAAATCCCTGCCCTCGGTGGAGAAGTGCCATTGCTTGCTGGCATCGTTCAGGTCTTCGCTTGAATCGAGATGGAGTTGCGTCGCCGGGGTCCACGCTGATGGTGCCGTGATGTCCACGCCGTGCTTCAATTCCAAACGCTTGGTGTCAATGCCACGTTCGGGCCAAAACCAGGTGAAGGGTGGCATCAGGTGCAAATGGGTCGTGTCGAGGTGATTGGACCGAACGCTCAGTTCCTTGGCAAGCAGCGTGTAGTCGAGGCGGACCGTCTTGGAACTTTTCCGAAGGCGAACCGAGATGCCGTCCACCCCAACGCGCTTCCACGTCAATTCTGTGCCGGCATCATCGGTGGCGGAAAAATCAAACATGTGCTGAATCGGTTCTCGAAGGAAGTAGGACCCCGGCACCCAGCGAGGGAATCTCAGGACCAGTTGCAGTGAGGTGAAGGGTCCCTCGATGGTCAATCCTGCACCGAGGTGGTGTTGACGTCCGTTGGTTGCATCGGCGTGAAAGCGGATACCGGAGGATGGCAGGCTCATGCTCCAAGTTCAATTGCGGCGGTTGATAGGTTCTCGCACGCCACCTTGAGGAGTTCACCTTCGGTGGTCTCGGCGAGTTCGTTGACTCGCTCGATACACTCCGGTTCATTGGCTCGACCGATGAGCCGTTCGAGGAGTTTGCACCGCTCAATGACATGGAGGCGTTCATCGTTGATCAGTTCCCAACGAAGGTCGTCCTCTGTTGCATCTTGTCGGATCACCCAACGTGCCACGGGTTCAAGCAAGCCACCATCGAGGAGATGTTGAATCAACGGTTCGGAACGGTCTGAAACGGTCGCACGAAGGTGGGCGCTCAGGGCCTTCATGTCCTTTGGTTTGATGTGCTGAGTGAGTTGTTTGAGCTGCGATGCTTCGTGTTCGGCTGCCCATACCAAGATTTCCACGGTGTGGTGCCCGGCTTCCAAGAACGGAACCAAATCGTCCATTTTCATGTCCACTCTTCGCTTGAGGGCGGTCTTCAAAGCCGCCACTCGCACGCCCTCGTGAGGGTCGCTCAACCCGCCTCGCAAGGTGGTCTTCGGGCAGCGCTGGGTGGCCCATGCCGGTGGCCCGAATTGAATCGCTGTTGTGTTGTGCGAGGCGTTCTGCAACATCGCTGTCCTTCTACGAGAAGCAACGGCTCTGGCCGCTTTGCGCTGCACGACGTTGTCTTCATCGTCCAAGGCAACCAGTGCCAACGAAACGCCTTGTTGGCCAAGCGGTGCGAGCAGGTTGGCACCTGCCCTGCGAACGTCCAAATTGCGATGGTTAAGCAAGGTTTCAATGGCTTCGGTGCCGAACAGCAATCCCCATGTTCGGTAGGCATCCAATGCCTTTGAGACGAACCAGGTGTCGTCGTCATCAAGCAGTGGCTTGAACGCCTGCAGCACGGAAGGGTCGTCGTGTTCAAACAAGGTTCGAACCGCTCGGCGTCGGGTGCGAATGTCTCGGTGCTTCAACCGAGCCATGGCTTTCCCGATGTCGTTCGCCATGCTCGTGGGAAGCGCCGCTCCCTCATAGCCTGTTGCGTTGTCCTCAGCGCATTTCGAGCCAGGCAAAGAACAGGATGATGGGAAGGAGGTAGAACAAGCGACGATGCATGCGATGCGTGGCTTCCATGTGCTCGATGACGGACGGTGGAAGCACTTCAACGGACGAGGAGGTTCGGCGACGGCGGTTGAGCATGACGTGTTCTTCGATGTAGGCCAGCACCGTGCCACGCAATTCGGGGTCCCTGCTTCGTGCTTCACCCCGGCCGACGATGTAGCGAATGGGATGTTCCTTCGCCAATTCAAGGGTTGCAGCCACGATGGTCAAGGGTTGAGTTGAGTTGTGAAGATCAATCCGAACCGTACGCCCGTCGCTTCGTACATGGCTGAGCACGCGCCACTTCCCTTGACCCTCATTGAAGGGTTGGAGCCGAGTTCGGATTTCATCGATGGGGTCCACGTTGGAGACGTTGGGTGCCCTTCGGAAGCCCAAGAACGGCCCCAAAAGAAGTGCACAAGCCACCGGTGTGATGCACATCAGTTGAACGAGTCTCACCAAAGCATCGGGGTCGGTTAACGCCGAAACAACGGCAAGCGAGAAACCAAGGAAGAGGCCGATGAATCCACCTGCTTGGACGCCGGTGACCAGGCCGATGCGGGGGCGCTCGGTCTCGGCCATGATGGCGGATGAGGCGTGTGGCCATTGAAGGCTTGGTCGATGAAGAAACAATGAAGTGATTCTGCCGGGCTTGGAGTCGCATGGAGCGCAACGGTTTGCCCGACCGGATGCGTGAAGCCAAGATTGGGCGGTGGGTCCTCGGCGTGTGTGGGTTCTTGCTGGTCTCGTTTTTCCTCGCCCCCATGACCGTTGAGGAGGGTTCGGTCGGACCGCTTCAGGGGCGGGCCAATGCCATCGATTACTACAGCGAGGACGGCCTCGGATCACATGGCAACCAAGCCGCCGGCGAGGGGGCCGCTGACGGCCAATGCTGCCCCGCCTTTGCATGGTCGGAGGTCAACGTCTACGCCGCCATCATCTACGGTTTTGGCGATGTGAACTGCCATCAAAAATCAGAGCGCTCGTGGGAAGTCAACAACAACCAACTTCCTGTCTGCACCCGTGATGTTGGCATCTTTGCCGGCCTTTTCATTGGCGGCGTGGTGTTTTCTCGCCGTGGTTGGAATCGGTGGACGGTTCGTGATACCTGTCTCTCCCTGCTGCCAGAATCCATGCTTCACGGCGTCTATGCAAAAAATCAGCGCACGATGTTGTGGTTGGCATGTGGCATGCTGCTGTGTGTTCCGTTGATCGCAGACGGCTTCCTTCAACTCCTCACCTCGTACGAATCAACCAACTTCAAGCGGGTGTTGACCGGAATTCCCTTTGGCTTTGGCCTCGGAATCCTCCTCTGCTCCATGTTTGCCGCTCGGGCCGAGGCGTTCTTCGGAGCGGGTCAGGTGCTTCTTCCCGGTGAGGCAAGGTTCACCCTTGCAAGCAACGGACGTCAGGAATCCGAGTGATTTGGCGGTTGCATCGACCACCAGACGGTCAACTCAGCGGCGTTGGTCGGCAGCGGGCAGCCTTCGTGGCCGCTGGTCAAGATTGTCAGACGTTCGTGCACGTCGCCCACGGCCTTTTGCAAATTCGACGACAGTGATTTGCCTTCTTCCACTGCAAACACGTCATGCAGGGCTTGGGTCCACTCGGCGTCGGGGTTGGCCCGGCGCCAAGAGGCGAGTTGCGTTCTCAACGGCCACATGGCCAAGGTCAGTCGGGCGAAGCCAAGTCGTTCCTCTCGAAGTTTGAACAGTTGAGCGTCGCTGAACGGGGTGTGGTTCTGTTGTTTGTGAACCCAATGCTCGGCCAGCAGCCACTTGATGAGGCGTTGCGTGTGGCGCTGCGTCACCATACGCACAGGACCGAGCGCAGCGTGGAGGCGAGGGACTTCGCTTGAACCCACCATCAGCGAGAGCGTGCCCAAGATGGACCAGCAGGAATGGGCGAGGGGTGAAGCTGGCACGTCGTGCTCCTGTGCTGAAGCCGTCGGCCAGTTGTCCTCGGCCTCTTTCATCCAATACGCCGGTGATTTTCCACCCAACCAGCCCACGTGAATCGCCGTTCGTTCCTGCGGTGCTCCCGGTAGCCGTCGTTGTTTCTTGACGTCGTGGACCAAGGCGTTGAGCAGTGTGCGGTCAACTGCGTCGCGATCCACGTTCAGCGGGAGCGGCTTTTTGTTGAAGAAACGACGAAGTTCTCGTCGGAGTTTGGTTTTCAATTCGTCCAATCCACCTTCGTTCATGATGGGGCCAACAACGCAGCACTGGTTGAAGGGTGAGGGCACCTCGCCGAGTTCTCCGAACAAGGCATGAAACCCTTGGCGAATGGCCGTTTGAATTTCTTGGGTCTCAAAGTACTCCTGCTTTTGACTCGTCATGCGGAGTGTTCCCGACTTGATTCGCTTCATGGCCTTTTCAGGGTCGCAATCAATCCAGAACACAAGGTCAGGAATCATCGCGGCAGCGTTCATGCCAGCGACCTTTTCGAGTCCAAGGTCGCCCACCACGCCCTGGTAGATGAGGGACGAGTGGATGTTTCTGTCAGAGATGACGACGCATCCCTGAGTCAGGTGCGGTCGAATGAAGGTGTGGGAATGGTCAAGACGGTCGGCGGCGAACAAACCCGCTTCCTCGAGGGGTGTTTTGTTCCCGAGTTTCACAGATTGTAGGGCCAATTTTCCTAACTCACTGTGGCGACGAGGCTCGTGGGTCATCACCACATCCGGGAATGGAAACTCGCTGAGGAGTTCACCGAGGATACGAGCAGCCTCGCCCTTGCCGGACCCGTCGCCTCCCTCGACCGAGATCAAGTACATGCTCAGTCCTCACGCTGGTCTTCAAAGTCCATTTTTGCAAACAGGTTCACGATCATGCCAAACAAAATCAACGTCGGTCCAACGATGATCAGGCCGCGGCTGAAAAGGGCGCCTGCTGCCAAGTACTGGCTTCGTCGGTAGTGTTTGCCACGGCGGATTTCGACCGCTGATTGGATGCCGAGCAACGCCGTGCCAATCGTGAGCACGCCGATGGCGGTCGAGAGTCCGACGGCGTTGTCAAGGGTCCAACCTGAAATGGATTGCTGGTCGTTTTCCTCCCTGACGGGCGTGGCGTTCCCCTGTTTCATGGTGACAGGGTCCAAACCGACGTTATCGGGGACAAAGGTCCGCTCCACCGTGACGTAGCCTTCCTTTGAGAAGACGATAATGTGGACCTCTTGAGCGACGTTTTTCATGGAGAAATAGCCAAAACGATCCGTTATGGTGGATTGCAATTCAGCCCTTGATTCGGCTTCAAGGAGCACCACGGAGACGTTCTCGACCCCGTTTCCGTCAACGTCCTCGAGGGCCGTCCCAGAGATGTCAACCGATTCTTGCTCTGCGAACAAGGAGGTGTTCAGCAGTTCTGTGGGGTTCCCTTGGAGGATGAGCGCACCGCTGACCATCCCGAGGATGCTGCCGACAAGGATGAGGACAGCCGCTAAGTTTCTCCATCGGTCAGCATCCAAATCCATGAGTTCGTACCACTCATCGTCTTCTTGTTGACGCGTTGATTCGGTAGCGGGGAGTTCTTGGGTGCTGACCACCAATTCCTCTTCGATGATGCCGTCGCTGAGCGCTGCCTCTTTCTTGGCCTTGACACGGGCACGAAGGGCTTCCATCCTCGCTTCGCGGTCGTCGGACATGCTACCCCTCCCGTTGCCCCGAGGGCGTGCGCGGATAATACCTCTTTGTTGGATGACCGCGTTTGATATCAGCGTTTTCCGTTGAATTCAACCACCAGGAGCAGGCCCAGAATGCCGACCAATCCGACAGCGGCCATGATGGTGAGGCCGGTGTTTCGATTGGGGGTCGAAGCTTCTCCCTCATCGGGCTGGTCAGCGGAGGTCGTGTTACCCTCGTCCGTGATGTCCATCGTCGGTTTGATGTCAACGAAGGCATCCGTGCGCAAGCCAAGTTCGACAAGCCGGCCCACCTTGGCCAGCGATTCAGCGCTGACCTTGTCGGGGGTATCTTCCATCGTGTGCCAGTAGGCACCAAAGGTGTAGGGCTTGGGCGCACCGAACGAGGTGTCCATGAGGTCGATGGCAGGGATGCCGAGGTTGTGCGCATGGACGTGGTCATCCAGCACGTACACGGTGGTTTCGAACTGAAGAACATCCAAGCCGGCCTCCCCTGTGCACGATGTGGTGCCGTTCACCAACCCCAATGAGGTGCCAAGTTCAACCACTCTGGATTTGAGTGTGGCGTTGCCGGGCGCGATGTCGTGGAGTTGCAAGTCGGCGTCGCCGACCATGTCCAGCAACACAAAAGCATGCGTGGCGTTGATCTCGTCCTCCGTCATGTTCTCTGCCCAAGCCTCGGCGCCCAGGGTGTACTTGGGCTGCTGGTCCTCCGCGTCGTTGAAGAACAACACCACGTCGTACTCCAAATTCATGTTTGGTATGTGGCGAGCGAGTTCCAAGAGAACAGCCACTCCACTCGCCGCATCGTTGGCGCCAGGGACAGGAAGGGATTGGTTGCTTTCATTTTCATCTTGGTCCGCCACGTTGCGAGAGTCGTAGTGAGCGGAAAGCACGAGTTGGCCGTCACTGCTTGAGTTCGAGGGCCAGCGTGCGAAGAGGTTCGTGAGCTCCATGCCGTACCGTTCGTGCGTTTTGTTGCTCACCTCGTAGCCCAGCGACTCAAGGTCGGCCGTGATGGTGGACCGGAATTCGCCAGAGGCGTTTGAACCGGGGATGCGGGGGCCCAGTTCCACCTGCCAGGCAATCGATGCATTGGCATGGGTCCCGTTGAACTGCAGTTCGTCGATGGTGGAGCACACCAAGGAGGGTTCAAGTTCCTCAAATGAGGCAAACGATACCGGAGCGGTGGATGCCAACATGACGCTGGCGAGAACTGCCAGCATGAGGCCACGCGGTGCAGTTGGAACACGCACCTGTGCATGACGCATGATGACGCCTCGACCACGGACTCTTAAATACCTCCTTTCTTCTCGCAAAATAGGGAATCCGTAACACGATTCTCGTTGGTGTTTGACATGTCGGAACGGCGCTCCAGTCCAGCCTTTGCCTTCGTCCTCCTGATGCTCGTGTCCAGCACGGCGCCTTTGCTGATGAGCGTGGCTGCAGAAAGTGGTGAGGATGGGACTTCTACCAACGCCTACAATGCCGGTGGCGTGATCATCGGAGATCTGGATGAGTTCGACCCCAGTGAAGGAAGTGAGTATTTGTTTATTCATGAAGAAGAGCCCGTCGTCTCCGCCACGCAGTTCATGCGGCAGGCATGGATCGACGAAGGCCGACCCGGCGTGGATGACATGGTGATTCAGCCATCCATGGGGCGCTCCTCGGGTCGTGCTTGCACCCCGCACGTCGTTGGTGACACGCTCACGGTCCCCATCTCCGGCGGCTCCATTTCTGCCTACGTTGCAAAAACAACCACGACGGTAGCCTTCATCGTTCAAAGCGGACGCACGCTTTCGTCCACCGTCCTCAACAACTTAGCGAGCACCTGGGATTCCACCATTTACCCCACCATGACGACCTATTACGGCAAGGACTACCAGGACGGACGAGGCCTTGCGCCGCCCGACATCGACAACAACTGTCAGGTTCAAATCGTCATTTACGACATCGACGGTGCGTACAACACGGGCGGCTACTTTGCCCCTTCTTTCTCGTCGTCCCGAGAGGCGGTGTTCGTGGATTACGCCGACATCACCCTCTCTTGGGGTCGCTCCATCCTCGCACACGAACTCGAGCATTTGCTCCACAACGCCCTCGACCCCTACGAGAACCTCTGGATTGACGAAGGCAACGCCGACGTCGCGATTTACCTCTGCTTCGGTGCAGATTCAACCCTGACCGGCCACGTGAACGCATGGACGGGTGCACCCGAACAATCGGTGCGATGGTGGAATCAGCGCATTGCGGACTACGGGGCGGGCTACATGTTTACCTTGTACCTCGCTGAGCATTTGGGCGGCGGTCCAGCTGTTCGCCAACTCGTGCAGGACTCCGCCACGGGCGGCAGGGGTGTTGAGAACCTGCTTCTTTCGCCACAGAGCGGGCAGGTCGGTCTGCTTGGGAGGACGATGAACGAGGCCTTTGCAAACTTCAGCATCGCGGCCACCCTCGATTCCGACCAAGGCATCTACGGCTACCCGAACCTTGACCTCAACCCTGTGTGCACCGGTGGCGCGTTTTGTAGGGCGCAACCAACCGAAATCAACAGCGACTGGTCAACCCCCTGGTCCTCCACCGGCAACACCCTCGAAGGCTGGGGCATCCGCTCGTTCCAGTTCACACCCGGATCCGCTTCACCAGCACCGCTGACCCTTCGTTTGACGGCCGACAAGAGCCAGTTCGACGGCGTGATTGTCACCAAGGCCGTTTCCGACGGTCTGTGGAGCGTCACCGACCTGGACTTCGTGAACAACGTGGCCACCGGCCTTGTGCCTGGGTTCGGCAACCTGACCGATGAAGTGTGGGTGATCACCTGGTACGCCTCCACGGTGGCGGATTGCGACTACACCTCATGTGGCCCCTCCTATCCTGAAGGCACCGTTGACATTGAAGCCGCCCGAATCACTTCGCCTGCTACGCTTTCGCTCAACAACACGGTGCTCTCGGACCGGGACGGCGACGGCATGGAAGACACGGTGGAAATCAACTACGGCGTCCTCTCCAATGCTTTCTTTGAGGATCTCGATGTTGAAATCACCGTTCGTGATGCGAGTGGCACGGTCGTGGACACCATCATTGACAGAATCGCTGCCGGTGGCGGTGTGGCCGTTGACGGACAGGTTTACTTCACCGCCCCCTTGGCCGACCAGTACGCCTTTGACATGGTCATGAAGGACATGCTTGGTGATCAGGTTGATTCCCTCCAAACATCGCCTCAGATGCTCAACAACATGCGTCCTGTGGCCAACGGGAGTGTCTCGCTCACCGAAGTTCAGACCTGGGAGAACATTCAGTTCCGAGGTGCAGGCTTTGATGCCTGGGGCCTCTCGCTGTCCAACAACAGCCTGCCCTATCTCGACGCACCGACGGCCTATGCGTGGGTGTTTGGCGACAACGCTTCTTCAAACCTCAAATCGCCCCTCCGATCATACACGGAGGTCGGAAGCTACAACGCCACCTTGCGTGTGATGGACCGAGGTGGCACCTGGTCGGAGACGCAAGTCCACGCCATCAATGTCAGTGACATCACGGAACCGTTGCCGGTCATCACCGTGAACAACGTGGTAATTGAGGACAACATTTCCTTGCTCACTGGTCAGCGTATTCTCTTCTCAGCAGGCCGCTCTGTTGACAACGTTCCCATCGACCATCTCGACTTCCAGTGGGATTGGGGTGATGGCACGCAAAGCGGTGGCGTTGGCGTTTATTCTCAACAGCACGAATGGGACGACATCGACGGTGAGAGCGAAACATTCACCCTCACCTTGACGGTCTCCGACGGCATCAACGTCGGAACGAAGACGCTTCTCGTTCACATCAACAACAGGGTGCCCGTCCAAATTTACGCAGAGACGTTGACCACCATGACCTACACCAGCCTGGTCCTTCCCGATGTGTTCGTGGACGACGACGGTGAACTTCTCACCTACGCATGGTCCTTCCCGGACGGCGCTCGCGTGGGCACGGGGACTCCGACCCGAAACGATGACTTCTCAACGGTGAGCAGCAGTGCCACGAACCCCATCGTTGCTTGGGATGTTCCAGGCAACAAGACCGTCTCGCTCACGGTCACGGACGACGACGGCAGCCAAGCCACGGCCGTCCTCAACGTGGTGGTGTTGAACCAAATGCCCGTAGCCACCTTTGACGTCAGGACACTTTCGGCGATGGGTTCGCGTGAAATCGACTTCCGAGAGGAAGACGGCGAGGTCGACACTGCTTACGTTTTCGACGGACTTGACAGCATGGACCCCGACGGTTCAGTGGGTGATTCAACGGACATCGAGGTGTGGAACTGGACCTTCTCCGACGGCACCTTCGGCGACCGCCCCCAAGCGACGCACACGTTCACCACCCCCGGCGTTCATACCGTGTCCTTGGTCGTCACCGACAAGGACGGGCAGGAAAGCTTCACCCGTACCATGACGGTTCGCATCGCCAACCCACTCCCCATCATTCAGGTCCGCATCTTGGACGGGTACATTGGGGACGACATCATCACCACCTCGACGCCGTTCCCCGAGGGGACCGTCCCCGACGGATGGTCGCACACCTTCAACGAGGACGGCGCCGTGGTAACCGCACCCGAGCGCATGCTCTACTTCGATTCCTCAGGAACACGCGACGGCGACCGGCAATTCGAGGGCAAATACGTTCCATTTGAAGTGGAATCACCCGACTGGAACGGCTTGGTCCAATACACCTGGGACTTCGGCGATGCGACACCATTGGTTCACGAGGCGACGCCCTGGCACGCCTATACCCTCCCCGGCACCTACACGGTATCGCTCACCGTGCGAGACGGGTTCGGAACGGGTGATGTATCTCGCCAAACCTTCACCGTGGTGGTTGACGAACCGCCCGAGGCGCGGGAGATCTACGTTCCGGAGAACATCTTCGCCGGCTCCTCCATTTCCTTTGACGCCGACGTGTTTGACGCCGAGGCTGGAAGCGAGATGGAGATCTATCGAGACTTGGATGTTGAGGACGGTTCGATCACCGAGCGAGACGAGCGCATTCTCACGCAGTTCACCGTTCGTTGGGACTTTGACACGGAAACCGATGCAAATGAGAACGGGGATCCAGCCGACGATTGGGTCACCCCCATCGCAGGTTCTTCCGTCCGTACCATCAACACCTGGGAGGCCACCGGATTCTACACCGTGTTGGTGGAAGTTTGCGATGGCATGGGTCAGTGCGACATCTTGACCGAAGACATCGAAGTGGTACCGGAGCCTGATGGTCCGCCCTCGTTGTCCGACTTCAGCGCTGACGAGTGGAAATCCTGGCTGGCCGATGCGGGTTCCGAACTGGCGACCTTCATTGCGCTCATCGTGGTGGCGCTCGTCTTGGGATGGCTCGTGATGCGTGAGCCATCGGCGCTCGAGGAAGAAGCCAAGGAAGCCGCTGAGACGTACACCGATATTGAGCATGTTGAGTCGCAGGGCGGTTTGCTGGGCATGGACCATCACATGCCACCGCCTGCTCCGAAGATCCTCTCGAAGGACGAACGCCGGAACGATGAGAGCGGTTATGTTCGTCCTCTGCGCCGTCGTTGAGGGAATGTCCTAAAACCGAGCAGGACCGTCTCCAACCGGGTGAAGGCATGCGAATGACATCGGCGGTCGCCTTGATGGTCTTGATGGCCATCCTCGTTTCGCCAAGTACGAGCGTGCTGCCTTCGGCCCAAGCAGCCTCGGCATGCGAGGGTGAGGTCGCTGCACCCGAGTGGAACGCCAGCCTCCAACAGATGGCGTTGGTGCCCCACTGGAGCAGCCCTTACGCCTTCGACCCATACTACGGCGAACCCGTTTATGCGACGGAGGGCAGGGATCACGAGGAGTACTACGAAACCAACGTCGGCGACCTTGACCCCGCTCTCCACCCCGAGGAACCGTGGGTCTACAACCCCGTTTGGCCGCTGCCTCGTCTCGATCCGCTCACCACCGGGCAGTACGCCGTGATGGAGATTGGGAACGACAGTTCTGGCGTGCTCAGAATGAACCTCTCCAGTTCGCACAGAACCACCTTCTGCATTTCCCTGTACGAAACGGATGGGAACACCACCAAACCGGTGGCGGCCGATGTCTACCTGATGACCACAACGCAATACGATGCCTACGGCGAAGTGTACCGAATGATGCACGGGGGTTGGTGGTGGGACGACCTGGACATCGCAGGTGGTGACGGCGACGTGCTCAGCGATATTCCGCCGGAATGGCGCAGTTTCAACCCGCTCGGCTGGCAATCGTACCGCGACGTGCACCAATACGAACAGCGTGAAGAACTCACCTTTTCCGTCGCCATGGACGGCCCCGAAGTGTATTCCTCGTTGTTTGGCGGTACGGAGTGGCAAGATTTCTACCTCGTCATCGATGCTTGGGACAACACCAACGACGATGATGCACCCGCCTTGAACAGTGTTCTGGTGGCCGATGTCACCGTGCTCCCTACCGAGCGCTCAGCCCTTCTTCCGCCCTGGACAGTACCGCTCACGCTGTTTGTTTTGCTGGCGGCCGTGGTCGTGGTGCCCGTGGTCCTCAACAGCCGGTACATGCAGGCTGGCCTTGACCAACAATCAACCAAGGAGACGCCAGTTCCGGTGATGGAGCAGTCCGCTTCTCAACTCGAATAGGACTCAGTATTCCATGAGGGTCCAGGCGTTCGTGAGGTCTCGAATATTGACGAGGCCCTTGTTGGAGTGTTTGAACTCCGAACGTAGGGTGGCGTAGACAAGTGATTGCCCGAGAACGGGAGCGTGGAGCCGTGTCCAATCGCCGCCGTTGCCCAGCGCCATCATGGAAAAGGCGTGCTTCGAACTCTTGAGTTCGTAGCTGGCCTCGACGATTTGCAGTGCATCTTGGTGGTCGTTGACGGTTCCACAGAACTTGAACACCTCGCCCTCCTTGGCATGCTCGTTCACCATGCCCACGAGTTCTTCAGCGCTTGGGGTGGTGGTGGTGTCGTGAATCGAAGAGATCACGCGAACGCCGGCGGCGCTGGCTTTGTCGAGCAGGCCCGCACGAACCTCGTCGTCAATGGACAATTCAAGGTCCACCGAGTTCACGCCCGATGCGATGGCCTTCTCGAGGATTTCATGGCGTTGACTGGCCTCGCCGGGGTAGTGTCCGCCCTCTTCGGTCGGGCGAACCGTGAAGATGACCGGGAGCGGGATGCTCTCCTTGAGGTTCTGAATGCAAGTGTCCACGTCGATGCTGTCCATTTCGCGAACAGGCCATTCGCTTTCTGGCGGCATCACGTGCTTGACTTCGCCGTCTTCGCCTTCAACAGGTTGCGCTTCGGGTCGCTTGAGGTAGAGTCGGTCAAATCGGACTTCAACGAAATCGGCGCCAGCGAGGTTGGCTCGTGCTGCTTCATCCGCCATCTCTTTCACGGTCGTTCCTTCCAAAGAAACACACACTTTCGGGTCAGCCATGCAGCACCCATCTGACCCCTCTTCTTAACGGTCACGCTGGCTTCATCATCGTTTTTTTCAGCAAAACCAACCTCAGTGGTTGTTTGATGAACATTGAGGGTTGATGTCGAAGGCATGGAGGGTGTTCGGCATCAAAAAATGGGCCGCTATCACTCGTTTTTCTGTGAGAAAAAGGGGTATGTTTATACCCCGTGGCGAGCAGTGTATTTTGAAGGAGGAAAGCGGCGTTCTTGCATGACCAAAAACGCCCGCAGCCCACCGATTTTAACACGCTTTGAGGTGAAGAAATGAGTGAAAATTACGACGCCGGCAGCATCCAAGTTCTCGAGGGGCTTGAAGCGGTTCGAAAACGACCCGGAATGTACCTCGGCGACCCTCACGACGGCTCCGCCCTGCACCACTGCATCTGGGAAGTCGTCGACAACTCCGTCGATGAGCACCTGGCAGGGTTCAACGATACCGTCGAGGTTGTCCTTCATCCCGATCATTCACTGTCGGTTCGCGATTACGGGCGCGGCATCCCTGTCGACCAGCACGAGGATTTCGGCGTCTCTGCTGCCGAGGTCATCATGACGAAGTTGCACGCTGGTGGAAAGTTTGACAACAGCTCCTACAAGGTGAGCGGCGGCCTGCACGGCGTCGGTGTTTCGGCGGTCAACGCCGTTTCGGAGTGGATGGATGTTGTCATTCACCGGGATGGCACGGTTTACAAGCAGCGATTTGAGGCGGGCGTCCGCGTAACCGAACTTGAATCCATCGGTACCTGCGACGATACCGGAACGACGATCACGTTCAAGCCCGACACCACGATTTTCACCAACATCGTCGAGTTTGACTTCGACCAGATCGATAGCCGATTGAAGGAGACCTCCTTCCTCAACGCTGGCTTACGTATCGTCATCACCGACGAACGGAGCGAAGAGTCCCACACGGTGGAGCACCATTACGCCGGGGGGATTTCTGAATTCGTGAAACAAATCAATGCTCGCCGAGAGACTCTCCATCCCGACCCGATCCTCATCTCGGGTGAGAAAGACATCGAAAAGGGCCCAGTGTCGATTGAATTGGCCCTCCAGTGGTCCGATGCCTTCAGCGAGAGCATCTATTGCTACACGAACATCATTCGAAACAAAGACGGCGGTACGCACATGTCGGGCCTCCGAACAGCGTTGACAAGCAGCATCAACGGCTATGCGAAGAAGAAGAAACTCCTGAAGAACGACGGTTTGTCCGGGGATGACGTTCGGGAAGGCTTGGCTGCCATCGTCAGTGTGAAGCACCCGGACCCGTCATTTTCATCTCAAACTAAAGACAAATTGGTGAGCAGCGAGGTCTCCGGCATCGTCCAGACCGTCGTCTACGAGAAACTCAACGAGTTCTTTGAAGAGAACCCTGCTGTTGGCAAACTCATCGTTGACAAAGCGGTTCTGGCCTCCAAAGCCAGGAGGCTGCCCGAAAAGCCCGTGATTTGACCCGTCGCAAGGGGGTCCTCGAGGGCGGCGGCTTGCCAGGTAAACTCGCAGATTGCCAGTCCCGCAAGCCCGAAGAGTGTGAAATCTACCTCGTTGAGGGCGATTCCGCCGGCGGTTCAGCCAAGACCGGGCGAGACCGTCGAATCCAAGCCATCCTCCCCTTGCGTGGAAAAATCCTGAACGTGGAGCGCCAGATGCACAACGTGGCCAAGGTGTTCCAAAATCAAGAGATTCAAACCATGATTCGTGCGTTCGGTGCCGGCGTGGGCAACAACGTGGGCGATGAAGGCGCTTTTGACACCACGAAGCTCCGCTACAACAAACTCATCATCATGACCGACGCCGACGTCGACGGCGCCCACATTCGAACCTTGATGCTCACCTTCTTGTGGCGCTTCATGCGTCCCGCCATCGAAGGAGGCCACGTTTACATCGCTCAGCCTCCGCTGTACCAATTGAGCAAAGGGAAACTCAACCGCTACGCCTTCAGCGACGAAGAACGCGACATTATCATTGACGAATTGCGCGGGGACAACCCTGCTGCGAAGATCGGTGTTCAGCGCTACAAGGGTCTCGGTGAGATGAACCCCGACCAGCTCTGGGAGACGACGATGAACCCCGAAACACGGACAATGCTCAAGGTGACGGTGAAGGAAGCCGAGGAAACCGACCGAATGTTTGAGACGCTCATGGGCGAGGATGTACCTGAACGAAGGGCGTTTATTGAGCGACACGCCAAGGAGGTGACCAACCTTGACATCTGAGGACAACAACGACATCGTCGACGATGGAACGGCCGGTTCGGGTGAGATCATCCTCAACCATTCGCTGAACACGGAAATGAAGAATTCCTACATCAATTACGCCATGTCCGTCATTATCGGGCGTGCGCTTCCGGATGCTCGGGACGGCCTCAAGCCGGTTCACCGGCGTGTTCTCTACGGGATGTTTGAGGGTGGCCACACCGCTGAGAAGAAGTTCAGCAAATCCGCCCGCTCCGTCGGCGAAGTCATGGGGAAATACCACCCCCACGGCGACCAATCCATCTACGACACGATGGTGCGCATGGCTCAGGAATTTTCACTGCGCTATCCCTTGGTGGACGGGCAGGGCAACTTTGGCTCGATCGACGGCGATCCTCCGGCCGCCATGCGGTACACGGAAAGTCGTCTTGACCGCATCGCCAAGCACATGTTGGATGACATCAACAAAAACACCGTTGATTTCCAACCCAACTTTGACGACTCGGAGAATGAACCCTCGGTGCTCCCCGCTCGACTGCCCAACCTGTTGCTCAACGGCAGCGACGGTATTGCGGTGGGTATGGCGACTCGCATTCCGCCTCACAACCTCACGGAAGTGGCCGGTGCTGTGAATTTGCACGTTGACACCATCCTTGAGACGGGGTCGAGTGAAAAGCCATCCATCTCTATAGAAGAATACATGAAGCACGTGAAGGGGCCCGATTTCCCCACCGGCGCCTCCATCCACGGCATCGATGGTATCGCCGACATGTACGCCACTGGAAAGGGCCGATTCCACGTCAGGGCCAAGTGCGAGGTGTTTGACGATGAGAAGGGAAAACGCATCGTGGTCCACGAGATCCCCTATCAGGTCAAGAAAGCCGACATGCTCGTTCATATTGCTGATTTGGTCAACAAGGAAGTCGTCATTGGCATTCGAGACATTCGTGATGAATCTTCCAAAGAGGGCATCCGTGTGGTCATCGAGGTCAAAAACAACGCCGATCCCCACGCCGTGCTCAATCAGCTGTTCAAATCCAGTCGGCTCCAAGAGTCCTACTCTGCTAACATGATGGGCATTCTTGACGGACGTCCGGTGCTGCTCAATCTCTCGACGATGATTCACACCTACGTGTCCCACCGTGAAGCCGTGATTGAGCGCCGTGCTGCGTTTGACCTGGACAAAGCCAAAGCCCGTGCCCACATCTTGGAGGGCCTCGTCAAAGCCCAAGACCGCATTGACGAAGTCGTCGCTGTAGGGAAGGCGAGTTCCAGCCGGGAGCAGTTTGAGAACGTGCTCCGTGGCGAGGAAACGATGGCCGGCATCGACCCGTTTGATTTCAGCGAAGCGCAGGCCAAGGCCATTGCCGAACGCCGCTTGTACCAGCTGAGCCGGCTTGATGTCACCAAGGTTCAAGACGAGCACGAGGAATTGAAGTTGGTGATTGCCGACTTGGAGGATGTCTTGGCATCTCGGCCTCGTCGCCTCTCGATTTTGAAGGATGAACTGTCCGAACTCGTGGACCGACACGGCGACGAGCGACGTTCGTTCATCGACCCCATGCCGCTGTCCATGGACCGTGAGGACCTCATCGAAGAGCGAGCCATCGTCATCACCCTCAGCGAGGACAATTACATCCGTCATACGCCGGTTGAGACCTTCCGCACACAGAACCGTGGCGGGCGTGGACTCAAGGGCGTGACCACGAAGAGCGAGGACACGCCTCAACTCATCACCGCCTGTTTCAGCAAGGACCGCCTCCTGATTTTTACCGACCAAGGTCGCGTGTACGGAATGAAAGCCTGGGAGACGCCGCTGGGCAGCCGTCAATCACGCGGCAGCCACATTCGCAACCTGCTCGAAAGCCTGCGAGAGGACGAGAACATCGTGAGCATCCTGCCCGTCTCTCGGGAATTGCTGGACGAACCGGAAAACCACTACCTCCTCTTCGCCACGCGTCTGGGGCTCATCAAGAAGACCGCGCTCTCGGAGTACGTTCGCATCAACCGAAACGGAAAGTACGCTCTCCGATTCAAGATTGAAGGTGATTCACTGGTCAACGTGCGCTCCGCTACCAACGAGCACGACATCGTGATGATTTCAACCACCGGCTACGCTTCGAGGTTCAACTGCGGTGCGATTCGGGCCTCTGGCCGAGTTTCCGGCGGTGTATACGGCATCAAGGTCGGCGATCGGAAGGGTTCCGGCGGCGGTGTGGTCGCTGGTATGGTCGCCATGCTGAGTTCGGACGAATACATCCTCACCATCTCCAAGTACGGCATGGGGAAGCGAAGTCGTTTGGGCACGGCTGAGAAGATTCACGACACGGACGCAGCGGGCGAGCTTAAGTTCGAGGACGGCGGCTCGCCGAAGATGGTGACCGACGGCTACCGGCGAACCAAACCGGGTGCAAAGGGCGTGCGAACGATGAAACTCGACGAGGAGCACGCTGACACCATCATCAGTGTTCGAACCATCCCTGACATCGATGACCACCTGTTCCTGTTGACCAAATCTGGCATGATGATTCGCATTCGGGTTTCGGACACAAAGGAAACCAGTGGAAAGTCCACCCGAGGCACACGTGTCATGGAACTGCGAGACAAGCAAAAGGGCGGGTTCACCGACGAGATCATCTTCTCGTCCCGTGTTTCTGCCTCACTTCTTGATGTCGACGATGAAGAGGAAGCGGGTGAAGCATCTTCCAACGTCAGCGAAGAGGAATGACCCGGCCGCATGGACGAGCCTTGACGCGCAGCGCAAGCGAGCGACGCATTGAAACAGGATGCCGATGTCTTCGGTTCGCAAGGGGCGTTCCCTCCTGCGGTGAGATTGATGGACGAGCGTTCTTTGATTTACGATTGGAATACGGTGGAGTACGACTTCAAGCGTGATGCGAACAACCACCCTCACGGGGTTTGGTTTGATGATGAAACCTTGCGCGACGGGCTTCAGAGCCCCAGCGCCCGCAATCCCACGATCGAGCAGAAGATCGAACTTCTCGGTTACATGGAGCAACTCGGTTTGCAAAAGGTCGACCTTGGTCTGCCCGGGGCTGGCCCGTTCCACCGCAACCACATCGATGCCATGCTCACCCACATCCGAGAAAACGACTACGCCATCCGACCCGGAGCGGCTGTTCGAACCTTGATGGGCGACATTGAACCGCTGGTGGAGATGCAGGCCAAGCACGAAATGGAAATCCAAGCCTCCGCTTTCCTCGGCACCAGCCCCATCCGCCAGTACACGGAAGGCTGGACCATGGAGAAACTCATGACCACGATGGAAAAGGCCGTCTCCTACGCTGTTGAGAACGATGTTCCTGTCATGTTTGTCACCGAGGACACCACCCGTTCCAACCCTGAAGATGTGAAGATGATTTACCAACGAGCCATGGAACTTGGCGTGCGCCGCCTGTGCGTGTGCGATACCTGCGGCCATGTCACGCCCAACGGCGTCAAGAAACTCCTCGCCTTCATTGACGAGGAGGTCATCAAGGACGCAGGCTACCAGCGCCGGGACATCGAAGTCAACTGGCACGGCCACCAAGACCGTGGTCTTGGCGTGGCCAACAACATCGCTGCGGTGGAAGCCGGCGCCGATGTGATTCACGGCACGGCCCTTGGCGTAGGTGAGCGAGCTGGAAACGCCCCGCTCGACCAAACCTTGGTCAATTTGAAGCTCATGGGCGTCATTGACAACGACCTGACGTTGCTGGACACCTACATGCAGAAGGCCAACGAATACATCGAAGTCCCCTTGCCACGAAACTACCCTGTGTTCGGTGAGGATGCCTTTGAAACCGGTACCGGTGTCCACGCTTCAGCTGTCATCAAGGCCATGCGGAAAGGCGACCATTGGCTTGCCGACCGTGTGTATTCCGGCGTTCCTGCCGGTGATTTCGGTTTGAAGCAGGTCATCCGAATCGGGCACATGTCCGGTCGCTCGAACATCATTTGGTGGTTGGAACAAGAGGGCATTGAACCTCAAGATGACTTGGTCGCTCATCTGTTTGAAGTGGCCAAGAGCCAGAAGCGGAACATGCTTGATGAAGAAATTCACGCTGCAGTCGCTGCGTTCAGCGCTTGATGATCAAGCGGCTTCCTCTTCGAAGTCCTTTTCCTCTCCCGTGGGCTTGGAGCCGATCCACTCCGAGTCCACTTCACCACCGCTCCATTCGCCATCGAGCGAAATTTCGTTGATTTCGTGCTCCTCTCGCCACACCTTCTCCTCGAGGCTTCCGTTGACGATGAATTGGCCGTTCTCATCGATTTGCTCCTCAAGCAAGGCGAAATGTTTGGAGATGGGCAAAAAATGGCCGCCCGGCATGCCAGCCGCCGTGAACGGGTTCGTGGCGGCACCGATGATCAAACCGTCTTCGGGTGCGACGATGTCAACCGACATGCCTGGCGTGGCGGGGTCGGAGATGGTCGCCACCACTTCCCCCTCTCGCATGACGCTCCCCGCTTGGACAAACATGTCGAGCAAGCCGCCTTCGGCGGCCCTTAGCCATGTCGAGCCGCTGGCCATGATTCGGAATTTGGGCCGTTGAGGGTTGCCGGGCACCATGCGCATCGAACGCAAGGCGTTCATCACACCATGGACGGCCACCTTGACCGAGAGGTCGCCCAGCGAATCTGCCCCGCCGCCCTCGTACGTAACCACTGGGATGTCTGCGGCGTTGCCCGTGCGACGCAACGTCCCTTTGGAAGGAACCGAGTCGAGGATGATTTCAATGCCGAATGATTTGGCCAGTAAGTAGGAACTTGTATGAGTGAGGTCACACCGAACCTGAGGCATGTTCCGTCGTCCTTTGGCGGCGCTGTGCAGGTCGATGATGGCGTCACTGTCCTCAACCAGGTGCGTCCACACTTGATGGGCAACCCGCCGTGTGGTTGAGCCGCCCGGGTCGCCTGGAAATTGTCGGTTGAGGTCCCTTCCATCAGGGAAATACCTCGATTTCATCCGGTAGCCGGGAAGGTTCACGATGGGGACGATGCGCAGCGTGCCGGCGAGGCTCTTGGGGTCGAGGGGTTTTCCATCGTCCGTGAAGGCGTTGCTCAGGAGGTGAGTGCAAGCGGAGGGGCCGGTTAATTCGTCGCCATGGATGCCACCAATGACCGTGATGCAAGGGCCCGGTCTTGAACCGTGAATGATGGTGACCGGGATGGGCCACGCATCACCGAGGCTGACGTTGAGCAAAGGAAGGTGCACGGTTCGAAGCGTCCCCGGTTTGATGCGCTTTCGGTTGAACCGGATGTCACCCCAGTCGGAGGTTCGGTCCCATTCCGGTCGGTCTTCGGTTTGGTGTTCTTTCATCGCCTCTTCAATGGCCATTCGTCGTCGTTTGGGGAGTTCGTGCGCGACGCGCACCTTGCGGACGGTTTTCTTCTTCCGCCCGCTCATGCGATTCCCTACGCCCCTGCCCGTCATCAACGCTCCGTTTTTCCCCGAGGCAAGAACCATGAATCGTGTCGCTGGTCTTCCCACCATGAGCGACCTCGGTGTGCAACGGACCTACGCTCCCACTTCGATTTGTTTTGGATGCGGTCCAGCCAACGAACACGGCCTTCGGATCAATTCCTTTCGGACAGCGGACGGGCTGACCATGGACTTCGTTCCAGCTGACCATCACCAAGCCTTTCCTGGCATGATCAACGGCGGTATCATCGGGACCCTGCTCGACTGTCATGGGAATTGGGCGGCTGCTGTGGCACTCATGGATGCACAAGGCCTTGATGAGCCGCCCTGCACGGTCACCGCCGCCTACGATGTTCAACTTCGACGGCCTCCGCCCCATGGTGCGACCTTGACGGTGAACGCCACGCCAACCGAGGTCATGGACGATAGGGTGCGGGTTGCGCTCACCTTGGAAGCGGAAGGTAAGGTATGTGCAACAGGGAGCGGTCTCTTTGTCGCTGTGAAGGAAGGGCACCCCGCCTATCATCGATGGTCCTGAGGCCGTGGCATGCCTCGACCATCGGTTGAGCAACAGCATGAACTGGATGCGCTGCAGGTGGAGGTGTTGGCCGAGATGACGGCCATCGGAATGTTGGACGAGGATGGTCGCCGACGTTTGGACGCTGTTCCGCTGGGTGTGTTGCGGTCAAACGCCACGCAACGCCACGGTGTGACACGCTGGAGCGGCGACGAACACGGCCGTTTGAAAGTCGATGTGGTCGACTTGAATCCGCATTTGCTCAACGATAACTGGCGAGACTATGCAGCCTTCGTGCTGTTCCATGAATACCTCCACGCTTTGGGTCATCGGGCTCACGACCGCACCTTCAGGGCCTTGGAAGCGCGTTGGCCTCACAGGACTGCGGCGGCTCGTGGAAAAGCGTTCACGCACGCAAGAAGGCTTGCGAGGGCCTCCTGGCATTGGGTGTGTCCGACTTGCGATGAGCGCTACCCTCGGCAACGAAAAGGCGGTGGCCGGTACATGTGCAGGCGATGCAAAACGGTACTCAAGGATGTGCCCAGCCGGGACATTGAATGAAATACTGCGACTCAACCCTCTGCTCGATGAAGCAGGTGTCGGCTCGCCCTCTGCGATGCGCCGTGTTCATCGCTTGCCTGCTGACCTTGTTGGCTCAACCGTTCGTCCCGGCTGCTTCCGCAGGCTTGACCAAAGAAGAGGGCGACTTGTTCCTGTCGTGCCTTGAAGACAACGATTGTGTCCTTTCACCCACGCCGGTCGGTGAGGAACAGATTTCCGACCAGACCTTTGCCAACATCGTGCAGCCCGAAACCGTCGTCTTCGAATTCATCATGAGCCCGAGTCAAGATCATATCGCCCTGTTGCCTGAATTCTTGGATGTCCTCGAAATCGATTTCAAACATCAAACCGAGTCAGGGAGCCTGTTTCGCCCAGCAATGGATGTTCGCTTGATCCTCGGTGAGAACGTCAACCAGTGGTCCTTCGAGGCGAGCACACTTCCTGAGATGGCGACTTCGCCGTACCTGCTGGAGGATGAACCCCTCGACACGTCGGCTGGCAGGGTGCTCTGGGAGGAAGCGAGCGTCCGATTGCTGATCACGGTGACCCTTGACCGACCGGGAACATGGTCGCTGAACATGCGAGGTGCCTCGTTTCTTCAACTGGACGTCCAGTGGTCGATGGACGCAGCCCAAGTGAACATGGACGAACCCTCGTCCCGAACACAACCGGTTGCCACGTCATTCGAGGATGTTCACCGAGGTGCGTTGGTGGGTGCGGACCACGATTGCTGGGCCTTCGAAATAGAATCTCACGAAGTGCTCCGCTTGTTGGTGGAATGGGAAGTCGTCCCCATTGAAATTGAGCAGCCACATCCAATTCCCGACTTGATCACCGCTGCTGGAAGGCTCTCACCCACTCCAGAAGTCGTGGTCGACGATGATGGCGAATCCCTGCGCATCACCTACCGCTGGCGAGCCCTTCCGACCGGCGACTACACCCTGTGCATGCACGGTTCACCGGAGAAAATCCAGCCTTATGCATGGACGGGTGTTTTTGGATACGAAGGGACGGGTCCGACCGACCCCACAGAATTTACCGCCGCAAGTTACTACCCGCAGGGCACGGGCCTCGTTGGAAGCCTCGACCATTCAGTTGACCTGGACAACCAAGGCGTCGGGTTGTTGTTGGTGTCGCTTCTGATGCTTGGTGCGTTCACGTTCGTCGCCTTTCGTCCGACAACTGCGTACGGTGTCCGGTTCGGCTTGTTTGTACCGGGCGTCCTCCTGCTGGTCGTCGGCGGGGTTCTCAATCCCGCCGTGGTCATGTACAACCAAGTTCAGCATCCCGAGGAGATCACCGTCGATGAGCTCATCGACATGCGGCTCAAGCAACTCTGGGATGTATCTGCTGAGGGTGTGCCCGAGCAAACGCTTGCGACCCACACAGGAGCGACCTGGGGCATGTTGGCCGGGGAGCGTCTTCAACTCAAACTCGACATTGACCAAGCCATCCCTCTTGATGATGGTCGGTGGCAACTAGTGGTGCCTGAACTGGATTCGTTCCGTTTGGACCAGGCCATCTTCGGTCAAGTGGCTCAAGGTCAGACCTACACCACGCAGGAAGGGATGCTTGAGGCGCAAACCGTCCGATTCATTCTCCTTGCAAGCCGTTCCTTGGTGCTCGATCTCATGATGCTCGAAGCGATGTTGGTGGTCGATGACGCACCGTCGTCCTCGGTCTTTCACATCGATGCCGAGATGATTGCTGCGCCGGCCAGCGGCTCGCTCGCATCACCTGCATGGGCCACTCGCCCATCAACGGTCGATGCCAACGATTGGGTTCGGCTTCAATCGGCCCTGTTCCCCGAGCGAATCACCATCTCGTTATGCGATTGTGATCTTGATCTACTCGACGTGAATTTCATACCGTCCACAGGTTTTGACGGCCGAGATATCCCGCCCTCTTGGGGAATTCAAAGCGCCGATGGATTCGTCCCGTACGGTGGCGGGCTGATGATGGTCGGTGTGACCCTTGGATTGTTGGCCACATGGGTGGAGGTTCAACGCAAGTCAAAGGCGGAAGCACTGGCCCGTGAATATGCCCCGGGGTCCGACCAATGGGCCTGATCAGTTGCTTTCGGTTTTCCCAAGCTCGTCGCTGACCGCCTTCGCAGTGTCTGACTCCGTCATGTTGGCGGCCTTGGCAGCAGCCTCGATGGATTTGGCCTCGTCAGCGGTGATTTCTCCATCAGCCGCTGCGGATTTGATGGCGGCCTTGACGTTCAAATCAGCGGCTTCTTGGTCGCTGATGCCGAGCGCCTCTTGGAACGATTTGAGTTCCCTGAGTTCCGCTTCCGTGATCACGCCATCCTCCCAGGCAGAATCATAGGCGTGGACCAAGAATTCCTTGTAGGCTTCTTGGTTGAGGAGGACGTCTCGGATCAAGCCTGTGTCAACGCCCTGGTCGTTGTTGACCATGTCGAGGAGGGCGATGGAGCGGCGGACTTCCTTGACGGCCATGTCTTTGAGTCCGTGGCCAGCCCACACCGCTCCTGCGGCAACCACGGCAGCGGCAAACCATCGCATGATGTCCGGGTCGACAAGGTTGCCCGGCTCGACCAAGTGAAAGATCCCCAACACGGCCATGGCGGCGCCGCACATGACCTCGACCCAGTCGTTGAGGTCGGGCTCGTCATCAAACACCGAAAGACGTTCCTCGACCATGGCATCTCGTTCGTCGCTCATGCTTTGACCACGCACAGGTGGGACTTCTAAGTGTCGGCAACAAAGAGGGGGCGTTGTCCTTTTGAACCGCTGCCCGATATGAGGCGGTATGGAGGTGGCAAAACGGGCGGTTTCATCGCTGGGGTTGCCGGCTCGCTTTACGAAGTTCTTGACCGACGAATGGGGAATTCAACAGCTCCACCCGCCGCAGGCTGAAGCCGCACCGTCCATTCTCAAGGGCGACAACACGTTGGTGGCGATCCCCACGGCTTCCGGGAAGTCACTTCTTGCCTACATGGGCATGGTCAAACGAATTTCCGAGGGCCATTCACGCTCAAAGGCCATCTACATCGTGCCGCTCAAGGCGCTGGCGATGGAGAAATATGAGGATTTGAGCGCCATCGCTGGTGCCATGGGCTGGTCCGTGGGCCTGGGCATTGGCGATGCGACAGCGGAAGCCAAAAACATCGACGATTGCAACATCCTGGTGTGCACCTCCGAAAAGCTGGATTCTTTGCTGCGTCACCGCGCCGAGCTGGTGTCGGATGTATGCTGTGTCGTAGCGGATGAGTTTCAGTTGATGAACGACGGGACCCGCGGTCCAACATTGGAAATCAACCTGACCCGCCTTCGCCACATCAAACCCGATGCGCAAATCATTGCGCTTTCGGCCACGGTCGGCAACTCTCAGGACCTTGCTACGTGGCTTGATGCGACGTTGATTCAATCCGACTGGCGCCCGGTCGCGCTTGAGTACGCTACGTTCCACGATTTTCACGTTGAACCGCGCAAAATCCAATCCCCGGGCGACGAAGGTGATCACGGGACATTGAGCCCGCCCCGGGACCTTGAGGGCCTGAAGAGTCATCCGGTGTGGAGCGTCGTGGACGACGGCCTGACGCAGGGTGCGCAGGTGTTGATGTTCGTTGGGACGCGCAGAAGTGCTCAATCCGAGGCGAAGAACCTGGCAAAACGAGTTAGCAAACGCCTCGAAAAAGAAGACCCCGAACGATTGGCGAGGCTCAAGGAAGTCGGCGAGAAGTTGACCGGTCGAAGCCAATCCAACCTTGCCGAGCAGTTGGCCGCCTGCTTGTCCTCGGGGGTCGGCTTTCATCACGCAGGCCTCACCAACGCCCAGCGGAAGGATGTGGAAGCGGCGTTCAAGGATGGCCTGTTGGTGGCCCTGACCGCCACACCAACCTTGGCAGCAGGCGTGAATCTTCCAGCGAGGCGCGTCTTGGTGCGAGACCTCAAGCGGTGGGACGACGGGATGAGTCGTCCATTGCCTGTCATGGAAGTGCGTCAGATGCTCGGTCGTGCGGGGCGGCCAAAGTACGACACCAAAGGAGAAGCCTGGGTCTACTGCAAGGGTACGGACGGATGGGAGGTGGCCGATGCAGTGTCTAATCGGTACTTCTTCGGCCCGATCGAAGACATCTCTTCCAAATTGGCTTCCGAACCCGCGCTCCGCATGCATGTCCTTGCCAGCATCGCAACGGGGGGTCTCGTCCACAAGGGGTCCATTGAGCACTTCTTTTCATCCACCTTCCTCGGGGCCTCCATGCCCCCGTCCCAATTGAAGGAACGCCTCACGAGCATGCTCGATTGGCTGGTTGAGGAGCGTTTTGTCCGGCGATGCGGTCCGGATGAACATTTCACGCCCTCATGGGCCAATGCGTCCGTTGACGAAGATGAAGCGTGGGATGACACGGTGCCAACATGGGCCACCAGCGCCCATCACACGCAAGGCGTGTCCTGGGAACCGGAACGACCTGGGGCCAAGCCTCTCCAACGTGCGAGCAGCGCCCATCTTACGCCTTCCTTCGGTTTCTCAAGGGCCACTTCACTCGAGCAAACGGGTGGTTGGGTTCAACCGGTCGCTGAAGACGGCCCCGACATGCGCTACGAGGCCACGGCCATGGGTGAACGTGTCACACAATTGTACCTCGACCCCCTCTCGGCTTCCATTCTTCGGCGTGGGCTCCGCAGGGCAGTCCGCCGTTGTGTTCGAAAGGATGCACCTGTCTCTGATTTTGGCTTCCTCCATCTGGCGGTTGCCACACCAGATTTTGTTTCATTGTGGGCAAAATCAGCCGATTTTGAAGTCAATTCACCCACCTGGTTGAAGGCCAACGCAACCGAGGATGAACTCCTCGTCGAGCCGGGCTATGCAGAAGCGATGCTCAGCGATATCAAATCCGCTTGGATGGTGGAAGAATGGACCGAAGAGACCACGTTGCGGCAACTGGAGAAGGAGTTGGATGTTCTCCCGGGGGATGTTCATCACCGTATCGATTTGATGGGTTGGCTCTTGGCTGGAGCCCAACAAGTCTTGCTGACCGATGATGTGTTTGCTGACGAGCACCTTCCTGTGGTCGCCGACCTCGTTCAGCGCATCAGTACCCTCCAGCAACGCGTACGACACGGGTGCAAGACCGATCTCTTGCAGCTTGTCAACATCCGCCATGTCGGACGACAACGTGCCCGAGAACTTGCAGCGTTGGGCATGCGAGAACCGAACGATGTGCTCCGCATGTCGTCCAAGCAACGATCGGCGCTTCTCGCTCAGCGTGGGTGGGGTCCGGTGTTGTTGGACAAAATTTTCACTGAAATTGAACGGGTGTTGAAACGAGAAACGAGTGTCAACAAACCATCTGCTCGGGGCGATGATGCTCCACTGGAAGGCGAACGCACTGAGCATGATTGAAAGCGGTGAACCTGCTGGACTGGGATGATGAGCTCTCGTCCGTTCCCCGTTGCGAACATTCACCTCAGCGGGGAAGCGCCAAAGGAAGCCATTGACCGCTTCCTCAAGTACCGCCCCTCCGAACGTTGGGTGTTGCTTGGTGGCCATGCAGCACAGAGCATGGACCAGTTGTGGACTGCTTGGGTTCAAGCCACTCGCAATGAATTGAGGGACGGCATGGTGGCTCGGAGCATTGACGCAGAGTTCCTCCGATACCTCGCCGGTACCCACCATATCTCGGAAGCGTTCACCCGGGCAGGTCTCCAGCCCGGCCAGGAGAACGCATGGATTGTGTACCTTCCCGAGGCCAGGGGCGTGGCCAACGATTTGGGTCATGTCCAACCGGCCGCCATCGAACCTGAGTCGTTTCACGCCGATATGAAGACACTCAGTTGGCTGTTGAAGTGGGCTCCTCGGGAACTCCAAATGTCGTATTCTATAGAGGGCGCGAGCCTGTTAGGGGTCGACGTTGACGGCTGGTCGAAGCATCGGGAGGAGGAAGCCTTGGTGGCTCACATTTTGATGGCGGACGATCAAAGTTCTTCGCACCGATGATGGGAGGGTTGAAAGGCTCCTTCGTTGTCCACAATTCATGGTCATGGCAGCGAAGCAAAACGACGGGCACCGGCCGACATCAGGGCGGTACCTCGACCAAGAAAAGGTTCGGAAAGCACTTGATGCGGCGACTGCCTACGGGGCGAGTTATGCAGAGGTTCGCGTTGTGGCCTTGACCGAATCAACCGTGGCCATGCGAGACGGCGTGCTTGAACGGGCCATTCCCGGGCAGGAACTTGGCATGACGCTTCGGGTGCTCGCCGACGGCGCATGGGGCGTCCACTCGACGACCGACCTCGCCTCGCTTGCCGACCAAATCGAATCCACCACACGTCTGGCGAAGGCCGTCGCAAAGCGCCGTTCGCCAGGTGAGCGACCCAAAGCCCTGGCGGAAGTTCCGATCATCGAAGACGAAACACATTGGCGTTCCGTCCTCGATGTCCGTCACACTGAACTCGACGAGAAAATGAACCTCATGAACGACCTCTACAAGGGCGCCACCGGTCACGACGACGTTGTTTCTGTCCGCACGGGTTGGAGCGATGAACACATCCACACCGAACTCATGACCACCGAAGGCATGGATCGTGTTTGGTCGTTCCAACGCTCCCTCATCCACGGGATGGTCACCGCCCGGAGAGACGGTGAAGTCGTCTCCTACCGAACCCGACACGGAGGCCAAGGCGGACTTGAAGTGATTCATGGGTGCGACCTTGTCGAACTGGGCGAAGCAGCTCAGCGAGCGGCGCTTCGGTTGCTGGACGCCGAGCGTGCGCCCTCCGGTAAACTCCCGCTCATCGCGGACAAGGATCTCACCGGCGTCTACATTCACGAAGCCTTGGGCCACCCGTGCGAGGCTGATTTGGTTGCGGCGGGCGATTCCTGCTTGGATGGAAAACTCGGACAGAAGATCGGCAACGAACTGGTCACCGTGGTCGATGACCCGACCATGATGGGCGGTTATGGTGCCTATCCTGTGGACGATGAAGGCGTGAACACCCGAGAAAAAGTCCTCATCAAAAACGGCGTGTTGACCGAATACCTCAATCACAGGGAAACGGCGCATCACTTCGATGTTGACCCCAACGGAGGTGCACGCGCCCAAGACGGCCTTCATCACCCCCTTGTTCGAATGAGCAACACCATGATTCAGGGCGGCACCCACGCTGACATTGATGAACTGATGGAAGACATTCAGTACGGCGTCTATGCCTGCGGGACCCGTGGAGGGCAAGTGGACACCGGTCGTGGTTCCTTCCAATTCGCTGCACAAGAAGCGTGGCTCATCGAGAACGGCGAGTTGACGCGGCCGCTCAAGGACGTCAGCGTCAGTGGACTGACCCTTGAAATTCTCAACAACGTCAACGGCTTGACCCGAGATGCGTCCTTGGCCTCGCCGGGCTTCTGTGGGAAGGGGCAAACCGTTCCTGTTGGCGACGGCGGCCCCGTCATGCGAATCAGCGAAGCCTTGGTGGGATGAGATGCTTCCCGACGGCGCCGAAGATCGTCTGTTGGCCAGTGCCAACATCATTGCTGACGCCTGCCGGGCGAGCGGCATTCAACAGTGGGATTTGGTTGGCTTCCAATCCTACGGCCAGCAACTCGACATCGAGGCTGGAAAAATCACCATGGCTGCAGGCGGTGGTGAAGGTGGCTTTGGCGTGCGCGTGGTCGACGGTGGGCGCTTCGGTTTCGCGCACCTCGTCGATGTTGCGGGCGCTGAACGAGCTGTTGATCAAGCGGTGGCGATTGCCAAAAAATCACCGTCCATTGATGGCTTCGTCCTTCCATCGGAGCAACCAGCCCAGCACGTTGGTGGGCGCTTTGATGCATCCTTGCTGGACCTCAGTCCAGAAGATCTCTTGGAACAAGCGGACACCATCCTTTCTGCGGTTCATTCCCTCGATGAACGAGCCGTGGTCACCGGTGGAGGCATTGGTATTTCTGCCACAGCAGGATGCTTGATGAACAGCGAGGGCGTGTTGTCCACGGGGATGACCACGTCCCACGGCTTAGGCATTCAGGTAAGCCTTGATGTTAACGGTGAACTGACCAGCTCGTACCAGGGTGCATCAAGCCGCACCAAGCTTCAGGATGTCCCCGAATGCGTTGAACGCGCCGTTCACTGGGCGCAAGTAACTCAAAACCCACTTGAGGTTGAAAGCGAGGCCGTCGATGCTCCCGTCCTCATGACAAGCGAAGGGTTCTCGCCGTTGTTTTCCATGGTTGTTCCGCCGGCCATGACCGGGGAAAAAATGGTTCGAAAGGAATCTTTCTGGTCCGAGCGCTTGGACAAGCAGGTCATCAACTCAGCCCTTTCTCTCCACGACAACGGCTTGCTCGAGGGCGGGATGTCCTCGGGTTCAAGGGACGCAGAAGGCGTCCCCCGTCAACATCGTGCGCTGGTCGAAGACGGGCGACTTTGCAGCATGCTGTGGTCCACCCGAGACGCCGCACAACAGGTGGCAGAAGGCAGGATCGAGACGGCTGCTTCGACTGGTTCGGCGAGTTCCGGTGGGCACCAAGCCCCACCTTCCACGGGGTGCACCGAGTTGTTCCTCACTTCAACCGAAGCACCTCGTTCCATGGAAGCGTTGCTGGCCCACATGGGGGACGGCTACGTCGTCAACAGCGTCATGGGTGCGCACACCGCCAACCCAAGCAGCGGCGACTTTTCGGTCACCACCAGTTCCATCCTCAAGGTCGAAAACGGTGAAATCATTGGTTCGCTCAAGCAAGCGGGTCTCTCCGGCAACCTTGCCAAAGCGCTCAACGGTGCGGTTCACCTCGGAGCAGATGTTCGGCGGCAAGGCTCGTACTCATCGGGGAGCATGCACTTGCCCGACGTGCTGCTCATGGACGGCTTGCGCGTGAATCCCGCATGAATTGCCCGTTCAAGGCCACGGCATTCTTTATGTCCTGTCGTCGTTGGTGAGGTGTCCCATGGAGGTCAAGGGAGTGTCCAATCTTAACCAACCCGCACGAAAGCCCGCCGCCTGTTCTCCGTACAGGCCACGAACAACAACGCCTGTCGGGGTGATTCGACGTGGCTGAAGAGAAATACGCCGATTATGTCCAGGCCGTGCTCAAAGAGTGCCCGGATGCGAACCCAACAGACGTAGCGGACGCCTTCGCCAAGTACGAAGAGGAATTCTACATCCCGCCCCAAGACGCCATGCGCTCGGTGCTCCGCCGTTTCCAAAGCGGCACCTCACCAACACCCGTCTCCGGCGGTAGCCAAGCAACTCGAACCACAAAGAAGGTCGCTGGTCTTTCGGAATTGTCGGGGGCAGACCGTGATGTGGAGATCGAGGTGGCCATTGTGTCGCACAACATCCGCGACCAAATGATTCGCGGTGAAGAAAAGCAAATCGCCTTCGGTATGCTCGAGGACAACCCTTGGGAAGAGAACGGTCAGCGCACCCGCTGGGACTACAAAGACTGGGGTCCGCATGCCAACCTCGCTGCTGGTAGCATCGTGCGCATCGAAGGGGCCAGCGTCAACGAATACAACGGAAAAATGTCGTTGAACATCAACCAATCCACTCGCATTGTTGTCCTCAAGGAGGGCGTGGCTACGCCCGTGCCAACCAACGACCCGATCGACATCAATGACATCCCAAAGGAGGGCTACATCTGTGTTGTTGGTCGAGTGTTGGCCAGCCGTCCCGATCAGATTCATCGAAAGGATGGCTCCGGTTCCATCGATGTGGTCAGGGGCCGCCTGGCCGACGATACCGGCACCATCGGGTTCCTTTCGTGGGAGCCGTTTGAACACGAGGTCGGTACGTTGTTGAAAATAGACGGTGCTCAAGTGCGAAGTTTCCGGGATACGCCAGAATTGAATTTTGGCCGAACCACCCGAATCGAAGTGTTCCACGACGCCAATTTTGCCGATTTGGAAACCCTCGCAGCCAGCACACTGACCACGGTCGCCGCCTTGCGGGACGGTTCAAGGGACGTTGATGCGGTGGTGCAGATCACCGAGATCACGAAGCGAACATTCAACCGAGACGGCGAAGATAAATTCCTCTGGTCGGGCCAAATCGCAGACCCGACCGGTCGATGCCGCATCAGCATCTGGGACGCCCTCCCCTTCGAGGATGGCGACCTCCCCGTCACCGTTCAGGTCAAGGGCGCCCGCGTGCGCCTGGCAAGGTATTCCCGACATCACGGTGGACAATGCGGACCAACTGACGGTGCTGGAAAACCCTCCTTGGGATGCTGGAATGGATTTGACCAACCACGCCGTCGACGTCAGCCTGACCGATGTGGTTGCCGGACCAAGTCGCGTCGGCATGAAAACCCACGGCATGCTCGTGAGCGTCCGTGAGGACTCCGGTTTCATCAAACGATGCACGGAGTGCCGCCGTGTGCTTCGTGATGGCGCATGTTTCGACCACGGTGCGAACGAAGGCAACGAGGATGTGCGTCTTCGGCTCGTGGTCGACCATGACGGCGCCACAGCGGCTGTGCTGGTCAACAAAGATGCCTCCTTGGCGGCGCTTGGGATGTCGGAAGACGACATGCGAGCCAAGGTCGAGGAACTCGGTGACCTTGGATTCGTTCAACACGTGCGGGAGCGAATGCTTGGACGGAAGATCTCGGTCTCCGGGCGCAGCATCGTGGACGACCAAGGCGCCATGGTGCTCGCCGATGGATTTGAGATTGAGGCGCACGATGCGCAAATGCGTGCAAGTGAGTTGCGAGCTCAGTGGGGGTGGGCCTGATGGAGCGTGCAAGAATCGCTCGCCAGCCAGCCCATTTGTTGCTCGCTTCAGAATTTGGCAGCGCCACACTCCATGAGAAGGGCTCCGGAGAATACGACCCTTCGTTCGTCATTACCAAACTCGGGGCCAAAGTCAACAGGATCGTCGCCGCAGGTCTGCTGGAGCGTCTTGAACTTCGTGAAACAAGCAACGGGTCATCGCTCTATCAGGGGCAGCTTCGCGACCCCACCGGCCTCCACTACTTCTCCGTCGGTGAATACAACTCTGAGATGATGCAGGAACTCGCTCACCAGTGGACGGAACGCTTGGACGACGGCGAACCGTTGTTGGTCATGATGACGTCCAAAACCCGTTGGTACCAGACCGATGAGGGGGCCGTCTACACTTCGCTGCGACCTGAAGAGGCCTGCGTCGTGAGCCGCGAAGTCTACGCCAACTGGTTGCTCGACGCCTGCGAAGCCACCATGACGCGAATGAACCAGTTCACATCGTCCCTTGAAGTCGAGCCAACCTTGGACGCTTACGGAAGAGCAGAGCTGCCAACCAGCCTTCTTGCCGCTCGTAACCACTACGGTGAGGTCGATTTGGAGCCGTTCAAACTCAATTTGATGCAAGCGCTGGACATTGCGGAAGGTCGAATTGAAGCAGCAACCACGCCCCCGCCGATGATGTCGTTGCCCGATGGAGGCGATGGTGAGAGCGAGCCGTCAGCTGGTGGAGACCAGGACGTGCAGGCCTTCCTGTTGCAGGCCATCGGCCACCTTGACCAAGGCGAGGGCGTGACCTTCGACACCTTGCTCAAAAACGCCGTAGCACGAGGTTTTGTTCGAGAGGTTGCAGAGGCCAAGCTGGACGACATGCTCGACGCCGGCACGCTGGAGGAACCACGCTTTGGATGGTTCCGACTCGCCGCTAAGTAAGTTCTCGCCTCCAACACATTCAAGTCCTTCTCACGGTGTGGAAGGGACAGGGCTCTACCATGGCTGGAATGGATTTCTTTATTCGACCCGCAACCGGCACCTCAAGTTCTGACTGGGTGCGCATTGCGAACGCTGACATCAAAGTCCGAATGACGCGACGATTGACCCGCACGGTGGTCCGAGGCCAAGAGGGCGACGACCTCCACGATGAAGGCTCAGAATCCACGCTCTACACGATTCGTGGTGAGCTTACCATCGATGAATACAAGCGAATCGTGGCCATGTTTCGTACCGGTCAACCTTACATCCACGATCCCTTCGAAGAGCGGGATGTCAAGGTGATTTTCGCCGTGATGGAATACGACAGCGCCAACGAAGGGTTCCACTTTGAACTGCTCGAAGACGTGATTTGAGGGGGCGCTTGGCATGCGGAAGCTTGACGAAAAGCGTGAACTTCTCTACGTGATTCGTACCATGGATGTCTTGATGTCGTCCGGTGTCGGTCTTGAAGCCGCCATTCACACCATCGGCAAAGGCGGTTACGGCATCATCTCAGAGGACTTCTCGTCCATGATGAAGCGATTGCGAAAAGGTACGGGTGGCGGACTCGACAAGGAACTCAAAGGGATGATGAAAAAAGCCGAATCAGCGGGTTACAAGCGATTGTTGAACACGCTTTACACCAACGTCACGCAAAACACCGATTTGGTGGAGACGCTCAAGAAGCAGGGCGCTCGTATCGAAGAAGAGCGCACGGCGGACGTTGAGAAGTACATCGAGGAACTGGGTGGTGTTCCAGAAACCTTGCTTTCCATCGGGATGATCGGGCCGATCATTCTCTCCATCGTCGGGCTCGTCCCGCAGTTGATGTCGGGTGATTTGGGTGCCTTCATGTCGCTTCCTGATTCCTCAACGATCAACGCCGTCGTCAACATGGGGTTGTTCGTGACCCTGCTGGCCATGGCTGCAGTGGGCATCAAAGCCCACACCAAAGACCCGGGACTGTGAGGTGATTCGATGATTTTCGGCCTTCTTGAATCCTTCAACGACTCACCGTTGTTGTTGTACCTCGGCGTGATTTCCATCGCCTGCATGGGCGGAGGGATTCCACCCATGCTTGAACGACGTCGGCGGCGGTCCATTGAGAATCAACTCCCCACCTTCCTTGAAGCGCTCTCGGACTCTGTGGGTGCCGGTCGTGGTCTACAGGAAGCCATGATGGAACAATCCGAGTCCAACGACGGGCTCTTGGCGACATTACTCTCGGAGACGCTAAAGGAAGCCCACGCTTCCTCGTTCGAAGCTAGTCTCCAAGCCTTTGCCGCCAAGACACGCTCGGCGCAGGTCCAGCGCGTGATGATGCTCATTGAAACAGCGATTCAACAGGATTCCTCCCTCCGGGACATCCTCACCGACCTCAGCCGAGACTACGAGCGATTGAACGACTTGATGAATCAGCGAGAAACCGAACTCTCGGGCCGTGGTATGCTCATTATCATCTTTGTAAGCGTAGGCTTACCTGTTCTCATCGCCTTCATCGTCGGTCTGTTTGCACCGGCTAGCAAAGGGTTCCAAATCACAGCCTTCAACCAGACGTTCAGCTTGTTCTTCGCCGCCGCTTCTGCGGTTGCCGTGGGTGTCTCCGGCCGCATGATGGGCCGCCTCAAGGACACCCTTTGGTGGCTGCCCATGTGGATGGCGATTTCCATGGGCCTCTATCTAGGGGCCGTCAAAGCCGTTGGAGGTTGAAGCATGTCAGAACAAATTCTCGAGCAATACGGACGCGTTACGATTTACACCGAAGCCAATCACCCATCGCCGATCTACCATGTTGATGGCGACATTCAGCCGAATCCCTACGGGGATTTGGCAGCCTTGTTCGAAGACGATGCGCTTGAAGAAGTGATGTACAACGGTGGTACGCAGTGCGTGAAAGTGGCCCACCGCAACCACGGCATGTGCCGAACCAACATTTGGATTGACGATGAATCCGGCCTACAAATCGCCAAAAACATCGCATCGTTCACCAACGTGCCGCTGGGCGATGGTCCAGGTCTCGTGCCCATCTTTGACGGTCGCCTGCCCGACGGTTCCCGTGTCAACGGCACCATCCCTCCGGTTTCACCCGACGGCCCCACCCTGACCATCCGTAAGTTCAAGGAAGACCCGTTGACGATGATCGACCTCGTGAATTTCGGGACCGTCAACGCCCGTCTTGCTGCCATGATGTGGGTGTGGATTGAAGGCCTTGATAGCCGACCGGCCAATTTTGTCATCGCTGGTGGAACCGGTTCGGGTAAAACCACGACGCTGAACTGTCTCGGTATGTACATTCCTTGGTCCCGTCGTTTGCTAACGGTGGAAGACACCGCTGAATTGCAGGTCTATCACGACCACTGGTTGCGCATGGAGACCCGGCGTGAGCGGCCCGATGGTACCCCCGAGGTGGACATGAACGACTGCCTCAAGTCCAGCCTGCGTATGCGACCCGACCGCATCATCGTCGGTGAGGTACGTGGTCCAGAATGTGCAACCTTGCTCACCGCCATGAACACGGGCCACGACGGTTCGTTTGGTTCCCTTCACGCCAACACGGCCCAAGAGACCGTGACACGTATGATCAACCCGCCCATGAGCGTGCCTCCCATCATGCTCAGCGGACTTGACTTGATCATTATCCAAGCCCGTCTTCACGTTAACGGGAAGACCGCTCGAAAAATCACCGAAGTGGCAGAAGTCGCCGGTATGGAGGGTGACAAGCCTCGGTTGAACGCCATTTGGAAGTACAACGCTGCGACCGACCAAATTGAAGAAACTGGCATTCCCTCAAAGCTACGTGAAACCATCTGCAACGCCGCAGGCGTCACTCCGGACGTCTTCGAACGCCACGTCGCACAGCGCCAGGCCATCATTGAGGACCTGTGTCAGCGTGGTATCTCTGACATCCAAACCGTCACTTCAGTGGTTCAGAATTTCTACGCTCAACAGCACTGAAGCGCTTCCTTTCGCAGGTCGTCGCTTCGCTGGCGAAGGTGGCCGCTGCTCAAGATTAACCGTTGAGCCGGTTGAGCAATTCGTCAACCCGGTCGATTTTCCCACGAACTCGTGCGATGTTGTCGGAGGCGTCTGAAACGGACTCGGCAACGGCTTCCTCTTCTTCTTGGACGGTGTCAGGGGCTGGTTTGAAACTCGCCGCCAGCGACTTGAGTTCGGTCACGATGGCGTCAACTTCGGTCTCGGTCACCAGAACGCCCGGGGCAATACGTGGGATTTCGCTGGGTGAAAGGTAGCCAAGTTCTGCTCCTAAAATTCCGGCGCAGGCAAGGATTCGAGGGCGTAGGGTGCTGGTGTTGACCTCATAGCCCTTTGATTCAAGGAAGCGAATGACCAACGCCTGTTGAGCGTCATCAAAGCCTTCTTCACCGGATTCAAGGATGGTCTGGACAAGTTCCTCAAACGAAGCGATGTTCCGCTCAAGGCGTTCAATGGTCGTTCGTTCTCGCGCCGCCATGTGCACAGCACCTCGGTGGAGGATGCGCATCATGCGTTGGCGACGCTGCACGACAGGGTCGTGAAGCGCTTGCGATTCGGTGATTTCGATGTGGAGGTCGAACAAGGCATGGAGTCGCCCGGAGACGCTGGGGACTCGAAGGTCAAGGTCAAGGTCTCGTCCTTCTTGCTCGAAGGCCATTCGGGCCTTGACGACGTCCGCGGCATGAAGCGCGAGGATGTTTTCGAGTCGGTCTCGCAGCGTGCTGCGAACTTCCTCAAACCGGCGGAGGGCCTCACGCTCCGTCCATGATTGCGGCATGGCCGTCGCTGCAGTGCTTTCGTGTTGGACACGATAGTCCAGTTCCATGATCATCGTTGCCACGGCCTGGTGAACAGCAGGAATGTCGGTCGAGAAGCCCTGTCCCCGAAGCGAGTGAATGAATGCGTCCATGTCGGTTTGGTTGGTGGTTGAACTGACCATCAAGAAATCACGAGCAAAGGCCTGGACTTCAGCCGCTCGCTCCCGGAGTTCCATGAGGGCCGTCTCGGTCTCAAGGCTGTGCGTTTCAGTCGTTCCCGTGTGTTGTATCATGGGTGGTGCCGTCGAAACAGGTGTATCGTCTTGGCGAAGTTGCTGTTCAACCACAGCGTCCACCGTTGAACGGGATGCGTCGTGGCCGATGGTGGCCAACTCCTCGCGAAGTTCCGTCTCATCTTCAAAGGACCATCCTCCTTCGTGTTCGTCAACAAAGGAAGCTACCGTGGATTCCACCGTGGTTGGAGCAGGCTGAGGAGCAGCGGGAGCTGCGGAAGGGACGCGCACCGGGCCGCGTGGTCGGCGGAGGCTTTTCTTGACCTTGCCCCAAGCGTTCTCCTGAGAGGCCAAGACGCCGGCAACACGAGCAAGCAGGGTCTGTTTGTTGCCGGACAAGGGGAGTTCGAGGTCTTTGCACATGGCATGGAGTTCATCCCTCGTCATGTCGTCGAGCTTCTCAACGGCCAGGGACTTTGGGTCGTGGTTGAGGTGAAGGAACAACCGTTGCCTACGGGCTTTGATGGAACCGGATTTCTTGATGCCAAAGACGCCCAAAACCTCGCCCAAATCGCTGTTGGGGATGCTTCGAAGGCCTGCCGATGAAAAATCCCAATCGGCGAAAATAAGATGTTGAATCAAGCGTGCACGGAGGGCTTCCACCGGTCCTGCCTTGGAAAGACCGTGCTGTTGAGCCATGTCCTTGAGGCCGTCGAAGCGGGCTTGGTACAACTCCCCCAACATGGCTGATGTGTCCATTGTTGCCTCACCTCTACGGCTTTTGCCGCATTCAAAGCATATATGCCTTCGCAGTCCAAAGGCGGAGGGGAAGGCGGTTCTTATGGGTCCTTGGATTCACGGAGCGATGGTTCGCCGTCCAAGTCCATCAGACGTGGGCTTGGTTCTTTGAAACTCTCAGGCATCCCGGGAATGTTTCGTTTTGAGCCCTCGTGGTCGGTGGTCATCACGTTCAACAAATCCATGAATTCCCGGAGAAGGGTCACCATGCCCATGTGGCTGTTCTCGGGTTGAACGATGCGTTCGCAGGCCGCCGTCACGGTCCCGTCAGGGTTGAGGGTCTCAATGAGCATTTCAACCCGTGGCCCGCTCCGGTACACGCCCCGTTTTTTGTTGGGGTCGACCAACGATGTGAGCAAGGTTTCGTCGCCTTCCTCGGAGGCCTTTTTGAGAAAGGTGCTGATCTTCCGTTGTTCGACATAAGCGCCCACGATGGGCTGGAGGTCAGGCGACAAGCTCTCCAGCAACGTTGCTTCAAGCCGATAGGCCAATTCTGCACTGGGATCGAGCATCTCCTTGATGCTGGCTTTGGGAAAGCCCTGTCGGCCCACGAGGAGGGTGAAGCCGTGCAACGGTGGGGGGATAAATCGCTCACGGTTGTTCTCGGTTTGGTCTCGTTGGAGCCCCAACGTATGACGACGCCCCTTCATCCGGTGCCCAGCATGGATGGCTCGAGGCACGATGAACCCGTCAATGTGCCCGTTCAACCGCTGCTCCTCAACCCACGGCCAGATGTCTTCCTCATCCATTTCAGCCACGCTGCTGGTCGCTTCGAGGCGTTCAATCATATCGTCCATGGTCTCAAGCACGAGGTCAGGTCGCATTCGCATCATTTGACGCCGAAGGAGTTCGTGGTCGCACAGCACCCTCGCATGTTGCTCAAGGTACTCTGGCTTATCGTCGGCCACGAGCACCCAAGTAGGCTCCTTTCGGGACAGCAATCCGGCAATGGTGAGTCCCTCAACGTCTCGCTGGTGCCAGTCAAATGCACTCATGGCGAGCAAATCGCCCGTACCGTCCCGAAGGGTTTGGATGGCCGTTTCCATGTGAGGCAGCTGCTTGAGGAGGAGGTCCCGGTGCTTGCCGTGGGTGCTGACCGCTCGTTCAATTTGGAGGCGAACACCGTCGTTGCGGGAGGGGGTGGTGAGAATCACGAGACGCTCACTCGTTTCCATCGTTTCACCTCGGTGAAGGTCGCCCCTCACATGTCACGGGCGTGGACGACCGGTTAAGAAGCCCACCCTCGTAGCACCGGTGTGCGCAGTGATGTTGAGACGCTGAGTTCGGCGTTGGAATCCATGCGGGATGAGGTCAATCAGGCCCTCAAGAACCTCATTGAGTCCGAAATCGCCTCGGGGGCCGGCGAAGTTGCCGTAGAGGCAGGCCGCGTGCTGAATGCGGGTGGAAAGCGGCTGCGTCCGATTCTCTTTCTCCTCGCGTACCAACTCGCAGGCGGGCGCAACATCGAGGATGTTATGCCGCTTGCTCTGGCGTTTGAATTGATTCACACCGCTACCTTGGTTCACGATGACATCAACGATGAAGCCCAGCAGCGACGCGGTATTCCAACCATTCACGCTCAGGCCGGACAGGCCAAGGCGGTGATCGCCGGTGATTGGCTCTTTGTTCACGGGTTCGCTCTCGGTGGCCGTTACTCTGAACAAATCGTGACGGTGATTGCCCGCTGCTGTGCCAACATTGCGGTTTCGGAATTTCATCAACTTGACCATGTGCTGAATCTCGCCACTTCGCCCGAGGATTACCTGTCCATCGTGCGGGGCAAAACTGCAGGGCCGTTTGCCGCTGGGTGCTATGCGGCAGGTTTGGTGGCGGGCTTGCCAGATGAAGAAGCACGAGCGCTCGAACGGTTTGGCATGGAATTGGGCATTGCGTTCCAACTCGTGGACGACCTGCTCGACCTTCGCGGCGATGAGCGAATGGGGAAACCACGAGGTGCAGACGTGCATGAGGGGAAGATGACATTGCCACTGATTCATGCGCTGACCCTTTCGCACGGAGCGCACCGTACGCGCCTCTCCGAACTCATTGAGAATTTCAGCGATGATAACTTTGACGAACTGATGGCCCTGCTCGAACGTTCCAGCAGCATGGACTACGCCGAAATCTTGGTCAAAACCCATCTTGAGCGTGCTCAGGAAGAACTTGAACGGTTCCCCGACGGTCAGGCCAAAGACATGATGATGATGATCACAAACATCGTCAAAGATGGACATGCATGAGGTGAACGCTTGGCCGTGAAGGATGTCGAACACCGTCAGGTCATTGTCGTGGGTGCAGGTCCTGCTGGCAGTGCGGCTGCTCAGCGACTCGCCGAGGCCGGGCTTGATGTCTTGGTCCTCGAACGGCGTTCCATCGTTGGCAATCCCGCTCAATGCGGTGAATGCATCCCAAATTGGGGGAAGTCATCGGTACATTCCATCACTTGGAGGACCACGATTGGCTCAAGACCTACTTCGATTTCCCAGAGCGACTGAGGCTTCACCGTCTCGATAACATGCGGGTGTTTTTGCCCTCTGGAAAGTCCTATGATTTTGAACTGGATGCTTTTGCAGGCCACCGCCTTCAATTTGATGGTTATTTGGCTGATAAAGCGGTTCGAGCAGGTGCCGAAATCCGTATGTCAACATCGCTCAAACGCCTCCAGCAGCAGCGTAAAGCGAACCGTGAGTTGTTGGTTACCAGCGAGGGTCGCTTCACTTGCGACTATCTCATCGATGCTTCGGGTAGCTTGGCTCATGTCGGTCGCCTTCGCCACGGGCAAGACCCGGCGTTCCGTCCCGACGACCAGGTGCCGACCATTTATGCACAGGTGAAAGGCGATGTGCCGGAAACGTTCGATGTCTTCCTCGGCTCTGTTGCCCCTTCGGGCTATGCGTGGATCATTCCAAAGGGTCCGAACTTTGCCAACGTTGGTTTGGGCGTGCGAGCGGGGAAACTTGAAGGCGATCTCAAAGGCCATCTTGAGCGATTCTGCGCCGATTTGAACTTGGAAATCGTTTCCTTCGGCGGTGGCTGGATTCCCATGGGTGGACCCGTGAAGCAGATGGTCGACGGAACCACGCTGGCGGTGGGCGACGCTGCCGGACTGGTCATGCCCAGCAACGGCGGTGGCATCAGCCAAGCCATCATCTCGGGTTGCTTTGCGGCTGAATCCATCATCGACCACCTGGAGAACGGGGTGCCACTCTCGACGTACGAAGCCAACGTCCGAGCGTCCATGGGTCCAGCACTCAAAAATTCCCTGCGAAGCAAAAACATGGGCTATGCGTTCATGCGTGGCGATGTGTTGACCGAAGTTATCCTTCGAATTCTCGGGCCTATCGGGGGCATCAAGCGTGCCATGGAATGCGAGCGTCCATTTTGGCTGATTTGAGGGTCTCCAAAACCCCGCCAACCATCGCCCAGCCTATCGGTGTGTTGAAGTGATTTGGCGCCCCCGTCATCTCCATGCGAGGGGCCGTTGTCCGGGACGAGGAAGCGGTCAGCCCGGTGATTGCCACCGTGCTGCTTCTCGCCATTACGGTCATGCTCTCGAGCATGGTCTTCGTGTTGATGCAGGGGGCATTGACCACGGTGGAGAAATCTGCCCCTCAAGCAACGGTCAGCGTGAGGGCGCTCGACAACGGTTTCCATGTTGTCCGCATCACCAGCCTTGACCAGTCCATTGACCCTGCTCGCCTCCAGTTTGACCTGTTGCCGGCCGACACGACCGAGGATTTACCGATTCGGGGTCAGGTGGCGGACGCCGATGTCTACGGGGTGGTGGGCACGAACATCTCCTTCCATGACCGCGATGCAGGTTATTCCGTCACCCAAGGTGATTATTTCGTCATCGATTCAGAAACCATCGGTGCGGATGACGGGAATTGGCGATTCCGCTTGGTCGACCAAACGTCAAGCGCACTCATCGTGGACGTGGCGTTGCCCGCCATGGCGTGATCAACCACCGATGAAGGACATCTCAACCTTCGGAGAAGGTTCCCTTGTTGAGGTGCGTTCTGCAGAATATCGGTCCTTTCGTGCTTCCCAGATGGTATGAATCGCTTGGAGGACCTCGTCTTCCTCTGCTCCCATTCTCAACAGCGGTTTGAGGTCGTGCCCGCTGGAGGAGAACAAACAGGTGTACAGTGAGCCGTTGGCCGAAAGACGAGCGCGGGTGCAATCGCCGCAGAAGGGGTTGGATACGGATTCAATGAAACCAAAGCGATGACCATCCACTGTTTCGTAGGTACGTGCCACTTGGCTTGGGTCTGCTGCATCAACGGGCTTCAGTTGTCCAAAGCGGTCTTGGAGCACGTTTCGAATGTCTTGGCCGGTCATAACGTCATCGAGTTTCCAAGCATTGGTGTTGCCGACGTCCATGAATTCAATGAATCTCAGCGGGATGTTGCGCGCTGTACACGCCTCGGCAAGCGGTATCAACTCGCCCTCGTTCACGCCTTTTTGGACCACGGTGTTGACTTTGACACCAAGACCGAGACCAAGGGCGACATCAATGCCAGCCAGGACCTCATCGGGGCCGTGGTTGGTGGTGTCGGCCATCTGTTGAAACAGGGCCTTGTCGATGGCATCCAGGCTCACGGTTACTCGGTCAAGACCGACCTGTTGAAGGGTTGATGCGTGGCGTTCCAACAGCGCTCCGTTGGTGGTCAGGGCGAGGTCAAGATGTGGGCCCGCAGCCCTCAGCATTTCCACCAAGGTCGTGATGTCCTTGCGCAGCAAAGGCTCCCCGCCCGTGAGGCGTACTTTTCGCAAGCCGGCGGGGAGGAGGCTTCGGACCACCGTGGTGATCTCCTCGTAGGTGAGGAGGGCCGCCCGTTCAAGGAAGGCATGGTCGGCATCGAAATGCTCTCGAGGCATGCAGTACGTGCAACGAAAATTGCATCGGTCCGTGACCGAAACACGCAGGTCGTGGAGTGGCCGTTCATAGCGGTCCACGAGTCGCATGATTCGTTCACCCTTCCCGGGTTCTTGAACCTGTATTACAAGGGTTCATGGCTGGGTGAACTTAGGGCAGGACATGACTAGGGCGTGGGTGAAGCGCTGGTCGCCCCATCGAAACGGAGGCAAAGGAAGCCTCGTTCCGGCGCTCAACATCACGCCAAAAGTCTCTATAGAATCAATGGCATGGAACTTGCCACCCTCAAAGAGTCATGCCATACGCTGGCTCGCATTGGCGGCTCAATCCAACCAATCGCTCCGCATGGAAAACATGGGTGCAGCTGGTCAAGACATCATTTCCATGCGCCGTTGCTTGAGGCAACTCGGCGTCCGAATCACCGACCTCGATGCGTCAGGTCATCCGCTGTCCGTTGAGTCAAACCACGACGACCAGCCTCCAGCGGGTACCGTTTCGTGGATCGTCGAAGGCGCCGGTCCACACGGCCTGCGTGCCCCTGTGAGCGTCCTTCACGCTGGAAATTCAGGCACGGCCTTGCGTATTTTGATGGCCATGTGCGCTCGCTTTGATGTCCCCATCATGGTTGACGGTGATGCCTCCCTTCGTTCCCGGAACCATGACGTGATGGTCGCGGCGTTGGAAGCGCTTGGCGTCAACGTCTCGCGTGGTGTTGGCGTTGAGGGTCTCCCGCTTCTCCTTCAGGGCCCTTGGAAACCCACGGAGGAACTCTCCCTCGATGTCTCGACCTCAAGCCAACCCACCACGGCGTTTTGCTTGGCCGCCCCTGCCTTGACCTTTGAGGTGAAAGTTGAGTCTGTTGGTGATGGCGTTTCGCTTCGCCACAGCGAGTTGAGCAAAGACCTGTGCGTGCAGACCGGCGCCGACGAGGCGCTTCATGACGGCACCCTCCAACCGTGGACGCCGGCCTTCAAGGAATCGAGCGTGAGGATGCCACCGGACGCATCGATGCTCGCCTTCGCCTGCTTGGCTGCCAAAGTCTGTCGGATCTCCGTACACGTTGAGGACCTGCCAACCACCGAAGAATCGCTGGGCCACGATGTATTGATGGCTCACCTCGAGGACTTGGGCTTGAAGGTGGAAGGCAGCACCTTCAGCGGCTGCGATGAATCCGCACCGGCTTCATTGGATTTGAAGCACGGAAACGATCTCATTACCCCTGTTGCTGCGCTTTTGGCGTTGGGCGCAGGTGGAACCATCATCGGTGCCGAACACGCTGCGTTCAAGGAAACCGACCGAACCAACGGGACGGTGGCTTTGCTGGCTCAATTTGGGTTGAAGTCCACGTTCGAGAACGGGCGCCTCACCGTACCAGGCGGCCAAACCATTGTCGGTCCGACGGACCTCGTGGAAACGTACGGCGACCACCGAATGCAGATGACGGCGTTGGTGCTCGCGATGGGGTCCTCAACTCCCGTGCTCATCGAAGGTGATTCGCTGCATGAGGTGGCCGACCCCGAGGCCATCGCACGTTGGGAAGCAGTTGGTGTCGTCGTCGAGCGTGTCCTCCACCAACCGTGGTAGGTCAACCGTGGCGGCCGAAATGGTGGTCGAGGCTGTCGATGGAGATGCGAAGTGAAGTTGGGCGACCATGCACGCATGCCCACGGGTTCGGAATTCGTCTCATGTCATCGAGCAAGCGTCGCATCTCGGGGAGGGTGAGCGGTTCGTTGGCCTTCACTGCTCCTCGGCAGGCGTTCATGAACGCGATGTGATCTTTCTTGGCTTCGAGGGTTTCCAGCGGACCACCGTCCAGGGCCAAGTCCTGGAGAAGGTCGAGAAAGAACGAGCGTACCTCCTCGCCGTTCAGCAGCTGCGGCGAAGCTGTCATGGTCCATGCCCCGTTGTCGTTGCTGAGATGGAATCCGAGTTCATTCAATCGAGCGTGGTGTGCATCAACCAGGGCGGATTGACGTGCATCCAGGTCGAGCTCAAGAGGGGCGAGGCGAGTTTGTGGCTCCCATGCTTGGCCTCGATGACGGAGTCGCTCGTAGCGCACGCGCTCGTGAAGGGCGTGCTGGTCAATGAGCAGCAGTTCATCCTCCGCTTGGACAAGGATGTACGAGTCAGCAAACTGTGCCAGCGGTTCCATGTGGGGTAATTCGTTGAGTTCTCCTTCAAGCGGTCCTTCTTCTCCCGGACGAGACGTTGCCCCTAATCCTGCGTGGCGGTGCAGGTCGCGCTCGGCCGACGAGAGCGGTGCTGCTACCGGTTGTTCAACTTGGCCGGGGAGCAAGGATTGACCCAGCGGAGAGGCGGAAACCGGCCGTTCTTTTTCGGCGGGCTTGGTTTCTTCAGCGGTTTGCCCGACCAAGTTCAGTTGCTTCCCTGCAGCGACAGCCCATGCGGGGGGTTGAGGCAAAGACGCCGGTTCGGATGCCTCGGGTTGCGTTGCCATACCGGCGGCAGAGGCCAAGGAATGCGTGGGTTCGGATTGGGGCTCTGGATTAAGGTAAGTTTCAACCGACTTCACGTGCTGCTGGGTTGATAGTCCCTGTAGGCCGGGAATGCCCCCCGTCGCATCTGGTTCGGTGGGGCTGGCCTCAAGCGTGTAAGCAATCGCCCGTTCCAAGCGTTCAAGCACGCGCCATGAATGTCGCAATCGCACCTCCCGTTTGGTGGGATGGACGTTCACGTCCACTTCGTCGGGCGGGCAATCGAGATTGACCACGGCCAGTGGATGGCGTCCCTGCATGAGCCGTGTCTTGTAGCCACGGCGGATGGCTTGGAGGAACGGGCCTGCTGTCTGGGCCGTTGGTTGATCAGCACGTGAATATCATCGCCCTTTCCTCGGGTGATGTCGGGCGTGCTGATCCAACCGCTCCAGCGTTCTGCTCCGGGGGCCTCGTCGTCATCGGGGGGTTGTTGCAACGGCACCAAATCGGTCGCCTGAGCGCCCATGATGTCGTACAAGCGGTCCATCATGTCCTCCGTGGGTGGGACGTTGAGCAAGGTCCGTCGTTCGGTTTTCAGATGAAACCCACAGGACGGGTGGGCCAGCGCGTGATCCACCACCACGTCGACGATCCTCGCGGTTTCAGTTTCGGGACGACGTTGGAAGGCCAGCCTCGCCGGTGTGTTTTGGAACAAATGCTCGACCGAGATGACGGTGCCTTCCGCCATGCCAACGGGTTGGATGTTGGATTTCACGCCGTCCTCCATCACGATGGTTGCCCCGGCTTGACCGGGGGTTTGCTTGAGATTTGCAATTTTGACACCATGCCAATGCTGGCCAACGCCTCCCCACGGAAGCCGAGCGAGACAATGGAGGCGAGATCTTCTTTCGTTCGAAGTTTTGAGGTGGCGTGTCGGTCAAGCGCCAGCGGCAGGTCCTCTTTTGCGATTCCACTTCCGTTGTCTTCAACGCTCAATCGGTCAAATCCGCCCTGTTCAACGGTGATGGTGATGGATGTTGCTCCAGCGTCAAGGCTGTTTTCCACCAACTCTTTCACGACTTGCGCCGGCCGTTCAACCACCTCTCCAGCGGCAATGAACCCGATGGTTGCGTCGTCGAGTTGACGGATTTTTTGCGGTTTCATGCCCCGCCCTCCAAATCTTGCTTCAAGGCATAGAGCACATCGAGTGCCTGCCGTGGGCTCAATTCGTCAACCTGCGTGTTCCTCAGTCGCTCTAGCGCTGTTCGTTCCTCTGGTGGGGCAACAGGGGCGGTGTTCTCCTTTGTTTTCATCGCAGCTGCTGCAAAGTACCCCATCAGACTGGCCTGGCCTACATCCCGAGACCTCGGCGCCCCTTGTTCGCCTGCTTTGGCCCCGCCTGCTTGTTGTTCAAGGAAGGCGAGCAGGTCGGTGGCTCGTTCCACCACGTTTCGAGGGAGTCGCGCGAGGGCTGCGACTTGGACGCCGTACGAATCGTCGCACGGTCCATCGGCCACGCTGTGCATGAACCGGAGTTGGCCGTCGGTGTGCGCCACCTGAACGTGGACGTTGCACAAACCGTCGATCTCATCTTCCAAGCCGATGAGTTGGTGGTAGTGCGTGGCGAACATGGTTCGAGCGCCGATGCGAGAACAGATGTCTTCGGTTACCGACCAAGCGATGGACAAGCCGTCAAACGTGGAGGTGCCTCGTCCGATTTCATCGAGGAGCACGAGGGAGCGGTTGGTGGCTCGTTTCAAAATGTGGGCCACCTCAATCATCTCCATCATGAAGGTCGACCGCCCGCGTTTGAGGTCGTCACTCGCACCCACACGGGTGAAAATCCGATCAACGAGGCCGATTTTTGCCGTTGCAGCGGGCACAAAACAACCCGCTTGCGCCAACACCGAAACCAAGGCCACCGTGCGGAGGTAGGTCGACTTCCCGCCCATGTTCGGGCCCGTGATGAGCAGGAAACTCCGCTTGGTGTTCATCACGACGTCGTTGGGCACGAAGCCCGCTTGCGTCTCAAGCACAGGGTGGCGAGCGCCGTCGAGTTTGATGACGTGCTGTTCATTGATCTCCGGTTTGGTCCACCCTCGCTCACGGCTCACCGTTGCAAAGCACTGAAGCACATCGATGGACGCCACTCGCCGTGCAACGTCGGCAAGGGCAGAGGCGTGCGCCACGCAATAACTACGCAGTTCGAGGAATTTTCTGTATTCGAGTTCTTTGAGTTTTGAATCAGCCGTGAGCAGCAGGTCGTCGCGCTCCACCAGTTCTTCAGTGGTGTACCTCGAACCGTTGGTGAGTTGTTGCTTCCTTCGCCACGTCTCCGGTACCTTGTCCAGGTGAGTTTGGGTCACCTCGATGTACCAGCCGACTTGCCTGTTGTTCTTCACCTTCAGACGAAGGGATGTTCAGTTCTTCCCTCAGCCGCTGCTCAAGCGAGGTAAACCAAGCCTTTCCTTCGGTGGTGACGGTGCGCAAACGGTCGACCTCTTCGTCGACACCCGGCCGCAACAGTCCTCCGTCGCGCAAGCCAAGAGGTGCCTCTTCGGTGAGCGTGTGCCGAATGGTGTTCATCATCTCATCCAGTTGTTCAAGGCCTTCGCTCAGGTGTGTCAGGAGTGGGTCTTGGCTGTCTCGGCACCACTGAGCCACGGCCGGCATGCGCTCGAGCGCGTGGGCGGTGGCAACCAAATCACGAGCGTTGCTTCGCTGATAGGCCAGTTGAGTGGCCAAACGTTCCATGTCCCTGATCCCCTTCAGCGATGTTCTCATCCCGTCCAATCGCCGAGCGGAGCGGGAAAGCGTACCCACGGCAGCATGCCGCGTTTGAATCGCTTCACGGTCGGAAAGCGGATGAAGCACCCATGTTTTCAGCAAGCGCCTCCCCATGGCGGTGCGGCATCGATTCAGGGTGGAGAGGAGACTCCCGTCGTATTCTCCGGCCAAGGTGGCCGTCAACTCAAGGTTGCGCAGGGTGGTCTGGTCGAGCAGAAGATGGCCCTGTTCTTCCACCATCTCAACGTCTTGCAGTGGCACATCCGGCTGACGGTGGACCGTTGCGAGGTAGTCGGCCGCTAAACCGGTGGCGGAAATGGCCAGCGGTGCGTGATCAAGGTCCAAATGGCCCAAATCCGCGACGTTCAACATGGTCCGGAGTCGTTCGTCACGCTTGGCAGGGCTGAGCTTGTGCTGGCTGACCATGGTGGCGTCGAGCATGGGGAAGAGCCGAGATAACTGGTCGTTCCCCGCATCTTTGGGCGTCAGGACGAGTTCACTCGGTTGCCACCGAAGCAGGTCGTCCTGCAAACGCAGGAGGCGATCCACCCCGCTGTGGGTCGATGCCCACGCCTTCCCGGTCGAGGCGTCAATCACGGAGAGGCCGAGCGCGTCGGAACCCAGCACCACGGCGGCCAGGAGCGATTGCTCATCACCGTCAAGAAGCCCCTCTTCGTAGAGGCTGCCAGGCGTGTAGACACGCGTGACCACGCGTTCCAGCAATTTTGCACCGGGTCGCAATTCCTCTTCCTGTTCCGCCACCGTCACCTTGTACCCTGCCCGAAGCATGGTTCGAAGATGTTCTTCCAGCCCGTGCCACGGAAAACCGGCCATTGGGATGGGTTGTTCTGCATTTTTATCACGAGAGGTCAGCGAAAGCCCCAGTACTTCGGCGGCTACTTCTGCATCCTCGTGAAAGAGTTCGTAGAAATCGCCCATGCGGAAGAAGAGGATGGTGTCCGGGTGCTGTTCTTTGATGTCAAAGAACTGGTCCATCATCCCACGTTTGGTCATCATCGTTGCCTCCATGGCTTGCGCTGGAGTCCGACAACGCTGACGAGAGCACATGAAGGTTCTCAATCAACGGCGTGCTCTGCATTGTTTTTGCGAGAAACGATGAATCAGTTTCTCGCCACGAGTTGACGGCCAGCATGGGACACCATCATGGAAAGCATGACGCCACCGAACAACAGGAACATCAAGTTCAGGAATCCTCGTCCACTCTCTATAGAACCATCGGCGGTGATGTCGATGGACCATTGAATGGGAAAACCGTTCTCGTCGACGCCGTGCACATGGACGTGGTCGCCCTGCATGCCGGCATCGGTCACATCAACAGGTACATGCCGACTGAGTTGGTGGACCTCGAATCCTTTGCTGTCGTACGTGGCGATGCTGGTTGAACCAAGGGCTCCGATGAACCAAACGGTTCCGTCTGCATCCCCCACGACCCTTGCGGCGGGTGCATCGATGGCCGAAACTTGTTCGTCTGGGGAGATGATGAGGCTCTCTACGGTACCTCCAACCACCAGGGTGTCTCCTGATTGGGCAACGCTATGAAACACACCGCTGGCAAACATCTGGATGTTTCTGAGCACCGGGGTCGCATCGTCACCGTTCCAAAGAATCCATCCCAACACCGGTCGAGATTCGGGCGTTGCTGGGCTTGAACCGTCAGCACCCGATGAACTGGTGTGCGTTCCATAGGCCACCCAGAGCCCATCGCTGTGGGCTTCAAGGCCGTGCCATTGGACGCCAGAGGACATGGACATGGCGGACGTTGGCACGCCGTTTGCAATCCCCCGCACGGAGGTGCTGCTTCCCTCAGCGGTCAGCAACAATCGTTGTGTTCCACCGTTTGCGCTTCGGTCAGCAGCATCGAGCACCGTGAACGTCTCTTCAAACGACGTGTAATCGTAGGTGATGAGAAGGTTATCTTGGATGCCCATCACTTGATTGGGGGCCACCGAGAAGAGAAGTTCACCGTTCGGCATGGTTTTCAGAAACTTCACTTGGGCGCCCAAGTCGTTCCCTTGAGGGCTGTAGACTTCACTGGGCAAACCCTCGGCGTGCTCGGTGAACAAATGGTAGCCCTCGTTTGGCGCGTAAACCAACGCCGTGTAGCCTTCGCCGTCGGGGTGGTACTCGATGTGGGTGACCAACCCACCTCGGTGCAGTGCATCGTCGTTGACGATCGTGTCCCCCACGAAATGTTCGGTGGCTTCGATCGCAAAAGCCCCGAGGGCGACAAAGACCGCAAACAGGGAAAGGGTCAGCCATTGGTGCTCGGATTCCTCTTCGAGGAGCCGTCGCCAACCATCAGCCATGCCTGATGGTAGCGTGGGAGCAACATGAACACTTTGCTTGGTCAGGCGCCTTCAAGGCTCTCCAAAGCGTGGACAGAGGGTGCGGAGATATCATAAAGGGAGCATCGGTCGCAGGGATGCTTGGAGGCATACCTATGGCACGTAAACCCGCTGTGATGTACCGCCGCTTGAAAGGCCCAGCCTACACCCGCCGAAAGTACATCGGTGGTGTGCCCAACAACCGTATCCACCAGTATCACGTCGGAAACCGTCGTGCTGCGGAGACGGGTCAGTTCCAAGTCGTGCTCGAACTGCGCGCCGACAACGATGTTCAGATTCGCCACACTGCCCTTGAAGCAGCTCGTGTCGTCTCCAACTCAACCATCCGTAAGGAAGCCGGCGCCCAAGGCTACGCCCTCCGCGTCCACACCTTCCCCCACCACGTGCTTCGTGAAAACAAGCAAGCGACGGGTGCCGGTGCAGACCGTGTCTCACAAGGCATGCGATGTGCGTTCGGAAAGAACGTAGGTACGGCCGCTCGTGTCAAGCGTGGCCAGCGGGTGATCTCCATTCAGGTCAACGCTCCTCACTACCTCACGGCCCGTGATGCACTCCGCAAGGCCAGCATGAAGTTCCCTACCCCGTGCACCATCCGCCTTATCCGTGGACACGAGCACCTCAAGGGTCTCATTTGAGACAGCGACAACACATCCGTTTCGCCGGGCTTCGCTCGGTTGACGGCAGGTGAAACAAAATAGAACAGGCGAGAGGCTCGGTCAGGTGATGAAATGCGTGTTGCCGTTCTAAAGGAAGACAATTGTCAACCGAAGAAGTGCAACGATGAGTGTCAAGTGTTCTGCCCTCCCGTTCGAAACGGGCAAGAATGCATCATCATGGACGAGAACACCGGGAAGCCGCACATTTCGGAAAGCCTCTGCATCGGATGCGGTATTTGCATCAACAAGTGTCCACATGACGCCTTGATCATCGAAAACCTTCCCAGCGAACTCGAGACCGACATGATCCATCGGTATTCCATGAACGGGTTCCGTCTCTTCCGATTGCCCACGCCCTCCAAGGAAAGCGTGGTGGGGATTCTCGGGCCCAACGGCATGGGGAAATCAACCGCTATCAGCGCACTCTCCGGGCGAATGATTCCCAATCTCGGGGACTGGTTGAACCAAGAGGCGCAATGGGACGAGGTCATTGATTCCCTCCCCAAAGGCGAACTCAGGGATTTCTTCATCGCTGTCCAGGACGGCAAGATCCGGGTGGCTGTCAAGCCGCAAAATGTGGATCGCCTCCCCAAGCGCATCACCGGCACGGTGGCGGACTTGCTGTCCAAGGTCGACGAACGAGGTCTGCTCGAAGAAACCACCCGCTCGTTGGGGATTGACCACCTGATGGACCGAACCGTACAGCAACTTTCAGGCGGTGAATTGCAACGCATGGCCATCGCTGCCACGATTTTGCGGGACGTGGATGTTTACTTCTTTGACGAACCCTCTTCCTACCTCGACATTCACGAACGCATGCGCGTCGTTCGTATCATCCAGGCCTTGGCTGAAACCAAACGGGTCATTGTGATTGAACACGACTTGGCCGTCCTTGACGTCTTGGCGGATTTAATTCACATCGTGTACGGCAAGAAAGGTGCGTTCGGCATTTTTACACCCGCCCGTTCCACCAGGCAGGCCATCAACTCCTACCTCGATGGTTTCCTCCCTGAGGAAAACGTACGCATTCGAGACAAACCCATCAAATTCCTTCGGCATCGCGACCGCTCAGCAGAGATCGGTACGCCGGTTGTTTCGTGGGGTGGTCTCGAGAAGCAACTTGGCGAGTTTAAACTCACATCTGGTGAGGGAGCCGTCCATCGCTCCGAAGTCGTGGGCGTCGTTGGGTCAAACGGAACCGGCAAATCCACCATGATCAAAATCCTCGCCGGCGAGCACGAATACGACGGCGGATGGGTCACTGCAGAGGCGACCATTTCCTACAAACCACAACACATCGATGTGGACATTGACGGCTCGGTTCAACTTTGGCTCGACAGCGAGTTGGGCCCGCGTTGGCGCAGCGGCGAATTCAACGTGAACGTCATCAAAGCCCTCGGCATTGACCAACTTCTTCCGAAGCGCGTCAAGAAATTGTCCGGCGGTGAACGACAAGCCGTCTCCATCGCCCTCTGCCTTGGCCGGGAGGCCCACCTTTACCTGCTCGACGAACCCTCGGCGCACCTCGATGCCAACGCCCGCATGGAAGCGGCCAAGGCCATCCGACGAACCATGGAGGCCAATGAGAAATCTGCCTTTGTGATCGACCATGACGTCTATTTCATCGACATCGTTTCCGACTCGTTACTCGTCTTTGAGGGCCAGGGCGGTGTTGAAGGCCGTGCAACGGGGCCCTACAAGTTGCGCGAAGGGATGAACCGCTTCCTGGCAGGCGTGGACGTCACCTTCCGTCGAGACCACGATTCACGCCGCCCACGCATCAACAAAAACGAAAGCAGAAAAGACCGCGAACAACGCTCGAGTGGTGACTACTATTCCTACGATGCTTGAGTTTCAATTCATCGCCCTTCAATCGACGGAGGTGCACCCGTGCCCGTAGGCCTCCCACCACGCGGCGGTCCGTTGGGACGGACTCGAGGACGATTGTCCGCCAGCGCCTTGACCACGTACCTTCGTTGTCCTCGCCAGTGGCTTTTGGGCTACCAGGTCGGTCTCCAAGGGCCGACTCGCCCTTCACAGGTGCTCGGTATCGTCCTCGAAGAAGCATTCTGCGATGTTCTGATGATGCACCCGCCGGCGGTCGCCAGCCGGGACGAGTTGTTGTCGTGGGCCCAAGGTCAAGTCAGCACCGTGGCCACCGATGCACTGGTAAAGGGGAAGGCTGCTTGGGACGACGTCCTCTGGAAGTCCGACCCGCACGCATGGGAGGACGTGAGCCTGGCGTCCATTGAGCTACGTCTCGAGGGGGGCTTGCGTTTGTTCATGGAGGAGGTCGAAGCGTGTTTTTCCGCCGAGGGTGGGCCGTACCTTGAGACGCATCGTGCAGGTTCCGTTCCCTTTGAGGTGCCCGCTCCGACGCTTGGTGCGGCTCCCGTCTTCCCGCTTCCCGGAAAAGTACGGGATGTTGAACTCCGCTCCTGGACACCCCCTTCCCGACCTGTGTGGTCGCCGGAAGGAGCCGAGATCACCTGGCACGAGGCTTGGGAGTGTGCCCGTCCTTGGTTCAAAGATCCACGAGTTCATCAGCCTCAGCGCCTCTATCATCCTGAGGGGTGGGCTTCAGGCGAACTTGACATGGTGTTACGATGGGACGGAAACATCCGTCTTGTTGACATCAAACTCGGCACGCCGCACTCGGCGTTCTCCACCTCGCTTGAGCACCAACTTCGCTTCTATGCTTGGTTGTGGCACGAAACCCACAACGGCCAAACGGTTCACGGCATGGAAGGCTGGTACCTCGAGGCGAGTGAGCGGGTGGCCTACACGCCGCCCGTGGTTGAGGAGATGTCCGAGTTGAGAAGTACTTACAAAGAACACTATGCTGCCATGCAATCACATGATGCGGGTGTTATTTCCTTCCCAGCACCGCCATCCGTCGCCTGCAAGGGCGAGGCCGCAGGTTGCGGATGGTGCGCCGTTACTCGTACAGAGGATGGCACGTGGGTCCTGCCTGAACGATTTGAATGGGTCAAGGGACTCCCAGAGATTCGAATGAAGACGCCCTATGCACCGCTGGGTGAGGTTCAGGGTCGTGTGACGGTTACCGGGCGCCTCACCGGCGTGTGGGGTCCAATGCCGAACCACTTCGCAGAACATGTCCTCGGTGCGGTGTTGGTCGTGGGCCAGCAACACATTACCGTGGAAGAGAGCGAACCCGGGGCTTTTCCTCAACTTCACGATCATGCCGAACATGATCTTGTGCTCATCGATGCACTGCCTGGCGTTTGGCGCGATCAAGCCCGCTTGTATGTTGACGGCCACACCCAGTTGCGCCACCGTACCGGACTCTCGGATGACGACATGCCAGATGTCACCCGCCTCGGTTTGCTTCGAACGAGAGCGAATGTCAAGGGGCACGTCCTCTCCATTCGTCAACGAACAGGCGTTCGTGTTGACGGCAAGCCTTGGGCCATGGTGTCCTTGATGCTGTGGGACGGTCACCATGTCGCCGAGGTGGTGGCCTTTGGTGCCAGCATCAATCAGCGATTGCTCGATCTCCGGCCGGGTGATGGGTTGGCCATGACGGGTGTTGAACTCGGATGGCGTTCTGGCATCCTCCAACTCCGCATCGACAACCGAAAGACACGCATTGAAACATTCACGCCATCGTAGGCCGTTCCTTTCGCACTGAGGCTTCAAAAGGTGTGGCTGGAGTCGTGTTTTCATGCCCGTCCACATGGCGAATTCAGCGATCGATGAAGTCGGGCCTTACCGTCGTATGTCGGCCAGCCAGGCCAACACCTACAAGGCATGTCCACGCCTTTGGTTTTACCAGAAAGTGTACCGCTTCAAGAAGCCACAAATTCCCGTGTTGTTTGTCGGAAGGGCCGTGGAAGAAGCGGTGTGCCGTGTCCTGAAAGAATCACCAAGCTTCATTGTGGCTGCCTCGAGCCCCGATGTATTGTCAACGTCGCCCTATGCCGATGATGGCACGCCCGCCCCTGCAGGCAAGGCGGATTGGCCGGCCGTGGGTTTGATGCCACTGTTTCCTCACGAAAAGCCCTCGTCCAAGGACGACTTGCAGGCTTGGGCAATGGAGCGAGCGAATGCTCACCTCCCCCCTGCCCTCGAACGCATGCGCCTGCTCTGGGAAAAGGATGAACGAAAGGCCGGCGACTGGACGGAGGTCGACCCTGACAAGTGCTTGGCCATGGTTCACCATGCCTTGCGCTTCCATCTCGATGAAGTTGAACGCTGCATGGAGGCAGGAGGCGGTCCCGGGCTGGAAGCATGGCGCCGTGGCGAACGTCCAGCTTGGCCTGCACCTGATGGCTTTCCACACGAAGCCTTCGACGGTCATCCACTTGCCTCCTCTGGCCCTGTTTCGTGGAGTGAAGCTTGGGAACTCGCGCGACCGTGGTTTGTCGACCCCGACGCTCCTTCGTTTACGATGAACGCCATTCACCCCGGCCATTGGTTCCAGGGGGAGTACGATCTTGTCTACCGCTGGACAGGTTCACCCGTCATCGTCGACCTCAAGGCCAGCGTTGGTGCCAACGACCGGTCCGGTGATTATGTCGAGCAACTGAAGATCTACGCCATGCTCTGGTACGCTACACACGGTCGTCACGAACAGGTTGCAGGACTGCAAATCTGGTACCTTGGCCACCCCAGCATCAAAAGCGTTTCAACGCCAAGCGTTGAGGAAATGGATTCCATTGAAGCGGAGATGGAATCCCTCTGGCGAGCGCTCAAGGAGGGCGAACCGACCCTCGGTGATTGCCCTCCCGACCCACGTCCCATGCGAGGGTTCTCGGCAGGTGGCCAGCCGGCTGAGCCGCCAGAAGCATCGCGTTGTGAGCGATGCGACTGGCGATTGGTGTGCCCGGGTGGTGAGGGCACGGACGAGCAACAACGCCCCGATGATGTGCAACTTCCGGGAGCCAGCCAGCGCACGCCGCTCCAACCCATTGGCGGTCTCGACCCCCGAGCAACGATCCGTGGCGAGTTGTTCTCTGTTGGCTATCTCAAAGACGGCGTCCCCCTCAAAATGACCATCAAGCAAGGGACGAACACCGCTCACATCCAAGTGGTCTCCACCAAACGGTCCGACGGTTCGCCAACGGTCGGCGTTCCCGCCATGAAAGGTCAGGCCGTCCTCGTGAACGACGCCGTGTTCACCGTCAATTGGAAGGGCGAAATCATCCTCAAAATGGACCCGTTCTCCGAGTTGGTTGCGGATGAAGACCCTGATGTGGAGTCGGCCGACCTGTTTGACTTCCAGGCCAAACACAACGTCGGCGGCAGGGTGGTCTACACCTACGAAAAGAGCGGCTTGGGCAAAACAGGAAAACCTTGGTCAAGGAAGGGCTTGATGCTCATGGACCATACCGGGGCGTTCAAAGTTGAAGGATGGGCGGACGATTGGAATCACCAGTACACCCTGCTGGAGGTCGGCGATGTTGTGGCGTTGGCCAACGTAGGTCTGGATGCATGGGCCAGCGAAGTACGCGCTGATTACACGAGAAACTCGAGGCTTCAAATTCTCCAGCGCGTTGACCGCTCAACCACCTGATGAGATGGTGGTGACGAGCAAGGCCACCTCTTGCTTGAGCGGTGTCGAATGTGGGAGAACGGTACCCTCGTAGCTGACGATGACCATCGACGGAAGGATGCCCGCTGCCTGAAGAGCAACGCGCACCGTGGCCCCTTGCTCGACCTCAACACAGGCCTCCACGTCGGTACCGTGAAACCGAATCTCCATGAGATGGCGACCAAACATCATGCTTATGACCGTGGCGCATGAGCCTTGGCTTGGAGCCGAGGTCGCATAGCCCGGTATTGCGGTGGATTCGAAATCCACTGTCCCTTGGACGCGGGGGTTCAAATCCCTCTCTCGGCGCTCTCCATCACATATAGAACGCATCATGCGACGCCGTCATTTCCTTGACGAGGTCGTCCTTCACTTTGGGTGCCAGTGCCTGAAGTCGCTGTCGAAGCCATGCGTCGCCGTCCTTGGGAACCGTGAGGCCGAAGTTGAACCATTGTTCCAGGTGCTCGATGAGTCGCTGAGAGCCGAGGATGTCCTCGCTGTTGCCAACGGTGGTCGCGATCACGCAGGCGGAGTTCATGTCGTAGAGCGGCCCCATGGAGGCGAGCAAGGCAGCCAAGCCGATGGCGCCGGAACGAGGTGCGTCCCGGCGTACGTCCACGCCCAAGGATTCCATGTCGATGCGGAACGAGGAAGAACTCGCTACGGCGAAGGTTTCCTTGACGTCTGGTTTGTCGATCATGCCTGCCAAGACCAGAACCGTCGAAACCCCCTCGTTCTGGAAGAAGTTCATCAGCTCATCTGCGAGGGTGGATTGTTGCCCGGGTTCGTTGGGTTGGGCCTTGCCCGTCAGGGTTAACAGATGGCCCGTCTCGGTATCGATGCGTCGCAGGCTGTAGTGAGGTGGGGCCAGCAAACCGTCCTCATCAAGTTCAGCGTGAGGAGGGAGGCCAATCGGATGGAGGCGGGCTAACTCAAGACCGTCGTGCAGGTTTCCGATAGAATCCACGGCGACTTTGCCGAGGTTAGCGACGCCGGGAAACGCCACGAGAAGGGTCGCACCGTCGGGAAGCGTGGAAGCACCGTTCCGCCATTCAATTCGCATCGTCATGAAGGGTTAAACCCGTCAACACGCGCTATAATGTTTGATGCTCTCGGGGGGCGCAGGCCGCCTGTTTTGCACCTGTTGCGGGGCGTCCGTCACTCTTCTTCTGAGGCGTGCTCGGGGTTCATGGCTTCAAGCGCAGGCAAGGTCGCGAGTTGATTTGGCCAATCCGGGGCTTCAACACCGTTCATTTTCCTGCGTAGAGCAGCACGATTGTCTTCAGGCGACCATTTCAACGGTGCGGCCGCCTGGGCGCGCTCACCGCATGATGGACAAGTTGTCTTCAGCGAAAACGCACCGCACGTCAGGCACTGTTGCATCCGTTGTTTCGCCATGATGCTCACTCACGTTCTGCAATGGCCTCGCCGCCAGCGGCTACCATGTGATTGACGACCGCTTGCGTGGCTTGTTCCCACATGGATTCAGCCACTTTGAAGTCCGGTGCCTTGAGTTCAATTCGGTAGGTTGGTGCACCATCATAGTAGCACTTGACATCGATTTCCTCGGCCTCATTGGACAGGGATTCAGCCGCCTTAAGGGCTCCGCGAATCACGGAAACACCATCGGTGACGTTGATGCTGAGCGTCAGCGTACCTCGGACCTCGACAAACGGAGGAATGATGTTCTCGACGGCGATTTCAATGAACGGCGCCATCCATTCGCCTTCAAATCCGGCGTTCTCCAGGGCGCCTTCCTGCATGGCTGCTTCTTCGAAGGCCGTGTACAGGGTGCCGAAGGCGTCAACGAGTTCGCTGGTTTGCTCTTCCACCTGTTCGTCGGACCAACCGATCTTTTCGCCGAGTACCTTGAGAAGTTGCTGAGCACGCTGTTCGTTCTTCCACTCTTGGAGGCGGTCTCGGCGACGTTCTTCGGAAACCGACTTCAGGGAGAGTTCAAGCGACGTTCCGTCTCTCCGGGTACGCAAAACCTTGCAGATGACTCGCTGACCTTCGCGGACGAAACCACGGATGTTTTTGACCCATCCCGAGGCGATTTCGCCAATGAAAATGAAGCCCTCGATGCCTTCGTACTCGTCGAGATCGACGTAGGCTCCGTTTTGTTTGACGGTCTTGATCGTGGCGACGACCAATTCGCCCTCTTCGGGGGTGGCGCCGTCTTGAATCACCATGGAGGCTCAGCCTCCTCAGTTCAGTGCTTCAACGATCGTGCATCCGACGAGGTCGGCCTTGCCGCCAGCGGGCTTGGTCAACGTAGCGCTGCAGACGCCGCAGGCGATGGAGGTGGTGGCTCGGGAGAAGATGATGGACTCGCTTCCGCAGTCGCGGCAGCTTACTCGGAGGAAATGGTTGGTCATTGGAAACACCTCAACGGTCGACAAGTTCGAATTTCTTGGCTCGCTTGCAAGGAGCGTAGTGCGCTTTGCCCGTTTCCGTGCAGCGGTAGAGGATGTTCACGCGCTTGGTGGGCTTTTCTCGGCCATCAGGCTTGGGACGAGGGAAACCTCGGTAACCGGCCATGACACGTCGGAATCGGCGTTGACCCCAGCGAAGCTCGGAGGCTCGCTTTTTCTTCACTCGCTCCACCGTGTGGAGGGTGTGCTTGCCAGCCGACGGGCTGTAGCGCATAACTTGACGGGGTCGCTTCACCATGTGAACACCTAAGCGTTCAGCCCACAGAGGTCGGGTATTTATGCCCTCCGCCATGCGTTTTGGACATCTTCAACGCACTGCGTCGCCATGTGAGGGATTCTCTATAAGTTGAGGGGGACAGCACACCCCATGGAAGAGGCGACGCAAGCCTTCGTTTTCTTCTGGCTCGCAGGCCTGTTTGTCCTCTCTGGGGGGATGTTGGGTTTGTTTTCCAAAGTGGTCGTTCAACGCAAAGCCGGACTTGTGATGGCCTCAGCGGGGCTTCTGTCGCTCATGGCCACGCCCTGGACCATGTCGTTCTCCCCTTCGAGCGCTTTCGGCCATTTGCTCGGGAGCCTTGTTGGGCCGAGCGTCCTTTTGGGTGTGGGCTTCTACCTCATCACCTTCTCTGGGAACGTTCCCGTCGGGCAACTCTCCCGCACCGACCGTAGAACCGGCGTGGTGATGGTGCTAACAGGTGTCCTGTGGTTGGAGGCCATGCACTGGTGGGAACTCACCCCAACCTACCCTGGTGAAGTCAACCGGTACTGGCTCATTTTTTGGCCCACGATGTTGCTGGGTGTGGTCGCCTTCGGTGCAGGTGCTGCAGGCCTCGTCGCTGTGGTTGGCGAAGATCGCCAGAAAGAGCAACGGTTGATGCTGCTGCTCGCCTCGTTTTCGAGCTCTTTTGCTCTTGTTGGGGGCGTCCCTTGACGGCCCAAATGTCAACCACGAACAATTCGCCACCGAGGTGGTGCTCGCAGCGGCGGATCTCTTCGGCGTCTTGGTTGGCGCTGCCATCGCCGTTCTGGTGTTCGCGTTGGTGTTGGGCGTGTACGAATCTCAGCAACCCGTCCCTCATCGATTGGCCCCACCGACGGCCGATCAATTGGCGCATGCAAGCAAGGTCATCGCCAGCAACATCAGCGGAGGTGATGAGTCTGAGTAAGGTCGATGCTCCCGTGTCCATGCTCAACACGGGCGCCAAGGTGGTGCTGCCGTTCGTTGCGGTGGTGTTGGGCGTGATGTACCTCTCCGGTACCTCAACCGAAGGTGCGCTGGTACGTTTTGCGAATGCTCTCCTCACCTCCTTCACGCTGTTTTCATTCGTTTTGCTCCTCACCTTATTCGTCTACGGTGACGCGAGGAAGCGCCCCATTGCTCCTTTGTTTGGCATGGCGGTGAGCGTTGGTTTGGGCACGGCCTTGACGGTGTTTTTCCTCTCCCAGGGTGAGTTGTTGATGGAAGACAACGGTTCGGTGCGTGCGCAAGCGCTTTCCAACATCATTCGGTTCAGCACGACGGCCGTCGGTGTTGGCCTCGCCGTCTTGGTGGTCGGAGGAACCTTGTTTGCAAGCCTCATGAGCGGTCCAAACCGCACGATTCAGTTTGAAGAGGAATGAACGTCGCCTCAAGGCGTGCCGCTGAATTCATAAGGAGGAGGTCGGTGGGCGAGTCGTTCAGGTGAGCGCATGTCCAAAGGTACACCATCCATGGGTCGACGCCAAAAGACCACCCACATCCGTTGCCGACGCTGCGGACGCAACGCGTACCACAAGCAAAAGAAGGTCTGTGCATCCTGCGGCTACGGAGAAACCTCCAAGATCCGCAAATACAACTGGTCGAAGAAGACCCACCGCCCCAAGGCCTGAAGCTTTCCAATCGCAACGATAAGAAGCAACCACGAATTGGTTGGATTGAGGCGAACGCATGTGCGGCATCATCGGCATTGTCGGTCAACAAGGTGCGCACGTCAATCAACTGCTCTATGACGGCTTAACCGTCCTCCAACATCGTGGTCAGGACGCCGCTGGCATCTTGACCGATGTTGACGGCCACTTCCGACTTCGAAAGTCAAACGGGCTCGTCTCTGACGTGTTCTTCAAGCGGCACATGCTTCGCCTTGAGGGCAACGTTGGCATCGGCCATGTGCGCTACCCAACTGCCGGCTCCTCATCCCGTGCTGAGGCCCAACCGTTCTACGTGAACTCGCCATACGGGATTGCTCTCGCCCACAACGGGAACCTCACCAATGCGGAAGAACTGGGCCGATTCCTGCGAGATGAGTGCATGCGTCATATCAACACGACCAGCGATTCGGAGTTGCTCCTCAATGCGTTGGCTGTCGAACTCGGCGAACGCAGCTCTGCTTTGCGCATTCAAGGCGACCCTCACATGAACATCGAAACGGTGTTCGGTGCGGTCAGTGCAGTGAACAGCCGCGTTCGTGGCGGGTACGCTTGTGTCTCGGTCATTTCTGGCTACGGTATGCTCGCCTTCCGCGACCCCAACGGCATTCGCCCGCTGGTTTACGGTCAACGTGAATCCAACGGTCAGACCGAATACATCGTGGCCAGTGAGAGCGTGGCCATCACGGCGCTCGGATTTGAGATCGTACGCGATGTTCTCCCCGGAGAGGCCATTTTCATCAGCGCCTCCGGGCACTTCTTTTCACGGCAGTGCTCTGAGCCCGCCTCCTACACCCCGTGCATCTTCGAGCACGTGTACTTTGCACGTCCAGACTCGGTCATCGACGGCATGTCGGTCTACCAATCCCGCCTCAACCAGGGGCAGCGCCTGGCTGAACGCCTGTTGGCGTCGTGGCCCGACCACGACATCGATGTCGTCATTCCGATTCCCGATTCAGGACGTATCGCCGCCCTCCAGATGGCCAAGGCGTTGAGCCTCCCGTACCGAGAGGGTTTCGTCAAGAACCGCTATGTCGGTCGGACCTTCATCATGCCCGGTCAGGCGCTGAGGGAAAAATCGGTTCGCAGAAAACTCAACGCCATCGAGCATGAATTCCGTGGCAAGAACGTGTTGCTGGTCGATGATTCCATCGTGCGTGGTACCACCAGCGCGCAAATCATCGAAATGGCGAGGGACGTTGGGGCTGCCAAGGTCTACTTTGCCTCGGCTGCACCTCCGGTTCGCCACCCGAACGTCTACGGCATTGACATGCCCGCTGTGAACGAATTTATCGCCAACGGGCGAAGCATTGAGGAAATCAATCAAACCATCGGCAGCGACCGCTTGTTCTACCAGACCCTCGCCGACCTTATCGATGTCACCCTCCAGCCCACGTCGGACGTGACGGCCTTCGATGCCAGCTGTTTCAACGGCGAGTACATCACGGGCGACATCGACGAAGCCTACCTCAAGAAACTCGACGACGCCCGAAACGATGCGGCGAAGGGGCAATCGCATGCCGATGATGCGGTGATTGACCTTCACAACGACGAAGCACTCTAATGCCCACGCAGAGCGAGTGCTTTTCTACGACCCTGCTGACCTCCCTCCATGGTCTCGACCCGCTCTGTGGTTCCGCTGCTGCGCCCTGAGGCCAAAGTGCACCACTTGGCAACCGACGATTCGTCCGATGCCATCGCTTGGGTGGAAGGGTCCAAGACCGTTCGGTTGGGTCGCCTTGTGGACGCTGGAACACTCCAAGTTCTTGAGTCCTTCAACACGGAGCACCGTGTGTCCTACCTCGGCTTTCACCGTGATGGGTTACTGGTCGGTGATGATCTTGATTCACTGATGTTCTACGATCTGGATGGGACCATGGTTGAATCACAAGCCATTGACGGCGGCGTCCAATCATGCCACTTCATGGGGCTCAGGCTTGTCATCTTGAGTGGCATGGGCGAGGTGGTGCTCTCCCAACGCGAACGAGACAGCGTGAATCTGTCGAAGAAATTCGGACTGGATGATGTGGTCCACGTCGAGGTTCACGGAGAACGCCTGTTCATCGCAGAGCAACGCGGCACGGTCCTGACATGCACGGAAGAAGCCGTCGTGTGGCGCCGCCCCACTCGTGGCGAGCACGGCGAACGCATCACCGCCCTTGGTGTGACCAAACAAGGTCGTCTGTTCTTGACCAGAGAGGGGCATGCGCTCGTGGCTGGGGAGGAAGAAGCCATTGAGTTTGAAGTGTGGGAAGATGATCGTCTTTTGATCTCGCAACGACCTACGTAAGCGATTGCTCACCTCTTCGGTGGCGTCGTGGGGTGCTGTCCTTGGGTTCGATGACGGCACGGTTCATCGGTTGTATGAAGACGGCCAAATGGAAGGTGTCCTTGACACGGGGTACAGCATCTTTTCGTGTTTGGAGCACCGGTCGGGCGTCATCGCCAGTTCCTGGTTTTACATCCACGGCGAGGAGGATGAGCAGCCATGGAAAGTGGAACATCAAGGAATGCCTCGGTTGATGGTCGTGAACGAGCGCCATCAAGGCCTTCTCTTCGCTGGTGACGACCAAAACGATTACACCGCTCCTGAACCGATCGGTTGGATCGACCTTGCAGTCCCCGTTCAAGAAATGGATGCCGCTGAACTGACGCTTTGGTTCCAAGAGGCGCCAGTAAGCGACGGTCTGACCGCCGAGGAGTTGTACGGTGGTGAAGACGATGTGCTCCACCTCCTGACCGAGGAAGAACGTCAGCAATTCCAGGCCGTTTCTGAAGGGACGAGTCATGCCTCCCTTCTGGCTGCCATGGATGAGGATGTTTCGCCCACGAGCGTGGAAGTTGAGCCGACATCGGAAACCGACCTGCTTGAAGCGCTCCAAGGCATGGAAGAGTTGGCGCTTGATGCCACGGAGGACTTGATGGACGCCCTCGCGGCTTCGGTTGACGAATTCATCCCTCCCCGTGCCATCGCCGGCGACGACCAGCGCCACACGGCAGGCGATGACGGCACCTGTGTGGTGGTCCTGGACGGGCGTGGCTCGTTTGACCCGCAGGAACAAATCGCTTCGTGGTCGTGGCACGACCAGCGAGGTCGGGAACTCGCCCTGGCACCTCAACTCAAACTCAAGCTCCCTGTGGGTCAACACCGATTTGAATTGCGTGTTGTGGACCAACAGGGGGCATGGACCACCGATGCCGTGGTGATTCACATCGTTGATGGCTCAACCTCATGAAGGGGTTGCGTATCGCCAAACCATGGGCCTTCGAGAACCGTGGATTGAACATTTCTTCGTCGGTCCCCTCCAGATGCGTTGTTCCGTGGTCACCGATCCCGCAACGGGCGACACCATCATCATCGACGGTGGGGATGAGCCACAACGAATCATCGATTGGATTGATGCCTTCGATGGCCCCGGTCCCAATTGGACGACCGGTCCGGAAAACGCCACAGACGCCAGGGAACAAGCCTTGCCAGCGCGGCGTGTTGTCGCATTGGTCAACACGCACGCTCACTTTGACCACAGTGGTTTCATTCCAGCGCTACGTGAACATTACGGCGTTGAATGGTACCTTCATCCGGATGACGATTTTCTCCAGACGCTCGCCCAAGCCTCCGGCCGGCGCTATGGCCTTGCACTGCCAGAACCGGCCGTCGCTGACAAGGCCTTTGAAGCAGGCAAAACATACCGCTTTGGCACCCTTGAACTGCGTGTGCTGCACACACCCGGACACACCCTCGGTGGGTGTTGCCTGTTGGTTCAAGTCGAGAACGGCCCCGACCATGTCTTCGTCGGTGATACGCTCTTTGCGGGTTCCGTCGGTCGAACCGACATCGCCAACTCCGGCGGTGATTTCGATCTGCTCGCTCGTTCCATACACACCCAATTGTGGCCGTTGGACGAGGACACCATCGTGCACCCAGGTCATGGCCCTTTGACCACCATTGGTCATGAGAAGCGAACGAATCCATTTGTCGGCGAGCCTGCTGGTGCAGGTGGTACGTACGGGTTTGGGAAGTACGCGTGATCAGCCCATCATGCCTTTGAGGCTCTCATGAAGCACCGGAAGGGCCTCTTCCCACGTAGCAACGATGCCGTAATCGGCGTGCTGGAAGATGGGGGCATCAGCGTCTTTGTTGATGGCGACGATGTACTTCGAGGAGCGCATGCCGGCCAAGTGCTGGATGGCACCGGAAATGCCGACGGCGATGTACAGGTTGGGGTTCACAGTCTTCCCGGTCTGGCCGACCTGCATGGAGTGGGGAATGGCTTCCCAGGTGTCCACGGCGGCACGAGAGGCACCAACGGCTGCTCCGATGGTGTCAGCAATGGCTTCGAGGTGCGTGAAGTTGTCAGGCGATCCCATACCACGGCCGCCGGAGATGATGATGTTGGCTTCGGCGACATCGAGGCGCTCCGATGCTCTGGCCATGAATTCTTGAACCGAGGTGGCCACGTTTCCGTCCGTGTCGATAACGGACACATCCGTTGCACCACCGGAGGCAGGTGCGAACACATTGGAGCGAACCGAGACGACCACGTCACCGCTGGCGGACACGGTTTGCATGGCTTTGCCACTGTAAACGGGCGAGGTGATCGATGAACCCTCAATCTTCACGGCGTCTTGCACCACCGAGAGGTTTCGTCGGGCTGCGAGGCGTGCAGCGAGGTCCTTGGACTGGGGGCTGGCGCCGGTGATGACGGTTCCTTGAGGTACGACGGCGTCGAGGGCTTCTGGCCCAGCCGCTGGCGTCGTAGTGGGCGAATGCACCCGACTTAGCGGCGATGATGTTGGCAGCACCCATGCCGGCAGCACCGCTGGCTTGGCCAGCATCCGTGCAGGGCACGATGAGGGTTGGTTCCCCACCGAAGATTTTTGCTGCACTCACGAGTTCAGCGGTGCTTGGGTGGACGGCGTTGTTGTTCATTTCTGCAATAACGATGGTTTGTGTCATGGAATCACCTCATAGGACGTTGGCTTCATCTCGAAGCAGTTGTGCGACTTCGGCCGCTGCTGCGCCGCCCTGGTAGCTTTTCCCGGCTGGTTTGGCGGGCGGGAGGGCGTGGTTGACGACGGAGACAGTGGAGGCTGGAGCGGCTATAGAACGAACATCAACGCTGGCTTTCTTGGCTTGCATGATGCCCTTGACGTTCGGCTTTCGAACCTTGAAGTCGCCCTTGTCGCACGACACAACGGCGGGGAGTGGGACGCTCATCTGGGCGTTGCCGCCACCGCTTGGCATGACGACGCTGACGCCGCCGTCAAAGGTGGCGCCGACGATGTTGGACACGGAGGCCCAGCCCATGCGCTCGGCGAGGCCAGGACCGGTCGATCCGGCGCCGGTGTCGGCGGCCGATTTCCCGCAGTACACCATTTCGCCACCAAGGTCGGCAACGGCTTGTGCGATCACGGATTGAAGGGCGTTGGAGTCCAATTCGCCTTCGGCATCGATGCGCACGATGTGGTCCACGCCGATGGCCTTGGCGTCCTTGAGGATCTTTTCAGCACCTGCTCCACCAACGGTCAGGGCCGTGACTTCCCCACCGGCGGCCTCCTTGTGTTTGAGGGCCGTCTCGACAGCAAACTCGTCGTAGGGGCTCATGACCATCTTCACGCTGGAAAGGTCAACTCGGTCGCCGTTGACGACAATTTTTGCATTGGTGTCGGGGACTTGCTTAACGAGAACGATGATGTTGGGCATGAGCATTCACTCCAATTCTTGATTTTGCGACCGAGACTCAATTCATGAACCTTGCCACTTCCCCGTATGACGGCGTTCGCTGGGAGCCACGAGTCGGTCGGTACTGGGTAGAATTATGAACCGTCCCGCCAGCGGGAACATTCCATGTCGCCGCCGAAGAACGTCAAGATTGACCCCGAAGAACAAGCTGCCCTTCGAGAGTGGAAAGCCCTCATCGTTGGCCACTACAAAGATGACATCGCCCGCCTTCAAGGGATGGAGGACAGCGTCCACGGTTTCCACATTGAACACCACCTCATTGACGCCCAACCCACCTTGCGACACATGTTCCATGAAAACCCTGTGCGTGCGCTCAAGTTCGGCCATCGCATCATGCGTGAGCAGTTTGCTGCCAACAAGATTCCGACTCGGCCCGTGATTCGTGTGGTTGGCCTGTCGGAAAACTACCTGAACCGCGTGGATGAATTGCGAATGCGCGACCGAAACGACCTTGTCTGTTTGGACGTGAAGATCAACGATGTTTCTCAGCCCTATGGCTGGCTCAAGCAGGCTAAGTACGAATGCCGCGACTGTCAGACCATCACGGCGGTCGACCAGCGACGGGCAAGGGAACGTGAGAGCCCTCGGGTGTGCCGGGTATGTTTGGACAAAGTGTTTGCCGACATGGACACGAAGGACATGCCGATGGGCATGTTCCATCCTCGTCCAAATTTCCGCATGCTCTCAGAAGAATGCACCTACGAGGACGTGCAGGACATCAGCATGAGTCAAATCACCTACAACAGCGAGCACCGCCTCATCAACTGCTCAACTCGAAACCAGATTTTGGGAACCGTTGCCGACGACCTGGTGGACGCCATCAAGACCTCAGAGTACCTTCGCATCAACGGTATCGTCCGAGTACAACCCGTGCCGGACCGGAACTTTGCCAAGGACACTCGCCGTTTGCTGTCCATTGACATCTTGAGCGTCGAGGAACTGCCCATCCAAGACTGAGTTCAGCCGTTCATCAAGGCCGTGACCTTGTCGAGTGTTTCGGGGTTCGCCTCAAAGTGGGCTGCCAGCGCCTCCAGCCCTTTGGCCAGGCCGTCAGCCACGCCAAATTTCGCATCAAGCGGGTGGAGCGTGCCGTCCATGACGGCTGCACGAAACGCCTCCAGGTTCGTCCACGTGCTTGGTTCGCCAAATTTGGGGTTGGGCGTAACTACGATTTCGCCAAACTCGGGGAGGAGGACATGTTCTGCCAGTTCGTACACCGGGGATTGAGGGTCCTCGGGCGAGATGTAGGCCTTCTTCATCTTCTTTCGAATCTGGTCGTGCGTGTCATGCAGGAGAAGGGCACCGTTGGGGTCGGATTTTGACATCTTGTGGTCAAAGGATTCCATTCGTGAGCCGGAGGCCTTGAGTGAAGAAATGATGGGGGTATGGAGGCAGGTCGCCTTGGCCCATCCGTACTTTGAGGCAACGTCTCGCATGAACATGTGCGCCTTACGCTGGTCCATGCCACCGATGGCGATGTCGATGTCCATCTCGAAGATGTCCGCAGCCTGCATGGCCGGATAGTAGAATTTGGAGAGGTCGTGGTCGGAGGAAGCCTCGTCGCGTCCCATAATGGTGAAGGTTTTGCGTACCATGGCCAAGGTGGCTCCTTTGGAGCAACGGAGGACTCGAGCCCAGTAGTCGCTTGATTCCATCAATTCTGAGGCCCACTTGAATTGCAATTCACCGGGCCCTTCGCCCTCCGGAGGATGGTCGAGCAGGGCGCGAAAAGTCTCCTGCATGTACACGGCGGTCGTTTGGATGGCGTCCATGTCGCCGTTGAATTTGTCGTTGACCCAAGCGTGCCAGTCAGCGAGGAACACCATCACGTTGGCGTTGGCATCGAGCATTCGTCGCAACTGGAGTGCGAGAACTTTCCAGCCGATGTGTGCTTTCCCGCTCGGTTCAAAGCCAACGTAGCAGCGCAACACGCCGTCATCACCGTGAGAGGTACCGTGGTGAAGGGCATCGATGAGGTGTTCAACGCCGACGACTTCTTCCACGTCGCCAACCATGGTGTGGAGGCGGTGTTTGGCGTCTTCGTTGAGGTCAGCATAACCGTCTTTGGAAGCCAGCAAGGCGGGGATGTCTTGCGGGGAGGCCATGCAACCGCCTCAGAACAACTTGTCCAGTTTTTTGACCTGGGTCTCGGAAGGCGGCGTGCCGGCTTCGATCATGGCTTCGAGGTCAGCGATCAGTTGGTGAGCGGTGTCGAATGGTGGCCTGATCGAGGTTTTTCATGAGCTCCATGGATTTGTAAGCCATCTTGATCGCGGATTTGGCCTTCGAGAATTTTTTGGCTTCCTCCTTGGCTTTGTCGCCGCGTTGTTTGGCGCTGTAGCCCGTGGCCTCATCGAGGAATCCAGACCATCGCTTTCGGGATTCCATGGCTTGTTCGGGGCCCCCGTCGCCATCAAGGAATTCAGCAAGGTCACCGCCTTTGAGTTGCACGACCTCGACCGCCAATTTTCCGCTGCCATCGTAGGAACCTTGGACACTGACGAGCAAACCATAGGAGCCGGTGAACACGCCGTCTGCGTCCACGTTGATGTTCTCAAAATAATTCGTGGCCAATTTTGCAAGGCCGGCGTTTCCGCCCATGGATTTTATCAGGCCACGCTTGACTGCAAATCGCTCCATGGCGTAGGCAACGGCCAGCGTCTCATAAGGCCACCGTCTCCAGCGTCTGTTCCGGGCCGTACCATGGGAGATGTTTTGATGCGTGGTCGGCTCGGTTTGCCATGCGCCGTGCTGCTTGGTTGGCGATTGGCCTCGTTTTGCTGATGATGGGGCCCACCGCTTCGGCTGAAATGGTCAGCCGCATTGAACTGAGCGATGCCGGCGCCCTTGGAGAAACCGACCTCGGCATCACGACGGGGACGTCTCGCCCGATGGCATGGATGTGCTGGTGGGCGGCATGAACGGCTACGCCCGTCTTCTCTCCGCTGACGATGCCGGCAACCGAGCCTCGGATGTCGAACTGGTGACCGGACGCAATTCAACGGTGCACGACATCGCTTGGCATCCTCGTGGAAACACGGCCCTTTTGGTGGGCGACGATGGCATGGCCATGCGGTACGACACCTACGACCACAGCATCACCTACGTCAACGGCACGTTCAGCGTGCTCGGGTTTGACCTGACCGCCGTCAAGTGGCGGCCTGCCGGGGATTTCGCCTACGTGGCTTCGTCCACGGGCGAGGTATGGAAATTCGCAGAACACACGGGCTTTGAACAACTTGACAACCACGGTGAGAGCACGGTTACCGACATTGATTGCCATCCAAACTACAACGTCTGCATCCTCTCTTCGCTGGAGGAAGGCATGGCGGTCATTGACGAGGCGCACGCCATCGCATGGCTCCCGCAGACCGCCGCGCAGACATGGGTCGGTGTCGAATGTTCAAGCGCCATTCTCAACGAATGCGTGGGCTTTGCCAGCGGCTTGATGAGCAAGGTGGTTCGAATCAACACCCTCGATGCTCGTTCCTCCACCGTTGAACAGGGTGTTCCTTGGGACTTGCCCAGCGGTGAATTTGTTGGGGATTCACGAGGCGATGACAGCACCACGCTCGTCCATTTGGCTCCACTCGGATTGGTTCGCTACACGCCCATGACCGGTGAGGCCTTTTCCGTCTTGGTTCCCGAAGACGCGGCTGCTTGGGATGCCGTGGTGGCTGGACGGGGTTTGGCCGTGGTCTGGGAAACCACTCGGCACCACGGATTCATGATCACTGATTTCGGGAACATCATCGAATTTACACCGGCCGTGGAGGAAGTTGAGACCGGCATCATGGACGTGCTGGTGCTTGGTGCCGTGGCAGTATCGGTTCCGGGTGTGATCATTGGCCTGATTTACATGAACAGCCCGTGGATGCAGCGAAAGTACCGGGAATGGCGTTTTGGGAAGAAATGAATCACTGCTTTCTATCAACCGAGGGGACATGTTGATGAAGCACCCGCGTGGCCATTGGTTTGAGGGTAGTTCATGGAGCCGTTCGAAGGACTCGACTTTTACAACATTGAAAGCCTCCTGACCGAGGAAGAAATCATGGTTCGTGACATGGTTCGCGAGTGGGTCGACGAAGCCGTCATCCCCAAGATTGAGCAGGCTTGCGAGGAAGGCGTCTTCCTCGATGAATGGCGAGTTGCCCTCGGAGAAATGGGCGTGTTGGGTGCGCCGCTCAAGGGCTACGGATGCCCCGGGCTCTCCTACGTCGCTTACGGCCTCATCTGCCAAGAACTGGAGCGAGGCGACAGCGGTCTGCGTTCTTTTGCCTCCGTCCAGGGCTCCCTTGCCATGTACCCGATCTGGGACTTTGGCACCGAGGAGCAGAAGGAGAAATACCTCCCCAAGATGGCATCCGGTGAATGGGTCGGCTGTTTCGGCCTGACCGAGCCCGACTACGGTTCAAACCCTGGCGACATGGTCACCAAGGCCGAGGACAAGGGCGACCACTACCTCCTCAACGGGGCCAAGATGTGGATCACCAACGGCACCATCGCCGACGTCGCTGTGGTGTGGGCCAAACTCGACGGTGTGATTCGAGGGTTCATCGTCGAGAAGGGCGACGAAGGGTTCAGCGCTCCGGAGATGAAGGGCAAGCATTCGCTTAAAGCCAGCGTCACCGAGCGAACTCGTCTTCCAAGACTGCAAGATTCCAAAAGACCGAATGCTGCCCGGCGTCAAGGGCTTGCGTGGTCCGTTCTCCTGCTTGAACAATGCACGCTACGGTATCTCGTGGGGTGCTTTGGGCTCGGCCATGGCGTGCTTCCACAGCGCCAAAACCTACGCCTTGTCCCGTATCCAATTCGACCACCCCATCGCCTCCTACCAACTCGTTCAGAACAAGCTGGCGTGGATGTTGCGTGAAATCACCAAAGGTCAGCTACTGGCCTACCACCTCGGCAAGAAAAAGGACGACGGTTCGTGGTTCCCTGAGCAAATTTCCCTTGCCAAGATGAACAACGTGGACATCGCTCTCGAGATTGCCAGGGTTTCTCGAGACATCCACGGTGCAAACGGCATTCTCGACGAATACCCCGTCATGCGCCACATGGCCAACCTCGAGTCAGTGAAAACTTACGAAGGCACCCACGACATCCACAACCTCATTCTCGGTCGCTACATCACGGGCATCCAAGCCTTCACGCGCCAAGCATGATGCACGATGTACGCCTACCTTCGGTTGGCCTTGTTGGTCATCAAGAACACGTTTCGTAAGCGTGAGGTGTTCGACCACACCACCTCCTACGTCTGGACCTTTCGTCCAGGCTTGGCCGACCTTGATGTCTATCCAGAGGTCAACAACGGCCGCCATTTTGTCCTCTTTGACCTCGCCAGGTACGACTTGGCCATGCGAACAGGCTTGTTCCGCTGGGTTCGAAAAACCCGGTCAGCCTTCGTGGTGGCCGGCTCGACCATCCGCTACCGTCATCGCCTGCGGCCGTGGCGGCGCACGCAGATCATCACCGACTTGGTCGGCATGGATGACCGCTTTTTCTACTTCCAGCAACGAACGGTACAGTCCGGACGAACCTGCTCGGTGGCGCTGCTTCGAACCGGTGTGCGAAGAAAAGGTGCCATCCATCCTCGGGAAGTGATGGAGGGCATGGGGCTGAACATAGAGCCGTTCATGCATTCATGGGTGGCCGAATGGAACACTTGGGACGATGAGCGACCCTGGCCTGCCTGATGCTCAAACGCTGGGCAACAAGCCGACACGTGCTAAACCGCCCCACACCGGGTCGAGGAAAGCTGGCAGGAAGCGATGACGCAGGTAAACGGCAGCGGCCAGCGAAATCTTCTGGAATTTGTTGAGTTTCACCCGAGCGGTGAACACGTCGCCCTGTTGCTTCTCGATTTGGCGGAGAATCTTGTCGTAAAAGGCGATCATGGCCGCCGGGGAATAGCGGGTACGTCGAGGCAGGAGCGGGAGCAGCGCACGTGCTTCCTCGAGGTAGGTGCGAGCTCGGGCAGCGTAGTGTCGGCAGTAGGGCTCCCAGTGCTTGTTGAGCACGATGGTGCCGCCGAGTTCATTCTCGGTCATGCCGTTGCGCTCAAGTTCGTCGAGCGGGAGGTAGACTCGGTCGCGTTGGATGTCTTCGCCAACGTCTCGCAGCACGTTTGTGAGTTGCATGAAGATGCCCCACGATTCAGCGTATTTTCTGGCCATGGGGTTGTCGTAGCCGTAGACTTCGATGCACATCAGGCCGACGACTGATGCCACACGGTAGCAGTAGACGTAGAGTTCGTCAAACGTGCGGTACCGGTTGTTGTAGAGGTCGTCTTCCATGCCGGAGATCAAGTCGTCAAACACATCTCGTGGGATGTTGTAGCGCTGAACCGTGTCCTTGAGCGCCAAAAAGACGGGGTCAGTGGAATGCACGTCGCCGTAGCAGGTGGAGAGTTTCTTGCGGAAGAAGAAGAGTTGGGTGATCTTGTTGAGGTAGGCTTCCTCGTCGAGGATGGTGCCTCGGTCCTGAAGGGATTCGAGTTGGTTCCTGTAGGCCGTTGCTTCGGGGTCGAGTTCACCTCTGCTCCCGGGGAAACGGTCCGACCAGTCGCCGTCGGCGATGTCGTCCGCTCGCCGACAGAAGGCGTAGATGGCGCACATGGCCAAGCGCTGTTCCTCTGGGAGGTACTTGAACGAGTGATAGAAGTTGCCGGCTTCCCGAATGGTCAATTCTTCGCAGTAGCGGTAAGCGAGTTTGTGGAGCTCAGCAGGTGGTTTTTCGGACCAAATGGGGGCGTCAAGATGGGAGAACGGGTCAACCAGTTCGTCCGTTTCGCCAACGATGCCAATGAACGATGCACCTTCTCGGAGCGCTTCCATGGCGGTAACGCTCACGGCTTTCACGGCGTCCCGGGCGAGGGTGACACCCGCACGAAGTCGGTCAAGCGTGGTCGGAGGGCGCACGTCGTTGTCGCCGGTACGGCTCGCAGCGTTTCCCTTGAGAGGGAAGAGCAAATCGAGCGGTTTGCGGCGTTCCAGCATCCTAACCGGCCAACCCTCGCATCCTTTGTTTATGAGCCCTCGCCTTGGGGGTGCGCGCAAGAGAAGGAATCTGAAATTAAGTAAGCAATTGCCGACTTGGACGTTTGAATTCTATAGAACTTAGGGCTTGTCTTTGTTCTTCTCGAGCAACCTCTTGACGCCGCCAGGAATGAGCAGCGCACGCAACAATTTGCGAGCGTAGGTTTTCATCTCGTCTCGGGTCACTTTGATTCGCTCGTCGGAATTGAGAATGTTGCCTTCCCTGAGCAGGGTGACCGTACGTTGCCCGACCAACACGGGGAGCATGCACGAGGCCTTCAATCGGAACTGGGTTTCGGGAATCATTTTGATGTAGGCCGTGGCCGCCTCAAGGTGCTCGTTGGTGAGGTCGAGGTAGCGGTCGTACAAGGGTCGGAACGTGGCGAGGTTGCTTTCGTCCAACAGATCGTTGGGCGTCAAACCGATGGTGGCCAGGGCATCTTCAGGGATGTAGCATCGTCCGAACCGAAGGTCTTCTGGAATGTCGCGCAGGATGTTGATCATCTGCAACGCTTTGCCGAAGCGAATCCCGTTTTCCATGAACACGGCCTCGTCCTCAGGGGAGAGGCTCATCAGATGAGCAAGCGACATTTTGGTCCAAAACACACCAACGCAGCCCGCCACTCGGAAGGTGTAGTCGTCCAGTTCGGTGTCGCCTGGGAGGGCGGAGATGGTGCCGCCCTCGTTGGCAGGTCCAAAGCGCTCCAAGTCCAGAATTTGACCGCCGACGATGATGTCGAGGCACTCGAGCATGCGGGCCTGGTCGTCCTTGCCGTAGGTGTCGAGGCCTTCGATAACGAGCGGCACGTTTCGCAGAAGTTCGGCCTCGTGTTCGTTGGTTTGCAAGGCGGCGAGTTCAGAAAAATCAGGAAGGGTGGTGGCCTTTCCTTGAAAGACATCGTTGTACTGTTTGATGTGCTGAAGAAGCATCTCGGTGTCGCCCGTTTTTGAATCTGCGATCGTGTCGGCGACCCGTGCGAGCAGGTAGAGAAGGCCGATTTGTCCTCGGGTTTTCTTCGGGAGATACTTCAGCGTCGGGTAAAACGACCTTGAGGTGGTTTCGAGCAACGTGTCGATTTTTTCGTTGACCAACACTGGCATGCGCTCTCCCTCCGTTTCGTCCATCGTTCACCTCGCCATGAAGATATGGATGGCCGGTGGCTGTCGGCTGTCAAAACGGTCGCAGGTGGTCATGATGCGTAGGCAACTCGTCGCAACCCTTTAGGAAGGGTGGCTTAACCAGACTTTGGAAGGGGAGCAACATGAACTGCAATTCCTGCGGCGCTCAACTTCCACCCGACAGCATGTTCTGTACGGAATGCGGTGCTCGACAAGATGTCTCGGCTTCCAGTGGGTTTGCACCCCCGCCCACTCAACCCATGCAACCCAGCCAAGGGATGCCACCAGCCCAAAACATTCCTTCGTTCCCTCAACAACAGCGCACCTTTGACCCCGTTTCCGGTCAAGCCCAGCGCATGCAACAAGAGAACAACATGCAGAACATGGGGCAAGTGCAACCCGACATGCTTCAGGGCATGGCTCAGGGGCTGCATCAGCAACAGAACCTCCCTCCCGGCACCTACCCCCAGCAACCCCTTCAGGGCGGCATGCCGCTCAACCAGTTCCCTCCGAACCAGTTCCCTCCCAACCAATTCCCGCCCAATCAATTCCCACCCCAACAAGGCAACGTCATCCCAGGTGGACCTCAAGCCCCCCGAAACGACATGCCGAATCTGCAACGTGGCCCGTCCATCGCCAGCGGCGCCCTGCCCAGTTCAGGCAATGTGTCCCCCATGGCAGCGGGCGGAACCAAAGTCGCCCACAATCCGGCCAATTCACCCACGGATGCGATGGTCAACCGGCTTGCAGAGGCCGAGCGCGCCGTCAAGGACGAACGCCGAAGCCAATGGCTTTCGATGAACCAATCACCCGCCTCTTCCGTGTTAGCCAACCTTGGTGGCGGTGAACTTCCTGCTCACCTGCGAAGCGGTGCTGAAGGGGGCAACCCCGCTGCTGAAATCATGGCGGGTGCGCTGAATCCTGCCACGAAAGATGCACCCAACGATGCCCTCCTCCGACGCATCTCCGAAGTCGCTGTGCGCCGCGTCGCACGAAAGCGAGGCGTGGCGGTCGAGGCTCCGCAAACCAAGCTTGAGGACGACCAGTTCATGGTCAACATCACGTACATCGATGACGGCCGTGTGCTGGACTCACCTGAGGATTTGACGCAAGCCTTTGAACAAGCGATTCAGACCGAGCTCGCCCTGAAGGGTTACGACCTGTCGTGTTCCATCACCATGTTCCGTTCCAAGGACGGCGCCACCGAGAAACTTGGCGGCGGGGATGATGACGAGGACATGTTCGCCTGCGAGATCTGCGACGGCCTCGTGAAAGAAAGCGATCCGGAGTGCCCGCACTGCGGTGCTGTGTTTGAGGATGAAGAGGAGGAAGAAGAGGAGGAAGAAGCCTCAAATCCTTCCCGGAGTGGACCACCCGGTCCAGGGAAGCGAGGTCCTCCCGGCCCCAAGAAGGGCGGTCCTCCTGGCGGCCCCAAGAAAGGCGGTCCTGGCGGTCCTCCCGGTCCGAAGAAGAGCGGTCCTCCCGGCGGTCCCAAGAAGGGCGGTTCCGGCGGTCCTCCCGGTCCGAAGAAAGGGGTGGTCCTCCCGGTCCGAAGAAGAGCGGCCCCCCTGGCGGTCCCAAGAAAGGCGGCCCCGGTGGTCCTCCCGGTCCGAAGAAGAGCGGTCCTCCCGGCGGTCCAAAGAAAGGCGGCCCCGGCGGTCCTCCCGGTCCGAAGAAGAGCGGCCCCCCTGGCGGTCCCAAGAAAGGCGGCCTGGCGGTCCTCCCGGCCCGAAGAAGAGCGGTCCTCCCGGCGGTCCCAAGAAAGGCGGTCCCGGTGGTCCACCCGGTCCCAAGAAGGGCGGCCCTCCTGGCGGTCCAAAACGAGGCCCTCCTGGCCGTTGAGGTGATGACGTCGTGAGCGACGCCCCCGACTTTGGAAACATTCGATTTGGTGGTACACTTCGCCCATCGCAGGTTGCTGCCGTCTCGGTCATCAAACCCCAACTTGATGCTGGTGAAAAACGACTTCACATCGTCGCACCACCTGGCTCAGGAAAAACCGTGCTTGGGCTCTACGTTTGGGCGGACATGGTCCGCAAACCTGCTCTGGTCCTCTCGCCCAACTCTGCCATTCAGGCGCAATGGGCTGCACGAACCGACTTGTTCGACCTTGACGGGAAGGAAGACCAAGTCAGCATTGACCCGGAGCGACCGGGTTTGTTGACTTCACTGACCTATCAATCGGTGACCATGCCCAAACGTGGAGGTGAGGGGTTGGATGAATCCGCCATGATGCTGTGGGCGGAGAAATTAGTGGAGAAGGGCGAGGCGGTGGACATCACCTCAGCCGAGGCCTGGATCGCCGATTTGGAGGAGAAGAATCCAACCTATTACGCCAAACGGGTGAAGGTGTACCGAAAAGCGGTCCGGGACGATTACGCAAAAAACGGCAACGCTCTTTGGACGCTGCACGAATCCTCACGCTCAACGCTGCTTCGACTCAAAGAGGCCGGTATCGGGCTGATTATCCTTGACGAGTGCCATCACTTGCTCCACCATTGGGGGCGTGTGCTTCATCAACTGAAAGACTTCTTCGGCGACCCGGTGGTCCTCGGCCTCACAGCCACCCCGCCTGACGCCGAAAAGGCGGATGACGAAGACGCCCTACGTTATGCTGACTTCCTCGGCGATATTGACTACGAAGTGCCGGTGCCTGCTTTGGTGAGGGACGCCAACCTTGCGCCCTATCAGGACCTGTGTTACTTCGTTCGTCCGGCGCAGAAGGAAATGGACTTCATCCGCGACGTGAACGAGACCTTTGATGGGATCCTCCAACAGCTGAACGAACCTTCAGAGGGGGAGAAGGCCATTCCTCCGCTCACGGATTGGGTTGAGGAGGAACTCAGAGCCCGAAAGGGGCCTTCGGGTGGTAATCTTTCTTGGGATGAATATGCACGTGCGCTTCCTGATTTTTCCTATCAGGGTCGAATGTATCTCGCCCTTGAACATCGGCCCATGCCAGCAGGTGTTCCAGCAGACGCTCCGGAAGCCGAGAGGGGGGCTCTGGCGTTCACCAGAGAACATCGTAATGAGATGTTAAGGAGCGTCGTTTCCCGATATGTGCGTCTTGGCCTGCGCCGATCTTCCAACACCAACGACCAAGAGAAGGCCGAGCGTGCCGCCAAGCAGTACCGGTTGCTCGGCACCCAAATCACGGAAACTGGGAGTCAACCTTGTGCATCGCCCATTAATCGCATTCTTGCCTACAGCAACAGCAAATGCGAGGCGTTGAGCAACATCCTCCAGGAAGAAATGCAAAACCTTGGCAACACCATACGGGCCGTGGTCATCACCGACTTTGAGAAAACCTCCTCGACGTTACTCATTGACGATGTGCTCGACGATGAGGCCGGGGGTGCTGTCGCCGCCTTCCGTCATTTGGTGGCATGCCCTGCCGGCGATATGCTTGACCCCATCTTGATGACGGGCAGCACCGTGTTGGTTGACGACGACCTCTCCGAGGCTTTTCTTGAAAAAGCGCGAGCATGGATTGCAGAGCGTCATCTTAAGATCGTGCTTCGAGATGAAGTGATGGGTCGCTACCACGAAATCTCAGGTTCCGGCGAGGACTGGGTGCCTCGCTATTATTCCACCATGATCACCGAATTCTTCCAAGAGGGGTTCACTCGATGCCTGATTGGGACGCGTGGCCTCATGGGCGAAGGATGGGATGCTTCGCGTATCAACGTGCTGATCGATCTGACGTCCGTGACCACCAACATGAGCATCAACCAACTCCGAGGCCGGAGCATTCGTTTGGACAAGCACTGGCCCGAGAAGGTCGCCAACAACTGGGATGTGATTTGTCTCGCCGATGAATTCCAGACCGGCTTCAGCGACTACAAGCGGTTCATTCGCAAGCACAAGCAACTGTACGGTGTTGGCGACGATGGAGCCATCGAGAAAGGCCCCGGTCATGTCCATCCAGCCTTCATGGACGCCGAACCGATGGGCATTCACGAAGGCATGGCGATGTTCAACGACGAGATGTTGAAGCGTTCTAAAATGCGGGCGCGAACACGCGACCTTTGGGGCATCGGACAGCCATTCAATGCCGAACCAAAAGACGCCGTGGAATCCAAGCAAAAGGCGAACGGTTCGGGGTTTGGTTTTTCCGAACCGGGCATTCCATGGAGCGATGCGTCGCTCACAGCGGCGATGAGTGAAGCCATCGTCGGTGCATTGATTCAAACAAAACAACTGCCTCCCGCCGCCGTAGCAGCCGGTGGAGATCGAGGTGGAGGTTGGATTCGCATGCACCTTGCGAACTGCTCGCCCGAGGAGGCCACCCTCTTTTCCAAGTGCCTTGAGGAGGTCCTCTCGCCCCTGGAGAAACCGAGGTACGTGATTTCTCGGGCCGCGGTCTTCCCTCACGACACGTGGCTGACACGATTGCTCCCCGAGGTATTAGCAAAGTATCTCCGTCCTCATCGCCACCACCTGGTGATGTTCCACAATGTTCCCGCAGCTCTTGCCAACACGAAACGAAACGCCGCCCTGTTCAAACAACATTGGGATGCGAAATTCGGCGAGAGTGAACTCTTCTATGTCCACAGCAAGGAAGGGCGGTTCCGCCTCGAACAGGTTCAAGCCAGCGGCATGACGCCTCAAACGAACGTTCAACGGAAGAGCCTCTACCTATGAGGCGCACGTGCGGCACAGGACCCCGGTATTGCCACACGAATTGCAAATTCGACGGCGGCACTGGAAGCACTGGAAGCTGAAAGCGTTGACTTCATTTGAGCAGTGGACCATGCCGCACACGCCATCGGCCGAAGGCACGGATTTGGCAGCCTTTTGTTCAAGACCTCCCCAAAAGGAATCGTTGCGCAAATCGGAGGTTAGGGTGCGTTGGTTGTTCGTCGATGGGAAAACCATGGTCTGTGCGGATGCTGTGGAGTTAGCACCTCCCAAATCGAGGGCTTTGATGACCTGTGGGTGGTTGAAGAAGGCCCGTGCGGCTTTTTCCCCGCCGTTGAACCAACGCTTGTGCTGCGCCATGAGGGACGCCACGGTTTGGCCCTCGGACGGCGCAAGTCGCAATCTGAACATGACGGACTCGTAGCGGTCAAGCCTTGAGCCTCGGCCGGACATCTGCACGGGCATCGACGCCCCACTGTACGCCGGTGGAAGTGCTGACGATCCAGGAGCCAAAGTGTGTTGCAGGCCACTCTTTTGCTTTGACAAAAGCACGAAAACGCAGGGGATAACCAATGTCAATCCGCAGCAGATGTTTCCAACATCGCCTCCGAGGAAGCCGCTGGTGGCGTACAGACTTCCAAAGAACAACACCATGACAACAGGGAATGGGAACCTTCCATCTTCCATTCTTTTCACCAAAAATAAGTGGCCATGGCGCCGTCCTCAGGCGCCATGGCCGAGCATGTCATGGCGTTTAGCGTGCACGCAGTTGTCATTGTCCGAAGACTCCATTGAGGACGGTGTTAGGTTTGATGGCCAGTCAATAAAGGTTCACGACATGGACACGACGTCAAAGGTCGGTTCGGCCTGGCCACACAGTTCGTGGGACGGGAGGTCTCGATGAACTCCGAGCCGCCGTTCGAGTTCCAAATGCTGGCGCGAATACAGCGGCACGCCCTCATACGCTACGCCGAAGATGCCCATCAATTCAGGCTCGGTGTCCTCAAGGCCGTTCACGTCCGGTGGTGTTAGAGACGTCCACTGATGTTCATGTTGCTTCAACTTTGATTGGGATAGCGGCAAGCCACGCCGCTTGTACATCTTCACGAGTTTTGGACGAGGAATCGCCAACGGGCAGAGCATCAACACCCGCTCGTCGTGGCGCCAAAAGCTGCAGGGGCCGAGGTTGTCGTGTTCAATCCATTCGAGGGCATGCTCCATGGCTTCGAGCGGGGTGCCCCACGATTTCGGCAGCCACATCATCAACACATGACGGTTCTTCGTCCCCTGCACGTGGGTGTTGACGCGAAGCTTGAGCCACGGTTCTGTAGGTTGGGTTGCGGGGGCTGGCTTCGGTTTCGTGCTCGTCTCAACAGGTGGAGGATCGACCCGTTCTGGGATGTCTTGAGCCGAAGGGTGCCGGTACAGCGTGCTCAACAACCCCTCCAGCGGGCCGTTCAGCGCCTCTACCGAGAGGCGGGTACATGCATATCCTGTGCTCCCGTGCAAGCTCCCGGGAAGACGGAGGATGCGGCGTGTATCGGCGGTCACCTTGGTGTCGCCCTCAAACCCGGCCTTTACCACACGGTCCAATAACACCTTGCGCTGCGCCTTCACCGCCATCTCACGTTCTTTGAGATCGGGCAGGGCGAAGGCCTCACGGTCAGGGTCGTCGTAGATGAGGTGGAAGCCCTTAGAGCCCGAGAACGAAACGCTTCGAAGGATGAGGTTTTCATGCTCTTTAAGCCATTCCATCAAATCGCGGGCAATCGATTGGGCCTTTGTCAAGTTCTCTATAGAAAAGGGTGCAACGTCAATGTCAAAGACAACAAAATGGTCCAGAAGAACGGGGTAATGGTCGGGGTTATCCCTCAAGCGGGGAGGTCAATCGGGTTAAGCCATGAGGCCGTTGAGACGTAGACGTCGCGAGGTGCGCTTTTCCCAATCGCCTTCAGGAAGGATGCGTGGTCCCGGACGCGTCGCTTGGCCGTGAGCCAGCGGTTGTCGTTGGTTCGCCATCGAAACACGTGCTGGCTGGGTTTGTTCAGCCATGACAGGTCAACGGGATGGTCTCTGTAGTGGTCCTTGAGCGCTTGGTCGTCAAGCGACATGAGGTCCCCTCATCGCAGACCAGCGGCTTTCAACGATTCGAGGAGCACAGCGCCGAGTTCGGACGGGTCCTTCGCACAAGCGATGCCAGCCGCTTCAAAGGCAGCGAACTTCTCCTCAGCCGTGCCTTTGCCGCCGGAAATGATGGCGCCAGCGTGGCCCATGCGCTTGCCGGGCGGTGCGGTGGCGCCTGCGACGAAGCCGACGATGGGCTTGGTGACGTTTTCAGCAGCCCATGCGGCCGCTTCCTGTTCGGCGTTGCCGCCGATTTCGCCGATCATCACGATGGCTTCCGTCTGGTCGTCGGCCTGGAAGGCAGCGAGGCATTCGATGAAGCCGGTCCCGTTGACAGGGTCGCCACCGATGCCGACGCAGGTGGATTGGCCTTCATCAATGCTCATTGTTTGAGCCACGGCTTCGTAGGTTAAGGTGCCGGATTTAGAAACGATACCAATGCGGCCCTTGGCGTGAATGTGGCCGGGCATGATGCCGATCTTCGCACCACCGTTCTCGCCGGGCGTGATGATGCCGGGGCAGTTGGGCCCGATGAGACGGACGCCAGGGCGATTCTCGACAAAGGCGACCGCCTTGACCATGTCCAAGGTAGGAATACCTTCGGTGATGCAGACCACGACGCCCTCTCCCTTGACGGTGTCAAAGGCATCAGCCGCTTCCATGATGGCTTCGGCGGCAAAGGGCGGCGGGACGTAGATGACGGTCGCGTCAGCGTCGGTGGCTTCGATGGCCTCGAACATGGAGTTCCACACGGGGAACGGTTTGCCCTGGAGGTCGACGGTTTGGCCGCCTTTGCCCGGGGTGCAACCGCCAACGATGTTGGTGCCGTACTCAACCATCTTGTCGGCATGGAACATGCCTTGCTTGCCGGTGATGCCCTGTACGAGGACCTTTGCGTCTTCTTCAATCCAAATCGCCATCAGTTTCCACCTCCAATGAGTTCAACAATTTTCTGCGCCCCTTCGGCGAGGTCGTCGGCGGGGTGAATGTTGAGGGTGGATGCGGCCAGGATGGCCTTGCCTTCGTCGACGTTGGTACCAGCGAGGCGAACCACCAGTGGGACCTCGAGGGAGAGTGCCTCGGTGGCCGCAATCACGCCGCGGGCGATGATGTCGCAACGCATGATGCCGCCGAAGATGTTGACGAGGATGCCCTTCACGTTGGGGTCTTCAAGAATGATGGAGAAGGCGGTCTTGACCTGCTCTTCGTTCGCACCGCCGCCGACGTCAAGGAAGTTGGCCGGCTCGCCGCCGTACAGTTTGATGACGTCCATGGTGGCCATGGCAAGGCCGGCGCCGTTGACGAGGCAGCCGATGTTGCCGTCGAGTTTGACGTAGGACAGGCCGGTTTCCTTGGCTCGGATTTCCACCTCTTCTTCCTCGGACAAGTCGCGCAGGTCGTCCCAGTTCTTGTGGCGGAACTCAGCGTTTTCGTCAAACGAGACCTTGGCGTCCAATGCCACGATTTCGTCGTCCGCAGTGCGGACCAGCGGGTTGATCTCCAGCATGGCACAGTCGCTGGAGACGAACATGCCGTACATCGAAGTCAACGCCTTGGCGAAGGCCTTGTGAGCGGCGCCGGTCAGGCCGAGTGCTAGTCCCAGGTCGCGCTTTTGGTAGCCCATCAGGCCGGCGTTCGGGTCCACTGAAATCTTGTGAATTTTCTCGGGGGTGGTCTCAGCCACGTGTTCGATGTCCATGCCGCCCTCCGTGGAGGCCATGATGAGCACGGATTTGTTTTCACGGTCAACGAGAATGGCAAGGTAGTATTCGTGAGCGATGTCGCAACCGGATTCAACGTAGAGGTTTCGAACGAGCTTGCCTTCCTCCCCGGTTTGGATGGTCACCAGGATGTTGCCGAGGATGTTGGTGGCGTAGGTTTGTACTTCGTCTTTTGAGAAGGCGATTTTGACACCGCCCTCCATCACGAGGTCGCCGGAGTCGGGCGCGTAGAGGTTGCCCTTTCCTCGCCCACCGGCGTGAATTTGTGATTTCACGGCGACGACCTTCGAGCCGAGGTGGTCGTAGGCTGCCACGGCCTGGTCAACCGTGGTGCAGTGAACGCCCTCGAGCACGGGGACACCGTGCTGCTTGAGCAGTGCTTTTCCTTGGTACTCGTGAATGTTCATGGTGCTCTCCAAACGCTTGGACGAAAAGACCGTCTTTCAATACTTTGGAGGCGCAGGTAGCGTGGTGGAGTTGGCGAGGTGTTGATAACATAGGCCCCCGAGGCGGGGGCATGCAGGTCGTGGTGCTGGCGGGTGGCGTGGGTTCTCGCCTTCGACCGTGGACCAACAGCATCCCCAAGCCCCTGCTGCCGGTGCTCGACCAAACGCTGCTCGAACACGTGGTCAGTTCCCTCCCTGTCGATATGGTTGACGAGGTGGTGGTCGCAGGCGGCTACAAAGTGGACCAAATCAAAGCCTACTTCGAGGTGGCAGATGCACCCTTTGATGTTCGAATCGTACCGGAGGATGAACCGCTGGGCACGGGAGGGGCCCTTGGCAACTGCCGTGATGTCGTGAGCGGTACCTTTGCCTGTTTCAACGGTGACATCATCTCGTCGCTTGATGCCTCGTCGTTGTTGAGCATGCACCGCACCAACGGTTCGGTCGGAACCCTCGGGCTGTGGGAAGTGGAGGACCCCACCCGGTTCGGCATCGTCGGTCTTGACGAGACCAGCAGGATCACCCGCTTCAAAGAAAAGCCAGCCCCCGAGGAAGTGTTCTCCAACCTGATCAACGCAGGTTCCTACATCTTCAACGACGATGTGTTTGATTGGATGCCGCACGGCCGTCACTCCATTGAGCGGGACGTCTTCCCGAAACTGGCCGCTGAAGGCTTGTTGAGCGGGGTGCCGTTCGAAGGCTACTTCATTGACGCCGGCACGCCCGAAGCCTGGAACCTCGCCGTGAAGGCCTCCATTGACCACGGTCGGCACAGAACCGGCCGGCTCCACGGCGCCCATCCTTCATGGTACGCTTCCGAAGCAGCCCTCAAGGGGACGACCTCGGCCTCGGTGGTTGAACACAGCATGGTGTCCAACGGGTGCACCATTGGAGCATCGCAGGTGACCATGTCCACGCTACTCAAAGGCGCCCGAATCGGGGACGCCGCTGACCTCCGATCGTGTTTAGTTTGTGAAGGGGCAGCGGTCGGTGACGGTTGTCGCTTGAACGGTGTCGTCGTTGACCACGGTGCGAACGTGCCTCCAGGAACCGTCCAGGAAGGCGGTGCTTGGCCCGTTCAAGCATGAAATCTGCTAAATGCAAGTTGCCACCTCGCCAACGCATGGACCAACCATTGATCGTTGTGAATTTCAAAACCTACGCCTCAGCCTCGGGTGAAGCAGCAGAAGCGCTGTTGGCAGCCATGGAGGCTCACGCCGATGGACCTGTTACCCTCGTCGCCGTTGTTTCAGCGTTTGACCTTGCCACCCTTTCAAATCAAGCGAGCAACGTCGAAGTGTGGTCCCAACACCTCGACCCGGTGGGTCAAGGGGGCTTCACCGGCTGGTTGGAGCCGCAAACCGCCCTCCATCGTGGCGCCAAGGGGTCCATCATCAACCATGCCGAACACAAGGTCGAACTCGACCACGTCGCCTCACTGCTTGAGATGCTCCCTGAGGGCTTTCCCGTGTGCGCCTGTGCGGCCGATGTAGAGGAAGCCAAGGCGTTGGCGGCCCTCAATCCAACGTACATCGCCGTGGAGCCCCCCGAACTCATCGGTGGCGACATCTCCGTCACCACCGCCGACCCCGCCATCGTGAGCGATACCGTGGCCGCCGTCAAGTCCGTGAATCCGAACGTCCGCGTGCTGTGCGGTGCCGGCGTGAAAAACGGGCAAGATGTGGCGAAGGCGCTCGAGTTAGGTGCTGAGGGCGTCCTGCTGGCCAGCGGGGTCACCAAGGCCAGCGACGTTCACGCCGTGTTGGCCGATTTGGTCGGCTCCCTGTGAGACGGCTTCGCCTGAGCGTTCTCTTGAAGCCGCTTTGCTGTCGCCAATTCGCCTTCGGCTGGACACCCTTTTCGATGCTGACAACCATCGCAGTGGCTTGAATGGGACGCAAGGGGGAGGCTCATCAGCGTCGGGTCAGCGTTTGCCCAACGGGAAAGCCAGGTCATTTCTTGGACATCATGATGGGCTAAAGCGAGGGCTTGCTTGAGCGACCTGGAGGAGACCTCGAGATGATGTTCTCTCCAGCAATTTCCTCTCCATGCAACCACTTTCAATCGGAACGCATTGATGTCATCCGGGAACCCTGGTTGGTTCATGGCCCAATGGACAGCGAGCAGATGTTCGAGTTGCTGACCGAGCAGGTTCCTTGCTGGCGTTCGAAATTGAAGGCGGATGAGGGTCCATCGGTTTTGATGAAAGACGGCGAGGTCGGGCAGCATAGAGGTTCATGCCGCTGACCTCTGCGGGTTCCCTTCGGTCAAAGAACGCCCACCGACGTGGTTCTCCTTCAACCAGGGGCCGTAGGGCGTGCACGCCATCAAGCATGCGAAGTTGTCGGACGGCACGCTCGATTTTTTGCCTACGGAGAAGCATGGGGACGCCGATACCATGTTCCACCAAGGCGTCGTTGGCCAACCTCGTCAACACCTTGCTGGTGTAGGCCTTGGTCCATATTTTTCGCTGGTAGAGATCACTCGTTTTCTTGGCCCAGGCCGACCTCATCGCCCGCAACATCACCTCATCCAGGTTCTTCGGGGCCCGCCCCACGGCTTTCACGCTACGAAACGGGTGGCGCTGAGGTTGACCGTAGGTCATCGCCCAGGCTCTCGGGCAGGCGTTCATCAGTCGGGCGCTGGTTTGACTCCAGTGTGCTCGGAAGGTGTTCATGGCCTTGACCATCGTGGTCAACCTACATCATGCTCGTGGTTAGACGACGCCGAGTTCAAGCGCGTTGAGCGTGGCGTTGACGGCCATCCACAGCGCCATGGGCGTAAGGATCCAACCTACGAACTGTGCGAAGACCTCGCCACCGAACTTTCCGAAGAGCCGGGAGAACGGGCCGCCCCATGATGAAACGATGCGGAGCAACAACACGACGAAGCCGCCGCTGAAGAGGAAGAGGAGCAAGAAGAACAAGGCCATGCTGATGCCGCTTCCACCGGCCAAACCGAGGAACCAACGGCTTGGGTGAACAAGTTGGGGAAGGCCAGCCATCCAAACCAGCCCATCCAGATGCCGAGCAACACGGCGCGGTCCATGTCCACGGGGTCCCTCCAATCTCGGAAGGCCTTCGGGAAACTGCGATGAAGCAAGCGGCTCAGCAGGTCCGCTTCGTAAGGTGCGCTCCACGCCGAGCGGTGAAGAAACACATCTCGAGCATCCAAACCATCATCGCAATGTCCAGCAGGAACCGAACGGTCATGCCGACAGGGAGCAGGGTGAGCAGAAGGGCGGGGAGGTTGACCAGCAGGATGCCGGTCGCACCTGCGACCACAATGGAGCCCCAAAGCAGACCGGGCGGGAGCGGCTCTTCAGGGCCGTCCACTCGTTTCGAGGAAGGGCGAGCAAGAACAGGAACAACCCGGGGCCGAGCAGCAGACCGAAGTACGAGCCGAAGGAGTTGGGTCCACCGCTCTTGATGGCGTCCACGGATTCAACGATGTCCAGCATGGCGGCTGAGGAGGCTTGCGAAAACGTAACGTGCATGCCGGGGTCCACGACGACCACGGCATCGGAGGCACCGGTCGGCAGGCTCTTGGCAAAGACCCCCTCCTCGTCAAGGTACACGCTCCACGTGGCGTTGGTGGCGGCGGCCAAGGAAGTGACATCGGTCATCATCGCATCCTCACCCGTGACGATGTGGACCACTTCGACGCGGTCGCCGAGTTGGTCAATGGAGCGGTTGAATTCGTTCGCCTGGGTGAGGATTTGCTCCGAGCCGGGCAGCACAAGACCGATGATCAGTGCCTCCTTGCCGGCCAGCAACTCGCTGATGGAAGCCGTTGAGCCGTCGGCTTTGGTCAGGTCCGCATCCAAGATTTTGGTGTTGTCAAGAATGACGGCATCGGCGCCGAGATTGGGTTGGTCGAAGACGGTGGGAAGGGTGAGCAAGGCCAGAGCGACCAGCGCACCAAGAATGGGTGCGGGCAGCAACAATCCGCTCCGGAAAGCGTTCACCACGTAGCCCAACAAGGCCATGACAGTGGTCAGGGTCAACCACAAGCCTGCACTGGCAAAGCCGTCGTCTTCTGGAAGCACCTCAAACCGAAGGATGCCCTCAGCATGGCAGTCACTGTTCAGGTCGCCAGCGATGGTGCGCAGGCAGAACTGGAGGTTCATCTCGCCAACAGGCAGCGGTGTGGCGCCCGACCAGGTGTAGACGGTGTTGTTGCCGCCCAAGTCCCGCGTCATGCGAATGCGTCCGGCGCTGGTCTCGACAAGGTATTCGCCGTCCCGCACGGATTTGTCGGTTGGGAGGAGCGGGCCCCAAATCTCCCATTTTTCGTCTCGAAGGTCATCCATGCCCCAAGGCAGTCGGTGCTCGAGTTCAACGTGGGCGAGGCGTGCGGCGTCCACGAGAATGCGTGCTTCAGGTTCGTAGAGCACACCTTCGATGATGACGCCGCCGCTGTTCTGCTCAAAGCCACCCCACAGGACCCTGGCCTGGGTTCCGAGGCATCGGTGCTCAATGGATACGCTGAGGCTGATGCTCTTGCCGGGTGCCAAACTCAGCGTGACGTTTTGTTTCTCACCGGAGAAATTCATGGCGTCGCCCTCTGCCGAGGTGTCCAATGTTTGGGTGACCTCGGTCGAGTAAATTTCACCGGTGTCGTCGCTGACGCTGTAGATGAGCGTGGTGCTGGGATCTCCCAACGGTTGACGCGTACATGACTGTGGCCCTCCGCCCCCTTCGATGATGGCCGAGAAATAAACGCTCATGAAGACCTGAGCCTCAACGGGCTGCTCCACCGGGGGGCTTTGCAGGGTAAAGACGGGGACCGGGCCGTTGGTCGGGCCCACGGTGAAGCCACCCACGGCCGAGTCGGTTTGCCCTCGCTGGAGTACGGCATCTTCGACATCGCTGCCCTCAACAAACAATCGTTCGAGCGGGGTGATGTTCCACTCGACAAATCCCGGTTCATAGGTGGAGTCGGTGTTGGCCGAAACCATGCCCGACAAGCCGACACAAAGCAGCAAGCACAGGGTCCCAATGGCCCACGCTTGACGCCCCATGCCGCGACCAAGCGGTGTCGGTTCAAGAAGCCAATGCCCCGTTGGCATCTCAGAGGATGCCGAGGTAAAGCGACATGAGAAGGACGCCACCGGTGATGGCGGAAGCGTTGACGCCCCCTTTGCTCATGTAGCCCCGGTTCTCAAGGAGAGCACCGAGATAACTGTCGATTTGACAACCCAGCCAGCCGATGACGGCCAACACGGCGAGGAGCTCCAGGCCGTTGGTTGAGGCGCTGTCGGTGGTGGTCGCCCACCACGCCACGAAGGTCAGCACCGCCACGACGGTGGAGCCGACGGCAGCCGCCAACTGGCCGTTCGGCGAAAAGCCGCCGTTTTCGCCCTGTTCACAGGGCTTGAGGGTCGTGATCATGCGAACGCGTGGGTCGAGGCAGCCGATTTCACTGGCGAAGGTGTCGGATGCGGCGACGGCCACGGCTGCGCCGAAGACCCACACGACCGTGTTCCAATCATCAGCCATGTAGGCGTAAATGCAGATCAGGCCTGGAATCGCACCGTTGGCCACGACGTTGGTCCAGCCCCGGTGGCCGTCGCTGGATTCGCTGAGACCCAGGGCTTTCTTGTCGTCAAATCGCCACTTGGTGGCTTTGTGAGAACTCAACAAGAAACCGAGGAGGATGAGCAGCCACGTCCAATGGCCCAGGCCACCAACCACGAGTCCGAGAATGGCCGCTGCGTTGGCCCCTTTGGTATCGAGCATCTTGGCCCGCGAGGACATCACCAGCAGTGCCAACACCAGCCCCACCGTCACCACGAGGTTGCCGGTGTTTGGTCCGCTGGAAAAGACATCCATGGTCGGCACCCTCACGGTTGATGGACAAAAGGTCCACCCTCTCGCACCGAGGCATGGTTTTTGAAGACCGCACCCTGTTATGACCGCTAACGCTCATTCTTTGGCGTTCAGCACGATGGTTGGCAGCCATCGAAGGATGCAGAACCAGAGCCCAAGCACCATCACCGCCAACCATGCCAACTGCAGAAGGACGGCGAGCAGGGCCTCGCTGTCGGCCAGGAGCAAGCCCACGCCCCACGATGAACCGTTCCACAGCGCATGGCCGAGAACGGCAAGGCCAATGCCTGCTCCCAAGGTTGTGGGCATGGGCCAGGCATGGCGTTGATGACGCCCCAGCAACTTGACGATGGCTTGGGAAGGAAGGGTGGTCCAACTCGACTGAGCCACCCCACGGCCCTGCTTGTCGTACAACACCCACTGTGCTTCGGCGTCCTCGGACAAGTAAGCCGTTCCTGACAACGAGGGGACGGTGTTGCCCTTGCTCAACCAGCAACCGATGGCGTACCCGCTCAGGCCCGTCCACATGGCGTGTCCGGGAATGGAACTGAGACCTCGGAGGCTTGCCGTGAAGAAGTACGCAATGCTGCTGTAATCACTGGCCAGTGCCATCATGATGTAGCTGGCATTCTCCAACAGGGCAAATCCCAATCCGACGGTTGAACCGACGTAGAACCCGTGTTTCGGTGAGACGATGAGATGACTGAGAGCAAACACGGCGAGGGCTTTGGACAACTCCTCGCCCACCGGGGCAGAAACGAACAAGATCAGCCCTTCGCCCAGTGTTCCCGTTTGGAACGCATTCAAGCCGACCGCACCGATCAAAATCGGCGAGAACAGGCTGTTGATGATGATGGCTGGAACCGCTGAGAGCATGCCGGCCACCAGCATCCACTCGGCGTCGCGGCGGGAGATGTGGATGCCAAAATGCCGGCTCGTGATGGACCACCAGGCAAACACGGGGTTGAGAACCCGATGAGCCAAGCCGGCAAGACCACGGCGAGGGCCAACAAGAGCGTCAGTGCATTGGCGCCTACGACGGTCAGTGGCAACAGGCATGCAGTCGAGATACCCACGCCCAACACGAACAACAACCAGAGATGGGCCGGCCGGGGCATCTCCAAGGGGGCGGTCGATCGAAACAGGTGATGCTGCACGGTGGTTGCCTGAGGCGATCTGACGACCAGACCTCCTGCAAGGGCATGCATGTTCCGTCCGTGTTCGGCCGGGTAGGCCTGAACGGTGTGGGTCAACTTGGGCCGTCGAAGGTAGAAGAACAGGAGCAAAAACGGCGAGAGGCAGATGCCTCCGAGAAAGGTCAGCAAGGGGTCAAGGGGACCCAAGGTCCCGTTCATGTCCCCGTCGATGAAACCGGCAACGCCCCCCACGGCCAACTGGGTGATGAAGAAGCAAACGATGACCAAACCGACCATGGAGCGGACCGTTTGCCACGGGGTCGACGCTCGCCACACCGTCAGTCGGTCCGGCACCGGCGTGAGTGGAACTTGCTGCAAAGGATGGGGGTCATCGATTGCATCGGTTCACCTGGGAGTGGGTACCCGCTCAGTTCGCCCATCAATCGTCACTGAAAAACAGCATTCGGCAGAGGCCATCATCATTGCAGGTGGGAAGTGCTACGGGCTTCTCCTTCATCAACGGTTTGAAGAAATAAACGGCCGTTCAAATACGCAGGTCAATGATTCAGTGTCATGTCATGGCTTCAGGCCGCCTTCGCTCCACGCCGAGACCACAAGGGCATGTCCACGCCGAGCTATGCTGCCCGGTGGTGGTTGCCGTTGTGCACCGCACTCTGTGCTGCATGGTCGTGGCAGGCCACCGACGGCTTCCTCGTGATGGCTGCGGCCCTTACCGTGATGCTGGCCACACCGCTTCTGACCCTGGGTTGGTACCTCATCTCGCTGGTTTCGGCTCGGGTCCCTGCCCGGTACATCATCCCGCAGGCTGAGCGTGCGCACCAAGCACGCCTCGAGCGAAAGGCCAGGGCGGCCAAACAAGAATCGGTTTGATCAACCGAGGAAGCCGTAGGTCCAGTCGTGCGGCGGTGCAAACGTTTCCTTGATGGAACGAGGGCTGACCCAACGCAACAGGTTGAGTGGACTGCCCGCCTTGTCGTTGGTGCCGCTGCCGCGTGCCCCACCGAACGGCTGCTGGCCAACAACGGCCCCGGTTGGCTTGTCGTTGATGTAGAAGTTACCAGCGCTGTAGCGAAGGGCCTTGACCGCCGTCTCGATGTGGCGGCGGTCGGTGGCGAAGATGGAGCCGGTCAGCGCATATTCCGAGGTGGTGTCGCAGAGCTCCAAGGTGGCCTCGAAATCATCGTCTTCGTAGACGTGGACCGAAAGCACGGGCCCGAAAATTTCCTCGGCCATGGTCTCGCTTCTGGGGTCGTTGCATACGATGGTGGTGGGCTGAATGAAGTAGCCCGTGCTGTCGTCGTAGGTGCCGCCGGTGATGATGTCGCAGTCGGGGTTGGCAGCAGCACGGTCGATGTAGCCGGTGATGCTGTCGAAGGCTTTCTTGTCGATAACGGCGCCCAAGAAGTTGCTGAAATCGCTAACATCGCCGACGGTGATCTTGTTGACCTCGGCGACGTAATCGTCCTTGATGGCGTCCCACACCGAGCGGGGCACGTAGACACGGCTGGCCGCACTGCACTTCTGGCCCTGGAATTCAAATCCGCCTCGCAGCATGGCGACGAGCAGGGCTTGTCGGTCGCAATCGGGGTGAGCGACGATGAAGTCCTTGCCGCCCGTTTCGCCAACGATGCGTGGATAGGATTTCAGGTTCTCGAGGTTGTTGGCAACGTCTCGCCACATCTGGCGGAAGACCCGCGTGGAACCGGTGAAGTGAATACCTGCTAACTCGCGGTGCGCCAAGCAAATATCGCCGACAACAGCGGCTCGTCCTGGAACGAAGTTGATGACGCCGCCGGGAAGGCCAGCGTCCATCATGAGGCGCATCAAGCGGTAGTTGGAGACGTAGGAATTGCGAGAGGGTTTCCACACGCCCACGTTGCCCATGATGGCGGCGCAGGAAGGCAGGTTGGCGGCGATGCTGGAAAAGTTGAACGGGGTGACCGAGAACACGAAACCTTCGAGCGGTCGCACCTCGCTGGAGTTCCACATGGACGAGGGCGAGATGGGCGGCTGCATGTCCTCGTAGATTTGACGAGCGTAGTCGGAGTTAAATCGCCAAAAGTCAATCAGTTCGCAAGCCGAGTCGATTTCGGCTTGGTGGCAGGTTTTCGACTGGTTGAGCATGGTGGAGGCGTTGATTTCAGCCCTGCGTGGGCCCTTGAGCAGCTCGCTGGCCTTGAGAAAAATAGCGGCACGTGCCTGCCATTCCATCGTGGACCACATCTCGTGGGCACCGAGGGCGGCCTCGATGGCAGCGTTGACTTCCTTCTCGCCGGCCATATGGACCCGAGCGATGACGTGACCGTGGTTGTGCGGCATGACCTGCTCGACCACGTCGCCGGTGAACACTTCCTCGCCGTTGATGATGCATGGGATTTCGAGGACTTCGGCCGATTGGCGCTTGAGTTCAGCCTCAAGATCAGCACGCTCCTTGCTGCCCGGCAGGTAGCCAAGGACGGGTTCGTTGACGGGGGTGGGCGGCTTTGGAATGCTGTTGGGCATGATGGAATGGCCTCATCGGCGATTCTTGAACCTCACCCATCGTGCAGATGGTAGCGTCAATGGCGGTCAAGGTGGTGCTGGGGTGGTGTGACATCTCAGCGGTAGAGGTGAGCGTGCTTGGCACGAACCTTGGCGATCTTCGGGCCAACAACGGCGGCACAGTAGCCCTGGTAGGGGTTTCGTGCGTAGTAGTCGTGGTGTTTCTTCTCGGCGATGAGGAAGTGGAGCGGCTCCTCAAGCGTGGTCACGATCGGGTCATCGTAGACGTTGGCCATGTCGGTGATCATGGCCTCGGCCGTGGCTCGCTGTTCTTCGGAAAGCGGCATGATGCAGGAGCGATACTGCGTTCCGATGTCGTTGCCCTGACGGTTGAGTTGGGTCGGGTCGTGGACCGTGAAGAAGACCTCGAGGAGGGTTTCGTAAGAAATGACGGTCGGGTCAAATTGAACCTCCACCACTTCAGCGTGGCCGGTGGTGCCGCTGCAGACGGCGTTGTAGGTGGGGTGAGGGTCATGACCGCCGGCGTAAGCGGGGAGCGCAGATTCAACGCCATGAATTTGTTTGTAGGCGCCTTCAACGCACCAGAAGCATCCGCCGCCCACGATCATCCGTTCCATGGCTCACCACTGATGGATGTTGCATTTGAAGGTTTGATTCCCGCTTTGAGGCAACATGCAGCATTGATGCCAAACCACCATAAGCGTCTCTGCATCCATTGGTGGTATGGGTCGCGACGCTCTGTGGCTGGTGTTGGTCATGATGCTCGGTGCCAGTCTGCTGGTGTTGTTGGTACCAGAGGACGAGCCCGTTTCGGTGAACGAAGATGAATCTGAGGACGAGACCGTCGAGGAAAGCACATGCTTGGTCGGTACGGAAAAAGTCATCAATGCCTCTTCTCCGAATGGGTATGATTGTGTCCCGCTGGACCCGCATTCCATGTTCCACACGCATCCTTCTCCCGTGTTGTCGGTGAGCAACGTGATTGACGACGGTTCCACCATCGCCATTCTTGGTGATGTTGACCACCTCCACCCCGATGAGATCACCGTTAGGTTGAGCCTTGACGAGGATTTCACCATCTCCACACAACCCAACACGGACGGTGCATGGTCGCTTTCAGTCCAAAGCAGTGGTGAACAGGTTTACATCAACATCACGGCCACCCACGACGACGAAGAGACGAGTTCAGAAACCACGTTCATCGAAATCAACCGGACAACCTCTGAAAACGAAACCAATCAAACCAACGACGGCACCGACAACGAAACGGGCAACAGCACCGGAAACGAAACCGGCAACAACACCGATGACGGCACCGATGACAACGCTGGGAACCAAACCGGAAACAACACAGGAAACCAAACCGACAACGGCACCGATAACCCATCGGGTCCCAATCAACCGACCTACGATTCCTCCGACATGGGCCAGTTCTGGCTTGATGTGTTCCGTTGCCAAGCCGGACAAAACATCACACAGGTCGATGATCTCTCCACGGCGGCAGTTGAGACACACGAATGTTCGGTGAGCATCACCATGAACGAGACGCACATCACCATCACGACCAACGGGCTGCCGGACCACGATTTCGAATCCACGCTGGCCTGCACGCAAGCCAACGACTGCACTCGCGCTCAGAATTACGAGTGGACCATCCCACGTTCGCCCGTCAATGACACCACAGGCGGCCACGACTCAACGAACTGCCCTGAGGCGAACGGCGATTACGAATGTGCTGCGGCTCTTGGCGAAGTGGCGATTGCCATCAACGGCGTCCCGTTCTACGGTCCTGAAGACGGCCCTGGAGGAGATGCGGTCGCCAGTCATCACGGTGTTTACGAGGAAGACCGACAGCCGATTGAACTCGGTGTGTGCCATGCACACAACGGTCAGGGCGGTACCTTCCACTACCACGCTGACGCCAATTGCCTTCACTGGCACCCTGCTGAAGGCGAGGACATGTTCGATTACGACATCAGCACGCCTGCTGCCGTGGCCCAAAACACCGCCAACGGGTCTCATTCAGCGGTGATTGGTGTCTCCATGGACGGCTATCCCATCTACGGCTTGTGGGGTTACGACGACCAAATGAACGTCGTCGAAATGAAGAGTTCCTACAAACTCAAGGAAGGCGAGACGGGCTACAATGGCATTGACGATTACGTCTACGTTCAAGGACTCGGCCACCTCGACGTGTGCAACGGTCATTTTGGACCAACGCCAGAGTTCCCCGATGGCATCTACCACTACCATTCCACCATGATGAACGGTGAAGGCGACATGGGCTTCCCGTACTTCTTGCTGTGCTACCACGGTGAAACCTTCCTTGACGAAGGTGGGAGCGGTGCAGATTGTTCCGGATTCGGTGAAACATGGGGTCCTGGCATCGGCCCTCCTCCTCCCGGCTGTGAAGGTGGACCTGGTGGACAAACGACTGAAGTCTCAGTGGTTTCTTCAGCTATCTATTCCCCGGTAGCCATCCTTTGGATGCTCGCGTTTGCTAGCATGTTTTTGCGGCAGCGCAGGGATTAGTCTACGAAATCGAGCAGCGTGGTTTGCGGATTGAATGGCGGTTTCTCGGACGTCCGCTGATCGGGTCTTCGACGGCGTTGGAACCTACGTGCTCTGCTTCCGTGCATGGCGTAAACTCGCGCAGACCGAGCTTTCACTTCGTCCGTCCGGCGAGCGGCATGCGTGGCCTTGATGCCTTGGTTTCGAGCCTCGGTCTCGTCAACGATGGGCGCAGGATACGTCATCCCGATGATGACACCGGTGGTGGCCTGCATCTCTTCTGACATGGTCCAAGGTTCGTGAATGTAGGGTGTCGGCACCATCGCCAATTCAGGCACCCATTTGCGAATGAAATCCCCGTTCATGTCGTGGTCGAGCGACTGCTTGAGGATCGAGTAGGCGCGAACGGAATTGATGCCCGTGATGCCCGATTGCATGTGGATTTGGGACCAGTGAATGCCTGGTTCATAATCGATGAAGAGCTTCGCCAAATGGTTGCCACTGCGCTGCCAAGGTATCCACAGCGTGTAGGCTGCGACCGACTGCATCATCGCTCGCATGCGGAAGTTGATCCACCCTGTGGCCCTGAGTGAGCGCATGCAGGCGTCAAAGAACGGCCATCCTGTTCTTCCCTCGGCCCAAGCAAGGAAGCGCTCCTCGTCGTCAATGCGCCCCAAAGCCTCATCCAGTTCTGGATTGATGGACCGCTCGTTCATGCTCGTTTCCATCTCCAGACGCTGAACAAAGTGACACCGCCAAGAAACTCGGGACGCAAAGGCGTCGATGTTTTTCCGGAACACGGCCACATCCACGCCCTCGGGCGGGGATTGACGTGTAGCGGTGATGGCGTGCTTGACCTGGCGAACGCTGAGAACCCCACTGGTGAGGTAAGCGGACAACCTCGAGGAGCCCTCCGGTGAGGTGGCGGGGTTGGAGATGGTAGGCAGATAGTCGCAAAATCGGGTTCCGAGGAAGGACGTGAGCCATGCATGGGCTGCTTTCTCTCCGGCTTCCAGTGGCGTTCGAACCAGTTCGCTGTAGGAGGGAAACAGTCCCTTGCTGTGGTCGGTGCACCTGATGGTTGGATGCCCGGGGAGGACGGTTGGCGCTTCAATGAGGGGTTGAACCATCCTTCGGTTTCGGATGCTGTTCCACCGGTCTCGGTCGTTCAAGCGGCGCACGACCCCATTCCATGAGTGCTCGTGCCATTGTATGGCTATTGGCGTTGCACCATGCCGCCACACGCTGGTCCCGGTCCCAGGACCACTGGAGACCCGTTTCTTCGTGGCTGTGCAGGCTGGTGAGTGGCGTGCGCATGTGGAGTTGGTCCAAGATTTCAGATGGTCGTCCAACGTGAATCTGCATGGTTCCACCCATGGTGCTGACCTCCTCGAGGAAAACGCGTGCGTTGGCAAGGTCCCACGAAAGGTGAAGCATGGATTCGTCCGGTTGCTCCATGCGTTCAGGTTCCACCACGTACAGCAGCAGAACGTCTTCCTCGCCTGCAAGGGCTTCTGTGAGGGGGTGTGGTCCGATAATCGGAGGTCGTGCTTGAGCCAGACCACCCGCATGCTCACCTGAACGCGTGCTTCTCTCAAGAACCGTTGTGCAAAGGCAGGCGGTTTCCTGTTGCGATGAGGGGGGAATATGCCAAGGATGAATCTATAGAGTGGTGGCTTAGCGAGCCAAAAACCGAGATGATGAGAAGTGAATCGGTTTTGGCGCACGGTCCACTCCGGTGCTTTGAATCAAGACCAGAGGAGTGGACGTGCCGAGCCGACAAACTTGATCAAAATGCTGCGTTGCAAGTTTGTGGCAGCACAGCCACCACTGGCTCTGATGAGTCATGATGAATTCGTCAATGGTGGACGTGCCGAGATTTGAACTCGGGGCCTCTACCATGCCAAGGTAGCGATCTTCCAACTGATCTACACGCCCATGTGGGTGCTTTCGCAACCCGCCGACCGGCCTCGCCATGATAAGGATTCCCGACTTCCCCCCCCGTGAGGCAAACTGAATCCGTCGTCGATTTGCATGCATCGCTCAAATGAAGGCTCTTGAAGGGGCGACGATTGGGTGGTGTATGGACGAGGCAAAGCGTGGGCCACTCGCCGACACGCCGGTGCCATCCGTTGCCCCCTACGTTCCAGAAGACGTGGTTGACGATGTACTCGCAGCGCTCTCTGGGCACGTCGAAGCGGTGTTCCTTCCGTGGATTGCCGACCGGTTTTCCGTGGAATGGCTTGATGTCAACGACGACCGGCTGGGCATGACTCGCTTTGAGGAGGGCAGCAACGAGCTGATTCGACGTCGTCGCCTGCGACTTGACCCCGGTGAAGTCACCATCGGCTTGCACCCCGCTCTGCTTGAGGACGAGGCGCTCTATCGCCACACCTTCGCTCACGAATTGTTTCACGCTGCAGGCCTAATGCTCCACACCGAACTCCACGATCGGCTGACCAATCAGGTGGCACCGTCGCCTACGATGAAGGATTCACCGCTGTTGCAAAAAATGAGGTCGGCGGTCTTGGACACCCTGAAGGTGCAGGAGTGGACCTGCAAGTTGTGCGGCTTCTCCTGGAAGCGAACCACGGTGCGTCGCCCGACCCGCTGCCTGAAATGCGCACGGCCTTGGTGAGGTTGCACACCCTTCAAGTACGGTCGGCCCAGCCCAAGGGCTGGACGTATAGTGTAGTCTGGATATCACTTCGGCCTTCTAAGCCGAAAACCCGGGTTCGAATCCTGGTACGTCCGCTCCCCATTTGAAGTCCGTACCCCGCGAATGGGGTGCGAGGGGCTTGTGGTGATTTTGAGTCCGTACTTTTCTGAACCGATCCAACCATTCTGGCTGAGCCGTTCCATCCGTTGTCTGCATCTTCGAGCGGGCATGAGCTGTCTCCCATGCTTTTCTGAAAGATGGTGTGAATCCAAGTTCGGATAATCAGTCAGCAAATCAGAAGGCTTCACGACATTGGGGTGTCTGGGTGGTGGATTTTTATTGTCCTATTGCCATATATTGGTCCACTTTGGCTGCTTGTATTGTCGGTCCTGCCAAGTCAACCACACCGTAATCGGTTTGGTTAGTGGTTGAACTAGCGTTATGGGCCTTGATGTGTCAGCCAATTGGCGTTAGTTTGCTCTGTTCGAGTCTGGAATGAAGCAGGCTTATCGCGATTTAAGGTCCCATTGAGAGAATGAGGGTCAAACCCGGCGATTTTGCCAGGCGTTATCCTTGATCGGTATCAAACAGGAAGGCCGCATTTGCTGCACTTGTACCCGCCCACTTTGCCAAGGGCGATGAGGGCCCAAACGATGCCCCAAAGGCCCACAGTAAAGACTGTGAGAATAAGGTGCAACACATGGTTTGGCGTGGTTCCGACGGCGAGGGTGTTTCCTTCACACCCCGGGCAATATCGAGAGGCTTGTTTCTGTCCCATGGAAGGATTTATGTTTGATATATTTTATAATAATATCTCATGTTGAATTTGTACACTTGTTCACGCCGGAGGTTTTTGGCGATTCTTACTTGCCAAAGCGTTGAGCAAGGAGGAAGCCGCCGGCCAAGGCCGCCCCAAAGATGCCCATCTCGACCACGGTATCGAGGAGGGCCTGCGCTTCACCAATGACCATGTCTTTCTGACCGAGCAGGCCGTTGGTCAATCGGTTCCAATCGACGATGAGGATGTTGCGAGATTCGAGGTACTTCAGCAGGATGAATTGGACAATCAGCAGGTTGCGCACGGCCTTGGACGCCACGCGAACGACCAGGCCAACCAGTAAACCGATGATGAATCCCTGAACGATGTTTTCAGCGAGGAGCGACGGGAGGTCCATGGTTGTCCTTCATGACTTGAAATCTATAACAATGATGGCTCACATCTGTGCTGACAGTGGGGTTGGAGCGTACCGTGGGGTGCCCAGATCAACGGGTCGATGGGTGCGGGATTTGAAATACACAGCAATATAAACCCCGCAATTTGATGTGATATCCTATGTTGACCAACAAAATGGACCAATCTGCCGCTGTGCCGCTTGCGAACGGAGTTGGAGTTGTGTTTGGATTTCTGGGCGTGATTGCAATCTTCATTCAGCAATCCCTCACGACCTTCCTGCCCCTCTTCATGCCCCTGATCGTCTGCAGCATTTTCTGTGCCCTGCTTTTCAGGACACAGCCCAAATCGAACGACGATGCTGGAAGCAAGCAACTCAGCCCCGTACGAATCGACGTCATCTGAGCGTTGAAGCTCGGAAAAGAAACGTGGTCCAATGAGCGGTGTGCGGTTCCCGATGCTCTCATATAGGGAAGGCAAGTGGGATGGCTGTTCACCATGAAGCGAGGTTCACGTGCTTGGAAAAAAACCGGCAACCAACGTTGGAAGTGGCGCAAGAAGAAGTTGCGACGCCGAAAGCGTGCACGCCGACAGGCCAAGAACTGATGCGAAGGGTAACAACACGGGAGTATAGTATAGCTTGGTAGTATCGCGGGCTCCAGTTGCACGGGAATGACGACGAGTGGGTTTGCTGAAGTTGATGACCAACTGGAGCGCCGACCCGTTGCAATCCTGCAGACTGCCCATCTGATGCGCAGTTTCAGAAGAAATCCGCTGGGGGGGATTCAAATCCCTCTGCTCCCACTTTTTGACGACCTGTACGTCGGTTTCGTTCATGCCTCGCCCTCCGCTCGCTGGGGGTTCAATCACCCCCATTTGCACCACCCTCTGGATTCACACGGCGTCGTTAGGTTGATGCCGAACACGAGGCTCGCGGGGGTTGGGGAAGAACATGCGTCGAATGCTGGCTGTTGTTGTGCTTGCGCTGTTGATGGGTCCGGTCACCGGCTCCTTGTTTGTGAAATCCGAGCCGATCGGCTGGGAAGCCGTCGACGCCGAAGGACTGCAGTGGATGCCCACCGGCTACGGTTTTGATGTTCCCGAGCAGGCCGAGGCCGCTTGGCTGAGCGACATCACGCCGTGGTGGGAGCGAACGGCGCTCGATGAGAACCGAAACGCCATCCACGACAGTTTGGAATCCTACGTCGGCACGACCGGCATTGGCCTTTCCTACGGCGTCGAGGTCAACGAGGGACATCTGACCGACCTTGCAGCGATGAACCTCAGCGTGGTCGATGTCATCGAATCCGTTGATGCCGTTTTGCTCGGCCAGGTTGACGCTTCGTTGGCCTTCCAACTCGCCGCCCTTGACGATGTCGTGATGGTGGAGCGCTACGGCAACATCGTCCTCTACGGCGACATTCAAACGCCGGCGGTCAAGGCGCGCAACTCCTCCTTCTATCCCGTAGGCGCATGGGACCTCGGCTTTACCGGGAAGGACGTGAACATCGCCATGGTCGATACGGGTGTGGACAACGAACACCCCGGCCTGAACGAGAAATTCATCGCTGGCTACGACGCCGTGTGCTACCTGCATTCCGACCCAACCTGCACGGCCGGTGGCGTCCGTGAAACCGATGGCACCTACGACCCCGACGACGGCCACCAGCACGGCACCGCCTGCATGGGCATGGCTGCCGCCACGGGCATCGATGCAAGCGGGGCGCAAACCGACTTCTACGGCTCAGCCCCCGACGCCGACCTCGTGGACGTCCGCATCGGCACCGATGCCGGAGCCGGTCCGTTCGAGAATTACCTGCTCGCTCAGGAGTTCTACGAATCGGCCATGAACGGCCTGCAGTGGATCATCGACAATCGCGATACCGCCTGGCAGGGCGCTGATGAAGCCAACTACGGCATCGACATCATCTCGCTCTCGTGGGGCATCACCTCCCACGAAGGCGGTGGCTCGGACGGCGAGGACATGCACAGCCGCATCCTCAACGAGGCCATGGAACTCGGCGTCGTCGTCAGCGTTGCAGCGGGCAACGACGGTCCCGACAACGACGGGCTCTCGGGCATGGGCTCCTCCAGTCTCTCCATCACGGTGGGCGCCACGGACGACCAGAACACCATCGACCGAAGCGACGACACCGTGGCTGGCTACTCCTCCCGTGGGCCTCGCCGAGACAACGGCGACGGTAATCCACTTGACGAACTCAAGCCCGAAGTCTCCGCACCGGGCTCCAACATCATCCAGGCCGAAGGGTGCGTGACCTCCAGCGGGTGCGTCAACCTGCTCGGAGGCTCTGCCGAGGACAACGGCTACACGGGGCGCGGTTCCGGCACGTCCTACGCCACACCCTCCGTCTCCGGTATTCTTGCGATGATGATTGAAGCCAACCCTGACTTGACCACGGCTGAGATGAAGGAAATTCTCAAACTCACGGCCGAACGTCGTGGTGAGCCATCCGCACCCGAGGTTGACCCGTTCTGGAACCGTGATTTCGGTTGGGGCATGGTGGACGCTTACGAGGCCGTCAAAATGGCGATGTACCTCGCCGAGGAGAACCTGACGGGAACCGTCGATGTTTCGACGCAAGTCCACCTTCTCAACTCGAGCGTGAACGCCACCACTGGCTTTCACGAACTCCGAGGCTTGGCTTGGGGTCAGGCAGGTTCGGTGTCCAAGGTTGAATTCCGCATCAACGACGGCGAATGGATGGAAGCCGCTTACGAGACCGTTGAGGGTGGCTTGGCAGCCCTTGAGCGATTTGAATGGGTCGTGGCCCTCGACCTCGGCCAGCTCGGTGCCGGGAACCAAACCGTTGAAGTTCGTGGACTCAACGACCAAGGGGCTCCTTCGCTCTCGGTCTTTGCCACGGTCGTCGGCACGGGAGACGGAGCCGACGGGAAGGTCAATTTGGACGTGAACCTGTTCACGCTGAGCGCCTTCCTCGTGCTTCTCATTCTCGTGGGACTGCTGGTGCAAGGCGCCAGAATTGACCCGCCTGCTACGCTTCATTCATTGAGCGGTAGCGAACCTGTGGAGGCCGTCCTCCTCGATGGTTCTACCTCGGTTGAGCATGAGGCCAAGGCAAGCCCCAAGCCCCCCAAATCGTGATTGCCTTCAAATGGAGGACGGGTGTCGGTCCCCCATGGGCAACTTCAGCGACCGAGCCCTTGCGATTCAGCCAACCGGCGTGCGCAAGATGTTCGATTTGGCCGGCGATGACGTCATTTCGTTTGGCCTTGGTGAACCTGACTTCCAGCCCCCTGCCGTGGCCATTGAGGCATTTCACCAGGCGATGGTGGACGGTCGCAACAAGTACACCACAACGGCCGGCCTTCCTGCCCTTCGCAAGAAGATCGCCGAATCGTGGTCGGCCTACCAAACGGGCATGGACGAAAACAACGTTTGCATGACGATGTCGGGCACGAATGCCCTCCTCAACCTCTTCATGACGGTCATCAATCCCGGCCAAAACATCCTGCTTCCAGAGCCCTACTTCCCGTTGTACGGGCCAGATGCGACGCTCGTGGGCGGTGAAGCGAAGTACTACCCCTGCCTCTTTGAAAACGAGTTCATCCCAACCGTGGAGGACCTGGAAGCACAGGTGGACGAAAACACGGTGGCCATCCTCTACAACTTCCCCAGCAACCCCACGGGTGGGACCCTCAATGAGCAACAGCGTGATGAACTGCTCGCCTTTGCCAAGAAGCACGACTTGTGGCTCATCTCCGACGAGGTCTACGACCGGATTGTCTTCGAAGAGGACCACGTCTCCTTCATGGGCACGGGCTACGACAAGGTGATGGTCGTCAATTCGTTTTCCAAGACCTTCGCCATGACCGGATGGCGCATCGGCTACATCATTTCGACCAACCTCGAGGCGATGAAGCAGGTGGTGAAAATCCAATACTACATCTCCGCCTGTTCCAACGACGCCATGCAGTACGCCGTGCTCGAGGCCATGGAACAAGCCAACGATTACCCCTCCCAGATGGCAGCAGAATTCCAACAGCGATGCAACCTCATCGTTGACCGCCTCAACGCCATGCCGGGCGTTCAGTGCCACCGCCCCAAGGGCGCCATCTACGTGTTTCCAAAGGTCGAGGTGCCCGGCATGAACTCCGAAGACATCGCCATGGAACTGCTCCGTGACGGCGTGCTGTGCTCCCCAGGAAGCGCCTTTGGCCCCTCTGGTGAGGGCCATCTCCGCTTTGCCTACACCATCAGCCAAGAGGACATCGCTCGAGGTATGGACAAGGTCGAAGCCACGCTGAAACGGTTGCAAGATGCATGAGGGGAGCATTGTGTCCGTGCTCGAGACCATCGCCTTGTTTTTGTTGGGCGCTGGCATCGGTCACATCGGACCACGTCTTCCGACCCTTTGGATGACGAGGGCCAAGGGGTTCAACATCCGATTTCCGCCTCATCCAGAGCCCGTACCCTCTCTCCCCCTACCTGACCCAGCGTGTGCTTCACATGCGGGCCTTCTATTGGTTGAGTTTCGTTCTCGGTGGACTCGTGTTGGCCTTCGGTGCGGCCAGCTTGCGCTGGGGTTCACCTGTGTTTGGTTTTGGATTGTGGGTGGCCACCACCTGGATGATGCTCTCTCGCCTCCAGCTCCTCATCGGTGGACAACCGGCGCCATGGACCATGGACCTCGCCGTTGAACTTCAGACGGTCATGGACCGCGACCGGGTCGCTCCTTGTTGCCATCACCCATCGCCGGTGTGGCGGCTCCAATCCATTGATTGCGTCTCTTGCGATGCCGTCCTTTCCCGAACCGCACGGCCCGACCTTGGTAGGTCCCGTAGCGACGGTCGCTTCGCCGGTACCCTCCGTTTGCTCATCACCGACGGCTACCCGCTGGCTGAACCGCTCCCCGAGCCGGTCGTGCAGGAAGAATAGGGTGTTGGGCGCCTTCACAGGGGCAACCTTTGAGAAAAGTCCGCGTTGGCTGGGGCCTATGGAACGTCGCCCCACGGTGGGTTCACTGATTGCCCGGGTCGGCTTGACCGGGCAATTGCTGGGACAAATTTTTCTGACCCCAATGGCAGCTTTTGGCCTGACGTACCTGTTTGTGTTCACGGCTGGGGGGGGCGATTTTCGCCTGAGCATCGAAGTGGACATGATTCCATGGATTGGCATGGCTTCGCTGTTTTATGGGATGTTGGCACTTGCCTTGGCGCTCGGCATGGGCGGGTTCACGCCGCTTCGGGTGATCGAGGCTGGCGGCTGGCGTTTGGCGCTCGGCCTGACGCGACATCAGGGCAGTTCTGTTCACCGCTTCGCAGCCCGTCAACGGTACGCTGCTTCCGCCCACGGACGTCTCTCCACACTGGTCTACGACCGCTTCGCGGCAGGGCATGCACTGTGGACCATACGAGGCTCGCTGATCCTTCTCGCCATCCCGTTTCAGGTGCTGCTCGCCACCATTCCGCTTTCATTGGTGCTGATGTTTCCTGAAGGTGTGGTTCACCAGAACAGGCAACTGGAACTGGCCCTCCTGCTCTATGCCATGTGCCTGTACCTCTCGATTCGTGCCTTTCCGGGCTTTGCTCGCCGATACATTACCTTGGCATCGTTGGGGAGAAAATTCCTCGGCAACACCCTTCGTATCTCATGGGCGTTTCCGGTGTTTTTGCTGTGGTCGATGGGCCAACTCTCTTTCTACATCGTTCAACGAGTGCTCGGTGACGATGTTGCGCTTAACATTGCGTTTGAGAAGCAGTTGTTTGAATCGCTGATATCGGCCGGTTCTACGCCGGAAACATCCTTCCTGAACCTTCTCACGGCCCTGGCCGTCATGCCCATGGCCGCCTTTACCACGCTGGCGGTGTTGGGTGGTGGCGCAGGTGAGCCGCCTTCATGGATGCGACCTGAATCGGGTTCCTCCGCCAGCGACACTCAGGAACAACTCGACACGCTTTCGGCGGGTCTGGACCGCCTCGCTGCTGAGGTGGCACAAGCTTCCTCCGCACCAAGTGCACCCTCGGTGCCGGTGTATGCTCCGGCCGTCGTTCAACACGTCATGGTGCCCGTCGCTCAATCCGAGGCTGTCGTACCGCCCATGCAACAAGCGACGGGGTCCATGGTCGATGATTTGGATTTCGACAGATTGGCAGAGCGTGTTGGTCCGGCCACTCCCACCACTGCACCCCGTCAACCGTCCCATGACGAGCCGGTGATTCGTGGATTTGACCTTCAAACCGGCGAAGAGCGATGATTTTCAGACCTGCCTGACAGCCCATCAAAAGGCGACCTTCTTATGCTCAATCGTGTTGGGCAGAGTTGCTGATGTCCATGCGCCGAATGATGCCCTTCACCATTGTCGTGCTGCTTTTGATGCAAACCCTCGCCATGAACATGGTTGTACCTGCCCAAGCCGCCTCCGGCCGGGGTGGAACCAACGATGACTTCACGGTCAAGTCCATCTCCATCGGTAACGCCACCGTCTCGGCCGACCAGTGGGTCCAATCCGACGGCACGGTCGTCGATTACATCTTCATGGGCCAAACCATCGAGGTGACGGTTGCTGTTCAGCGATTCGGCGCCTCCGGTATCGGCGACACGGCTCCAGTTTCCGTGGACATCGTCCACCCGATTGGGTTCATCATGGAGTCGTTTGACTTCACCACCAATCCGCTGACGGGCGGTCAATCCTACAACCACGTGTTCGCATGGTCGCCATCAGCGGCTCATTCCATTCTCAACACCACCACCAACGACCTCTCGGGCGGTCTGATCGTCCGTGCCGTGGTCAACTTCGCCGACGACGACAAGAACGCCAACGACCAACGGGACATGACCGTGCCAGTGGCGGTCGGAGCCGATGAGATGGACGACTTCCAATCCCCCGGACCCGGCTTCATTTCAGCCAAGTACCCTGCTGACGGCGGCGACGCCACCGGCGGCGGCTCATGGCAGACGGATGCCACCTCGAGCGCTGCGGGCTCCAAGCACTTCCGCCATTCAGCACCGGGCAGCAACTACCCGTCCAACGCTGAGGCTACTCGCTTGGTCCACACGCGCCAAGGCGCCGCCGGCGGCCAGTGCGACACCGACGCCCTCGACCCGGGCATGACACAAATCTACCAAACGTGGCTGTGCAGGGTGCTGTTCTACTCCAACGAGTTCGTTTCAAGCCAGTTCCACATCCAAGCCTGGGGCAGCATGGCCGCCGGCGACACGGTGTCAATGGAACTCTGGCGCGGCTCCGGTAACATTGACGATCCGTTTGAGTCCATTTCGTGGGACATCGCTCAGGGCAATCCAAGCGCTGCCCCCGGTCAGTGGACCAACCTCTCGTGGGACCCCCAAGTCACTTGGGAGCAAATCCCCAACCTCGCCAACCCCGAGGTCTTCCTGGGTGGCAGTTCCTACACCTTCTCCATGCTCTTCACCTCGGACAGCAGCGTGGCCAGTGAAGGCTTCCACATCGATGACTTTGTTCACTTCGGCGTGAGCCGTGTCACCGATTACACCGTCGACATGCAGTGCGACAACCCGCTCAACGGATACACCATCGCTCCCAACCAAAACGCCAACCTGTACTGCACCCTCACGAACAACGGCTATGCGCCAGCCACGATGCGTCTTCAGACCAACGTCACCAACGACTCGTGGATGGCACCCTTCCCCATCATCCGCACGGACATTGAAGGCAGCAGCAACCACGGTACCAACGTCGTCATGCCCCCGCTCGGCGCAGGCAGGACCATCGAATTCTGGGCGAACCTGACCATCCCCGCTGGCGCCGATGTCCAGCAGCAGGATTGGAACCTCTGGCTGACCGACGCCAGCAGCGCCCAACTCGGCGAAAAGGCTCGTCTCGGCATGGACTTGGCCGTCAGTGAGCAGTTCAGCGTCGCCTTGACCTCCTCGGTTCCACTCGTGGCCGCCACCATCGGTCCCAACGACCACGGCCTGGTGAACTTCCGTCTGCAGAACACCGGCAACCGTGATGCGGCGTTCAACCTCGCCACCACGTTCTCCGAGAACACGGGTTGGGTCGGCATCATCCAAAACGAAACGGGTGTCATTCAACCCAACCCCATCACGCTCTACAAGGGAGAGCGCGTGGACCTCGTGCTCAACATCTCCTCGCCAGAACTCGCCAACCCGGGCACGGTCTCGTTCAACCTGCGAGCCACCTGCCCGTCGTGCAGCACGGCGTTGTTCGGCACCGATGTTCTCGTTCGCAACGTCGAGGTGCCCGTGCTCCGCCACGTCGACCTCGTGGCCGAGGAAAACACGTTTTCCGGAGCAGCCAACGGCATTTCCAAGTCCCTGTACCTGAACTTGTACAACCTCGGCAACGACGATGAACAATACAACTTGACCATCGGTCAGAGCAACTGGCGCCTCCAAGCCTCGCTCCCGGCCGACCAATCGCCTGTGCTTGACGCATGGGACGGGGAATCGACCGTTGTGGTTCAACTCGCCATGCCCATCGGCCTGAACCCCGGATATTACTCTGTGACCGTAACCGCCACGAGCGTTGACGACGAAACCGTGTTTGCCCAGGTGGAACTCATCATCGAGATTTTGGAAACCGCCGCCGTGTATGTCTCCGATGAAGAAACCGGCCAGTCCTACATCCCCGGTGATTTGCCTCAGACCATGTCGTTTGAAGTTCGTAACGACGGCAACAGCCCTGCCAGCATTGCCATGAGATTGACCGTTCCCAACGGCATGAACGCTGCCTTCACGAACCTCATCAACGGAAACACACCTGAGATTGACATCGGGGCCAGCTACAACGTCTCCGTCCAATTCTCCTTCGTCGAAGGCACGGAAGGAAGCCTCAATCTGAAGGTCATCGCCACCAGTGTCGCCGACAGCAGCATCAGCGCCACAGGGGAAGCCACCTACCTTGTTGGCTCCCAGGACTGGCTCCGCATCTTCGCCATCCCGCCCGTGGAAGTCACCGAAGAAGGTGAGGTCGAAGTCACCGTGCGCATCGTCAACCAGTACACCACGGGTCAGCGAGTCGTCATGGACCTCGACACGGGTGAATCCAATGCGTGGTTCCGCTCCTCCATCGCTCGTCTTGACAAGGACTTCACCTTGAGCACGGGCGAAACAAAGGAGATCACCATCTCGGTGGATGTTACCGAAACGACGCTCAAGAACCTCAACGATGACACCTTGACCGTCAACCTGACCGTTTGGGCCCGCTCTGAAACCGTCAGCGATGCTGCCAACGCCGTTCTTGAGGTCACCCTCGTACGCATTGACAGCGAGGTTGACGCCACGGTGGACGAGGCTGGGTTGCAACTCGATGTCATCGCCATGTGGGGCGTCTTTATCCTCATCCTCGTCGGTGGTGTTGTGATCTTGTTGTCCATTCTGCGAACCGAAGAGGAAGAAGACGAGTACGCCAAGTGGGGCGAAGACGGCTACGAAGACAGCCTCACGGCCACCTACGGTGCCGTCGCCGCCGCCCCGTCCGTTCCCGCCTCCATGCCAACGCCTTCCGCCGCCCCTGCGCCGGCCCCAGCACCCGCTCCGGCCCCAGCGCCCGCCGAGGACAGCATGCCGCCGTTGCCGGCCGGAGGGTTGCCTGCCGGATGGACCATGGAACAATGGAAGCACTACGGCCAGCAATGGCTCGACCAAAACCAACAGTGAGGCGCTCGTTGAGCCCACGCTGACCAAGCGTAGGGTTCAAGGCGCAGGCAACCTCGCCAACCATGCCGGAGGGCATTCCCATGTATGGAAACGGACAAGCACCCATCTTCATCTTGAAAGACGGTACACAACGAACACGAGGCCGTACGGCCCAATCCAACAACATCGCTGCGGCCAAGGCCGTGGCTGACGCCATTCGTTCAACGCTCGGGCCGAAGGGCATGGACAAGATGCTGGTCGACTCAATGGGCGCGACGTGGTCATCACCAACGACGGTGCCACCATCCTCAAAGAGATGGACATTGAACACCCCGCTGCAAAGATGATCATCGAGGTGGCCAAAACGCAGGAGCAGCACTGCTTTGACGGCACGACGTCAGCCGTGATCCTCTCAGGTGAACTCCTGAAGCGCAGCGAGGACCTCATCGAACAGAACGTCCACCCCACCGTCATCTGCGAAGGGTTCCGCTTGGCCGCCGAGCGTGCTATCGGTTTGATGGAGGGTCATGGCATCTCCACGGAAAACGACAACGGCGTGCTCCAAGAAGTCGCCAAGACGGCCCTCACCGGCAAGTCCGCGGGGGCGGTCAAGACCTTCATGGCCGACATTTGCGTTCGTGCCGTCAACGCCGTTGGCGTGATCGAAGACGACGAGCGATTGGTCGACCTTTCCGACATCAAAGTCGAGAAGCGTCAGGGCGGTTCGATCAAGGATTCCTCCCTCATCGACGGTATTCTTCTCGACAAGGAACGTGTTCATGCCGGGATGCCTCGCAGCGTTTCCGATGCGAAGATCGCCTTGGTGAACTCGGCCATTGAGGTCAAGAAGACCGAGGTGGACGCCAAGATTCAGATCACCGACCCCAACCAACTCGCCCTGTTCCTCGAGGAGGAGGAGAACTACATCCGAAACTTGGTGAACACCATTGAGAGCGCAGGCGCCAACGTCCTCATTTGCCAGAAAGGCATCGACGAACTCGCTCAGCACTACCTCTCCAAGAAAGGCATCTTTGCCATCCGTCGAGCCAAGAAATCGGACATGGAAGCTTTGGCGAAGGCCACCGGTGGCACCATCATCACCAACCTCGAAGACATGAGCGGCGACGACCTCGGTGAGGCTTCCCGGGTGGAAGAAAAGAAAATCGGGGACTCGGACATGACCTTCATCACGGGTTGCCCTGAAGCAAAGTCGGTTTCTGTCCTTCTCCGTGGCGGTACCGAGCACGTGGTGGACGAGATTCGCCGGGCGTTTGACGATGCTGTCGGTGTTGTGTCGGTGGCCTGGGAAGACGGCGCCGTCTTGACCGGTGGTGGCAGCGTGCTGGCCGCCGTGTCCCGCGACTTGCGAACCTATGCAGAGACCGTTGGTGGCCGCGAGCAGATGGCCATCGAAGCCTTCGCGTCCGCCCTTGAAATCATCCCGCGAACCCTTGCAGAAAACGCTGGCCTCGACCCGGTCACGACGCTCATTGAGTTGCGAAAAGCCCACGCCGACGGCCAAACGCACGCCGGTATCAACGTCTACGAAGGCGGTGTGGTCGACATGAAGGAAGCCAACGTCGTAGAACCGGTCCGTGTGGTTGAGCAAGCCATCCAGTCAGCGACGGAAACGGCCATCATGATCCTCCGCATCGACGACGTCATCTCCTCAAAGGGTGTCTCGATGGACGAGGGCATGGGCGACATGGGCGACTTCCACATGTGAGGTCCAAAACCTGCTACAAAATCATGGCAAAAACGAACCACTGGAAGACTTTTCGGCTCGTGGTTTGATAATAACCTTCAAAGGCCAGTCAAGGCTGGCAGAGATTGCCCACAGAGCGTGAGCAAGAGGTCATCCCATGGCATCCGTCGCAAAAGTTTGGATTGACGAAGATTGTATCACCTGCGATGCCTGTCAGGACATCTGTCCCGAGGTCTTCGAGGTCACCGATGATTCCTCGTTCATTCTGGCTGCTGTTCGCACCGATGGCAACTTTGACCGAAACGTCGGGGCTCTCCCTTGGTTGGGACGCTGGGCGCGGAACTTGGCGACATCATCATCGAAGCCGCTGAGGCTTGTCCTGTTGAAGTCATCAAGTACGAACTGGTGTCCGACGGTGCTGAAGAAGCGGTGGTTGAAGCCGCTCCCGTTGAGGCTGAAGCCGCTGCACCGGCAGCCGCTGTTGCGCCTGCTGCTGGTGTTTCCGATGCGTTGAACGCCGTGTTTGCCGGCGACCGTTCGATCAACATTCTCTTTGGTTCCCAAACCGGAAACGCCGCAGGTCTGGCCGAAAAAACCGCCAAGATGGCTGCGAACTACGGCCTTGAACCCAACATTGTAGACATGGACGGCTTTGACCCCGCTCGCTTGGCGACCATGAAGCGCGTCATGATCATCACCTCCACCTGGGGCGAAGGCGAAATGCCCGACAATGCCGACGGCATGTGGAACGCCATCAACGCCAACGGGCCTGCCCTTGGCGGCGTTCATTTCTCCGTGTGTGCCATTGGCGACACATCGTACGATGAATTCTGCAAGGCCGGCCACGACTGGAACGACAAACTTGCTGCCTTGGGTGGCACGGAGGCCTACCCCATCCAGGAATGTGACGTTGACTTTGAGCCCCCGTGGAAGATTTGGGTTGAACAAGCCCTTCCCATGCTGGCATGCGTTGACGAGTCCGGCACCCTGCAAGTTGAGCTTCTGGAGGAAATGAAGGCGTACGGCGCTGGCGACGATGACGATGTCGTTGAGGGCGACTTTGCTCCGGGCATCATTGAGAAAGCCGACCTGACCATTACGCTCGAAATCTTCCGCTATTGTCCCGAGGCTGGCGAATCCGGATGGGACACGCTGACCTGTGCCGTTCCCGGCCATGCGACCGTCCAGGACCTGCTCATCACCATGCAGCGCGACGTCGACGGGAGCCTCGCCTTCCGTCGAGGGGGTTCAGCAGGTACACCGACCACCGGTGTGCGTGTGAACGGTCGCATCGTGCTTGCTGACTGTGCTCAGATCAGCGAGTTGACCAAGGATGGCGGTCGTGTCCGCATTGAGCCGCTCCCCGGCCCCTGTGGTTCGAGATTTGGTCGTCGACACGTCCCGCTACGAAAGCCACCGCAGTCGTGCAGAGCCTTGGATGCGAACCGACCCTCGAGAGGGCGAACACCTTCCTCCGGCCAAGCCATGGGCACCATGGATTCCGCCGCTGCAACCGCCCTCCACCAGGCAGGCGATGTGCTCTCCTTCCAATTGGTTCAAGCCATGTCGGACACGCTTCCCCACGACCAGCATTACGAAGGCCCCGGTGTCCACTTCCAACAGTGGCTCCGTGTCCTTGACCCACGGACCTCAGAAAAGCAGCGCAAGAGCATCATGACTTCGCTCCAAGAAAAGGATGGAATTTGGTCGGAAGCCGATCACGCCAGCCTCATGCGCTACGGCGAAGATGGTCGGCTCGCCGCTCGTGCGTTGAACGAGGCCCGTGGCGCCTTGCTGAACCAATCCCGCTACGCTGGAAAGTCCGGTCGCTTGGTCAAGTGGTACGGTCGCAGCGTGAAATGGTCCGGCAACGTGAACGAAACCACCCTGTACCGTCAAGTGTTGGGGCCTCTCGGTCTCGTGAGCAACGTCTTCAGCGGTGTTTCGGCCCGTATGGCGCTCGCTTTCACCCGCAACGGCGGACCACCCATCCGAGGGCTGCAGGCGCTGCTGGTCCCACCGGCCGGCTTGGGCCGTATTCCGAAGATGTTCAACAGTCGGGTTGAGAATTACCACGAGGTGGTCAGCCTGTTCAACGAAATCGACCAGCGGTTCTGAGGTGAGTTCATGGCGAAGATTGCATACTATCCAGGAAACGTCGCTCGTGCTGGTGCTGCCGAGGTTGAAGATTGCATTCAGCCCTTGTGCAAGGCCCTCAACATCCAGCTGGTTGAATTGCCCCGTGCCAGCAGCGACGGCGGCAACGTCATCAAGCAAGCCACGCCAAAGCTGCAAGACGCTTTGGTGGCTCGAAACCTCGCCCTTGCAGAAGCCAAGGGCCTTGACGTGATGACCACGTGTGCGACCAGCCACGCCATCATGTGCAACACGGCCCAAGACATGGAGCGAGACCCGGTCTATGCCAGCACCGTCAACAACTTGGTGGCTCGCACCTCCAAGGTTGAATTCAGCGGCGAGTCGCAATCCTGGCACCTGCTCCACTACCTCGTGGAAGAGATTGGACTGGACAAGGTACGAGACGCCGTCAAGAACCCGCTCAAGATGAACATCGCCGCCTACTACGGCCCCGACATGCAACGCGAAGGCGCCTGTGCAGGCGATGATCCGTTCATGCCCACGTACATGGAGCAACTCATTGAGGCGCTTGGCGGAACGCCCGTGGACTACGAATCCAAATGCATGAGCGTTGGTTCCACCTCGATGCTCACCCTCGAAGATTCCTCGCTGGCCATGACTGCTGAGGTGCTCTCCGATGCCATTCAGTCCGGTGCTGATTTGGTGGTGAGCGCCTGCACGGTGTCTCACATCAACCTCGATTCCTACCAGTCAAAAGCCGGACGTATGAGTGGAAAGCGAACCAGCGTTCCCGTGTGCCACTTGGCTGAACTCGTGGCCTTCGCCCTCGGGTTCTATCCAGACCGCTTGGCACAACTCCGAACCCGCGTCCGCCTCATCGGCTCGTGAGGTCTCGGTTGAGCGCCTTGATGGCGCGAGCGGCCAATGCCTGAGAACACCCCGTTTTTGCAACCATGCCCTCGGGTGTCGCCGAGAATATTCCTCCGATGTCGGGTGAATAGGCACCAAAGACCCCGAGGAGATCCTGGTCTCCGTCGGCCAGAGGGGACACGGTGTGGTCAAAGCATCGCTCAAGATGTTCACGTCGATTGTCAAGCCATGGATGAGGTTGGTGTGGCTGTTCTGCAAGCGACTCCACTTCTCGTTTGGCCACGGCAACGGTTGCGCTGACCTTGGCTTCATTTGGCGATGTGGTGTTGACAAATTCGTGCAGGCGTTGAAGTGCATCGTGTTCTCGTTTGGCCGCCACCCCGAGGAAATGGGCTGCTTCCAGTGGCCCCTTTACCATCATCACGGGGACGCCAAGGTCGAGCGTGATGTGGGCGAGTGCTCCCAAGACCGCGTTCTGATGGACGCTGTAGGTGCCTTCTCCGCCCGTCTCGACCAGAAGCAACGGGCGTTGTGCACTGGCTTGCAAACTACGACACTGGTGGAGCAAGCGTCCTGATTTGACCGATTCAAGCAGATCCCTGGCCGACTTTCGCTCAACGAGGATTCGCTCCGAGAGTCGAATGTCGCCACACGGGAGTTGGGTGAGCCGTGTTTGAAAGCCGAGGCCCTGAAGGTAGCTCGGTAGCGTTGAGCGCCCCTCTCGGTGGTCGATGTGGATGATGGTGCCCTCGCCGTTGACCTCGTTGAGTTCACTGATTTCTCGGTCGGCTGCGTTCAGAACGGCTTCCACCGATTGGGGCGTGAGGGGTTGCCTGTTGGGTTGGTGCTCTTCTTCATCTTCAAAGGCAAAGAGGCTGGATTGTTCCCGTGGGCGAAGTTGGTCCGGACGAAGGGGCGGAGCCACTGTTTCGTTCCGCGGCGGTTTCTTCTTGGCCGCATCTATAGAAATTGAAAGTGCATCTTCGGTGGAGGGGTAGCGTTCCAATTCCCCCTTCAGGAACGCTTTGGCAGGGGTGGGTTGCCCGTCCAGTTGGACAGTAAATGCGTCCAGGGCCCTTGCGTCCACATCGAAGGTTTCGTTGAGTTGTTTTTGTCGAACGAGTTTCACCATCAGGCGATGCATGTTCTCCTCTTGGCGCTCGGAGGCTTTGTGGACGTAGGCGTCTCGGGTGTTCTTGGCGATGAGCACGTGCACGGAACCCGCCCGCTGGCGTGCTGTTCGTCCTCGGCGCTGGATGGCCCGTACCGCACTCGGGACCGGTTCGTAGAGAACGACGAGGTCGGCTGCAGGTACATCGAGGCCTTCCTCGCCCACGGAGGTGGCGACAAGCACGTTGATCTCACCGCCTCGGAAACGATTGAGCTGGGCCAATTGTTGCTTTTGCGTCATGCCCTTCTGTGCGCCTCGGGATGATTGTCCGATGAAGGCATCCGCTTCGATGCCGTCGCTTTGGTTGAGAAGGGTCACCAAGCGTTCCACTGAATCCCTGTATTCGGTGAAGATCAGCACCTTGCCTTGGGGTTTCAAACGAAGTTCATCTTTCACCAAGGTCGCGACGAGGGGTGCTTTGGGATGGAGTTCGTCGAGGTCGTTCAGGGCGAGTCGGAGTTGGTGAATGACCGGCAGCGCCAGCATGCGGTTGGTTTTGCGGCCGCTTCGCCCCTCTTCCTCTGCTCGGTTCAAGAAGGCTTGAGCCACCTTCGTGCCTTGGGTCTGCATGAGGTTCATCAGCATATGAATGCGGCGCAGGTCGGCCACCCGCCGGGCTGCATCGTAGCCACGCACATCCCGTTGCTGGATGGCTCGACTGGCGCTTTGTTGAGCACGTTCAATGTCGTTGGTGCCAATGTATTCCTTTGTGGGCATGAACCCTTGCCGCTGGAGATGTGCCACTTCATCGTTGAAGTGGGTCCGCAAGGGGGCGATGAGGGAGAGCAGGGTTTCGGGGAGGTCGAGCATGTGGGTGTGAATCTTCATGTCAACATCGTAGGCACTCAGCAGCGGTTCGGTTCGCTTGCAAAGGTCGAGGTTGTGGGCGTTGAGGTTGGTGCGCACCTCGTTGATGTTGCGCAGCGTCGAGCCAGGACTGGCGGTGGCGGCCAAGACCCTGCCCTTCGGATTTGCTCGCTGGTACATGTTACCTACCTGGGCGTAGGCATGGTTTCCCGTGGCGTGGTGCGCCTCGTCGAGGATGAGCAGTTCAACCGAAGCAAGGTCAATGACCCCGTTCGTGGCGTCGTTTCGGATGACTTGCGGCGTCGCCATCACTACGGTGGCGCTCTCCCACAGCGCCTGACGTTTGTCGGGTCCGGTGTCTCCGGTGTAGGCGATGATGCGCTCTTCGGGAAGGTTGAGGCGCTCCTTGGCCATGGTCATTTGCTGGTCGACCAGTCCCGTGGTCGGAGCGATGAGCACGATCTTCTTTGCCCCGGTCCGCAAGAATTCAGCCATCGCCATCCATTCAACCGCCGTTTTTCCAAACCCGGTCGGCATCACCATCAAACTGGAAAACGAGAGGATGCGCTCGAGCGACCGGAGTTGGTAGCCTCGGGCCTCGACGCCATCCTTGAGGAAGGGATGAACGACGTGAGGCATGGCAGGAAGGCTCTGTCTAGGGTTCAAAAGGATGATGTGGAGTCCTCACGAATCACTTGAACCCGAACGAGGGATGTTCTACAGGAAGGTTTGAAGGCCGCCAATACCCATTGCGTCTCACGCATCCCCTCGGTCGGCTGCACCGAACCGCATATATACGGGGTGTAAGTCGGAGGGGTGCTCAAAGGTGAGTAGCCAGACACACTGGGCCATCCCCGAGGACCCCAACTGGTGCCTTCCCCGCTCGTGGGAACGCCCCTCCGTGTCACGGCTTCAACGCTGCATGAGCCCTCGTACGCCCCCCAACGGTGGGGCCACTGCGTTGTAGAAAACCCCTGGAGGAATCCAAGATGGCAAAGCGAAACCACCCACGTCGTGGATCAATGGCGTTCAGCCCGCGCAAGCGAGCGAACCGCCCGTTTGGTCACGTCAAGTCGTGGCCCACAACCGATGCGAGCGAAGTCCGAGTGCAGGGCTTTGCAGGCTGGAAGGCCGGCATGACCCACATTTTGGCTCGTGATTTGAACCCCCGTAGCACCTCCGCCGGCCAGGAAATTCGAGTTCCTGTGACCGTCGTTGAATGCCCCAAGATGCGAATTCTCGGCGTGAGAGGCTACGAAATGACGCCCTACGGCATGCAAGCCCGTGGCGAAGTTTGGGCCGAGGCCGACCAGATCGCCGACGCTTTCCCAGAACTCTTCAAGCGTGTTCCCAAGCGAAAGGAGCACGACGCTGACAAGCACATGACCAACCTCCAGCAGGCTGACCTCTGCGAGGTTCGCCTCATCGTCGCTACCCAGCCCCACACCCTCTCCAGTGTTCCTACCAAGGTGCCTGACGTCATGGAAATGGGCCTGACCGGTGGCTCGATGGACGACCAGCTCAACTGGGCCAAGGAGCACCTTGGCGAGGAATACTCGTTCACCGATGCGTTCGAAGAAGGCAACATGACCGACATCGTCGCCATCACCAAGGGCTACGGCTGGCAAGGTGTCATCAAGCGATTCGGTGGTAAGCTGCAATCTCACAAGAACTCCAAGAAGCGCCGACAACACGGTAACATGGGTGCGTTCGGTGATGGCTACGTCCGGAAGACCATCCGTCAGGGCGGTCAAACCGGTTACAACCAGCGCACGGAATACAACAAGCGTATCCTTCGTGTGGCCAACCCAGAAGACCACTCCATCACGCCAGCCGGTGGGTTCCTCCACTACGGCGAGATCAAGTCCGACTACATCCTGGTCAAGGGAAGCGTTCCCGGCCCCGCGAAGCGATTGATTCGCTTCCGTGATGCCACCCGTGCATCGGGCAAGACGCTCCACGACTACGAAATCACGTACGTGAGTACCGCATCCAAGCAGGGGGCCTGAAGATGAAGGTCGCAACCAAGGACATTGTCAACAAGGTTACCCAAACCGAGATGGACGCTGGCAAACTCTCCGCCCGCTTTGAGGTCGAGGTTTCGGACGGTTCCAAGGTGAACCTTCCCGCAGCGTTCGAATCCGAGGTCCGTGAAGACCTCGTCAAGTTGGCCGTCGCTTCCAGCCGAGCCAACCGTCGCCAAGCCTACGGTTCCCGTGCACACATCGGAAAGCGCCGACCCATGGCCGGTATGAAGCACTCCGTCGAATGGTGGGGCAAGGGTCGAGGTGTCTCTCGTATCATGCGCCGAACCGGTTCCCGACGAGGTGCTCAGAACCCTCACACGCTCGGCGGTCGCCGTGCTCACGGCCCCAAGGTCGAGAAGGACTGGTCCCGCAAACTCAACGCCAAGCAGCGCCACGCTGCCCGCAACGCTGCCCTCGCTGCTACCGTCTCCATGGAGACCGTCGCCGCTCGTGGCCACCGCTTCGATGACACGGTCGAGCACCTCCCCATCGTGTTGGGCTCCTACACCGAAGTCGTTGACGGCAAGTCCACCGAGTACGACATCGAGGCCTTCAACCACGGCTCTGCTACCCGCAAGGCTGCTGCCATCTTTGCCGGCCTCGGCCTCGGCCCTGACATGGACCGAGCTCGCAACGGCCGAAAGATTCGTGCCGGTAAGGCCACCATGCGCGGACGCGTCCACAAGACGCCCAAGTACATCCTGCTCGTTGTCAAGGAAAAGGCTGGCCTCGCACAGGCCGCACGCAACCTCCCCGGTGTCGACGTCGTCGCTGCCAAGGACTTGTGTGCAGAAGACCTCGCCCCCGGTGGCGACATCGGTCGATTGACGGTCTTCACGAAAGCGGCATTGGAGGCCATGAACTGAGGTGAGATCATGAACGCATACGACATCATCATTCAACCCTGGCTGACCGAGAAATCGATGGAGGCCCGTACCACCGAGCAGCGCCTCGAGTTCCTCGTTCGTCGAGGTGCCACGAAGGCTCAAATCGCTCGTGCCGTTGAGACCATCTTCGACGTCGAAGTGGCCAAGGTCAACGTTCGCAACTCCAAGCACGGCAAGCACGCTTCGGTGAAGCTTGCTGAAGGCTACGACGCAGAAGATGCAGCTATGCGTCTGGGAGCATTCTGAGGTGATTTACCATGGGTAAGAGAATTCGTGCACAACGCAAAGGTTCCTCGCCACGCTACCGCGTGGCCAGCCACCGGTTCCCCGGAAAGAACAGCATGCCACGCGACAAGGACGTGGTGTGTGAAGTCACTGAACTGGTTCACAGCCCCGTTCACAGCGCTCCGCTCGCTCGTATCAAGACGCCTGACGGCGACACGACGTTGGTCGCTGCTACCGAAGGCATCTCCATCGGCAGCAAGGTCGCCATCTGCGACAACGTGGCCCTTCGCCCCGGCAACATTACCGAACTGGGCAACATCCCTGAAGGTACGGCGATCAACAACCTCGAGCTTCGCCCCGGCGACGGTGGCAAGGTCGCCCGCTCTGCCGGCAACTCCTGCATGGTCGAATCCCGCATTGGCGACATGGTCCGTGTCCGCATGCCATCCGGCGCCCTGAAGGAACTCCCAGCCAACTGCCGAGCCACCATCGGTGTGCTTGCCGGCCACGGCCGAGACGAGATGCCAATGCGAACGGCCGGTGCCGCCTACTACAAGGCCAAGGCCCGTGGTAAGCTCTACCCACATGTTTCTGGTGTTGCCATGAACCCTGTTGACCACCCACAGGGTGGTGGAAACCACCAGGCTGTTCACGGCCCCAACTCCGTCGCTCGTGGTACGCCACCGGGTGCCAAGGTTGGTCTGATTGCACCACGCCGAACCGGCCGTGGACGAGGTAAGAAAATTTGAGGTGATGATGCATGGCTAAGAAAAAGAAGTCCTTTATGACCCCCAAGGCCAGTCGTCGCAAGGCACGTAAGCGCCTGTCGACCACCTCGGCACGTGTCAAGAAAGAATTCACCTACCGTGGTTTCACGATGGAAGAACTCAACCAGATGCCCATGTGGCCCGAAGACGAAGACCAGGACTACATCGTTGGTCTCCTTCCCTCCCGTGTTCGCCGCAGCCTCGGCCGTGGTATGTCCACCGAGAACGAGCACTTCCTCGCCCGTGTTCAGCGCTCCGGTTCCAAGACCGTTCGCACGCATCGCCGAGACATGCCCATTCTCCCACAGTTTGTCGGACGCCGCATTGCCATTCACAACGGCCAACACTTCGTTGAAGTCGAGGTCAAGCCCGAGATGATCGGCCACTACCTTGGTGAGTTTGCCGTGACCCGACGAGGCGTGACCCACAGCGGTCCGGGTGTTGGTGCTACCCGTTCATCGAAGCACGTTCCATTGAAGTGAGGTGAAAAGGATGGCAAAGCGAAACCAATTGGATCGACGCAGTCGTCGTCGACAACTCCCCCAGCGCGGCTACACCCAGCTCCTGCAGGGAAACCGCCTGGCCACAGCCCGTGCCACCAACGTGGACATGCACGTCAAGCACTGTTTCGAAGTCTGCCGTGCGGTCAAGAACAAGACCGCAGGCGAGGCCGTGGCTTACCTCAACGAGGTGCTGCGCATTGACTCCGACCGAGCCGACGTCCGCCGCAAGGCTGCAGCCGTTCCCTTCCGTCTCGGAAGCGGCAACAAGCGAAAGCGACGCTCTGGCCCATCGATGGTCGGCCACCGCAAGGGCGGTATCGGTCCCGGCCGCTACCCCGTGAAGGCCTCCCGTGCCATCATCAAGCTCATCGAGAGCGCCATGGAAAACGCCCGATTCCAGTACGAAGACATCGATGCTGACGACATGGTCATCACGCACATCGCCGCTCACCGTGGCCCCATCCGCCGAGGATGGATCCCACGTGCTCGTGGCCGTGCAACCCCAAGCAACCACTACCGCGTGAACTTGGAAGTCTTCTTGGAAGACATGAACGCTGTTGGCGACGAACTGGAGGACGACTTCTGAGGTGTACATCATGAGCAAGCAAAGCATTCTACGAACCATCGTTGACCGCAATGTCGAGCGCCTGCTCGTCCGCGAGTTCCTGATGAAGAACACCTCCAAGTCCGGCTTTGGAGCCCTTGACATCCGTCGAACTCCTGGTGGAACGGAAGTCACCATCCACGCTGAGCGCCCCGGCATGGTCATTGGCCGAAAGGGGAAGATCATCAACGACCTTCAAACCCGCTTGAACCAAGAGTTCACCCTCACCAATCCCAAACTCAAGGTTGAGGAAGTCAAGAACCCGACGTTGAACGCTCAGGTCATGGCCGAGAAGATCGCCTCCTCCCTCGAGCGAGGTTGGTACCACCGCCGTTCCTGCCACAGCGCTGCCCAGAACATCATGGATGCCGGCGCACGTGGTGTGATCGTCACCGTCGCAGGAAAGTTGACCGGTTCTCGAAATCGTACCGAGAAGTACATTCGAGGCCACGTCAAGTACTGCGGTGAAACGGCGCTCCAGCACATGGACAAGGGATACTCCGTTGCCGTGAAGAAACTCGGTACGATCGGTGTCACCGTCGAAATCATGCGACCGGGTACCCGATTGCCTCACGAAATCAGCATCTTCTCGGAAGAGGAGCTGAAGATTCAAGCCGCACAAGAAGCAGCAGAGGAGGGTTCTGAGTGAGCCACGTCTCCAACCGAGAGATTGCGTCCATGAGCACCGAGGCTCGTGAAGCGCGTCTTCTTGAACTTCAGGAAGAGTTGCTCCAACTTCGTGCCGAGAAGGCGCTGGGCGGTACCCCCTCCAACATGGGTGCCTACAAGGCAACTCGACGAAGCATTGCGCGTTTGAAGACGCACATGAACAACGGTCAGTGAAACAACGCGAGGTGATGGAGAACAATGGCGGCTATTTGCAACGTTTGCGGGCTACCCGATGAACTGTGCATCTGCCAAGAAATTGCAAAGGAGCAACAAAAAGCCATTCTCTCAACCGACCGACGACGCTATGGAAAAATCGTGACAAAAGTGGAGGGCATTGACGACGCAGCAATTGACATCAATCAACTCGCAAAACTCCTGAAGAACAAGTGTGCAGCAGGTGGAACGGTAAAGGGACGATTGATTGAACTTCAAGGAGATCACAAGAAGAAAGCTGCACAAGTGCTCAGAAACAACGGATTCAATGTGGAGGTGCGATGAGATGGAAATGATCAATCAATCTTGGATCGGTCGCACCATGACGGTCACCGCCTCCACCGACCCGACCTTGACCGGTCGACAGGGCATCGTCGTGGACGAGACCCGAAACACGCTCTCCCTTCTCGAAGGCGAGCAGCACCTGGTCCTCAACAAGGCCAGCATCACATTCACTGTTGGCGGCAGCGATGCCGTCATCGAAGGGGCCATGGTGGGTCAGCGCCCCGAAGACAGGATCCACCGAACATACAGGAAGGCATGATACGATGCGAGACATTGGCGTTGACGTGAAGAGCCCCACCGGCGAGTGGGACGGTGATGTGAACTGCCCGTTTTACGGCAGTTTGCGGCTGCGAGGGCAAGTCCTCGAAGGAACCGTCTCCAGCGTCGGTATGCAGAAAACCATCACCATCGAACGACACAACGTTCGCTACATGAAGAAGTACGAGCGATTCGAGAAGCGCACCAGCGTCGTCTCCGCTCACTTGCCCTCGTGCATTGGTGAAGTCAACATCGGCGACAACGTCAAGGTCATGGAATGCCGACCGCTTTCCAAGACCGTTTCGTTCTGTGTCATCGAAAACACCGGAGGTGTTGCTTGATGAAGGGCATCGCCGGTAAGCAAACCCGTGGCCTGCCAACCGCAGCCCGTCTCCACGTCGCCGACAACACCGGTGCCAAGGTCGTTCAAATCCTCAACGTCCTGAAGCTCGGTGGTACCATGCGCCGATACCCCGCCGCAGGCGTGGGCGACATGGCCAAGGTCTCGGTGAAGAAGGGTACGCCCGACACTCGCCGACAGATGTACAACGCCGTCATCATTCGACAGCGCCGACCGTTCCGTCGTGTCGACGGCACTTGGGTTCAATTCGAAGACAACGCCTGCGTGATCGTCNNNNANAAGGNCGACGTCACTGGTTCCGACATCAAGGGGCCCGTCGCTCGTGAGGCCGCAGAACGCTGGCCTCGTATCGCAGCCAATGCAAAGCAAATTGTGTGAGGGAGTAGCATGGTCAAGAGTATGAAACCAGGAAAGCAACGCAAGGCGCACTACAATGCGCCCATTCACCAGAAGCGAAAGCGTGTCGCAGCTCGTCTGCAACTCGCCAAGCCCGATGCTCGATTCGCCGGTGTGCGAACCGTCACCGTCCGTGTGGGCGATGTGGTTCAGGTCACCCGTGGCGACCAAGCCCACGGTGGCAAGCGCCACGGTGGCAAGCGCAACAACGAACCCCTGACCGGTGCGGTCCTCCGCATCGACGCAGAGAAGGGTCGCTTGTACATTGAAGGTGTCAAGGCCAGCAAGGCCGACAACAAGGAAGAGGCGGTCCCAGTGCACGTCTCGAACGTGGTGGTCACCCAACTCGATGAGTCGGACCGCCTTCGTATCGCAAAATTGACTGGTAACAGGAGTTGAATGACATGAGCAGCAACCACTTGAAGCGCTTGGCCATGCCCCGTAGCTGGCCCCTGCCACGAAAGACCACGGTGTGGGTCACTCGCCCAACGCCCGGTGCCCACGCCCTCGAACTCTGCATGCCGGTCACCCTCGTCATCCGAGACGTCCTCGGTCTGGCCAAGACGGCTCGTGAAGTTCGATTCATCCTTCACAACGAACTCGCCAAGATCGACGGCCGTATCGTCAAGGACACCCGCCGTGGCGTCGGTTTGATGGACGTTCTTACCCTCGGTGAGGACAACTACCGCTGCGTGCTCGACCACAACGGTCGACTCCAGTACCGCCCCATCAGTGCTGACGAAGCCTCCTGGAAGGTCTGCCGCATCGAAGGCAAGACCACCATCAAGGGCGGCCGCACCCAACTGAACCTTCACGACGGTCGCAACATCATCGTGGACGACCCCACGGCTTACAACACGGGCGACTCGCTCAAGTTGAACCTGCCCGACCAGAAGATCCTCGAGCACATCCGCTTCGGTGAAGGCACCCGTGCCTACCTCATCGGTGGTGCTCACGTCGGCTCCACCGCCGACGTCAAGGAGTACATCGTCAAGCGCTCGAGCATGCCCAACGAAGTCCAGTTTGATGGCTTCGGTACGGTCGCTCGCAACGTGTTCGCAATCGGCGACGCCAGCATGCCCCTGACGGAGGTGGCTGAATGAGCGCTGCCATGAACCCCATGAACCAACTTCGCATCACCAAGGTGTGCGTCAACATCGGTGTCGGTGAAGGCGGAGAGCGCCTCGTCAACGCCGAAAACGTCCTCGAATTGGTCACCGGCGTCAAGCCACAGCGCACCCTCGGTCGCATCCAGAACCGCGACCTCAAGGTCCGTGTCGGTGCGCCCATTGGCTGCAAGGCCACCATGCGCAACCAAGACGACATCAAGGCCTTCCTGGCCAGCGCCTTTGACTGCCGAGAAAACACCATTCCTGCTTGGAACTTCGACCGAGAGGGCAACCTCTCCTTCGGCGTCCGTGATTACACGGATTTCCCCGGTCAGAAGTACGACCCCGACATCGGTATCTTCGGTATGGACATCACGGCCGTCGTTGAGCGACCTGGCCACCGTGTCAGCCGTCGCCGTCGTGCCAAGAGCAAGGTCGGTAGCAAGCACCGAGTCTCGGCCGATGAGTCCCGAGCTTGGTTTGTTGAGAACTTCAACATCACAATCCTGGAGGAGTAAAGATGGCACGAGATCACGGAGAAAGAATTGGACGAACCATTGGATGCCGCCGATGCGGCCGCAAGCGAGGCATGATTCGCCGCCACGGGCTCCGCCTGTGCCGACAGTGCTTCCGCGACGTCGCTCCCAAAATTGGGTTCAAGAAAATGAATTGAGGAGGGAAAGAAGATGCAATTAGATCCATTGAACGACGCTCTTGTCAAGATTTACAACGCCGAGCAAGCCGGGAAATTCAACGTTGAGTTGACCCCGCATCCAAACTTCTCGGCAACGTGCTGAACATCATGCAGACCTCTGGCTATGTGGGCAACATCGAACGTGTCGAAAACGGCCGTGGCGATGCCTACGTGGTGGAACTGCGTGGAACGATCAACCGCTGCGGTACGGTCAAGCCCCGCCACAGCGTCCGTCGCCAAGAATATGAGAAGTGGGAGACCCGATACCTTCCTGCCCGAGACTTCGGTCTTCTCATCTTGACGACCAACTCCGGCGTGATGCATCACAACGATGCAAAGGACGCTCGAATTGGCGGCAAACTGCTGGCCTACGTGTACTGAGGTGAACAAACATGGCAAAACTCGACAGAATCGAACACACCGTAACCATCCCTGAGGGCGTGACCGCCAACATCAGTGAAGATGGCGTCGTGACCATCGCCGGGCCGAAAGGCACGCTCACCCGCACCTTCGAAAGCGATGTGGTCCAACTGTTCCAAGACGGCACCGGCCTCATTGTGCGTGTTGACCTCCCTCGACGCAAGCAGCGAGCCCTTGCAGGCACCTGGAACGCTCATCTCAACAACATGGTCAAGGGCGTGACCGACGGCTTCACCTACAACCTGAAGGCGTTCTACTCTCACTTTCCCATGACCTTGGCCGTGAACGGCAACACCTTCCAAGTGAAGAACTACTTTGGCGAGCGTGTACCCCGCACCGCTCATATTCTCGAGAACGTGGACGTGAAGGTCTCCAACAAGGTCGAAGTCACCGTTTCGGGCATCGACAAAGAGGCCGTGGGTCAGACCGCTGCCAACATTGAGCGCTGCACGACCGTGAAGAAGCGAGACCGACGTGTCTTCCAGGATGGTATCTACCTGTTGAACAAGGAGTGATTTGCATGGCAGAAGATTACGAATCAATGACCGTTGCGCAACTCAAGGAGTTGCTGAAAGAACAGGACCTCCCCGTGTCCGGTAAGAAATCCGATCTCGTGGCCCGTCTGCAAGAAGCAGCCGGGCACGACGACGTCGTCGAAGATGAGGCACCCGTTGAGGCCGCTGAGGACGACAACTGGGACGACGAGGACTGGGACGATGAGGACGACGACGTCTACATGGTGAAGCAAAAGCCCGTGTTGAACGAGGAAATGAAGGCCGCTTTGGCCCTCCGAGCCGCTCAAAAGAAGAAGACGCCTTCGTTCCGGCGAACCGAATGGTTCCGCTACAAGCGTCTCTCCCGCTCCGGCTGGCGAGCCCCTCACGGCATGGACAACAAGCAACGTCGTAACTACAAGTACCGAGGTTCGCTGGTGCGAATCGGCCACGGCAAGGTCGCCGCTGCCCGTTTCCTCCACCCGTCCGGCTTCCGTGAAGTGATGGTTCACAACACGGCCGACCTCGAAGCCATCGACCCCGAGACCGAGGCAGCCCGTGTGGGCGCCAGTGTCGGCGGCCGAAAGCGAGAGCACATCTACGCACGAGCCGATGAACTCGGTGTTCGTGTCTTGAACCGACGGAGGGATGTTTGATGCAAATCACCAATCAGAAGCGAATCGCAGCTCGTCTGCTGAAGTGCGGCGAAAACCGAGTGTGGATCAACCCACTGTACGTGGACCAGGTCGCTTCCGCCGTCCAGACCGATGACATTCGAGAGTTCATCGACGAAGGCTGGATCCGTGCCAAGCCCGTCAAGGGAACCTCCCGCGTCCGTGCCCGTGCCCGTCTCGCACAGAAGCGAAAGGGTCGACGCAAGGGACAGGGTACCCGTGCCGGTACGGCCAACGCTCGCAACCCTCGCAAGAACCGATGGATGCGAACCATCCGCAGCCAACGCCGTGTGCTGAAGGACCTCCGCGAGGACCAAACCATCGAGCCATCCCAGTACCGCCGGTACTACCTGAAGGCCAAGGGCGGTTCCTACCGTTCCATCGCCCACATGCGCTCGCAAATGGCGCTTGAAGGCGTTGAATTCAAGGGAGGCGATGAGTGATGGCAGGCAACAACCGACGTTCCATCTTCCGACGACGCAAGGCCGGCCTGACCGACTACCGCCGCCGTTTGAAGTTGCTTCGTGGTGAGAAGGCTCGCGCTGTTGTGCGTGTGTCCAATACCCGTACCACCTGCCAGCTCGTGTCCTGGGCCGCTGACGGCGACCTCGTCTCGGTGTCCATGACCGGTTCGGACCTCGTCAAGAAATTCGGCTGGCCCAGCAACCGCTCGCTCAAGTCCGTGCCGGCTTCCTACCTTGTCGGCTACGCCATGGGCAAGGCTGCGGTCGCTTCCGGCACCGATGAAGCCGTGCTCGACATCGGCCTGGCTGCCAGCACCCGAGGCGGACGTGTTTACGCCGCTCTCAAGGGCATGAGCGACGCCGGCCTCGACATTCCACACAGCGAAGACGTCTACCCCGATGAAGACCGCTTGAACGGCGCTCACATCGACGACAGCCTCGCTGGCGAAATTGAAACCACCAAGAACACCATTGAGGGGGCCTACTGATGACCGAAGAACACACGCCAACCATGGCGCCAGGTTTGCTCCAAGCCTACGCCCCAGAAGATGTCGATGAGATGCCTGACCCACGTCGCCGACGACGCAATCAGGACGACCCGATCGCCAACCTGCGCAAGTGGGAACCACGCACCCGTCTCGGCGCTGCCGTGATGGCCGGGAAGATCATCACCTACGAAGCCGCACTGGCTTCCGGTCTGCCCATCCGTGAGGTGGAAATCGTGGACGCGCTCATCCCCGACCTCGAAGACGAAGTGATCGACGTCAACATGGTCCAGCGCATGACCGACAGTGGTCGCCGTGTACGATTCAACGTCATGGCCTGCGTCGGCAACCGAGACGGCTACGTCGGCCTCGGCATGGCCAAGGCCAAGGAAGTCGCCACCGCCATCCGCAAGGCCATCACCGCAGCCAAGTTGAACCTCATCGCCGTCCAGCGAGGAAACGGTTCGTGGGAATCCTCCCCCGGACCCGGCAACACCGTCCCGTTCAAGGTCAACGGTCGTGCTGCATCCACCCGTGTGACCCTCATGCCCGCTGCCAAGGGGAAGGGGCTCGTCATCGGCCAGACCGGCAAGAGCGTTCTGCAACTCGCCGGTATTGAGGACGTGCTGTCCCGCACCAAGGGTCAGACTCGCACAACCATCAATTACGCCGCTGCAACCTTCAATGCGTTGAAGAACATTAACACGACCCGTGTCACCAACGCACAGCGTGAGAATCTCTACATCCACACCGGGAGGAAGAATGCATGACGTTCATTGTCGTACGAGCACGAAGCGATGTCAAGGTGGAGCGATCCATTCGCGAAACCATGGGCCACATGAACTTGACACGTGTGAACCACGCCGTCATCATCCCTGACAATCCACAGTACCGTGGCATGCTTCAGAAGGCCAAGGACTACATCACGTGGGGCGAGGCTGACGCTGGTATGGTCGAGCGCATGCTCGCTGAGCGTGGCCGCATGGCTGGTGACGCTCCCTTGACCGACGCCATCGTCGCTGAGCACAGCGATTACAAGAACATCAGCGAATTCGCCAAGGCGATCACCGCCGGTGAGGCTCAAGTGAAGGACATTCCAGGATTGAAGCGTGTCTTCCGTCTCCACCCCCCTCGTGGTACGAAGGGCTGGGGCGGTATCAAGCGCAGTTATGTTGTCGGCGGAGCCCTCGGCTCCCGTGGCGACGCCATCGGCGACTTGGTCGACCGAATGATCTGAGGTGAACAAGATGGGTACGAAAGCAAACAAGCACCGTGGACGCAACCGCTACCACGGTCGTGGAAAGAAAGCTGGCCGTGGCGCAGGAAAGCGCGGTGGCCGTGGTAATGCTGGTATGAACAAGCACCGCGTCATGACGCGCATCAAGTACATGCCAAATCACTGGGGCATGCACGGCTTCAACCGACATCCCTCGCTGCGCACCGTCTACGTCACCGCCAACGTTAGCCAACTCGAAGAGATGGCTGCCGGTGCTGACACCGTGAACCTCACCGAGATGGGCATCGACAAGCTGCTGGGCAGCGGTCAAATCCGCACCGCCTTGACCGTCATCGTTGACGAAGTCAGCGCCCGTGCCGCCGAGAAGGTCTCCGCCGCTGGTGGTTCCGTCGAAGCCGGCGATGACGGCGACTGGGACGACGAATGGGAAGAAGAGTGAACCTCAACAGGTGATTCGCAATGAAGCACAAGCCAATTCCATGGGCCATCGCACTGACCGGTGTCCTGTACTACGCCCTCCTGATTTACTGGCAGTCCGACGAATTGTCTGGTAGCGGTCAGGCCCGAGACGCCGCCGTGTTCGGTCTGGTGTTTTCGGTGGCCTACGTTGCCTACTGCATGTTGTGTTTCCAGAAGGACCTTCCTCCTGGCCTCAAGGACATGCCGTTCGTTGGTCGCTACGGCAAGTTGACCGGTTGGTTGGTGTTTGGTTCCATTGCCGTTTGGTACGTCCGTCCTGATGCTTGGGGCGGCTACGATGAAGGCGTTGGCTTCTTCCTCGTGGGCATTCTCTTGCTCGGTTTCGCTGCCGCAGCCATTCTAACGTGTTTCATGTGGGGCGGCGACCAGAGTAGCCGTTTGTATGCGCTGAGCCGATTCGTGGACGTCTACCCCACCATCACGAAGCCAGAACGCCACGTTCGCTTCAACGAGAAAATGTGGACCACCACTTTTGTGCTCATCATCTACTTCGCCATGACCAACGTCATGCTGTTCGGCCTGTCCGGTCAAGCCCTCGACTTGTTCTCTGGATTCCGTTCCATCATGGCCGGTGCCTCGGGTACCATCATGCACTTGGGTATCGGTCCCATCGTTACCGGTTCCATTATCATGCAGTTGTTCGCCGGTGCCAAGATCATTCGTCTTGACCTGAGCAACTCCGAAGACAAGGCCATGTACCAAGGTGTTCAGAAGCTCCTCGTTCTCATCATGATTCCCATTGAGTCCATTACCCAAACCTACGGTTTCCTTGACCCAAGTGAATGGCTCATCGATGCTTACGGCCTCGGTTGGGCAAACTTCGTGATTGTGGCGCAACTCTTCGCCGGTTCCTACCTCGTGTTCTTGCTCGACGAATTGGTCAGCAAGTGGGGCATCGGCTCCGGTATTTCGCTCTTCATCGCCGCCGGCGTGGCCCAATCCACCTTCGTGGGTACACTCTCGCCGCTGGCCACCACCACAGGTGCACCGTACTCCATCCAGAACCCACCGTCCGGGACGCTGCCGATGATATTCTACATGTTCCGTGAATCAACGAATTACGAAATGATTCAGGCGAACGGGTTCGAAATCATGCTCCTGACGCACGTCAACCCCGTGGCGGCCCTTGTCTCATCGATCATCGTGTTCCTCGTCGTCGCCTACGCAGAATCCAGCAAGCTGGAACTGCCGCTCACCCACGGCAAGGTGCGCGGCCACCGTGGAAAATACCCGATTCGTCTGGTCTACGCTTCGAACATTCCTGTGATTTTGATGGCAGCCCTCTTGGCCAACATCAACATGTTCACGCTGCTGTTCTGGAGCCATCCAACGCTGAGTCAAACGCCGATCCTCGGCCAGAACGGTTGGATGTCAGCGTCAGCGTTCATCGGTACGTATGAACCGGGCCAAACCACAGCTTCGGGCGGGTTTGCCTGGTACGCCAGCATGGTGAACGGTGTGAACGACTGGCTCATTCCACTGCTCAACCAGCAGGGTGACGTCTTTGGGCACTCACTGACACAAATCATGGTCCATGTGGTCTTCTACGTGGCCTTGATGACGGTCGGTTCAATGGTCTTTGCGAAGTTCTGGATTGACACCACCAACATGGGTACAAAGGACGTTGCCAAGCAAATCGAGCGCACGGGCATGCAGATTCCTGGGTTCCGGAAGAACCCCAAGGTCTTGGAGAAGATCCTCGAGAACTACATCCCACCGGTCACCTACTTCTCCGGTGCGTTTGTCGGGCTGCTTGCTGCAGGTGCTGACCTGCTGGGTACGGTCGGAAACGCAACGGGTACGGGTCTGCTACTGGCGGTCGGTATCATCTTGCGTACTTACGAGCAAATCCAGAAGGAACAGGCCATGGAAATGCATCCAATGATTCGCCAGTTCTTCGGTGCCGAGTAATCCTTCATTTAGGAGGAGAACGGGTATCCATTCAAGGAGATGTACTGGCGTCCGCTTTACGAAGGGGCCGGCTTGACCACCGTGCGTTCCACCAAGGACGCCCAGCGTCTCCTGGACCATGTGTTGGCGCTGCGATATCCAAAGCGTGCCCGAAAGGAGACGGAAAAGGCCGTCAACCTCGATGCGGACCGAGACGAGAAGGTGGAGGTCGCATCTGTTAACGCAGCCAGCCAGGCACCGGTCGGCGTCGACCAGGGCGGTGTGTGGGGCTACGGTATGACGCAGCCCGATGAACCAGCGGACGACGGCGATGACGACGAGCAGGACCCCGCTGATGCCCCCACGGGCTCGTTTTGGACCTTTGACGACGCTGAGAACCCTTGAAATGACCGGGTTTGGCTCGCAGTGCCTCATTTTTGGGTCGTTTAGGCGGCGGTTATGTTCATATACAGGTTGTATGTGGCTTGGTTGCTTGCGTCGTATGGGAACGGCGTTGGGGGCAGAGTCTTCGGACAATGACCGTCTCCATCCTCCCTGATGCAAAGCCGAAGCGATTGCGATCCCAAGCAGGCCTTCTCGGGCTTTGGGGTCAGGTAGGTGATCGAGATTATGACGTATTTGTGCAAAGAGCTCAAGTGCATTATTCTCTCGCCAATCAATTTTAGGTCAGCAAAATCAAATTCAATGCGACAGGTAGCCAAAGGATCGAAACAAGAGAAATCTGGTTGATCCTGCCAGAGGCGACCGCTTTGGGAGTTCGATTAAGCCATGCGAGTCGTGAGTCTTAGGGACTCGGCATACTGCTCAGTAACACGTGGATAACCTGCCCTATCGTCTGGAATAACCTCGGGAAACTGAGAATAAGGCCGGATAGTTCACAATGCCTGGAACGGTTTGTGAATCAAGGTAGGATGGGTCTGCGGCGTATCAGGTTGTAGGGGGTGTAAAGGACCCCCTAGCCTTCGACGCGTACGGGTGTTGGGAGACATAGCCCGGAGATGGATTCTGAGACACGAATCCAGACCCTACGGGGTGCAGCAGGCGCGAAAACTTCACACTGCAGGAAACTGTGATGAGGGAACTCCTAGTGCATGCACTATGTGTATGTAGATCCTACTCTTAACAAGTAGAGGGAAAGGGCTGGGAAAGACCGGTGCCAGCCGCCGCGGTAATACCGGCAGCTCAAGTGGTCGTCGCTTTTATTGGGCCTAAAACGTCCGTAGCCTGTTTGGTAAATCTGTGGGTAAATCAATCCGCTCAACGGATTGAATTCTGCAGAGACTGCCAGACTAGGGACCGGGAGAGGTGTGGGGTACTCGAGGGGTAGGGGTAAAATCCTGTCATCCTTCGAGGACCACCAGTTGCGAAGGCGCCACACTGGAACGGATCCGACGGTCAGGGACGAAGCCTAGGGGCACGAACCGGATTAGATACCCGGGTAGTCCTAGGTGTAAACGCTGTGAACTTGGTGTCGGGGGTCCGCAAGGGGTCCCCGGTGCCGGAGTGAAGATGTTAAGTTCACTGCCTGGGGAGTACGGTCGCAAGGCTGAAACTTAAAGGAATTGGCGGGGGAGCACTGCAACGGGAGGAGCGTGCGGTTTAATTGGATTCAACGCCGGAAAACTCACCAGGGCCGACTGTTAGATGAAGACCAGCGTAACGAGCTTGTCGGATTTTCAGAGAGGTGGTGCATGGCCGTCGTCAGTTCGTACTGTAAAGCGTTCTGTTAAGTCAGATAACGAACGAGACCCTCATCTCTATTTGCAACCTGTCTCTCCGGAGGCGGCGCACTATAGAGAGACCGCTGGTGTGAAACCAGAGGAAGGCGAGGGCAACGACAGGTCAGTATGCCCCGAATGTCCTGGGCTACACGCGCTACAAAGGACGGGACAATGGGAAGCTAGGCCGAGAGGCCACGCTAACCCGAAACCCGTTCATAGTTCGGATTGAGGGCTGTAACTCGCCCTCATGAAGCTGGATTCCGTAGTAATCGTGTTTCAATATAGCACGGTGAATATGCCCCTGCTCCTTGCACACACCGCCCGTCAAACCATCTTAGTTGGGGGTGGGTGAGGCTGCGCTTTATGGCGTATTCGAGCCTGCCTTCGACAAGGAGGGTTAAGTCGTAACAAGGTATCTGTAGGGGAACCTGCAGATGGATCACCTCCTAAGAAACCGGAGGCTGGGGTCGCTTGCGACCCCAGTCTCCAACCCTTTTTTATCGCCACAGCAGTTTACTTTTTACACCGTGGCGAGAATCCCTCCTTCGGCGTGGTTCAATCACCAAATCCCCCGTTGCCGAACTGACGGCCATGGCCGAACCTCGCACGTTGGTTCAGACTGAATCAAAGGCTGATTCGAGTTTCGCCTCAATCGTGGTTCTAAACGTGAGCAACATCAACTATGGAGCCTCGGCGTTCACCGTAATGGTCGCCCCGCGGTTGAAATGAACTTCGTCCCAGCCGTCCGGGACCACGTACCCTCGGTGCATGTCGGAGGTGATGGTGGTCTCTTCAGCCGTCCAATCCATCCACGCCCATTCGTGCCTCCGCTGCTCTGGCGACAGGTCGCGTGCATAAACGAAATAGTGCTGCGCTTCTCGGTTCCTCGATGCCTCTCCTTTGAGCTGTTCAAAATCTTCGTGACTCATGGCGTTGCGCAACCAGGCGCCTTGACCAAACCACGTGGAAAACAGCAGGCCGCTGCTCTGCTGGTGGGTTTGTCGAGTTCCTCGACGCAAGTGGTACTTGCTGGGCGCATACTGGTGCGTGTTGGCAATGAGCAGGTCGTTCAATGCGGGGTCGGTGGTGAATCGGTTGCCCGATGTGGTTTCGATGGTCGCCTGCAGGCGAGGCAGTTCGTTGACGATGGCCTTTCCTGCGAACACGGCCCGAACATCCTCTTCGAAGGTGGCCATGGAGGAGTCCATGTAGAAGCCGTAGCTTCCCTCAGGATCATCGGTTCTCGGATGAGAATTGACGCCCATGACCGGGGTGGCGGCATCGATGTTGTGCGAGAGCGAGGTCAATGTGCCGTCCCCACCAAACACGATCACCAAATCTCTGGCGATAAAATCAGCACGACGGACGTGCTCCCTCGGCTTGTAATCCACCTGATGGTCATCGCTGGCCGCGTTGTGGAGGATGGCTTTGAGGGCCATCAAGCCCTCATCGTGGACCTCTTCGAAGTTTTTTTTGAAGACGACCAGGATGTGCAATCGTCTCCCCTCGACTTCGTGCAGGTGGCCCTTGTTCAAGAACACCACCCTCCCTTCAAGGACGAGAAACTATCAAGGGGCACGCATCCATCCAAGTTCATGGAAGGCACATCTCCATGGGGGGATTCCCCCGAAGAACAACCGAAAACCGGCGCTGGCACATCACCCGCTCCACAACCGGTCAGCATCAGCGATGGCTTTGCTCCCATGAACCAAGCAACGATGCTTACGGGAACGACGCAAATGCCCACGGGTCAACTCATCTACCTCCAGCCCCCCTCAAGCGCAGCCAAAGTGATGGGCATTCTCCTCATCCTCTGGGGTGCCCTCCAAGGCCTTGGCCTTCTGAATCTCTTCGTTGATCCAGTGGATCCCTTGACCGGAGAAGTCCTTGACTACCCCACTGCTGCAAAGGTCATGGATGGCCTGTCGACGGTCGCCGGTTTGGTCGGCTTCATCGCCGCTGGCATCTTCCTTACCCGCTATGAGAAGCGTGGTGTTTTTGTGGCCATGGGTGTCATTGGTGCTCAGTTTGTGCTCGGCATGGCGTCGTTCGCAGCAGGAACCCCCGACGGCGGGCTTGGGTCTATGTTTGGTAATGATGCCGCTTTCGCTATTTGGGCGGGTGTGTCGGCCTTTTGTTCCGGCATCTGTGCCCTCATCGTTGCCATCCCGCTCATGGTGAGCAACAACGGCCTTCAGTGAGGCAAACCTCCCACGCAGCGGAAGAGTGAGATTCATACCCCTCGTTTGATTCGAGGGAACCATGAGCGACGAAGTGGTCATTGTTGGCGGTGCACGCACACCGTTTTGTGAATGGGTTGGCGGAAAGCGAGGCGACGGCAAGGCCGGTGGTGCACTGAAAACCATCAGCGCCCAAGAACTCGGTGCCGTGGCCATTCAAGGGGCGCTCGAAAAGACCGGAACAGCCCCGAAGCCGTTGACCACGTCGTGATGGGCTACGCCCTCCAGACCTGTTCGCAATCCATCTACGGCGCTCGCCATGCAGGATTGAAGGCAGGCATTCCCCAAGAAGTGCCCATGCTCACCCTCTCACGAATTTGCGGCTCGGGCATTCAGTCGATTGTATCCGGTGCCCAGATGATCAAACTCGGTGAAGCCAACACCGTCGTATCCGGCGGCATGGAAAACCTCTCCCAAGCCCCGCACATTCTTCGGGGCGCACGGGACGGCTGGAAGCTCGGTCGCTCACCCAAGGTCGAGGACTACATGATGACCAACCTGCAGGACATGACGTGCGGGCTGTTCATGGCCCAAACCTCCGATGAGTTGTGCCGCCGCAAAGGGGTCACTCGAGAAGAAATCGACACCTTCGCCGCCCTGTCCCATGCTCGAACCACCGCCTCCATCGACAACGATGTCTTCGCTGAGGAAATCGTCCCCGTCACCATCAAATCCCGTCGAGGCGACACCGTGCTGACGCACAAAGACGAGGACCACGTGGTGCGAGGCACAACACAGGCATCGCTTTCGGGCCTGCCCACCGCCTTTGGACCCGAATCTTTTGTCACCGCCGGCAACGCCTCCGGTGTGGTGGACGGCGCTGCCGCCGTCGTCATCAAGTCCGCTTCCCAAGCCGAGGCGGACGGCGATGCACCGCTCGCTCGTATCGTTTCATGGGGCATCGTCGGCCTGGAGCCTGCCATCATGGCCTACGGACCCGTCCCATCGTCTCGTCAAGCCCTTGAGCGCGCCGGCCTTACCGTTGATGACATCGACCGATGGGAGATCAACGAAGCCTTTGCCGGTCAAGCCGTTGCGTGCATCAAAGACCTTGAGATCGACGTCGAGAAGGTCAACGTCAACGGCGGGGCCGTCGGCTTGGGCCATCCTCTGGCCGCCACGGGTACCCGGTTGGTGCTGACCCTTGCGCATGAACTCCGTCGCAGCGGCGGCCGCTACGGCGTGGCCACCGCCTGCATTGGTGGCGGTCAAGGCATCGCCATGGTCATCGAAGCCATCAACTCGTGAGCGAGAACACGTCGAGGACGTAGCGCACGAGCACAATCGCGACCAGCGCCATGAAGATGTTCATGATGTTCTCCTTGCTGATGCGTTCAATGCCGAATTTCGCTCCGCTGATGGCGCCGACCACAGCGAGCACGGGGAGGGTGTAGAGCCACCAAGGTTGGCTGGTCAACTCGGTGATCAGCCCGTTTGGTGCGGTGGAAAGCAGGGCGAGGATGGCGACCGGTACGACGAACATCATGATTGACAGGCTCGAGCCGATGGAAGTGCGGGGTCCCAGGCCGGCTTGCTGTTGAAGCACGGGGACATAGATGACGCCTGCTCCAATGCCCAACACCGATGAGAGGGTCCCGCCAATGGCGCCGCCAATCCTCAACGGGAGGTGGTGAATCTCGCCCGATTGTCCGTCTTCTTCACTTCCCGTCGTTGGGCGTCGTTGTTTGTTGTAGGTTTTCACGAGGGCCCACACCAGCATGACGATGGAGAGCAACTTGAACACGCTGTCGAGCCCGTCGCCCAAGGCGTTCACGATGCCAACGCCGATGAGCGCCCCGATGAGCGCTCCGTACAAGGCCGATTTTGTGGACGCATCGTGGTAAAACCCCTCTCGGCGATGCCGCAAGCCGCTGCCAATGCTAACCGCCCAGGTCAAACAAAGTGAAACCGCCAGCAAGGTCCCGTCGATGGGCCATCCTGCGCCGTAGTGCAGGAGGGGGACGAACAGCATGCCGCCGCCCATCCCCACCGGTGCAAAGACGAAGGCGACGAAAAAGACGCCCACCATCACCAGCACTGCTTCCATGGGTTCTGCCTCAACGCCGGCACGCCGGTTTGACCCAACGGCGGCGGTGCTCGTTCATCATGTTGTCTCCAAGAGGGGCGGGAAAGGGGAGGAAGGTTTGATATGGGAATTGGCGGTGGAAGGACCATGGATACGACAACCATTGTTGCCATTGCCGTTGCCGCCGTCTTTCTCCTGATCCTCATCGTGTGGTTCTTTTCCACTTGGAACCGTCTCATCAACCTCGATGAGAACGCCCAAAATGCGTGGAACAACATCGATGTTCTGCTCAACCAGCGCTACGACATGATTCCCAACATGGTGAACATCGTCAAGGGCTACGCCGAGCACGAAGCCGGTATCTTTGACCAATTCGCCCAGGCTCGTCAAACGGCTGCTGGTGCGTTGAAGGCCGGCGACGTCGCCGGTGTTGCTGCTGCTGAAGGCATGCTCGCTGGGATGATTCCTCGCATCAACATGGTCGCCGAACAGTACCCTGACCTCAAGGCCAACACCAACTTCCTGAACCTTCAGAACCAACTGGTCTCCCTTGAGAACCAAATCGCTGACCGCCGAGAGTTCTACAACGCTGCTTCTACGAACTTCAACAAGGCCATCCAGATGATTCCTTCGAACATCGTGGCCAACATCAAGGGCTGCGTTCGTCGTGAGCTTTGGTCGGTTGAAGGCGTTGCCCGAGAGAACGTTCAGATCACCTTCTGAGTTGGCGCCCTTTCGCCTGCGGGTTGAGGTGGATGAATGTCTGAATCACCCGTCATCAACGTTCACGACAACCTTCGATTGTTGGGCACGGCCCACATTGCCACGGCTTCGGTTGAAGCGGTTCGCCATCACATTGCCACCTACCAACCTGACGTGGTGGCCGTCGAGCTCTGCAAAAGCCGTCATGATGCGCTGGTAAGCGACCGCCGCCTCGACAAAGAGGGCTTGCTTAAAGTCATCAAAGAAGGCAAGGCCCCGATGGTCCTGATGCAGTCCATGCTCTCGGCAGAGCAACGGAAGCTGGGCATCAACGAAGGACAGCAACCCGGTGCTGAACTGCTCGCGGCGGTTGAAGCCGCCAACGAGGCCGGTTGCGAAGTTGAACTGGTCGACCGCGACATTCAGACCACCCTCCGCCGGGCCTGGAAGCGAATGAAACTCCGCGAGAAATGGCGATTGCTAACCTCGCTGCTGGCCGATGAGGACGACGACGAGGACCTCGACGTCAACGAATTGCTACAGGACACCGACTTGCTGTCCTCCATGATGGACGAACTCAAGGGGTTCTCGCCCGGTGCGGGCGAGGTCCTTATCGACGAACGGGACACCTACATCGCGGCCAAGCTCGAGCGGTTGGGCTCGGAGCGTCGCGTCCTTGCCGTGTTAGGCGCCGGTCATCTGCAAGGTGTCTCGAAAAATTGAGAGATGGAAGCGATTCTATAGATTCATCAGGCCTCGAAACATTGCCCTCGCCCTCACTTGTTCGGCGCACCCTCCCCTGGGCCTTCCCGCTCATCATGATCGGCGTCCTCGCCGCTGTGTTCTCCACGAGCAGGGACATCGATTGGGTCACTTTCTTCACCGTCTGGACGGCTTCAAACGCTTTCTTCGCTGCACTGGCTTGCTTGCTCGCCCGTGGCCACCCGTTGGCCATCCTAACGGCGGCCCTAGCGTCGCCCATCACTTCGCTCAATCCAGCGCTTGCTGCGGGATGGTTTGCTGGCTATGTCCAACTCAAACTGGCCGAGCCGACCGCTGAGGACCTGCAGGCCTTTCTCAAACTGGATGAATTGTCGTTGATGTGGTCAAACCCTGCTGGGAAAGTGCTCTTTGTCACCGCCCTCACGAACCTTGGTTCCATGGTTGGTGCGTGGGCAACGCCGCTGATTTTACTCAACGTGCTCGGGTTGAGTTGAACCCAATCGCATGGCGTTGAAGAGGTCATGATGGGCTTCAACGTCATGGACACGAACGATGTCAATGCCTTCGTTCATGGCCACGGCAGCAAGGCCGAGCGTACCGGGCAGGCGTTCCGCTGCTTCTGTTTGGCCAGTCAAGTGGCCCACGATGCTCTTGCGTGAGACGCCCCAGAGAAGAGGCCCCTCGCTCTGGAGAAGACCTCGCCCCACCTTCAGCAGGTCGATGTTGTGGGTTTGGGTTTTGCCAAATCCAATGCCGGGGTCGACGACGATCAGCTCCTTCGGGTGTCCTCGGCTGATGAGTTCGTGCTTGACGGCTTCAAGTGATGCTCCTACCTCCTCAACGACATCGGTGTAGGATGGATTTTCCTGCATGGTCCCCGGTTCACCCTGCATGTGCATGATGCACACGGCGCATCCGGTCTCGAGCACCAGATTCACCATGTCAGGGTCTCGCAGTCCCGATACGTCGTTGACCATGTCGGCACCGGCTGCTAACGCTGCCCTGGCGACCACGGCATGACGCGTGTCGATGGAAATGAGGCCTCGGGGTCGAGCGGCACGCAATCCCTCAATGACGGGGAGGACACGACCGAGTTCCGTTTCCGTGCCCACCGGTGCTGCACCGGGGCGGGTGGATTCGCCACCAACGTCAACCCACGTAGCACCGTTGTCCCACATCGCAAGCCCCTTGACCACCGCTTCGTTGTCCATGGAACGACTTCCTGCGAAGAAGGAGTCGTCCGTGGCGTTGACGATGCCCATGATGTGGGGCCCGTCAGTACCCACCAACGCCTCGGCCAGCAAGGCTCGGCGTGAGGTTGAGTCCCCGAAGTCGGAGGCCATGAGCCTGTCCAGTTCGGCAGGTTTGATAAGTTGTTACGAGGAACGAGGTGTGCATGTCCGAGGCGGATGCCATCCTCGATGGGAGCCAATCCCTCGGCTCGTCCATGGACGCTACCGGCCATGAACTTCCCCAAGATTGGGAGTTTGCCGAGCGCATTCTGAAGCGCTTGAATCCTCGCAATCCACAGGACGTCTACGACATGGCGGCTCGCGATTCCAAGAACGGCGGGATGCTCATCACCCTCATGGTGGTCGTTTGGTGGCTCTTTATTGGTAACAACGGCGATGACGTGTCCCTGGGTGTGTCGGTGTTCTTTGGATTGAACTTTGAACAGGCCGCCTTGGCGGTCATGGTCCTCTCGCTGTTTTCAGCCCTGCTGACCGAATTCAGCCGAGACATGGGCAAGATTCTCCCTTCCACCGCAGCTGGTGGCATGCTGATCCTCGCTGGCCTTTATGTCGCTGAGCCTCTCGTGGGGGCGCTCTTTGTCAGTGGAAGCGACCTTGAGACGCAGGTCGGCCTTTGGCGGAGCGTTCGTTTGGGTCTGCTTTGGGGCGGCACCACCTACGGCTCAAACCTCATCGTGAACGCGTTGCTGCTGAAGTGGCTCATTCGCTTCCTTGATTCGAACGACTACGACTTCTCGGAGCGAAACGAGCCCGTACATGCTCCACCTGCTTCGGCCACAGAGGATTGAACGCTACCCTCATGAGGGTGAGGTAGGTGGCGAGACCATGACCTCTTCGCCGTTCAACGTGCTTCGGCTCGGGTACCGCAAGGGCAGAGACCCTCGCATCACCACGCACCTGGCGCTCGTTTCGAGGGCCTTAGGGGCGACGAATTTCATGCTCGCCGGTGATGAGGATCCCGATCTGTTCGAGAACGTCGCTTCCGTCAACGAGCGATTTGGCGGCGAGATGACATGCGAGCATCTTTCGGGGCCCATGGGGTGGCTCAAGCGCTTCACCCAACAGGATGCTGGCGACGGTGAGCCCGGCGTAGCGGTTCATCTCACCATGTACGGTGAACCCTACCGAGAGGTCATTCCGAGGATTCGTCGCGACCGTCCAGTGGTGGTGGTGGTTGGCGGCGCCAAAGTTCCAAGCGATGTTTTCCAGTACGCCCAATACAACGTGGCTGTGGGCAACCAACCGCACTCCGAAGTCGCTGCTCTGGCGCTCTTCATGGAGGGCTGGTTTGGCCAAGGCGGGAGCGAGCGGCACTTCCCCAATGCGAAGCTCATCATCGAACCCTCCGCCCGAGGAAAGTCGGTCGTTGACCGGGACCGAAACGAAGAAAGTGATTAACTGCTAACTTATCCGCAGTTGTTTCTTTCTTATCGATGAACGGCATTGCGTGAGGTTGGGGCGCTCAAGATTTCACGCACCCAATCATTATGGGGGGCCGATTCCGACAAAATCCAATGTTAGGGGGCGGCATCGCAAATACACGCTCCCTGCCGGCCACCCACCGGCTCTACAATCCATCCTCCCTTGACATCCCCGATGCGGCCGATGGCTTGGCCGACAAGAGCAATCTCCCTCCAGCCGCCACCGGTGCTGGCGTGCTGTTGACCGCCGATGGCGGGCGTTACCCCGGCGAACTGTTTGGTGCCCAGGCCATCGGAACGGGCGAACTGGTCTTCACCACCGGCATGATGGGCTATCAGGAATCGCTCACGGACCCGTCTTTCGCCGGTCAAGTGCTGACGTTCACCTACCCGCTGATCGGCAATTACGGCGTTCACATTGGCGCCTCCGAATCCGGTCAGGTGTGGCCCAAAGGCGTGGTCGTGCGCCACGCCATGCATCAGCCCGACCATCGCCATTCTGCGGGTACGGTGGACGAATTTCTCCGCCTCCACGGCGTGCCGGGCATTCACAACATCGACACACGAGCGATCACTCGCCGGGTTCGAGAATTGGGGACCGTGCTCTGCGTCTTTGGGCCGCTCGAGCAAGAGGACGAGATGAAGGCGGTCTTGGCTAACCTGACCTCGCCGGAACTCGAGGACCTCGTCGACGAAGTGTCGATCGATGCCCCGCTGGAACTCAATGCGGGCTCGGTGGATGAACTCGGGGCTCGAAAACCACGCCTCGGTGTGCTGGATTGCGGCGTGAAGTACAACATCCTGCGGCACTTGTGCATGCTCTTCGACGTCGTGTGGTGCCCGCCCGACATCGACTACGAGCGATTGCGAAAGGCGTACGTCATCGACGCCTTGTTCTGCAGCAACGGTCCGGGCGACCCCGCACATCCCGGGAAGGCGACGGCAGCCAGGACCACGCTGGCCCGTGCGGTCCAGGACGGTCTGCCCGTGATGGGTATTTGCCTCGGCCACCAGCTCATGGGGTTGGCCTCTGGCTTGCAGACCTACAAGATGCGCTTACGGCCACCGTGGAGCCAATCAACCCGTGGTTGACCTTCAAGACCGCACGGTGTCCATCACCAGCCAAAACCACGGCTTTGCGGTGGCTCACCCCAACGACGGCATGCTGGCTGCTCACCCGACAGGTGCCACCTCGCCGCCGGTGTCCAATCAGCACGGCTCTGAAGTTGAAGTCCGCTACATCAACGCCAACGACGGTACCGTCGAAGGTCTTGACGTCATCGGAAAGCCCTGCTTCACCGTCCAATTCCACCCCGAGGCCTGCCCGGGTCCACACGACGCCGCTCCGCTCTTCCTTCGCCTCCGTGCCATGGTTGACGCTCATCTCGGAGGTGAGAACTGATGCCTCGCCGCGACGACCTTGAGACCATCATGGTGCTCGGGAGCGGGCCGATCAAAATCGGTCAAGCGGCTGAGTTTGACTTTTCTGGCTCTCAGGCCGTTCGGGCCCTGCGTGAGGACGGCTACAAGGTCATCCTCGTCAATTCCAACCCGGCCACCATCCAAAACGACCCGGAGATGGCCGACATCGTCTACATCGAGCCGTTGCTGCCCGAGACCATCGCCAAGATTCTGGAGAAGGAGCGACCGTGTGCCTTGCTGGCCGGCATGGGCGGGCAAACCGCTCTGAACATCGCCAGTGAATTGTCCCACAACGGGACGCTTGAACGGCTGGGCGTCGAGCTCATCGGTTCGGATTTGGACGCCATTGACAAAGCGGAAGACCGTGAACTGTTCAACCAGGTTTGCGAATCCATCAACCTCCCCATCAGCCAAGCCGTGGCCTGCAATTCCATCGATGAAGTCATCGCCGCCGCCGAACTCATTGGCAGTTGGCCCATCCTCATTCGTCCCGCTTTCACCTTGGGTGGCTTGGGCGGTGGCACGGCACGGGACATGGGTGAACTCGTTGAAATCTCTCAACTTGGGTTGCGAAACTCCCGTATTTCTCAGGTACTGATTGAGGAATCCATCCTTGGCTGGCAGGAACTTGAGTACGAAGTGATGCGTGATGAGGCGGACAACGCCACCATCGTCTGTACGATGGAGAACATCGATCCGATGGGTGTCCACACCGGTGAATCCACGGTCGTTGCTCCCTTGCAATCCTTCAGCGACGCCGACCACCAGCGCTTGAGAAACCAGGCCCTTGCGCTCATTCGTGCCTTGAACATCAAAGGCGGGTGCAACGTTCAGTTTGCCTTCAACCAGTTCACCGGTGAAATTCGTGTCATTGAGGTCAACCCTCGTGTGTCGCGCTCTTCTGCTCTGGCCTCCAAGGCAACGGGGTATCCGATTGCTCGTATGGCGGCCAAGATCGCCGTTGGCTACACCCTCGACGAACTGCCCAACCCCATCACCGGTGAGGGCACGACGGCGGCCTTTGAGCCAACGCTGGACTACTGCGTGGTCAAGATTCCTCGCTGGCCTTTCGATAAGTTCCGCACCGCCGACCGTACCTTGGGCACCTCGATGAAGTCCACGGGGGAGGTCATGGCCATCGGCCGCAATTTCGAGGAAGCCTTCCTCAAGGCGTGGGCTTCACTGGAACAAGGCTGTGCACACCCCCGTCCGCTCACCCGTGCCGATGAGTCCGAGGGGGATGGCATGGCGCAGCGTGCTCAAGTGGCGCTGCCTGATGCCACGCTGGTGGATTGGCTGGCGATTGCCAGCGACCGCCGCATGGGTGCCCTGCTCGAAGCCTTCCGCAGGGATTGGGGTGTGGAGAAGGTGCACGAGATCACCCGCATCACCCGATGGTTCCTCTACGGTTTCGAACGCCTGGCCAAGATGGAGCGCAGCATCGTTGAGCGTGGCGTCTCACCTGCTGAACTGACAGCGGACGAACTCCGTCTTTGGAAGAGCCATGGCTTCAGCGACGCTCACATCGCCGATGCGCTGGCCGGTTTCCCACCGGAAGGTCTCAAATCGCTGGCGCCCGGACAGGACGAGCGTGCCGTCATGCAGCGCCGACACCAACTCAAGCTCCACCCCGTCTACCGCATGGTCGACTCGTGTGCGGCGGAATTTGCGGCCAAAACCCCGTACTACTACTCGACCTACGAGCCCTACGGTGCACCGGGCATTGACCTGCTCCCCGACATGGAGGCACGCACCAAAGAACGTCTCGTGGCCATCGGCAGCGGCCCCATTCGCATCGGTCAAGGCATTGAATTCGACTACGGCTGCGTGCACGCCGTCAAAGCGATTCGTGAAGCAGGAAAGGATGCCATCCTCATCAACAACAACCCCGAAACGGTCTCAACGGACTTTGACACGTCGGACCGATTGTATTTCGATCCGTTGACCCTGGAGTATGTGAGTGAAATCTTACTTCGCGAACAAGCCCACGGTATCCTGCTCCAGTTCGGTGGCCAGACCGCCATCAACCTCGCGTTGCCGCTTGAAGAGCGCCTCCCCGACCTCGCTGCCAACGGTCTCGATCTGGCCATCATGGGCACCTCCTGCGATGCGATCGACGAAGCCAGCGACCGTGAGCGCTTCGAGGCCTTTGCACGCCGCCACGACCTCCGCATGCCGCGGGGTGCCACCGGTACCTCCGCCGATGACCTCCGAGCTGCAGTCGAGGAAATCGGCTACCCAGTGCTCGTTCGCCCGTCCTACGTGCTTGGCGGTCGTGGCATGGAGATCCTCTCCAACCAGCAGCAGTTGGACGGCTACCTGCGAGAAGCCTACCTTGCGCCCGATAAACCGCTCTTGGTCGACGAGTACCTCGGCCACGCCACGGAGATTGACGTCGATGCCGCCTCGGATGGCGAAGAGGTGCTGGTCGGCGCCATCATGGAGCACCTCGAAGAAGCCGGTATCCACTCGGGCGATTCAACCTGTTTCATCCCGGCCCAAAACATCCCAGAAGCCATGCTGGAGCGCATTGCCGAGCAAACCAAAACCATTGGCCTCGGCTTGAACATTCAAGGATGTTTCAACATTCAGTTCGCCATTCAGGGCGACGACCTCTACGTGCTGGAGGTGAACCCTCGGTCTTCCCGCACGGTGCCCTTCGTCGCCAAAGCCTCTGGTTTGCCGCTGGCCCGCATCGCAGCCAGGATCACCATTGGCCAGCCGCTCAAGGAACAGAACATCCCTCGGCGAACCTCCGGCCAGGTCTGCGTGAAGGCGCCTGTTTTCCCGTTCATCAAGTTGCGAGGTTTGGATCCCGCTCCGGGTCCCGAAATGAAGTCGACCGGGGAGGTCTACGGCTCGGACGAACGGGCCGACCTCGCCTACCTCAAGGCCCGATTGGCCACCGAGGTGCCCGTGGCGACCGAAGGCGGTGCGTACTTGACGGTCCGAGACGAGGACAAAGAGAACCTGGTTCCGGTTGCACAGGAACTCGTGAACATCGGCTTCACTCTCTACGCTACCGGAGGAACAGCCGATGCGCTTCGCCGGCACGACGTGCCGGTCACCACCGTGTACCGCATCGCCGAGGGCCAACATCCTGATGCGCTCGATTTGATGCGCCAGGAGAAGGTCAGCTTCATCGTCAACGTGCCAACGGTGTCGGGCGGTGCGGTTCGGGACGGCAACATGATGCGACGCTTGGCCGTTGAACTCAACATTCCCTTCGTCACCACCATGCGGGGTGCTTCAATGGAGGTCGCTGCGATGCGAGCCCACATCGAGGAAGACCTCCAGCCTCGGAAGTTGACGGTTCACTACTGAATGGGAAGAAGCATCCTTTTATCCCCGTCAGGGCGATGTTCAGCCATGGCCAACATGACGTTCTCAGACAACTCAAGCCTCCTCTTGGCTTGTGAGGTGTCAGGATCGTTTGGAGAAGCCATGCTCCCGGTTGATGCCTCAACGGTGGACACGTGGGTGTGGCTGGCCTACGACCAACTTAACGTCGCGTTCCTCGATGCCCTCGAACTACAAGGGAAGGTTGGCGTGATCCTCATTGAATCCTCACACAAAGCGCAACGTCGCCCCTATCATCAGCAAAAATTGGGCATGCTTTTGTCCAATCAACGGCATTTTGCACTTGAGTTGCAGACGGCGGGCTACCCGGTCATGTACCTCATCAGCCGACTGAACTACGCCCAAGTCCTCGAGGAATTGGGGGACGACCTCGGTACCATCCACGCTGTTCGGGCAGCCGAGCGGGAACTCCGTTTGGAGGTTGCTTCCCTCGAGGAGGCCGGTCGTTTGGTGCTTCACGATCACCCCGGGTGGCTGACGCCCCGTTCGTGGTTCGTTGAGAGCGTTGGCACCGAGCCTCCGTTTCGCATGGATTCCTTCTATAGAAAAGTCCGCCAGTCCACAGGTTGGATGATGGAGGGCGGAAAACCGATGGGAGGGAAGTACAGCTTTGACGCTGAGAACCGGTTCCCGTGGAAAGGCGACCCTCCCGCTCCGGATGCACCCGTGTTTGCCTGGGATGAGATCGACGCTGAGGTGGAATCCCTCATCAAAACCCACTATGGCCATCATCCGGGTGCGATTGACCTCTCCATGCAACCCACCAGTGCAGAGGATGTTGCTCAGGCTCTCGCCTTTGCCGTGGCGTGCCTGCCCAACTTTGGGACCTACGAAGATGCGATGTCAGAAAAGAGCCGAGGGCTCTTCCATTCACGTTTGGCGACGATCGTGAACTTGCATCGGGTGATGCCTGCTCGGGTGGTGGACGCTGCCTTGACCAGTGAGGCTCCGCTCAACAGCGTGGAAGGCTTTGTTCGGCAGATGATTTGGCGGGAGTACGTGCGCCACATCCACGAAGTCACGGACGGTTTTCGTACCTTGGACGTTGACCGAACGACCGGTGTCCGTGGCGCCGGCTGGGAAGGCTTTGCCTCGCAGGACGAGGAACCCCACCCAAATCATCTCTCGCAGTCCAATCCGTTGCCGCAGGCCTACTGGGGAACAACCAGCGGTCTGCGCTGCCTCGATGCGTCGGTTGAATCCGTCATGGAGGACGGCTGGACCCATCACATTCCCCGACTCATGGTGCTCAGCAACATCGCCAACCTGCTTGATGTGAACCCCCGTGAACTGACGGATTGGTTCCACGCTGCGTTCATCGATGCGTACGACTGGGTGGTGGAGCCCAACGTGCTTGGCATGGGGACCTTTGCGCTGGGAACGGCGATGATGACCAAACCCTACGTGGCTGGTTCAGCCTACATCAATCGGATGAGCGACCACTGCAAGTCCTGCCAGTTCCATCACAAGAAAACCTGCCCGATGACCCGTCTGTACTGGGCTTACCTCAACCGACACGGCCCCTCCTTTACGGGAAATCATCGGATGGCCATCGCCATGAAGAACGTGGCACGGCGGGCTGACGAAGAGAAAGCACTGGACGAAGCAACCTTCGAACACGTGCGGTCCACGTTGCTCAAGGGCGAGGAAGTACGGCCTCCTTCCGAGGGTGATCTTCGCTCGTGGTCATGAGCCACGGCGTGCGGGCTGACATGTTGGACAATAGTCGAGACGGCGACCGGCGTAGCGGACACGAAGCACCAAATCGCCGCAGGTCAAGCAGGGCCGGTCGTTTCGACAGAACACGGCGTGACGCCACATGCGACGGGGCTCGCCGCGTGCTTTGCTGGCTTCCGCCACCTCAAGGTCGACCGTGATGCCCCCATGCTCGTAGGCTTGGACGGTGACCGACTTGATGCAGTCCGCCCAGCGTTTGAGTGTGTCTTCGTCAAGGTCGTATGGTCGGTCGTCGGGGTGGACGCCCGCAGCGTGAAGGATCTCAGAGCGCAGGTAGTTGCCCAAACCGGCGAAACTGCGCTGGTCGAGCATCAGCGTGGCCCCTTTCTTACGGTGAATCCCCTTGGATTTCAGGTGCGTGAGCAGGTCCTTTGCGGTGATGTCTTCATCCAGGACGTCAGGACCAAGGCGGGCGAGGAAGGGGTGAGCATTTTCCTCAGGCGTCGCCACGAGCACGATGTCGGTGGCGGACCACAACCGAACAGCGTGCTTGTCGGTGAGAAATTCGGCCCGAAGTGAGCGGTTTGAGCGAGGGTCGGTGGTTTTCAGATGAACCGTCCAGCGCCCGTAGAGCTGGTTGTGGCTGTACATCGTCCAGCCGCTGCTGAATCGAATCAGCATGGCTTTGGCACAGCTGGTGACGCTGAGGACTTCATGGCCGAGGATGAGGGAGTCGGCCTGCTGAAGGGTCGGAAAGGGCCAGTTGCCGTCTTCGATGACCTTGCCGACGAGCGCTTTGCCGATGCGGTCGGCCGCTCGCCGGATTTCGGGCCCTTCAGGCATGGCGCAACGGTCCTCATGAGTGGTTATCAACACCTGTTTGAACCGATGGTCGGGGATTATAGGTGGGTGCCGTTATGGGACAACATGTTCGGCTTGGAGGATGCCAATGTTGGCCATCTGCTTGTGTCCATTCTCGGTATCAGCGGTGGATGGATCTCAGTGGGTACCCGATTCCGAAGCCATCGATACGATGCCATCAATGTCGTCGAACTTGCTGCACGAAGTCCGTTCCGTCATAACATGGGGATGTTGGTTTCCTTTTGCCTCGCAGCCTATGCTTTAATCATCTTCAGCAGCATTGGTTACCAGTACCTGATTTATGACGGTTCGGCGTCTGTTATGTTTTTCTCCATTCACCTTGAGATCAACAGCCTCGGTTGGTATGTTGTTCACTTGTTTGGTTGGTCAGCCTTCTTTGCTGGTTCGGTGTTCTTTGGATTGCAAGAAATGGACATCGCTTACATCCATTATGAAGCCAGAGCAGAAGTTCTCAGGGTTCCTGGCGCACCATCGCTCCCTCTCTTCGACCAGAACGGCGAACCGATTGAGGAACCCGAATCGGAAGGCTTGGAAGAGGGAAGTACAGAGCCAGAACACCTCAATCCTCTTGAGCGATTATGGCAGAAGGTTGAGCGCCTTGAGGATCGTCTTCGGCAACTTGAAGACGAATCAAAGGAAGAAGAGTAACGGTTTTTATCTCACCGTTGGGTTTGATGAAGCGCCTTCAACGGCTTGCTTGAATGATTTTCTCGATGGTGAAGGACTGACCGTTGTGGCCCCAGGTGACGACACCGGGCGTGTCGATTCGGTAGTACTTGGTCGCAAATTCCCGCCCGAGTTCGGGGTGGTCCCTCTCGAGCGAGATGACGATGCGGTCGCTGTAGCCGCCGTGACCTCCGATGGAAGCCAGCGCCTGAATCCCATCCACGAGGACAGGATAGGGAGGCGACATGTCCTGTCGCGCAGGGTCGAAGGGATGAGGGTCCATCAGCAGGCGAAGGTTCTCTTCGGTTCCAGGTTCGGTGATGTATTCGGTTGACATGACCAAGAATCGTCACGACCCGATATAAAGCATCAAACATCATTCATGGAAAATCGGTCGTCAATGGCCGACAATCCTGCTGCTTCTGCTTTGGCTGCAATCCGACGCAGGCTGCGCATGGCCTGGTCGATGTCCTCCACTTGCTCGGCAAAGCGCGTTGGCGGCCATCCACAGTCGATGACGCCAGCCTCAACGGCGCTTTCCTCAATCCACGCTCCGCAGGCCGAGCCGTAGCACTTGGCCTTGAAGCGTTCAATGTCGATCCAGAAGGTCGTGCGATGGCACACAGGACAGGTGCGGCATTCGTATTCCGAAAGCACGGTGACGGCGTCGTCGCCCACCACGTCCACGTCCCACGAAGCGACGCTGGCTCGCTCGAGGGGCACCTGATGGGATTTTTTGAGGAAGGAACGCAGCACGTTGAGCGCCGTTTCTTGGGTGCTGAAACAGCCCATGCCCACCACGGCGCCGCCCTCCTCAACGGCGCTCGGGACGTAGACCCGTCCGGTGGTGACCATGAAGGCGGCTGGGCGAGTCGGCGTTTAAGCCTCGCTCAATCGCGCTGCCAGAGGACTTCGATTACGGGCAGACCACCCGGATGGGGGAGCGGTGCTTGGGGCTTCTCAATGCGAATGGAGAGGGTTGCCACGCCGGGTTGGGCCGCCAGCCGGTCGACCACCTGCTGAGCCATGTCCTCCATCAGACGAATGGGTGCTGGAGCGTTGAGCATGACCTCATCGATGGCGATTTGGATGTCGGCGTAGTTGAGGGTCTCGTCCAAGTCTTCGATGCGCTCCTCACCCGACAGCGTGGCCCAGACGGTGAAGACGAAGGGTTGCGGTGCACGATGCTCCTCCTCGTACCAGCCGTGGACGGCCATGACTTCGTAGGCCTCGAGACCGACACGCCACTGCATGAACTCACCTCAGACTTGCTCGTCGCGCTCGTGGACCCAAATCAGGTGGTAGCCGAATTGGGTTTTCACGGGCGAGGACACGGTGGCCACCGGGGTGTCCCAAACGGCGTCTTCGAAGGCCTTGACCATGCGTCCTTTGCGGAACCAACCGAGGTCGCCACCTTTCTGGCTGGAGGGGCAGGTGCTCTTTTTGCGGGCGAGTTTCTGGAAATCCTTGAGTTTCCCGACCTTGTCTTTGATCTGCAAGGCTTCGCTCTTCGAAGCGACCAAAATATGGCTGGCCCAAGCGCTCGGTGCGACCATGTTTTGTCCACCCGTCGTCGTGTTTTGAACCCCACGCTCAGAAATCCGAGTAGGCGAGGAAGCGCATGTAGGTGCCGTAGACCGTCACCGAGACGCCGAGGGATTCCTCGTTGAAGCGTTCCATCGTGTCGGCGTAGGTGTGGTATTCCCAGCTGCCGCTGCCGTAGCACACGACGGCTCGTCCGTTCTCGCCTTCGCCCAGGTCGTAGACGAACGGACCGTGGTCGGAGTTGTAGGGCATGCCGTCGGAGGCGCCCTTTTCGCCGTTCAGCGTGGCGAGGCGGATGTCGTAGCGGTCGGCCACGTCGGAACGCTTGTTCTGGTAGAGTTCGGTGATGCGGGTGATGTGGCCCATGTCCTCGGCGTTGTTGCCAAACAGGGTCAGGCTGTTGCCTCGGTTGGAGAAGTCGGCATCGACGTGGTTCATGTCGAGGTTGATGTAGAGACGGAGGTTGTCGCGAAGGCTGTTTTGGAAGGCTTCCACGTAGGCTCGGCTGCCGTACAACCCCTCTTCTTCTCCGCCCCAGGTACAGAAACGAAGGGTGCGTTCGGGTTTGCCGGTTTCGTTGACAATCTCGCTCATCTGGCGGGCCATTTCAAGGGTGCTGGCGGTTCCGGAGGTGTCGTCGATGGCCCCGGGACCGTGGTAGACGGTGTCGTGGTGGCCACCGACGATGATGACCTCGGAGGATTTGCCCCGGATTTCACCGCAGGGCACGTAGATGGTTCGCTCTTGGTCGTTGGTGACGTCGATGATCATTTCCAACACACCCTGTGGGCCCGTGGCGTTGAAGATGGCCTGCTCGAGGATTTCACCGGCGTCCCTCGACATGGCGATGAACGGCAGTTCGGTTGGGATGGTGCCACCGTTGGCTGCAGTGACGTCATCGATGCCCGTGCCCTTGAAGATGGCCACGCAATCGGTGTTTTCCACCTTGCCGCAGTTGTAGTCTTTGTTGACGCGAATAAGGCCTGCGAGGTTGTTTTCTGCTGCTTTGGACATCAACCCGGTGTTGCCGCCCACGCTGCCGCCGCTGCGCACGTAGCCGATGGTGCCGCCCGCCGACTGCCAGAGCGCATCGTCGGAGCCGTTGCCCAAGTCGGTCAGTTGCACATTTTCTCCAAAGCCGTATTCCGAGCGTCCCGAGAAGCCTTGGATGACGTAGTCGATGCGATGTTGGAACTGGATGATTTGCGTTCCAATAGCGAAGGGCCCTCGCAGGGACTGTTTCCACCCAAGCCCTGAACGCAAATTCGAGGCTCGGTTCGGCGTTGACGCTGTGCATTGGCACCTGGTAGGAATGCTCGGTGACGGACATCCCCATCGCTTCGAATTGGGCGGCGATGTAGGCCGAGGTGTTGGCCTCTTCCACGGTGCCGCTCATGCGACCTTCCCACTCAGGGTGGCCCAGCGCCACGAGGTCTTCAGCAAAGGCACGGGTTTGCGCGGCGTCGTAATCGATGAGGTCGTACTCGTAATTCGGAGCGAAGCCGAGCCACGTTGGGTCGGAAAACGAAGACGGCGGTGATCATCAGGACCACCACGCCAATCGCCATGAGGGCTTGAGGCGTCAGTACATCCGTACTTCGCCACCAGGGCACGTGTTCTTCGTCCAAACCACCGGGGGAATCCTTGGCCGCGTCCTCCAAACTCAGGACGGCATCCGAGGCTGCGTTGCTGTCCAAGCGCTCGAGGAGTTGGCTTTTGTTTCCGCTGACGGGAAGGCCTTGCTCCTTCAGCATCTCTTTGAGTTCAGCGACGGTCTTGCTCTGCAAATCCATGGGCTCACCCATGCTTCCCTCGGTACCCTCGTTCAAGAATGCGGCGGTCCCGTGTCGCTTCAGACTTCATCGCCGGTCCATCGGCGTCCGATGTCGTGTTCGTAGCCGAGTTGGTCGAGGATTCGTGCGATGATGAAGTCCACCATGTCGTCGATGTTCTTCGGGTGGTTGTAGAACCCGGGCGAAGCGGGGATGACGATGGTGCCCCACTGGGAAAGTTTGGCCATGTTCTCGAGGTGAACCGTGGCGTAGGGTGCCTCTCGGGGCACGATGATGAGCTTGCGGCGCTCCTTCAGGGCCACGATGGCCGAGCGGGTCACGAGGTTGTCGGAGATACCGGCAGCGAGTTTGCCGATGGTGGTGCCCGAACAGGGGCAGATGACGACGGCGTCGATTTTGGCCGAGCCCGAGGCAGACTTGGCACCGACGTTCTTGGCGTCTTCGAGGATGGCGTTCGTGGCTTCAGCCACGGCTTCGGGCGTGGTGTCGCACTCGTGCTTGAGGGTGATCTTGCCCGAGTCGGTGACGACGAGGCGAACGGTTTTGCCCATGTCGGACAGGACTTCGGCGAGGCGCTTACCGTAGATGGCTCCAGAGGCGCCTGAAATGCCGATGACGACCTCGCCCATGGTTCAAAACCGGTGGCTCTCCCATTTAGCCTCTTGTTCTTTCTCTCTACGATTTTTTCACACATGTTCGGATTAACAACAAATCTAAACCTTCTAATCCGTGGAAATTCATGGTCATTGCTACAACAATATTTTTTGCCTGATGTGGCAAACGATATCCTCTCTTTTTTGAACAAAATATTCGATTATTTTTGGTTCCAACAGCCCTTTTTCGAATTGTCGAAATGTTTGGGGCTTTGTATCCGGGAAATGGTGTTTGTAGCACAGTTTCCATGAATAGAATAGCATGTGATCATTCACACCACAATTTTTGATTTCCGTTTCATAATTTCTCTTAAAAATCCTGAATCCCTGGCAAGATAGTGTCACCTAATTCGATTGAAAAAACAGATTGAAAACAGCATCCTCTACCAATGAGAAATTCACATCACTCCAAGCAAAATTTTCTCCACCTGCTTTGGCATATCCCTTGAATAACTTGACGATGGTAAGCGCCTTAGATAGTCGATATACCTCATCTGCCATTGATTCAATCACTCCGAGTATCCCTGCAGAGATGTATTTGCAAATATGTGTCGCATTCTTTTCCTTTCATGGCGAAGGATGGAAAGTTACCAACGGGGACGTATCAAAAATATTCAATGTGATGATGCCGCATTGCTCCAAAATCATGATCCATATCAACCAGAGCAAGATATTTTCACTTTGAATTCTCTTTGAAAATTCTTTGAGAACTCCATTCCGATTTCTTACTTCGGTTAGTGGAAACTCAACCGAGATGTTAACTCAAGATTCTTTGGGCTGAGAAAACCATCTTTTTCTAAAAATCGCTCTTTCCAATTCCCCTTCGACAAGTAGAATCGGTTGGCGACGTTGTTTCTTTGAAATTAATCTGCTGCCTGCATTCCTTTGTACCTCACCTGCAGCAGACAAAATGGAATTCATGGTTTCACCCTAGAATATCTGCTCCGAGGTCAATCACGTCATCATGATGATGATAGATTACATCGGGGGGAATGTGGAGATAAGAAAGAAAATCAGACACACTCACTTTCCTAATGAGATCCACAATCTCTCGTTGCCAATCAATGTGCAATGACACCTCTGGCTCATCGATTAGGATGACGTTGTTCTTTTGGCTATCTACATTCTTGAGAATACTGTAAAGCCGTCGTTGCCCACTGGTGAGGTATGGAGATATCTTGGCGCCTAATTCGCTTATGGTGTAGAGCGCAAGTAGATTCGGATTGACCTGAAATAGTTTTGAGAGCACCGAGCATTTCATCCGTGTATCAATGTGTCGAAAGAGATAATGACGGACAAAGTCTGCTAACGCCTCTCGGTTTTTTGAGTAAATGACGTCTTCATCCATGTGGAAGATTACATCCTTCAAATTTTCTTAAACGTTCGGGCATCATCCAATAATGACCTAGTTTCGTCCTCGGAACTGAAACACTTTGTTTGTACTTTTTACCCTCTCTAGATTGATGCACCAAACTGATTTTGGCTCATGATAGTTGACACACTCGTCCCAATTCGGTTCAATTTTTGTTGTTTTTTCTGTCGGATTTCTTTTTTCGCCTAGTTTCAAAAACAGAGGAGCCAATTTGGTCTTCTTCTATGGAAATTTGAAACTCATCAATTGTAGACACCTCATGTAATCCGGCACCAAACAGCGAGGACACCCTCTAGATTTCAACAGAGCCTGTGTTTGTGGTTCTTCCATTCTTCATATGTCCGGATAGGCTTTTCATTGAGTTTGGCTCCCATCAAATTCAGTACCAAATTATCAGTCAACTCCGCAAGAGAGATCTCTAGTTCGATTGAATCTATGTCCTTCTGATCACTTCGAATACTTTCCCGGATATCTTTGGATTCTCATTGGTCTCAGTGCCAACTAATTTCGGAGAAAAAATGGGCAATTGGAAGAGTTGGTTTGTAGAATAAGTGATGTCAATTCCAAATTCTTTCTCAAAGTGATCTAGAGCTCGGATGACCAAGGAAGAAAAATCTTTTTCACCAAATGGTTGTTTGTCGAATTTTCAACGTATTCCGCATCTTGACTAACACTAAGAAAGTCAAAATCCTCATTATTGTAACTGTTTTGAAACACAAAATTCGCTCTTGACGAGTGTTCATTTTTAATGAAATCAAAGTTGTAATCTATTTTACACAGCACACTTTGATCATAGTAGTCATTTTCTTTTCACCACCTTGCACAGTATCTCTAAATCCCTCATCGTCCATGAAAATCTTGTACTCTTCATAACTCATTCCAATAGGGAAATTGGGATGTCCGAAATGATTTCAGATGTTTTGTTGAGTATCCGTTATCCATTCTGTCATTTTATCATAAACTGCTTTAGATTTGCACTGCTCAGAGAATTTTGTTCCGAATCCGCCCATGGGATGAGAAAGGTGTTGAGATATCGTTCATATTCAGAAATGTTGCCGAGCCCCAAGGGGTTTCGAAATTGAAGTGTATGTAAAATTCAATGGAGGCATTGAAAATTGAGATCCCCATTTCTTTTGAATTGAAAAAATTCCGTTGGACCAGGACTTCCTCATCACAAGCCCCGCAGCTTCTCCTGCATCCATCGGGTCGTAATCGTGCTCGAAGATCAGGTGCTTCACCAGATTGTGCTGGGCGATGCTGGCTTGACAGACAGGGCAGTCGTGGCGCTCGGGTTCGCGGTAGCCCTGGAAGGCGGCTCGCCCTCGGGGCGTGGCGAGCCCCGACACGGTTCGAAGCAAGGTCGACATGAACACGAGGCCGAACAGGACGAGGCAGCATCCCAGCCCGCTGAAGAAGCCCGAGCCGGAACTGTCTTGGGAAAGTCGTAGGTTCTGCGTCATCTTCCCTTCGCTGGTGTTGCGGAAGGTGTCAAGGTCGATAACGTGGGTGAAGTTCTCTCCGCGCAGCTGCAGGTAAATCTCCGTGCCGTCCTCGTCTTCGTCCACGTCAATGGCGATGAGGTACACGCCCTGAGCGTCGGTGATGGCGCTGGCGCCACGGTACTGGTAGCAGTCGACGTTGCCCGGTCGGCACTCGACATAGACATCTCGGAGCATGACGGGCGTGTTGTCGCTGTAGGTGGCCTGGCCTGAAATCCGGTAGGTTTCGGCGCTGGCCAGTGGAAGAGTGAGCACCGCCACGAGGAGGACGAGCGTGACGGTGCGCATGGATGGATGGCCTCGCCTGAACTTATGAAGGGTTGATTTCGCCCAATCGTTCTTTGACCGCAGAGAGAAGCCGTGCACATGGGGACCCTTGTAACCGGAACCGCCGCCACCTACGTGGAAGAACTGCACATCAACACCGACAAGCGCTACGAAATCGTCTGCATCACCCGAGACGTCGAACGGATTGTGGCTGAAAGCGGCATCGTGGACGGCTTGGTTTTGGTCAACCCGATGCACATCACCGCCTCGTGTTATGTTAACGACTTGGAGTACGGTTTGCACCACGACATCATGACGTGGCTCGAGAAGCTGGCACCTTTCTACGGCAGCGACGGTCGACAGGGGGAGGAATACCACCACCACCGCACGGGGGAGGACAACGGGGATGCCCACCTCAAGCGGCAGTTGTTGGGGCAGCAGGTCACGATGCCGGTGCGCGACGGACGCTTGCATTTGGGGACGTGGGAGCAGATTCACTACGCCGAATTTGACGGGCAGCGCAACAAACGCATCCTGGTGAAAGTCGTCGGGGTGATGGCCCAGTGACGCTCTCTTCACCGCCGGAGATGATCGGCTACATGGCTGACTTGGGCGTGGAGCGCACCCTGTGGACACCGGGGTCTTCTCGGCTGGAACTGACGCTCACGGAAAACCACCTCAACAAAGGCGGTGTGGCTCACGGCGGCATCCACATGATGCTGCTCGATTCAGCCTTGGGCAGTGCGCTCGTGGCGTCCCTGAAAGTGGAGGAATGGTGTGCGACAGCTCAACTCTCCACGAGTTTCCTCGCGGCTGCCCGACCCGGTGAACGCATGGTGGCGGAAGGGCGCGTCGTGCGACGCGGGAAGAACGTGGCGCACCTGGCGGGCGAGGTCAAGGTGGGCGAGCGGCTGGTGGCGAGTGCAACCGGGACCTGGGCGATTTGGTCGAGCCGACCGCCGTCGCTCTTAGCGAGTGAGCGTGGCCCGGACAACGGACAAGGGCATCGATGAATGAATCCGAACTGACATCGTAGCCAAGTTGTGCGAGCGATGTCGTGGTGTCGGCGGCCAGTCCACACCCGGCCACGCCTTCCACTCGCCCTGCTGGTGTGTTGAGGTTGACGGAGAACCCGTGGCGTGAAACCCAGCGAAGGAAGGAAAGGCCGATGCTACAGACTTTGCGACCGTCGACCCACACGCCCTGCATCCGGTCGTCTCGCTCGCCCTTCACACCGAACGTCGCGAGCGTCCCAATCAGCCAGCCCTCGATGATGTGGATGATGTCGGCCACCGAGCCTTCGCCTTCACGTTCGCCCCACTTCACGATGGGGTAGCCCACCACTTGGCCGGGGCCGTGCCAGGTCAGGCCGCCGCCTCGGTCAACAGCCACGGTCGTGTAGTCGTTAGGAGGCCGAACACCGTCGTTGCGGGCGCGGGGTCCCACGGTGACCACTTCGGGATGGGAGAGGATGAGCAGGGTATCGGGGATGCTCCCCTCGATGCGTTGGTGCTGCAGGTCTTTCATGAGCGTCTGCGCTTCCTCGTAGGGCACTTCGCCGAGGATGCGAACGTCCATCATGCCACCACGCCCTCAGAACTTGCCTGACGAGCCAAAGCCGCCTTCGCCCCGGTCGGTTTGGTCCAGGCCTTCCATGGTGGTCTCTTTGAGGGTCACAAGGGGGACGGGGGCGAACAAGAGTTGGGCCACGCGCTCACCTGCTGCCACGGTGAACGAATCGCCTTCGCCGATCCACGTGGCCAGGACCTTGAGTTCGCCTCGGTAGTCCGAATCGATGGTGCCCAGACCGTTGGGCATGATCATGCCCTTTTTTCCAAGGGATGAACGGCAGCGGATTTGACCTTCCCAGCCTTCGGGAATGGCTGCCGCCCATCCGGTGGAGATGAGGACGCTCTTCCCTTTGGGCACGACCGTCTCCTCGATGGCGTAGAGATCCCAACCCGCTGCTTGGGCAGAGCCTTGGGTCGGAAGCACGGCGCGTTCGTCCAGCCGGGCAAATGGAATTTCAAGCGAAATCCGGTCCATGCTACCACTCATCATACAGCCCTTTTTGACTGTTGGGATAATGTAAGATTTCACCGACATTCGGTTCCAGTGGAAAAGAAGGTGATTTTGATATGGACAATGCAATTTTGAACAAAAAAATAACATCGGTGTTCTCACACTTAAATCGTTGTACTGCGTCCATGCGTGAACGCCCTCAAATGCTCCCAAAACCGTTCAGTTTAATCTCGCCGAGGGGGGATAGATTATAGGCGTCCTACGAAGGAAGGAAAATTCCAGCGCGTCTGTAATTCACGGAGGGTATGAGTATGGTTATTGAGCACAGCAAGGACGACGGCCTCAACATTGACTTGACAAAGGAGCACGTTGAACCCATGCTTCAAGAGAACCTTGACCGTTTCGTTTTGTTCCCCATTGAGCACGATGACATCTGGGCCATGTACAAGCAGGAGCAAGCTTCGTTCTGGACCGCAGAAGAGATCGACCTGGCCGAGGACCTCAAGGACTGGAAGAACCTCAACAAGGACGAGAAGCACTTCATCAAGCACATCCTGGCCTTCTTTGCAGCCAGCGACGGCATCGTCAACGAGAACCTCGTCATGAACTTCTCCAACGAAGTATGCTGGCCCGAAGCCCGTGCTTTCTACGGGTTCCAAATCATGATGGAGAACATCCACGCTGAAACCTACTCGCTGCTCATCGACACCTACATCGACGACGAGAAGGAGAAGGACCACCTGTTCAAGGCCCTCGAGACCGTTCCCTCGGTCCAGAAGAAGGGCGATTGGGCTCTTAAGTGGCTCTCGCGGAAGCGAGGATCCTTCGCCGAGCGCCTCGTGGCCTTCGCTGCCGTGGAAGGCATCTTCTTCTCCGGCTCGTTCTGTGCTATCTTCTGGCTCAAGAAGCGAGGCTTGATGCCCGGTTTGACCTTCTCCAACGAACTCATTTCTCGTGATGAAGGCCTCCACTGCGACTTCGCTTGCTTGCTCCACAACAAGCTGCTTCGTGGTGCCGGTGAGAACGTCATCCGCCGCATCATCGCTGAAGCCGTGGACATTGAAATTGAATTCGTCACCAAGGCGTTGCCCGTGAACCTCATCGGCATGAACGCTGACCTGATGACCCAGTACATCCAGTTCGTCGCTGATCGTCTCTTGACCCAGTTGAACTGCTCCAAGATCTACAACGTTGGCAATCCGTTCCCGTGGATGGAGATGATCTCCATGCAAGGAAAGACGAACTTCTTCGAGAAGCGCGTCGCTGAGTACCAGAAGGCTGGTGTCATGGACAGCGCTTCCCTTGGAAGTGTCCAACAGCGATTTTCTGTGGACGAAGACTTTTGAACCGTACGCGAACAAAGAAAGATATCACGCACTCAAATGAACATCGGAGGAGGAAGAAATCATGGCTATGCAAGTTGTTAACCGAAAGGGCGAGCGAGAGGATGTGCGCTTTGACGCCATCCACGAAAAATTGGTGAAATTGGCTGAAGGCCTCGACCCTACGTGGGTTGACCCGGGCCACGTTACCAAGCTGACCATCGAAGGCCTGTACGACGGCGTGACCACTCGCGAACTCGACCAGCTCGCCGCTGAGACCGCTGCTTCCCTGGCCTCCCACCACCCTGACTACAGCCGTTTGGCCGCTCGCATTTGCGTGGACGACCTCCATCGGTCCACCAAGACCACCTTCACGGACGTCATCACCGACCTTCGCGAGTACATCGACCCCGAGTCCAACAAGCACGCACCGCTCATCTCTGAGGAAGTGTACGAGATCATCATGGCCAATGCCGACCTGCTCAACAACCACATCGACTACAGTCGAGACCACAACTACGACTACTTCGGCTTCAAAACCCTTGAGCGCTCCTACCTGCTCAAGCTCAACGGCGAAGTGGCCGAGCGCCCCCAGCACATGCTGATGCGTGTGGCCGTGGGCATTCACCACGCCAACCTCGAGAAAGCCCTCCAAACCAACGACCTGATGAGCCAGGGCTACTTCACCCACGCTACGCCCACGCTGTTCAACTCCGGCACCCCCATGCCGCAGATGTCCTCGTGTTTCCTGCTCACCATGCAGGACGATTCCCTCGACGGCATTTACGACACCCTGAAGCAGTGCGCTCTGATTTCCAAGTCGGCCGGTGGCATCGGTCTTTCCATCCACCACGTCCGCTCGAAGGGCTCCTACATCAAGGGAACCAACGGCACCTCCAACGGCATCGTCCCCATGCTTCGTGTCTTCAACGACACCGCTCGCTACGTCGACCAGGGCGGTGGCAAGCGAAAGGGTTCCATCGCCGTTTACCTCGAACCTTGGCACCCTGACATCCTCCAGTTCCTCGACCTCAAGAAGAACCACGGTAAGGAAGAGATGCGTGCTCGCGATCTCTTCTACGCCATGTGGACGCCTGACTTGTTCATGCAGCGCGTGGAAGACAACGGCGACTGGTCGTTCTTCTGCCCCAACGAGTGCCCCGGTCTCCAAGACGTCTACGGTGCTGAATTCAAGGCCATGTACGAAGACTACGAACGCCGAGGCATGGCCCGTGAGACGGTGCCCGCTCGTGTGGTCTGGGACAAGATCGTCGAAGCCCAAATTGAAACCGGTACGCCCTACATGCTCTACAAGGACGCCGCTAACGAGAAGTCCAACCAGAAGAACCTCGGAACCATTCGCTCCTCCAACCTCTGCACGGAGATCATGGAGTACACCGCCAAGGACGAAGTGGCCGTCTGCAACCTGGCCTCCATCGCCCTTCCCAAGTTCGTGAACATGAGCGACGGTGTGTTTGACCACCAACTCCTCTACGACGTCACCTACCACGCCACGGGCAACCTGAACCGTGTCATCGACGTCAACTACTACCCTGTGGAAGAGGCCCGCAACTCCAACATGCGCCACCGCCCCATCGGCCTTGGCGTGCAGGGTTTGGCCGACGTCTTCGCCATGCTCAAGCTCCCCTTCGAGAGCCCGGCCGCCCGTGCGCTCAATAAGGAGATTTTCGAGACCATCTACTTCGCCGCCTGCACCGCTTCCAAGGACGCAGCCATCGCCGAAGGACCCTACTCCACCTTCGAGGGTTCGCCGGCCAGCGAAGGCCAGTTGCAGTTCGACCTCTGGGGCATGAACGAGCACAGCGGCCGCTGGGACTGGGACTCGCTCAAGGCTGAAATCATGGACAAGGGCATGCGCAACTCGCTCCTGCTCGCTCCCATGCCGACCGCTTCGACTTCCCAAATCTTGGGCAACAACGAGTGCTTCGAGGCCTTCACCTCGAACCTCTACGTCCGCCGCACCCTTTCGGGCGAGTTCGTCGTGCTGAACAAGCACCTCGTTCGCGACCTCATTGCCGAGGACATGTGGAGCCTCGAGATGAAGGACGACATCCTGCGCCACAAGGGTTCCATTCAGGCCATCCAGCGCATCCCCGAATACATTCGAGACCTCTACAAGACCACCTGGGAGATCAAGCAGCGCCACGTGCTCGACATGGCCGCCGACCGAGGCGCCTACATCGATCAGAGCCAATCGCTCAACATCCACATGGTGGACGCCAACCCCGCCAAGGTCACCTCGATGCACTTCTACGGCTGGAAGCAGGGCCTCAAGACGGGCATGTACTACCTGCGAACCAAGGCTGCTGCCGACGCCATCCAGTTCACGGTTGAGGCATCCACGAAGGAAGACCAAACCGTGGGCGGTCTCGCCGAGCGAGCCGACGACGCCGACAGCCTCGAAGCCATTGCGTGCAGCCTTGACAGTCCCGATGACTGTTTGATGTGCGGTAGCTGAGACTCTGACGGCAAAGAGTGAAGCCATCACTCGCTGGTCTTCATGACATGGCCTCCGTGGCAAGTTGCGGCTTGATGAACGGCACGTCGGTCAGTGGAATCGGAGGAAACCTTAGATGCACATTGACCAAGGTGAGGGTCATGGACGTGAACGCAAAGATTGGCATTGATTCCAAGCGAACCACGGCGGCGAGCGTGGCCATCGTCGGCGTGGTGGTCTACCTTGGACTGGTCCACTTGAAACCGATTCTGATGCCGCTGGCCATGGCGGTGCTCCTCTACTTTCTGATCAAACCGCCCGAACAGTACATCCACGCCAAGGTTGGCAATCGCTTTGTGTCCTACGGGGCCGTCATTCTCACCTTCATCATCACGATGTATTTCCTTTCCATCTTCCTGTACGAGCAGCTGTCCCTGTTCGTTGACGACGTACCCGAGATCACCGCAGCGCTCGAGGAAAAGCGGGCCAAGTACGCTGCGTCCGACCTCTACGGTTTGGAAATCATCTTCTCGGACTCGACGTGGGTGGAGGTCTTGGCTTCCCCCAGCAACATCGAGACCTTTGTGTTGGCCATCTTGGGATCACTCGGAGCGTTCGTCGGCACCATGGTGACCGTCCTCATCTTCCTGCTGTTCATCGTGCTTGAGGAGCACACCATCGCCAAGCGGTTTCGGGCGGCCTTCCCTGCCTCCACCGGACGGGCCGGCAACATCGTTCGTGATTCAACCGAATCCATCAGCGCCTACGTGGTGTCCAAGGTCACCTGCAGCGGCGGCCAGGCCATCGTGATGACCCTCATCCTCTCGCCGGTCGGGTTCAACATTCCCGGCTGGTTCCTGTTTGGCGTTTTGTGCTTCTTGCTCGATTTCATTCCCATTTTGGGCGCCCTCTTCGCCACCATCCCGCCGGTCCTCATCGGCTTCATCATGATGGAGCCGTTGACCGCTGTGTTCATGCTCGCCTTGCTCATCGGCAACCAGCAAGTGTTTGGCTCGCTGGTCGAACCCAACCTTTCGGGTGCAAAAATCGGGATCTCGCCGCTCGTGTTGTTGCTCACCGTCATGCTGTTTTCGCAGGTGTGGGGCATCGCAGGGGCCATCATCGGCGCACCGATGATCATCATGATTCGCCTTATCCTCGACGAAAACGAACGCACCCGCCCGGTCGCTGTCATGATGGCGAACGATGTCGAAGAAGAATGATCGTGTCGAATCAACGCATCAAACAGTCCGTTGTGCGTTTGCATGCCTCAGGTGTTTGATTCACTCATTGAGGTGAAGCGGGCGGACCGGATGGGCCAACCAATCGTCGTTCGACAACCAATCATATCCGGGGACGTCCACATAGAGTTCCACTTCATTGCCGTCAGGATCTCGCACGTACAGCGAGTGGGATACGCCGTGGTCCGACATACCGTGAATGTTCACGCCAGCATCTCGACAACGAACCATCGCCTTGCGCAGTTCATCGTCGTCTTGACCGATGCACCAACCGGTGTGGTAGAGGCCGATACGATGACCTTGGGCAGGGCCAGGAGCGTCGCCCACTTCGAGGAGCAACAACTCGTGGTGCGTTCGCCCACCGGTCAAGGCGGTCGCCCTCCCACCAAACGTGGTTCCAGCGATGTCCAGCCCCACGACATCTCTGTAGAATTCGACCATGGGCTCCATCCGTCGGACGTACAGCACGTAATGACCCAGTTCAACCATGTTCACACCCGATACAACGGTGCGTGCTCTCGGCTATGAACACGATTGGTCGATTCGCCGTTTTCGTCGCATCACATCTTGTGGATGGCGTGCCCCAGTGTGTCGAGCACGCCCTCGTGGGTCATCTCGGTCATCGTGGGGTGAGCGTGAATCGTGTGGGCGATGTCCTCGAGGACGGCGCCCATTTCCAGGGCAAGGGTCCACTCACCGACCAGTTCGCTGATGTGGGTGCCGACGCCCTGAATGCCGAGGATGCGGTGGTCGTCTTCACGAGCCACCACACGAATGAAGCCGCCGGTTTTCTCGGCTTCCTGGGTGAGCGAGCGGCCGTTGGCGGCCAGTGGGAACTTGCCCGTGATGACGGGGTGGCCGGCTTCCTTGGGTTGGTCGGGTGAGAGACCAACCGAGACGATTTCAGGTTCGGTGAAGACGATGGCGGGGACAGCGACCGGGTCGTAGGCGCGCTTGTGGCCGGCGATGAGTTCGGCGACCATTTCGCCTTGGAAAGAAGCGACGTGAGCGAGCATCTCACCGGAATCACAGAGGTCGCCGATGGCGTAGACACCCTTCATGTTCGTTTCACAGCGTTCGTTCACCTTGACGAAGCCACGTTCATCCATGGCGACACCGGTGGCCTCGAGGCCCGTAGATGCAGGCTTTCGGCCCACCGTGACCAGCACCTTGTCGGCGATGACGTGTTGCATCTTCGTCTCGTCCTTCTCGTTCTTGTCGATGAAGTTGAGTTGGACCTTGCTGCCTTTGGCGTCTTCAACGCCCTTGGCGAACACGCCGGTGTGCACGGTGATCTTGTTCTTCTTGAGGAAGAGCTCGAGCGGGCGTCGAAGTTCCTTGTCGAACAGCGGCAGGACCGAGTCCATGGCTTCTACGACGGTGACTTCGGAGCCGAGCATGCGGAAGGTGATGCCGAGTTCAAGCCCGATGTAGCCGCCACCAACGACGACCACATGGTCGGGCAGGTCTGCGAGGGACAGGGCTTCCCGAGAGGAGAGCACGTGGTCGCTGAAAGGCATGAACGGGAGTTCGATGGGGACGGAGCCTTGCGCCATGATGACGTGCTCGGCCTGAATGAGGGTGGCGTCCTTGCCTTCGCCGATCTTGACGGTTTTGGCGTCCTGGAACACAGCCCAGCCGCTCACGAGTTCAGCACCGGCGTTCTTCAAGAGCGCCTCAACGCCCTTGTTCAAACGGTCAACGATGCCTTCTTTCCAACCGACGAGGTTACTCATGTCGAGTTCAGCCGGTCCGGGAATTGAGATGCCCATGTGGCCGTCCTTGCTGGCGTGCTTGGCGAGGTTGTGAAAGGTATGGGCGGCGTGAATGAGGGCCTTGCTGGGGATGCAGCCGCGAATCAAACAGGTGCCACCGGCACGTTCGCCTTCGACGATGATGGTCTTCAGGCCGAGTTGAGCGGCACGGATGGCAGCGACGTAGCCTCCGGGGCCTGCGCCGACGACGAGAACTTGGCATTGCTTTGTCTTCATTGCTCGCACCTCACATGAAAATGGTGGCAGGGTGCTCGAGGTAGGACTTCACCAACTGAACCAAGCTGGCACCGTCGTGGCCGTCGACCACTCGGTGGTCCCACGACGAGGAGAGGTTCATGATGCGACGAACCACAACATGACCGTCCTTCACCACGGCTCGGTCTTTGGCGTTGTGAACGCCGAGGATGCCGACTTCGGGCTTGTTGATGATGGGTGTCGCACCGAGACCGCCAAGGCGACCGAGGCTCGTGATGGTAAAGGTGGAGCCGGTCAAGTCGTCCACGCCGGCTTTGCCGTCGCGGGTGGCTTGGGTGACACGTCCCATCTCGGCAGCGGACTGCCAGATGTCCATCGCTTCCACGTGCTTGACCACCGGGACGTAGAGGCCGCGGTCGGTTTGGGTAGCGATGCCGAGGTTGATGGCTTCGTGGCGGGTGACCACGCCGGCCTCGTCATCGTACAGAGCGTTGCACTCGGGTCGCTGAGCGAGCGCCTTCACCAGGGCTTGCATGATGAACGGTAGGTAGGTCAACTTGGGCGCACCCTCGGGGCGAGTAGCGTTGAGGTGTTGGCGCAGGGATTCCAGTTCGGTCACGTCGACCTCTTCGAAGTAGGAGAAGTGCGGAATGGTGCTGTAGGACGACATCATGCCGTCCGCAATCTTGCGTCGCAGGCCGATGACCTTGATGGCCTCGGTGCCGTTTCGTGCCACCTTGGCCACGCCGCCCATGGGCATCGATGAGGTTGCCGAGGCAGCGCCACCGGCGATGTGTCGGTCCAGGTCAGCGTGGCTGATCCGTCCTGCTGGGCCGGAGCCGGCGACCAGTTGGAGGTCAATGTTGGCAGCACGGGCCCGCTGACGAACAGCCGGCGAGGCGAGGGCCTTGGTGCCGGCAGCACGGGCCACCGGTGCGGCGGCAGCGGGAGCAGCGGGAGCCGGCGCTGGTGCGGGCTCTGGTGCCTTTTCTTCCACGACGGGCTCTACCTTTTCCTCCACGGCGGGGGCTTCCTCGGCCACGGGTTCAGAGGCTTCCGATGCGTTGCCTTCGCCGTCAACGTCGAACACGATGCAGACGCCGCCAACGGGCAGAATGTCGCCCGCTTCACCGACGATGCTGGTCACGGTCCCGTCGCAAGGAGCAGGGATTTCCACCGTTGCCTTGTCGGTCATCACGGAGAGAATCGGGGCGTCTTCCTTGACGGTATCGCCAACGGCGACCATCCATTCAACGATTTCACCTTCAACGACACCTTCGCCGATGTCGGGCAGTTTAAACTCAAATTTTCCCATGTTCATTCCTCCTGTGTTTTTTGTATGGCTTCTGCGATGCGAGATGGACTGGGCAAGTAATCCCATTCGGTGGTGTGGGGGAAGGGCGTGTCCCAACCGGTGACCCGCTGAATGGGGGCTTCAAGGTGGTAGAAACAGCGCTCTTGGATGGAGGCGCTCATCTCGGCCCCGAATCCGCTGGTCTTGGGCGCCTCGTGAACGATGACGACTCGGCCCGTCTTCTTCACGGAATTCACGACCGTGTCGCGGTCCCACGGAACGAGGGTTTGGAGGTCGATGAGTTCGCAGTCCACCCCTGAATCCTTGATGGCTTGCTCACACACGTGAACCATGGCGCCCCAAGCGATCACGGTGCAGGCTGAACCTTCTCGGACGATGTTGGCTTCCTCGAGGGGAATGGCGTAGTACTCTTCGGGCACATCGCCGTCCGGATGGTTGTTCCACGTTGGCACGTTGTGCGGGTCGCCGTAGAACGGGCCACGGTAGCACCGCTTGGGCTCGAAGAAGATGACTGGGTCGTTGGATTCGATGGCGCTGGTCAACAGGCCCTTGGCGTTGCGAGGGTTGGAGCAGTACACCACTTTCAGGCCGGGCGTGTGGGTGAATTGCGATTCAGGGGATTGGGAGTGGTGATGGCCGCCCTTGATGCCACCGCCTGCGGGTGTGCGGAAAGTGACCGGCGTCGAGAATTCGCCACCGGAGCGGTGTCGCAATTTGGCGATTTCATTGACGATTTGGTCGTACGCCGGGAAAATGTAGTCGGCAAACTGAATCTCGGCCACCGGGCGGAGGCCGTTGAGCCCCATGCCCATGGCGATGGCAGCGATGCCACCCTCGGCCAGCGGTGAATCAAACACACGGTGAGGTCCAAACTTCTCCTGCAGGCCCGCCGTGACACGGAACACGCCACCGAAGTAGCCGACGTCTTCGCCAAAAATGACGACGTTGGGGTCTCGCTCAAGTTGGTGGGCGAGGGCGGAGTTGAGTGCAGCAATCATGTTCATTTTCGCCATGTTCTCACCTCACTTCCCGAGCTCCTCTCGCTGCTCTTGAATGTGCCAGGGCACGGTTTCGTAGACTTCGGTAAAAATGGTCGATGCCGGCGGGTAAGGTCCCGTTGCCAGATCGCCAAACTCGCAGGCTTCTTTGTAGGCCGTCATGACGTCGTTGTCGATCTTCTCTGCCAAGTCCTTGTCCTTCTCCTCGTCCCATTCGCCGATCTTCATCAAATGGTCTCGAAGTCGCTCAACGGGGTCGCCGCCGGGCCAGCATTCGAATTCGTTGCCCGGCCGGTAAGCCGACGGGTCGTCGGAGGAGGAGTGGGCACCCGCACGGTAGGTGTAGACCTCGATGTGCGTAGGGCCGAGCCCGGCCGAAGCACGCTCTCGAGCCCACTTGGTCACGCTGTAGAGGGCGAGGAAATCGTTGCCGTCAACGCGGAAGGACGGGATGTCGTAGGCCAAGCCACGCTCGGCAAAGGTGCGTCCGCCCGTGGCGAGGGAAACGTGCGTGGAGATGGCCCACTGGTTGTTCACCACGTTCAGGATGACGGGTGGCTTGAAGGTCGATGCGAAATTGAGCGCGTAGTGGTAATCGCCTTGAGCGGAGGTGCCATCGCCGAGCCAGGAAATGCACACTTCATCGTCGCCCTTGTAGGCGCTGGCCATGGCAACGCCGACGGCCTGGGAGAATTGGGTACCCACCGGGGAAGAGATGGAGATGAATCGGCCTTCTCGCCAGGTGTAGTGGACCGGCATTTGGCGCCCACGAACGTTGTCTTCGGTGTTGCCAATGCAGTGGCAAATCATGCTGACCATGTCGCGTCCACGGACGAACTGCGCACCGGGTTGGCGGTAGGAGGGGAACAACCAGTCCTGCTCCTTGAGCGCCATGGTTTGGGCGATGGCGACGGCTTCTTCGCCGAAGGATCGCATGTAGAACGAGAGTTTGCCGGTCCGCTGCATTTTGATCATTCGGTCGTCAAAGATTCGAAGGCGCATCATGTACTCAAGTCCCTGAATGAGGGTGGCGGCGTCGAGTTGGGGATCCCATTCGCCGATGGCTTCCCCTTCGTCGTTGAGCACACGGATCAATCCCTTGGCGTGAGGCGCTGTGTCTTCTGCACTGCAGGTGGCTGGGTCGGGGCGGTTCAAATCCCCCGGTTGCTCGACAAAAGCGCCTCCAAAAGTGGGCTCATCACCGGGGCGGAACGGGGCGACACCGATGGTGTATGGCGAGGTGGTAACCGTGCTTCGCTCCGTCATCGTTTCACCTCAGGGCTCGTCCGTCTTAAGTGGTGTCGGTGTGGGTGTCTTGGGCTGTGCTACGCGAACGTAGGCGCCGAGCATGGTCTCGTCGTTGTCAGGGTCGCGTGTTTTTCGTACCAAAAGGCCGGCTTTGTAGGAGGAGCGAACGAGCGGGCCGCTGGCCACACCGGCAAAGCCGAGGTCCATGGCGGTCTGTGCCCACTCGTCGTAGCGTTCCGGTGCGGGGAAGCGGTCACCAGCGAGGTGCTTCTTGGAGGGGGCGAGGTACTGGCCGATGGTGACCAAATCCACGCCAGCCTCGCGAAGGAGCCCGAGCGCTTCGTCGATCTCTTCGTCGGTTTCGCCGACGCCCACCATCAACGAGGATTTCGTGATGATGTCGGGTCGGAGTTTCTTGGCCTCCTTAGGATGGACAGCGACTGGGCGAAGGAGGCCCGTGCATCCCTGACCGTAGCGTCGAGGCGAGGGACGCATTCGACGTTGTGAGCAAACACTGACAAAGGACTTTGATCGAGCAGGTGGGCCAAGGCCTCAAGGTCGCCTGCGAGGTCGGAACAGAGCAGTTCGAGGGTGACCTCGGGGCTGGTTTGAGCGACAGCGTCGATGCACTGCTTGTAGTGGTCAGCCCCGCTGTCAGGAAGGTCGTCGCGGTTGACCACCGTGATGACGGCATGGCGGAGGTTCATCGACGCCACGGCTTGGGCAAGGTGGGACGGTTCTTCGGGGTCAAGGGGTGGTGGGCGCTTGATGGTGCCCACGGCGCAAAACCGGCAGCCTCGGGTGCATTCTTGGCCGGCGATCATGAAGGTCGCATCGCCGCTGGCCCAGCATTCGTGGATGTTGGGGCAACGGGCCTCTTCGCAAACGGTGTGGAGCATGTTGTCCTTCACGGCGGCTTTCGTGCTGTTGAACACCGCTTGTTGCGACCCGCTGGGGAGCGTGGTTCGGAACCATTCGGGCAAGCGACGTTTAGGTGCGGGTGCCGGGCTTGAGGCGGCCATGGGGAGTTGTTTGCCGGTCATGGTCCTCCCCTTGCAGACCTTCGCAGTTGGTGGATGTCAAAAAGGTGTGTGGGTGGCGGAATGGCCGCCTCGAGCCACGCCCCTCATACGAGCCTTCATGAATTGGTCGCCGCTGGTGGAGCCGTGAACGAACGCGTGGTGCTCATCACCGGTGCGGGTCAGCGGCTGGGTGCTGCCACCGCTGCCCGATTGATGGACGAGGGCGTCCACGTGCTGGTCCATGTTCGCTCCTCGATGGATGCAGCCAAGCAGCTGATCGACGATGCCACGCAGCGAAACGGGGAAGTTCGAGGGACCATCGTGCAGGGCGACCTGACGGTGGATGCGGAGGTTGACGGTCTCATTACGAGTGTCAAATCCCACCCCTTGGTCAAGGCCAACGGTTTGTTCGGTTTGGTTCACAATGCATCGTTCTATAGTCAAGCCTCCTTTGAAGAAGTCAGCCTTGAGACCTTCCGTTCGCTCAACCGTTTGCACATGGAAGCACCGTTCGTTCTCACTCAATCCCTGCTTGGCGCGGTCGAGCGAGGCGGCGGCTCCGTCGTCGCCATCGTTGACACGTCGTGGGGTCGTGCCTGGGAAGGGTTGGCCCACTACACAGCAAGCAAGGCAGGCCTCCGTCAACTCATGCTCAACCTCGCTGGCGAACTCGCTGGCCGGGTTCGTGTCAACTGCTTGGCTCCCGGCGCCATCATGGCGGCCGAGTGGGAGGCCGAACACTTCGCCAGCGTGCTCGAGAAGGTCCCCCTCGGCCGGTCAGGTACAGCTGAAGACATTGCGTCCGGCGTCCACTTTCTCTTGACCAACGGCACCATCACGGGCAACGTTCTCCACGTCGATGGCGGCTGGACGCTCAACGAGTGAAGAGATGCTTTGAAGTGGGTCAGCGAGGCGTGTTTCATTCACGCAGGGGTGGCTGAGTTGGTCAAAGGCGCCGGGCTTAAGATCCGGTCTCGTATGAGTTCGTGGGTTCGGATCCCACCCCCTGCACCACATTCGCAAGGCTGAGCCGTGGATGGGATGGGATGTTTGTCGCACAAACCATACAAAACCGTTTAACACCCCCTGCACCACGGCGATACGGTGGACTTGATGCTCTTCAGGCAATCCGAATCGGGCAACCGCACGGTCGCAGGTGCACTTGTGACCCTTTTCCTTTTCTCCATCCTCGGTGCCATGGCCCCTGCTTCGCCGCTCAGTCCACCGGTTGAAGCGCTCGAGGATGTCCGCATCGTGGCTCCCGTTTCTGTTCCGGAGCAGACCTACGAACTCTACCTCGACGCCGCCACTTCTGAAACGGGCGGGCAAGGTTCCATCACCACCATTGAGCCCAACGGTGGCCAAGAAGAGGGCAGCGCCATCGACGGTTTGGAATTCCGGAGCGCCGAGATGATCAGCGACCTCTACATCAACGGAAGCGGTGCTTCCAACACGGCCCGTCTTTCCGCCTACATTCAATTCCGTGGCGCTGAAGGGTCCACGGCCGACGTCACCTTCTCGCTCAAATCCGGGGACACGCAAATCACCTCTGAGAATCGACAACTGGAAGACCCGTGCTCTCCCAATCCCTTTGGCGGCGGTTGTTCGTGGAGCGTCATCGAGGTTGAGTTTGACATCGGCTCAAACGGCTTTGTGGTGGCCAAAGGGAAGCAACTCAAAATTCGCATTGACGCCCAGGCCACGTGTGAAGGCAACACCGGCGGCATCGGGCAGTCCGATTGTGCGGTGGACATCGCCTTCGGGAAGATGGAAAGCTCCGGTGGATATTCCCGTCTCCAGATCATGACCAATGCGCTCTCGGGCTCCAGCGTCCGTGTCCACAGCTGCAACGAAGTCTACGGCTGCAACTGGAACGACGCTCAGAAATTCGAATGGTCCCCCAACCACCGACCTTCCTTCCGTGAAATGCAATTTTCCGTTGAAGTGCGGGACGCCTTTGGCCGGGACGACATTGAGGAAGTCAATCTCATCATGGACACCCCCAACGGAGCCAACGCCGTGTTTGAGAAGAACTTCGATGATGATGACTTCAAACTTGACAACAACGGCTTGGTTGGTAATTTTACCTACACCTACGAAGCAGGCATCGCCGCAGGAGAGTATCCCGTTCGTCTTGAAGTGGAGGACGTGCAGGGCCACTCGGTGATCTTTGAGCACCCCGGCATCACCATGCTCGAGAACGACATCTACCTCTCGCTGCCGTCCAACCAACCCGACACGGTCCTGTTCGCACCCGGCGCCGTGGTCCAAGTGGAATTCCTCGTCGAGCACACGGGCTCCTCCTCCAGCAGCATCGACGTGGTGTTTGACCTCGATACCAACCTTCCATCCACGTGGTCCGACCCGCAGTGGAGCGCTCCTAGCAGCACCTACACGCTCAACGGCGGTGGGTCATCGGTCATTCCCGAACTCCAACTTGAGGTGCCCGAAGGGAACCTTGACAGCGCGCCTGATTCGCTCGAAATTGAAGCCCGTGTCTACGCCGTCAACAGCCAGGGTCTCGACGAAGAAGTAGCCATTCGAACCATCACGCTCGAATTTGAGGAAGTTGACGTCTTCGCACCGCCTCGGCTCTTCGTCTACGAAGACGATGAACATCAGAAGCAGATCGCCGACTCCACGCGCCCAGAAGCCTACGATGAGACCCTGTCTCACTACGTTGACGCTGACGAAGTGGGTGATTTCTACCTCGATGTGTTCAACACGGGCTTCCAGACCGACTCGTTCAAGATACGCGTTCTCGAACAGCCAGACGACTGGCAGTACCGCTTCTACGACAACGACACGGGGCTTGAACTCACTGAGGAAGGCATCTATTCGCTCACGCCCGACATCGGCTCCACCCAAATCCTGACCATCCGGATGGAGGTGTACCCGCCTGCCGACCGAGATGGCGTTGATATCGGCTTGTTCCAGCTCTCTGTCACCAGCAAGGAGGATTCAGAACTCCGCACCGACGTCTCCTTCACCGTTCACCGTACGTTCGGCATTCTTGTTGAGGTCATCTCGGACAGCGACGGAACCGGCGAGGACAACCCCTTGGGCCAAGTTGGCCCGGTCACCGGCGACGCCACGGTGTTCTTCAACCTCAGAATTACCGATTCCAGCGACACCGGCTCAGGCTCCACGACCTGGAAGATTGTCAATCCCCGGGATGTTGAGCAAAACGCGGAGAACAATCCGAAGTACGCTGCATGGGACTACACCATCTCCAACGGCAGCAACGCCAACCTTGTGGCCGTCAACTTGGCGCCCGACGAGTACGTTGACATGAAACTCGAAATCACCCTACGCGGGCAGGTTGAGGCCGGCGAGCACACAGTCTACACCCGCATCATCGAGGAAGGCGTTGAAATCGACGACGCTCGATACTTCGACCTTCCCGTGAAGGTCGTCATCCGAGAAGAGGTCATCCCACAACGGCTGGAACTCACGGACAAGACGGAGAAGTCTCGCTTCTCGCCTAGCGAGGAGAAGAACCTCGAGTACCGCATCAGCAACCAAAACAACATCCCGCTGGATGTCGTGATTCGCCTCGACCAGCCCGATGGTTGGGACGGGGCCATTCGGGCCACATCGAGTCAACTCGGCAGCGATTTCCTGATCATCAACCTCCCTGCTTACTCGTCCAAAGACTTCAGCGTCACGATGATCGCTCCAGAGGACCTGAAGGACAGCGAGGAAGTCATGTTCGAATTCCGAGTCACCCCGATGAACAACGAGACGCCATTCGCCGATGATTACGTCCAGCAGTTCACCTTCTCCTACATGACCGAATGCACCGGTGCTGCCTGCCTCTTCCAGGAACTCATCAATCCGGAACCTCAGACCATCGCTTTCTACGTGCTCATCGTGGCCTTGCTCTTCTATGCCCGTGGCCGAAGTGGGCGTGCACCAGCCGACTACGACAAGGACGATTTCTCCGAGCTGGGAGGCGAGACGGTGGCGTATGAGGAGTTCGAAGAGGAGGATGATTTGCCGGCTCCAGTGCTTGCTCAAGAGGAGGAGGACGACGACCTCGAACTCCTTGAAGAACTCGACGATTTGTGACCAACAAACCATCGCCTCGTGGCCCGTTGATGGCCATCCAAGTTGAGCGTTGTATGAACAGCGTACCATTTCCCTTATGAGGCATCAGACGCACCCAAACGCGTGAGACCCATGCTGACAGGCTCGAATTCCACGGCGGCCGCGATTCGACCAGCACTTGCAGAGCGCAAAAAGGCACTCAAATCCCTCATGCTCACCATGCTCATGGTCACCTCCACGCTCGCTGCGATTCAGTACACGGCGGTTGACGTTCAGGCCGCTTCTGACCAGGACGGCGACGGTCTGACCTACGGTCTGGAGTACCTGATGAACACCCAACCCAACGACCCCGACTCCGACAACGACGGCCTGCCAGACGGATGGGAGTGGAAATACGGTCTCGACCCGCTTTCCTCCAACGGCATGGACGGCGCCGTGGCCGACCCTGACGGCGACGGCATGTCCAACCTCCAGGAGTACCTCTACCTTCAGCCGTCTGGCTGGGACAACACCAACACCGCCTCCGTGCTTGACAACGGTGTGTGGTGGAACGGCACCATCCCTGTGAACGACTGGAACGAGGAAGATGCCCTTCAGTTCAATCAACCTGCCTGCGGTGCCTCTGGCTCTGACGGTACCGGTTCCATCATCCTCTGCGACGAGGACCCTGTGGGCAACATCTGCACCAACGGCTTTGACGACGACAAGGACGGCTTTGTTGATGCGGCTGACTCGGACAACGATGGCGATGCTGACTGCGCCTCCGACGACGACGACGGCGACGGCGACATTGACGAAGACCCCGCCGGCTGGGACACCGACGGCGACGGCATGCCCGACGGCTGGGAAGCTGCCAACGGGCTCAATGCAACCTCGCCCTCCAACGCCGACGGCCCCAACGGGGACCCTGACGGCGACGGTCTCAACAACCTCCTCGAATACGTCAACCCAACCTGGACCACGATGTGCGGTTCCTCCCCGTGTTTCCGCAACGGTCCCGACGGCATCGTCACCGAAACCACCTCCCCGTGCGACCCCGTCCAAGGCATTGGGCCCGGTGGATGCGCCACCTACACCGCTGAAGTGGACGGCATCACCTCCACCGATCCTCAGCGTGCGGACACCGACGGTGATGGCCTCAACGACTCCTACGAAGCCCTGACGCTGCTGACCGACCCGACCTCGTCGGACACCGACAACGACGGCATCAGCGACGGCGTGGAAGTCAACGGTGCGTACGGCAACCCCGCCCAAGCCAGCGACCCACGAAACAACAACACCGACGGCGACGCCTTCGACGACGGTGAGGAAGACACCAACTTCAACGGCGTGTTGGACGCCGGTGAAACCGACCCCACACGCCGTGAGGATTCAGGGGACGAGGACCAGGACGGCATTCAGAATTGGGAGGAGAACCTCACGTGCACCTTGTGGAACGTGGCAGATACAGACTTCGGTGGCATCAACGACGGGCAGGAGCGGAACATCAGCCACGGAACCGACCCCTGTGATTCGCTCGTGAACTTCGAAACCACTTTCGTTCAATCGCTTCCCGGAAGTCGCCTCGAGGTCGGCGACGGCTCCGGTTTCAATCCCGGTGGCGGCATTGGGTGGTACAACGTCTCAGGGACATGGGAATCCTTCGCCTATGCCACGGTGGTGAACAACGTCCTGCAGGGCGTCTCGAATACGCCGTCCGGTACAGCGACCGATGTGGCAAACCGGAACGGCTCGTTCTGTCACACCGACGCCGTGAACGCAGGCACCATCACAACCACGCAGAACTACTGCGATGACGATTACGAAGACACGGATGGTGACGGCCTGGCCGACTGGCAAGAGTTGTTGGGCACCTTCGGATGGTTTTCCAACCCGAGCATTGCTGACAGCGATGCTGACGGCGTGAACGACTTCGACGAAATTCAAGACAACACCGACCCCAACGAACCGTGCACGAACCTGCTCGACGATGACGGTGACGGGTTGAACAATTACTTCGAGAACACCTCGGGGTGCGATCTGATTTACATCGGCATCACCAACGGCTCACAGGACGTCTGGGTCACCACCTCAACGGCCTACGACACCGACCAGGGCGGTGTGGACGACCGCAGCGAGTACTTTGACGGCACCAACCCGGAAAACGACCCCTCCGATGACATTCAACCCGACGACTTCGACGGCGACGGCATTCCAGACGCTGTGGAAAACCAAACCGGAACCGACTGGACCAACCCCGACACGGACGGCGGCGGCATGCTTGACGGCCAAGAATGCCCCGAAATGTTCTGGTTCGTGAACTGTGCCGGTGCCCCCTTTGACCCCTTCGACCCCACCGACGACATCATGTCGACGGGCATCGTGTTCTACGCCAACAACACCTCTGGAACGGTTGACCTCAACCTTGACCACCGCTGGCGAACCATCACCAACGATTTCTACACCGGTACCACTTATGCTCACCTTGAGAGCGTTCACCCCGGCACGACGCTGACGGTTCCCGTGAGCAACCTCACGCACTTGGCTCCCCTTTCCTTTGCCAACTCCACGGTCGAATGGAACGTTCAATTCACCCAACCGTTAACGTCAGGGCAGGTGCCTGCTCCATCATGGTACTCCAACGTCTCGTTTTACTTCGAACCCACGGCGAACCTTTCCCGTACCAACGACACCCACATCCTGAACCTCGTTGAGGGCTCGGTCGACCAAGTCGTCTTCCAGCAACCTGAGTACTATTTCGACTGGGCCACGTTGGCGTCCACCACCGTACCTGGTCAGGGTTTCCCCTACGAATTGCTGGTGGACCCTCGGTTCACCAACTCGTCCTCCGAAAACTCCTACGTGAGGAACATCACCGCTGGCGTCATCACCGACTCCGGGGCCACCGATGCCTACAGCACAGCGCTGGCACTGGAGGATTTCATCATCAACGGCAACAGCACGACCGAGTTCAAACGTAATTTCAACGGCTCCGGAACCATCAGTCCTGTTGACGTCACGCTCAACGTCTTGGAAGCGCTCAAAGAAGGGTCCTGCCGTGAATTCAACACGGCCTTCGTCACGATGGCTCGACTGGCAGGCTTGCCCGCTCGCCAAGTCACCGGCTACATCGGCGGCACGTGGACGGGTGATGGCTACGCCGTCTACTCCACCGATGCTGCGACCTGGTCTGAAGTCCGCCTTCAACAAAACAGCGCCAACGGCAACACCGATCTTGGTTGGATACCTTTTGACCCCTGTCCACCAGCCGAGGAAGTTGAAATCGTCAATCAAACCATTTCCTCGATGACGGTGGCCCGCGATGGAACGGACACCATCACGGTCACCGGACAACTTCGCTACGTGGCCAACGGAACGCCGATTCAGGACATACGTGTCTTCTCCTACCTGACGCCCGTGGCCGATGCCGAATTCGTCCCCGGTCCCGGCGCCACCCAAGAAATTCTCCTCGACGAAAACATCACCGACGCCAACGGAACCTTCACCCTCACGGGCTTCCCCAGCGCGCCTGCGGCTCCCGGCATGCACAACATCGTCGTCGAGCACCGTCAGTCGGGCTATGTTTCCCACGACGGGGTGATCTTCGACGGTTTCGTCAACTTGACCGAAAACGCCACGCTCAACCATACCGCTCCGCTGGCCATCAACGCACCCATCGCAGGTGCAGGGGCCACCACCGTGCTGGAAGGTCGTTTGGTCCTCGCCAACCAACCCGTTGACGAGATTTTCAACATGCCCAACCAAACGGTGTGGCTCTCCTACACGTCCTCGGTCGACGGGGCCCAGAATTTCTCAACCCAAACCGATGCCAGCGGCTCGTGGAGCATCACGCTCAACCTCAGCGAAGCGGAGACTCGAGGAAATCTATCGGCCATCATGGGCTTCTCCGGCTGGCAGGACACTTCAGTTCCCGGTGCGACCCCAGCCACCTTCCACCTCAACCCAACCACGACCAGCATCGTCCTCAACGTCACCGATGCGCCCAACTTGACGGCGACCGTTGAGGGTCCGCTGACCAACAGCAGCATTTTCCTGCTCAACGACAATGTTTGGGTGAACGGCAGTGCCCTCTCCCTCGGAACGACGCCCACAGCGCTGGCAGGTGATTTGCAACTGGCCATTCGTGCCAACGATTCGGGTGACGAATGGATGGAAGTGTTCAACCTCAGCGTCACCGGTACCTTCTCGATTCCGTTCCAACTTCCAGCCAACCTAATGGTGGCGGCGGGTGAAATCGAAACCCGGCTCCGCTTCTTCCCATCCACCTTGCCCGCCACGGACGACGCTGACCTTTCCTCGGGAGCACCGTATTTCCTGCGTGGCTTGTTGACGTTCCAAGTGCAAGAATCGGCTCAGGTTCGCGGACAGGATGCTCTCGTCACCGTGCAGGTCAACGATCACCGTGGTGTCGCAGCCGGTGCCGACATCTTAGGGAATTACGATTTCAGCTTCAACGGTTCGTGGTTCAACACCACGGTCGACCCGACGCTGGACTTGCTCGAGATCACCCTGCCACTGGATGCGAACCTGCGCTCGGGCGACTATCCGATCGACATCGGGTTCAACGGGTCCTCGTTTTACCAGCCGTCGACCGGGAACGGCTCCATTCGTGTGATGGCCGACATCGGTTGGAACCTCTACATCGGTCAAGATTGGACCTACATGGGTAACTCAACCCGCCTCTTCGGCGACGTCTTTGACTCGGTTTACCTCACGCCCGTGCTCAACAACACGACCCTCATCACGGTCTCGTTGTTCACCGAACAAGGCCCCATCGATGTTGCACAGTCCACGCTGAACAATTCCACGGGCGCCTTTGACATCCCCATCGTGATGCCGACCAACCTTCGCTCGGATGCTTACGAATTTGTTGTCGACTTTGACTTCCTCACGCAGGCTCCACCCGGTGGCGCCTACTACGCCTTCGTTGATTCAGCCGTGCCCCCTGCTCCGCCAACGCAAATCTCGCAGTTGGGTGGTATCATCACCGAAGTGGTGGTTGAAGCAGAGCGTCCGGCCTACATTGTCGAGATGAACGACACCGTGTCCTTCAACGCCAAGATCACCGACGTGGCGGACAACTCCAACATCAGCGGCGCCTCGGTGGACTACATTTGGGACTACGGCAACACCAACCAGAGCCTCGGTGTTTCAACCACCGACAGTGAGGGCAACGCGACGTTCGCCTTCACGCCCTCCGGTATTGCACCAGGATTCTACGACATGGCCATCGTGGTCCAAGACGACCTTTCTGCAGCCCTGACTGCCGGCAATGCCCGCCGCTACGGGAACGCCTCGGTGGTCAACGTCACCGTCCAAGTTGTAAGCGACATCAACCTCGTTTCTGTTCCAAGCACGGTCACCGCCGGAGTACCGTTCAACGTGGTCGGTCAGGTCGAGGATGGAGAAAACGCCAGCCGGACATTGATCTCTGCGGTGCGTCTCAACGTCTTCTGGTTGGAGAACCCAGAGGAGTTGTTGCTGAGCAACTTTGCCACCACCAACAACGGCAGTTTCAACATGACCGTGCCAACCGACACCGCCGGTAACGGCACCACTCGAGGGCCTCATACGTTGGTCATCACGGTGGTCAACGAATCCTCGCCGTTCTACTTGACCGCTACCGCACAATCCCCTGTTCAAGTGATGGGTGTCTCTCGTTTGGAGAACCTCCAGCCCCTCAACGCCGTGGTCATCAATCGTGGAAACGACATCAACATGTCTGCGAAGTTGGTTGAAGCCTCGGACTTGTTCGCTCCGCTCTCAAACTATGAGGTGGCTTTGCAGTTCCACGAAACGTGGCTCGCTCCGGAAACCACGGACGGTGAAGGCTTTGCGAATTTCACCTTCAGTGTACCCTACGACCACCCACTGGGTCTGATCGTTGTCCAGATGGTGTTCAACGGTTCAAACGACCTCCTGTCCACGAGCGCCAACCTCACGAGCATCACGGTTCGGTCGTTGACCTTCTTGGTGGTGGATTCCATTTCCGCCAACCCCGTGGCGGGAACGTCGTTCAACATCAGTGGTCAAATCGTCTCCGACAACGGCTCTGGTTTGGAGATTCGCGATGGCAGCGTGCTTCCCAACGCCAACGTCTTGTTCTCCATCGACGGGCAACCCTCCGGCTTCACCGCTACAGGTGGTGCCATCGGTCTCGATGGATACTGGAACGCTACCATCCGATTGAGCGAAACTTTTGCCGCCGGAAGCCACCTGATGGAAGCCACCTACATCCCGAACGTCAACTATTACGTCGGTTCTGAGAACAACACTACGTTTGATTCACGGGGGTTCTCGGTGATGAACTTCATCGTGCCGACCCTCGACGGTATCGGCCAACCTTCCCTCAACGACCGCACGGAACGAGGTACGCAAGTGGACTTCACGGTTCTCCTGCGGGACAACCAGGGCTTGCCACTCGCCAACCAGAGCGTCGTGGTGTCGCTTACCTCGACCATGAGCGATGCTTCCCCGGTGCAAATCACCGTGTTGACGGCAGCCAACGGTACCGCTTGGGGGAACCTTACCGTGCCTGCGACCTTTGATGTCGGCCCAACCGGTATCCACGCAGATTACGGCGGCATCCCCGGCACGACGGGCATCATCGGCACCAACGCCACGTCCCAGTTCGTGGTCCTGGCGCAAACCGAGGTCCAAATCATCGAAGCTCCGACCGTTCTTGTCGCCGGTGACACGCTCGTGGTCAACGGTACGCTCCTCGACGACCTCGGTATGGTCCTCAAGCGCAACGGGGAAAATGCGACCTCCATCGTGCACCTGCTCATCGACGGTGTGCCCGTGGCCAGCGTTGAAACCGACAACATGACCGGTGCCTACACCCTCACCTACACCCTCCCTGAAAACACGGCCGCTGGCCCACACCTCATCGGTGTGGAGTTCCGTGGCGGACGAGAATGGGTGGACCCGGTCGGCTACGGCGACACCAACAACCCCGAGTACTACATGCCAAGCTCCGCTACGGCTGATTTCAACGTCAGCGTCCCAACGAAGATTCTCCTGTTGACGGCCACCGGCGATGCCGACCGTGAAACGACGATGACCATCCAAGGACGTCTGCTCGATGTGGTGGACAACCCGCTGCCCAACATGACCATCGAGATTTGGCTGGGTGGTCAGTGGCTGACCAACACGACCACCGACGATGTGGGCGAGTTCAGTGCCGTTCATCCGGTGCCCGCCGATGCACCGCTTGGTCCGGTCGTCCTCGAGACCCGCTTCACGGGAACGGTTGCTTACCTCCCAAGCAACGCCACTGGCCTCTGGGAAATCTTCAGCACGGTGCTGGTCACCGTCGATATCAGTTCACCCGTAGCGGTGAACGAAACGGCGACGATCACCGGCTCCGTGGTTGACAACCAACTGATGGGTATCGCCAACCACGAAGTGCAATTGGTGGTGGAAGGCATCGTCATCAACACCTTGTTCACCGACGACAACGGGGATTTCACCTTCCAATGGGTTGTCCCTGACATCTTCGACTTTGGAAACCGAACGTTGGTCGCTGAGGTGGCGCCCCAAGGCTACTACCGCAGCGGTGAAGGCAACGTCTCGTTCTTCCTGTCGCACCGCTCTTGGGTGACCCTGCTCTTTGATGATGGCATTGACGCTACTCGCGGCGACACGTGGGAACTCAGCGGCCGTCTCTACGACTTTGATACGGTTGACCGAGACGGGTTGGTCGGCTTCGAGTTGCTGGTGCAACTTGACGGGAACACCCTGTTCACCACGACGACCGGCGCCGACGGCGCCTGGAGTGCGACGGTTCCCGCCACGATGGACCTCACCCGCGGTGAGCACACGATCGCCGTGGTGTTTGAAGGAACACAGGCGCATTTGCCTGCCGAGGCAGAAAACAGCGTGCGGGTGTGGGCTGACCTCCTGATTCAGGTTGATCCTGCCACCCGTTCACCGGTTGTGACCCGCTCCGACGGTGTGTTCAAACCCATCTTCTACTCCGGCTCCGTACAAGAAGTGGGAGGTACAGGCGAGGTTTTCGAGAACCTTCGCTTGTCCATCGGCAACGGCTCAGATTGCGAAAACGGACGTGAAGGCGCACGCTGCTTCCCCGCAAGCACGGTTTCGTGGTCCAATGGCAACTTCTCGCTTGGAGCCACGGCGCCCTACTGGCTCGAGGTTGGTTCGCAGTACTTCTTCCTCGACGTGGCTCGCAACGACACGCTCTACCTCAATGCCGCCAGCATCAGCCAGACCGTCTTCGTCCAGGTCGATGCCGTCATCACGGTGGACTTGCTCGACATCGTTGAAGACGAACAAGAAGAAGTCGGAGGGTCCCTGACCGTCATCGCGGAGGACACCCAAGCCGGACTTGCAGGCATCGATATCGTGGTCTACCTGTACGACGCCAACCAGTCGCAACTCGCCAACCGTGGAGCCCAGACCGATGAGAACGGTCGTGCCACCTTTGTCTTTGAAGCCGATCCGCCTTACGGTGATGCAGATGTTTGGGGCCAACTCACGATGGACATTATCGTCAACGACCCACGGTTGTCCGCCCAAAGTATCCAGGCCTTTGAGACGCTGCGCAGCGAAGGTTTTGCACCTCAGTACGAGTTTGCTGAAGAACAAGCCGAGACGCCTTGGTGGTCCTATCTGCTGGTGCTGGTCTTGGCGGCTCTGGTCGCCGGTGGTGTCGTGCTCTACCGGCGCAAGAAGATCGCCGACGACCTGCTCAAGGATGCAGCAGAAGTCTTTGCCTACACCGCCGAACTTCTTGCGGCTGGCGATGCCATCCGTGAGGCCATCTTCACGTGCTACCAAGACTTGTGTGGTTTGTTGCAGCAGCGAGGCTTCTTGCGTCGAGATTTCGAGACCGTTCGTGAGTTTGAGTTCGCTATCCGCCAGGCCCTTCAAGGCGTTTCAGAGGATGCGTTGACGGCCTTGGATAACACGTTCGAAATGGCTCGCTACAGCCGTGAAGAGATGGGTGCCCAGCATCAGGACGTGGCCCTGCAGGCCCTCAACCGCATGTCGGGTGAAATCGCTCAGATGCAGGCCATCCCTCAGCGCTGAAGCTCGCTCTTAGGGTAGAAACAGGGCGAATACGGCCCATGCGACCAGCGGTATGGCTCACCAACGAAGGGTGAGTCTGCCATGGATGTAGTTAGCGGCCAGCGTTGCTGCGGCCTCGATAGGCAGTGGCAGTTCACGGACCAAGTTTGGGCCCTCGCTGTCCTCGATGTCAAGACGAACCAAGGTGGCCTCCTCCGTCTCTTTCACATGAAGTTGAATGGCGGTTTCGTTGGTCCCCAAGAGAGGGATGGTCAGGCCGTCGGGGTTCATTCGCCCGTTGATGCTCTCAACCACCCATGCGAGGGCTCGTTCAGGAGGTGCTCCGCCAAGCCGCTTTCTGGCAGCATGCCTGCAGTAACGAGCACTTCGGTGTGACGCTGACGGACCTCCATGAGATGGTCATTGGACGCCTCAAAATGGGCCTGAAGGCTGGCAGCATCCGTTTCAAGGCCTTCTGGAGCAGCTGGCTCCACGACCTCGTGGTCCGTGTTTTCCGTGGTCAAGTCCAACGGTTTCCATTCGTCCATGCAGATTTGCACCCGCCGAGCCCACATGAACCTTCGGACGTGGTTCATTCGGCCTCAAGGGTACGGTCCGGGTGAACTTTGGCAAAAAAGCGACGAGCAAACCGATGGGTGGAATCCTGATCGCTTGAGTCGTTCATGCGTAAGTCTTGAGGGAAGCAGCCGGCATAGGTTCGGTCGGTCACCCGGCGGTCAAGCAGCAGGATAAGGGCCCGGTCTCCGATGGAGCGAATGGGCCGCCCCATCGCCTGAAGGATGGCGTTGATGGCGGGCTGAGAGACCGTATAGCGCCACGCCAGGTTGCGGCCAAATCGCTCCTCGGCGTAGGTCTTGAGAGATTTCGACAGGACGGAGGGCGGCGAATTTGGTATGCCGATGCAGGCCACGGCGTCCAGGGCCCCGCTGTGATAGTCCACGCCCTCCGAAAGTCGGGCGCCAAACACACCAGCGAGCAGGATTTTGCGCCCGTTCCGCTTTTCCTCAAGCAGCGTGTCCACCACCTGGTCGAGGTCCTGCTTGGTCCATTCGCGACTTTCAGCCATGACGCGTGCGCCGGTAAAATGCCCTTCAAGCACCACTTCATTGAGCATCGCGTAAGATGGCGCGAAGACCGCTACGTTGCCGGGTGCAGCGTTGATGAGCGATTGGATGTGGGCGCGGATGGCTTCGGTGTTTTGCGGGCTGCGCTCGGTGTATTTCGTCGTGACGTTGTTGGCGACCAGCACGGGGCGGCGCATGGCTGCAAACGGTGATGGGTAAGCGACAGAGGTGGTCCTCGTAGAGGGCAGAGCGAGCATGTTGGCGTACATGCTCGGCGGGTACAGCGTCCCTGACATCAAGAGGGCGCCCGCTGATTGTTCGAACACCGGTTTGGAGACCAGCCCGGGGTCGAGCAAGTGGGTGGTAATGCGTCCGTCTTTGCCCTTGGTGTCGTAGATCATCGTCAAGGCTGGGGTTGAACCGAACTTGAGCAGGCAATCCAAGATTTCAGCCACCTTGTGAGCGTTGGGCTCCATCGGGTTGCCATCGTCCCCCGCTTCCATGTCGACGTCGACGCTGGACAACACATCTCGGAGTTGGTGAATGCGAACGGCAACATCGACCTCGGGGTGCTGGGTGTTTCTGGCCTCCAGTTGTTGTTGTCCAGCCTTGCCCTCCACCACATCACAGGCCCGGTGGAACACATTCAGCACATCGTCGGTTTTGACTTCGGCTTCCTCATCGCTTCCCGTCAGGCCCCGCATGTAGCTCCCGAAAAGGGCGTCAAAGCCAGCGCGCGAGGCCTTCATGACATCAAACGCCCAAGCAGCAAGGCCGTGGGTGATGGACAGGGCTTCGCCACCGGGTGCTTTCATGGCCTGCGCAAGGACGCCGGCGTACTCCTCAAGTTCGATCTGCGTGTTTCGAATCATGGTCCTCGTCAACCGCTTTTCAAGCGTCATTCGGATGCGATCGGGCAGGTTGTGGGCTTCATCCACGACGATGATGATGTCCTCAAGCGAGAGGTCCATTGCCTTGAGGCTGGACTCCCTCACGCCGTCGTCAAACAGGTGATTGTAGTCGCCCACGAAGACATCAGCACCGCTCACGGCCTCTCGGGCTGCTTTCCACGGACAGGTTTGAGCAGGTTCGCCATGGACCGTATGTGTTCGACTGATGTCAACCAGTTCATCCACGTGAAGCGGGCTGGCGAGAATTCGTTCCTTGAGGCCCGGTGCGGCGGTAATCCACGGTTTACACGAACGTGTTTTCCGGGCTTGGCTGCACAGCAAGGAAAACACGAGTGGCGATTCCTTGGCAAAGGGTTGGACACACATCCCGGCTTGGCCGACCATGTCCACGAGCCGGACCGGCATCATGCCCTTACGTCGCTGGTTGATTCGGCGAACCGTGTCGACGACAATACGATGCTGGGTTTGCCTGGACGTCAAGAAAAACACGGTCTTCTTTTGAGAAGACCGGCCGGCCACCTCGAGGGCTGCCGCCAACGAGGCAGCTGTTTTTCCGATCCCAGTCGGGGCGGCTGCGAGGTGGAAGCCGCCGCCGTTCAGGGCCTTGATGCCGTCCTCGATCATCTCCAACTGGCCCGGGCGTGGAGTGGCGTGAGCGAGAAAAGGGTAGGTGGACGAATCCACGTTTGCCTCTTGCTCGTTCATATCGTCCATCCTACGGCGACCCTCCTAAAGGATTGGGATGGAGGTCACAGGTTTGACCGGTGCTCGTCAATGTGCCCAGAAGTGTGGGGGCTGGGCACGGGGGAACCACCGCATCAACTGACGGGGGTGGAATCTGGGCCTCCCTGGCCGTCGTCCAGGGAAGCGTGTGGGGGTGTTTGGTTGTGGGAACCAAGGCCAAGGCGTGCACGACGGGCACGCTGATACAGCGAGACAAAGCTCTGCAGGACAGGCCGGTCCTGCGTTGCTCCAAGGGTGGCATCACCAAGGTTGTAGCACGAGTTTTGCCAATTCATCCCATCCCCTCCAGTCTCTCACCAATTCATTCTTGGTATTCGCTGCGTCGCATCGTTGAAGCTCTGGACGCCTCCACAGCTTCTTCGAGTGTACTGTCAATTGGATCGATTTCTGCAACCGCCCGCTTGATGTAAAGGCTCAACCCCTCTTGGGCAGCCTGTTCTGGCGTTACGCCGTTCAATTCGTAGAGGTGGGCAAGGCGGCGCTGGTCAGCACGGCCCAAGGGGATTCGAATGGATTTCATGCCCGTAAGCAGCGGTTGGTTGTGAAGGAATTCTTGGATGGCGAGTCGAACCACGTCAGAGCGGTTTCGTGCCCCGTCCATGCCAACACGGGCATCGAGCAGCGCCAGATCCTCCTCGGTGATTCTGAGCGAAACGGCACTGGTGGGCTGGCTCATCCGGGTTCCTCCTGCAAGGTTAGACTGGAACAGGCAGTATATGAAGATAACTCAAATAATGACAATTTGTCTTTACCTGTCATACGCCGTCAATTCGGTCAACGGCGCCACGATTGGAGAAGTTTCAAGGACGAGTCCCTGTCAACAGCCACCATGAGTCTCGTCCCCACTCGCGGCCTGTACCTCTACCTCGAAACCCTCCGTGTTGCGTTTGATGACGCCATCGTGACGGACGACGAAGCGCAAATCCTCCACATCCTCGCCCAGGCCCTGGGTGTCGCTCCCGCCGATACTGCAGAGTGCAGAGCGGTGGTGGCTGGCGAATCGCCCTCGCCGTTTGATGACGACACTGAGTTCGGTGGCCATCACATGGGCGACGCCACCACGTACCAATCCGCCCTCATCGCTGCGCTGGACGACGACGTCATCAGCGAAGACGAGTGGGCCATGCTTGACCACCTGCGGCGCATCATCGGGCTTCAGGAAGATCAGCACGCCCTCATTGAGGAATCCATCCGGGCGATGAGCGAGGTGGACGAGGAAGGTCAACGCCGCATTGAACGACTTGAGCGCTACCTCACGGTGTGCACCTTTTGAGTCCCATTTTTGCTCCCTGAATCTTCGGTCTCGGAGATGGAACAGGGGCAACCATTAGAAAGGGTCTGTGCAAGGGCGGCGCAACACACCTGTGGGTGTGAGAAGGTATGCCGATGAGCCCCAGTGACGCAATTTATGCAAAAGTCGTAGCCCGTGACCCCGACCAACCTGAATTCCACCAAGCGGTGAAAGAAGTTCTTGAATCGCTCGAGCCTGTCCTTGAGGCGAATCCAGAGTACATTTCGGTCGTTGAGCGCGTGGTTGAGCCCGAGCGCCTCATCCATTTCCGTGTGCCCTGGACCGACGATGCAGGCGAAATCCACGTCAACCGTGGCTTCCGTATTCAATTCAATGGTGCCATTGGCCCCTACAAGGGCGGCCTCCGATTTCACCCCAGCGTGAACGCTTCCATCCTCAAGTTCCTCGCCTTCGAGCAGATTTTCAAGAACTCCTTGACCGGCCTCCCCATGGGTGGCGGCAAAGGTGGTTCGGACTTTGACCCCAAGGGCAAGTCCGACGCTGAAGTCATGCGCTTCTGCCAGTCCTTCATGATGGAACTTTGGCGCCACATCGGCCACGACTGCGACGTTCCAGCTGGCGACATTGGTGTGGGCGGTCGTGAGATCGGCTACATGTTTGGCATGTACAAGCGTCTGCAGAACGAGTTCCAAGCCGGTGTCTTGACCGGAAAGGGTCTCGCCTACGGCGGTTCGCTCATCCGACCTGAAGCCACGGGCTACGGACTCGTGTACTTCGCCCGTGAAATGCTGGCCACCAAGGGCAAGTCCTTCGAAGGTACCACCGTTTCCATCTCCGGCTCCGGCAACGTGGCCCAATTTGCCTGTGAGAAGGTCCTCGACCTCGGTGGCAAGCCCGTCACGTTCTCGGACTCGTCTGGATTCATCCATGACCCGGACGGCATCGACCGTGAGAAGTTGGCTTGGGTCATGGACCTCAAGAACAACCGACGTGGCCGAATCTCCGAGTACGCCAAGCAATACCCCTCGGCCACCTTCACCCCCAGCGCCCCTGAGCCTGCGGTGAACGGTCTGTGGAACGTCAATGTTGACGTAGCCCTTCCTTGCGCTACCCAAAACGAGCTCAACGGCGAAGAGGCCGAGATGCTCGTCGCCAACAACGTCATCGCCGTGGGCGAAGGTGCCAACATGCCGTGCACCCCGAGGCGGTAGAGGTCTTCCAGAAGGCCGGCGTCCTGTTTGCACCTGGCAAGGCCAGCAACGCCGGCGGTGTCGCCACCTCCGGTCTTGAAATGTCGCAGAACTCCCTCCGTCTGTCGTGGACCCGTGAGGAAGTCGACAAGCGACTCGAGGACATCATGGTCAACATTCACAAGAACGCATTCGAGACGGCCAAGAAGTACGGCCGTGAAGGCGACTATGTGTTTGGAGCCAACGTGGCCGGCTTCCTCAAGGTCGCTGAAGCCATGATTGCCCAAGGCGTCGTTTGATTCGAACCGATTCAATCCACGCCGTGCTGGCCTGCATTGAAGAGGCCGGGCCATCGCTGCTTGATTTGGCGGAAGAGCCAGCGTGAGAACACCATGGAACAGGCCAGAAAGATGAGCGAGGTCCACCAAGGGGCCGTTTCACTGGTCGCCAGGCCGTAGGTCACGACCAGAATACCCATCCCGTAGACCGCACGGAAGGCCGAAAACACCAGCAAACCACGAACAACAGGGTTGTCGATCCACCGTCGTTCAGGTTCGCTCAATGCCACGTGCCCCCGTTCACCCACGGAATTCTTGGAAGTACTGCTGGGTGTAGCGAACTGCGTCCTCGTGAGGGTAGCCTTGAGCGAGCAATCCGCTGTAGTACTCTCGAGCAGGGTCGGGTTGAGCCACGGCAGGCTGGGCGTTGAAGTCGGGCATGGCCACGGGTGCACCGTAGCCTGGTTGGGCCGTCGTTTGTGCAGCAGGTTGCGCAGCGAAGTTCGGCATGCCGGGCGGAACGCCGTAGCCAGGGTCGGCTGCGAAGCCTGCGCCGGGAGGCGTTGTCCAATCCGTGGTTGCTTCCTTGCCACCTCGTCGGCGCATGATCAGGCCGATCAGCACCAATGCCAAGAGCAACCCAACGCCGCCACCGATGAGGGCGTTGGTGGAGGCAAAGACGGTCTCGTCTTCCTTGGGCTCGAGAATCCAGCGGGTGGGGTCTTGCGGGTAAGCGTCTGCACCTTCGGCCACGCCGTAGTCGGGTGTTGGGTCGGAGTAATTGTCGCCGTCGGTATCCACGCAACCGATGCGGTCGGCTGTTGAGGTGCCGTAGGCCAGCGGGCAAGCGTCGGCCCCTTGAGCCAACGTCCACGTGTCCGTGGCGTCTGAGATGCCGTCGCCGTCGCTGTCTTCACAGCCCAATCGGTCTACGGTTGAGGTGCCTCTGACGGTGGGGCAGTCATCTGCTCGCTCACCGGCGGGGTTGTCGCCATAGAAGTCCTGGTCCTGGTCGGCCCATTGCGTGGGTTCGTTGGGGAAGGCATCGGCGCCCTGTTCGGGGAGCCAGTTCGTGTTGGGGTCGGGGTCAGAATAACCGTCGCCGTCCGTGTCTTCACAGCCAAGCCGGTCGACGGTGGAGGTGCCCGCAACGTCCGGGCACTGGTCAGCGTCCGTTCCTGAGGCGTTGTCGCCGTAGCCGTCGCCGTCCATGTCCGACCATTGCGTGGGGTCGTTGGGAAAGGCGTCTTGGAGGTTATACCATCCGTCGCCGTCTTGGTCTGGACATCCGATCAAGCCGTTCTGCCATGATGATCCTTCCTGGGTTGGACAGGCGTCCTGAAGGACGACATCGGGTCGGTACTCACCTGGCCACGACGGGTTTCGGTCGGTCCACGTGTCGTTGGCGTAGTTGTCGCCGTAGCCGTCGCCGTCAAAGTCGGACCATTGCGTTGCATCATCGGTGAAGGCATCGGCACCAGATTCGGTGTCCCACAGGCTGTCGGGGTCGGAGTAGCCATCGCTGTCCGTGTCAAGACAGCCGAGGCGGTCAAGCGTCGAGGTGCCGGCAACCGTGGGGCACTCGTCAGGCGTGGTCCCTTCGCTGTTGTCCCCGTAGCCATCGCCGTCGGCGTCCGACCACTGGGTGGGGTCTTCGGTGAACGCATCGTCAACATCGGCCCAGCCATCGCCGTCCATGTCGAGACAAGCATTCTTGCCGCCGAGGGTTGAGTTTCCAAACTCGTTTGGACAGTCGTCAAAGTTGTTCGACCAACCGTCGCCGTCGTTGTCCAAGCATCCTTCTTCACCGAGGGTAGAGTTACCCACCACGGTCGGGCAATCATCACTCACGTCTTCAAATCCGTCGCCGTCGTCGTCGGTGTCTTCGTCGGCATCGCGGCAACCATCGCCGTCCACATCGGTGATCTCATCGGACACCCATGTCGGGCGTGGAGGCTGATAGCCGGAGCGGGGGCACAAGTCAACGCCGTTTTCGATGCCGTCGTTGTCCATATCGGCGTCTTCAACGTCGTCTTTGCAGCCGTCGCGGTCCCAATCGGTCGAGGTGGCTGGGTCATCGAAATTCTGGGTGGAGCCCCAATTGGCAGCACCACCACGTGGGCAGTCATCGGGAGAGTTGTCGGTGATGCCGTCGTTGTCGTCGTCTGAATCGCAGGCATCGCCTTGTGCATCACCGTCGGTGTTGCCCTGGAGCGGGTTGGACGTGTTGGGGCAGTTGTCGGACACGTCAGGGACGCCGTCGTTGTCGGTGTCGGCCTTCATGGACGGGTCAATCGCCCACACGAAGTTGTCCCATCCACCGGCCGTGGTCACACTGGTGGTTCCCTTGGTGATGGTGTCGCTGCCCTGTGGTCCGGCATAGGACCCGATGCCCGCTGCGATGTCGCTGGCGTTGTAGGCCACGTCCCAGCCGATCTCAAGCGCAGCGCTGGCCGTAACGTCGAGCCAGGACCACCCGCCCGTGCTGGTCAAACCACCGAGCATCATGTCGGCGTCGATGGTTGAAATCCATCCGCTGCTGGTCCCGGTGGTGGATTTGGTTCCCGCACTGAAGGTGCCGTCGAGGAAGAAGGAGGTGAACACCAATTCTCCACGGGAACTGACGTCCATGCCTTGCAGGCTGTCGGCCGAATTGGAACCGCCCGTTGCCGCCCATTGATTGGAAGGCGTGGTGCCTTCCTTGATGAAAAACAGGTCAGCACCGCCTTTGTTGGCCGTGATGGACCAGCCGTTCTTGGCCATGGTGCCCTCGTAGGAGCCGCCAAGATAGAGGTCGCCGTTGCCGTCCGTGGCCAAGGCAGAGAGCGTGACGGCTTGGTTGGCAATGCCGTAGCCGGTGATGCCAAGGATGGCACCCGTGCCAGAGACCTTCACGACGAAGGAATCCTGGGTGCCAACGAGGTTGTAACTGCTGGTCCCGAACAGGACATTGTTTTGTGTCACACCGGAGACGTGGATGTTCCCAGCATTGTCCACGGCCACATCACTGACCTGCTGTGTGCCGATGCCACCGCCGCTCACCACCCACTTGAGGGCGCCATTGGCGCCGTCGAGTTTGGCGATGAAAATTTCAGCGTCGGAGACGTTGATGGTCGTTCCACCGAAGTCGGTCTCGCCCGAGAAATAGCCAGCCACGATGATGTCGCCAACTTGGTCAACGGTGATGGCTTGCGGGATGCTGGAATCCGTGGATGAATTTGGGAGGGTTTGGAATCCCTTGGCCCACATCCAATTGCCCGTGGCGTCCGCCTGAGCGATGAAGCCGTCGAATTGAACAGCGGTGTTCAGTGTGGTTTGTCCGAAGTCGATGGGGCCGTACATGTACCCGGCCACGATGGCGTTCCCAGCGTGAGAGGTCACGTCGGCCATGAACGAGACACCACCTTGCGTGTGGTCAGCGCCCGTGATGTAATTCCAGGCGCCCGTTGAGTCCATGGAGGCTACGAAGACATCGTTGCCGTTGCTGTACGGTGAGGTGGGAATGTAGGTTTGTGTGCCGAACACCAACGATTGAGCCGAGGAATTGACGTCGCCAGCAACGACCCATCCGTTGTCGGTGGCTGCGATGGCCCCGGAGAACTCGTCATGGCTTCCGGTGCCTCCACCGGCGAGGAAGACCTCCGGTGAGGTGCTCCGGCCGCTGGTGCTCATCACGGTTGCTTCGGTATCACTCAACAGCGTCGTGGGCTTGACTTGAACGGTGGACGTGCCGACGATGCTCAAGAGCAAAAGCGCGGTGAGCGCCATGGCGATGCCTGCAGGTGTTCTACGCATGTTTTGGCGTGGCCCCCAAAGGCCATCAAGGTGTTGTCCAAAAGGACTGGAACGCTCACTCGAGGTTGCTCTCGAGCGCCATCAAATCGCTGTCGCCGGCGTCGAGCACCGTGATGGTCGAGACCGAGAAGGGCTTACCACAGGCGATGCCCAGTTCGCGGTTCACCATGCGGGTGCGGTGCATGCTCACTTCGGGGTGGGCTGCTCGCAACGCCGTGGTGTAGTCATCGGGGCAGTTAGCGGCCACGATGATCAGTTTGGCGTTGCCGTTGGCACAGGCGTCCTTGGCTTGTCGTTGTCCAAACAACAGGTTTCCTGTTGCGATTGCGTTTTTCAGTTGTCGGCTTAGATCCATTTCTTTTCCTCCATTCTCCACATGTGTTTCTCATGGTTGGAATCTCACTCTTCCGGGATGTAGTACAGGGCCACGCTGCCGGTTCCCAAGGAAATGGGTTGGCCGACGATGATGTTCTCTGCAACACCGGTGAGGTAGTCCTTCTCGCCGATGATACCGGCCTTGAGCAGGTGGTTGACGGTGACTTCGAACGCCGCACGAGCCAGAATACTGTGCTTGGTACCTGAGACACCGTGGCGGCCGATGGCACGGACTTCACCTTCGGAGGTCATCACGTCTGCGACCATGAGCAGGTGGCGGACATCGACCTCGAGGCGAGCCCCGTCAAGGGTCATCTGCAATTCGTTGACGATGGCTTGACGAGCAGCCTCAATGCCGAGGTAATCGTAGATTTCGATGATGTTGTTGGTGTAGGTGCGGGAACGGTCGATGTTTTCCAACTCGCTGACACGAGGCAGGTTGCTGCCAATGGTCGAGAGGTAGTACTCACCGGTCTTGTCGTCCAACTGAGGGTTGGCTCGCTCAATACCGGGAATGCCCTTGAGGCGCATGTCGCGAATCTTTTCCTCCAGCTGCAGGAGCATGGTGTAGGAGGGTGGGTTTTCGGCGAGGTCGGCCAGGTCCTCTTCGGAGTGGACGCCGGGAATCATCGTCAAGGTGGACGGGTTCTTTTCCTTATCAGCCTGAACGTAGAGGCGGGTTGCGCGCTCAAGTTTGTCCTTGACTTCCATGGCCGTCATGCGCTTTTGCTTGAGGTTGCCTTTGTTGAGGTTCAACACCAAGCGTCGCTGGGCGACGTCGGTCTCCAGGGTGGCGATGTTCACGGTGGTGGTGACTTCAATGGCAGCGGCCAGTTTCTTAGCAGCGTTGGCATTGGTTTTCTCTTCACCCTTCAAGCGGATGGTCATGGTTGGCGTTTGCGGCACCTTTCGGGCGTCCACGATCTCAATGATACGTGGCAGACCTTGGGTGACGTTGACGGTCGCAACACCAGCATAGTGGAACGTACGCATGGTCATCTGCGTTCCCGGTTCACCGATGGATTGCGCTGTGATGATGCCAGCCGCTTCGTACGGGTCGATGCTGGCTCGGTCAAGCGCAACGATGGCTTCATCGATGACTTTCTTGGCCTGTGGCTTGGTCAACTTCTTCTTGCCTCGGCTGTGGCAAGCCATGGTCAGGTCAGCAAGAATTCGGTTGGTGAAGCGACCGGAGCCAGTGGCTTCAACGGCTTCTTCCAACTTCTGGTAGACCGGGTCGTTGGCGAGTTCGTTCTCCATGGCTTGCATCTTACGGTCGTAGTCGTAAGGTTCCATGTCGACGACGGTCTTGGCACGGGTGCGGCGCTTGCGGGCGCGTCCGGAAAGGCGGACCTTGGTGACCGGGCCGGTGGTTTCTCCATCGCCGTCGCGGCCTTTTTGCGTGGCTGCAACGATGGTGCCGTGGATGTTTCCTGCCGTTTCAGAGTCGGTTTCGCAAATCTTGGCGATTTCGGCTTGCGTCATCACCTTGACGTCGTCCCACTTGCGGTCGTCGGCCAAGGCATGGGCGAAGTTTTCGTCGATGCCCAAATCCATGAGCTTCTTCTTGGTTGCACTCTTGACGACCATCAGTTCTCACCCCCGTCGTGTTCGGCGGATTCTTCCCAGGCGCCCATGTCCTCTTCTTCAGCACTGAATTCGTAGGAATCACGGTCGTCCTCGAGGCCACCCTCGGTTCCGAGGGCAGAGTCAACGATGACGTCGATGTTGAACGGCGAGCCGTGCACACCACGGGACGGGTCGATGCCGTCTTCGCCGTAGCTGAACTGGATGATGCGGTTGGCGGTGTTGCGAACCGAGAGCATGTCGTCGTCGTAGACCTTCAGGTCGTCCATCGCGTTGATCAGACGTCGCTGCATGTAGCCGGACTTGGCCGTACGAACAGCGGTGTCGACCAGGGACTCTCGGCCGGAGACGGAGAGCATGAAGAACTCCGTGGGTTCGAGGCCACGCTTGAACGACGAAGCGATGAACCCTCGGTCGAGGGCGCCACGGCCGCCACGCTTGAAGTGAGGCAACACACGGTCGTCGTAGCCACGCTCGAGACGCTTACCACGGACCTTGGCCTGGCCGATGGACGCTGCCATCATGGTCAGGTTGTCCATGGAACCACGAGCACCAGAGATGGCCATGTTGACGGCAGCGTTGGTCGAACCCGATTTGTTGAGTTCGTCCTTTGCGATGTCACCGGCCTCTTGCTTTCCTTTGTCAAGCATCTGCATGATGTTCTCTTCAAGGGTTTCACGTGGCGTACGCCCTGGTCGGGCTTCGTACTTCTTTCCGTCCTTACCGAACTTCTCGAGTTCTTGGGTGACACCTTCTTGCGCCAGAGCGTTGGCAGCGTTGATGGCATCGACGGCGTCCTCGGAGAGGTCCTCGTCGTCAATACCGGTGGTGAAACCAAGCGACGTACAAGCGGCGATGGAGAGGCGAGTGAACTCGTCAAGGAAACGAGCGCCCTGCTCGGGGCCGTTGGTTTGGACGATGGCGTCGAGGAGACGACCGTCTTCAGCACCGATGGCTCGCTTGTCGAGGGTTCCGTCGACCTGGCCGTCTTTGACGTTGACCATGTCGTTGGAACGGCTTCGGAACCGCAAGTGGATGTTGTTGGGGATGATCAGCGAAATGATGTCTTGACCTCGGTAGGCGGGTTCGCCGTTGGCGTCCTTCACCAGTTCGGGCAGCGCTCCGGTGTAGCCGATGTTCCCCAGCATCTCCAAGCCGTGGGCTTGGCGAATCATGGTACCGGGTCGGGACAGCAGGTAGGCGCCGGAGATGTGGTCGTGGATACCACCGATGACCGCACCGCCGTAGCGAGGGGTCAGGATGTGCTCTTGGACACGCATTAGAATCTTAGCTTCCGCACGGGCTTCTTCGGACTGGATGACGTGCAGGTTCATCTCGTCGCCGTCAAAGTCAGCGTTGTAGGGGGTACACACGGCCAAGTTGAAGCGGAAGGTGTGACCCTTCATGACACGAACTTCGTGCACCATCATCGACATGCGGTGAAGCGATGGTTGTCGGTTGAAGATGGCGACGTCGCCGTCGATCAGGTGGCGCTCGACCTGAAGACCGGGCTTCGGGTTGCCGTAGCGGTCCAAGGTGGACAAGCGGTCCTCAACACCGGTGCGCTCTTCGCCCCACTCATCAAAGGGACTGCCACAGTGCGGGCAGGCCACCTCGAGGTGCTCGGGGAAGGGTTCGGGGTTGGGGTTGTCGGCCTGAGCCAATTCGTGCATCCAACGGTAGTGGAGGATGGCGCGAGGGTCGTCATCAGGGAGTTTCTTGCCGTTTTCGTCAAGGCCCTGCAGGTTGTTGAGGGTGGCGGTGTCGTTGACGACGTAGCTGACCTCTTCTTCACCCATGCCGGTCAAGGCGATTTGCTTCTGAATGACCAAACCTGGCAGGAAGTTAGGGGCTGGCATGACCGAGTGGAGGTCAGGACGCGTGGTGGTCTCCTCGTTGCACTCGGGGTTGTGGCAGCGGAACCCAGCGTTGATGAGGCGGCTTCGGGCGTTGATCTTGACACGACGACCGTCGCCACGGACGATGTAGTTCACACCGGGGTGGACGTCAGGACCGCGCAGAATCATCTGGCGCATTTGCTCTCGGTTTCGGGTGGTCACACGGATGGGGACGGTGAGTTCCTTGGCGATCTTCGTGGGCACACCAACCTCGTTGACGCTGAGGTAGGGGTCGGGCGAAATCACCGAGCGAGCACAGAAGTTGACACGCTTACCGGAAAGGTTGCTTCGGAAGCGACCTTCCTTCCCCTTGAGGCGCTGCGTGAGCGTCTTGAGGGTTCGACCGGAGCGGTGACGAGCCGGTGGGATGCCAGAGGTTTGGTTGTCAAAGTAGGTGGTGATGTGGTATTGCAGCAGTTCCCACAGGTCCTCAACGATGAGTTGGGGTGCACCGGAGTCACGGTTTTCTCGCAGGCGCTGGTTGATGCGCAGCACGTCGACGAGCTTGTGCGTCAGGTCGTCCTCAGAGCGGTCGCCACTGTCCAAGGTGATGGACGGGCGAACGGTGATGGGTGGAACTGGGAGCACCTTGAGCACGACCCACTCGGGGCGGTTCTGCTTGTCCATGCCGATGAAGATGAGGTGCTCGGGCGGGATGCTGCTGAGCCATTCTCGGACATCGCGTGGGTTGAGCTTGCGCTCGGTGTTGTCGTGCTTTTCCTTGAAGGTCGTCGGCTTGTCGAGGATGATCTTGCCTTGGGACGAACCGCAGTGCATGCAGACCTTTCGCTTGGTGCCGGAGGTGACCTTCTCAACTTCCTTGATGATCTTCGAAAATTCGGTCGAACCAACACCGTGCTTGGTGATGACGTCACGGATGCGGTTTCGGTAGTAGTCCTGCTCGCTTTGCTCAGGGTTGGAACCTGGCGAGGTGCCGGGCTCGCTGTGAAGCAAAATGTTGCTGCAGTCATTGCAGGTGGCCTTCAATGCCGTCTTGATCAGGTTCACGAACCCGATGTGGATGACAGGAAGTTCCAACTGGATGTGGCCGAAGTGGCCTGGCGAATCTTGGTACTGACAGTTGTCGGTGGGACAGAGCAGACCGGGTTCGATCACACCCATGTGAGGGTCCATCAGGCCTTGCTTGTAGGCATGACCGTCGTCCTTGTAGGTGTCAGCGGTCTTGACTTCAACAGCCGACATCTTTCTGATTTCGCTCGGGTCCATCAAACCAAATCGAATCTGGGCGATTCGCTTGGGGATCATTGTGCTCTTTCGACTCATCTTCGGTCCTCCAGTTCAAGACGCATGGCCACACCTAAACTCTTCATCTCGTCCAGGAGCAGCTTGAATGCATACGAAGTCTGCACCTTGTAGACTTCAGCGCCATCGCCGTGGATGGGGCTGACGTAGGTGCCACGCTTGGGGTCGTACCAAGCGATGTGACCGGATTGGGCGCAGACGTACATGTCGATACCGTCCGACTCATCGAGCAGACGGTCCTTGATGACCATCGAAGCGCCGTGAGCGATGAGACAATCACGTTCCATCTCACCAAATCGCAGACCACCTTGTCGGGCACGCCCTTCGGTCGGCTGACGGGTCAGGATCTGAACACGACCACGGGAGCGGGCGTGAATCTTCGAGCTGACCAAGTGGTGGAGTCGCTGGTAGAAGATGCAACCAACGAAGATCTCAGCGGGGTAAGACTCGCCGGTTTCGCCGTTGATCATCGTTTCACGGCCGGTGTGGGCTAGGCCGTTGCGGACGAGACCGTCTCGCAGGCTGGACTCTTTCTCACCACGGAAGGCGGTGCCGTCGATGCGGCGACCTTCCATGGCGCCGACCTTGCCGCCGATCATTTCCAGAACGTGGGCGACGGTCATTCGGGATGGAATGGCGTGCGGGTTGATGATGAGGTCGGGCACGACACCGTCTTCGGTGAACGGCATGTCCTCGGGCTCAACAAGGCGGCCGATGACACCCTTTTGTCCGTGGCGAGAAGCGAACTTGTCGCCGACTTCGGGGACCTTGTGGCTTCGCACCATCACACGAACGAGACGGCCGGAGTCGAGGGATTCGGTCACGTAGACGTTGTCAACCCAGCCCTTCTCGCCGTGGCGGACGAGCATGGACGACTCACGTCGCTCCTGTGCCATCAAGAAGGAACCGCCTGAGGACTCCTCGAGGAACCGTGGTGGGCTGGTCTTGCCGACGAGGACGTTGCCACCCTCGAGCGAGGTTTCTGGCACGGGGAGGCCGTCGGCTTCGAGGTGAAGGTAGGCGTCGGGTGCCTTGAGTCCCTTGATCTCCTGCTTGGAGGTGCCGGGCTTCTCGATTTCTTCGACCTGTCCGCCAGGGAAGCGGCGTCGCTCGGCGTTGTAGGTGCGGTTGAAGGTCGAGCGACCGAGGGCTCGGTCAATGGACCCCTTATTCATGATGACCGCATCCTGCATGTTGTAGCCGTGAAGCGACATGATGGCCACGATGAAGTTCTGGCCACCGGGTCGGTCGTCGAAGTGGGTGGTTTCCATGGCTCGGGTGCGAGTGATGGAGCGCTGCGGGTAGTGCAAGATGTGTGCACGGGTGTCCGGGCGCATTCGGTAGTTGGCGCTGGGCAGACCCAACGATTGCTTGACCATCGCCGTACCACCCGTGACACGGGGCGTCGAGTTATGCTCGGGGTAGGGGATGAGCGAAGCACAAACACCGAGGACGAGCTGTGGGTCAATCTCACAGTGGGTGTGCTCAGCGGTGTAGAGCAACGGGACGTCAAATTCCGTGGTGGCGATTTCACCGTTGGGCATGGAGACGTTGGCCTTGAGGTGGGCCATTTCAGCCCGTGGCTCACCGAGGTTCATCCACTCTACATCTTCGTACTTGACGACACGGCCAGCCAAGCCAGCGCTGTCGCCTTCTGGGATGGTCTCGGGCAGCACGAACGGACGAGGAGCGATGTAGAGGTCCTCTTCTTCTTCAGCGTCGACCCATTCCACGACACCCTCGATGATGAGGGAGCGGAAGTTGATTTCACCGCTGGCCAATTTGGTCAAGTGGTCTTGCGTCAAGCGAGGGGCCCCATCGTAGAGGATGAGGAGAGGACGCAGAATTCGACCCTTGTCCGTGTTGATGAAGATGTCCTTGTTTTCCACATCGTGGCGAATGGAAACCTCTGAGGGAATCACGCCACGACGGCGGGAGGACTTGAAGTGGTCCACGAGTTTCTTACCGCGCTTGTGGATGCCGTAGATGTCACCGTTGACGTGGACACGATCGCCGTCGGTCCAGTCGTCAGGCTGGTAAACATCGAGCTCGTCAAGGCGCTCTCGGATCTCGATTTCGTTGATGTCTTCCGAGATGTCGATCATCTGGGCAGCGTTCTTCACCAGGCCACAGTTTTGGCCTTCAGGCGTCTCGTTGGGGCACAGTCGGCCCCACTGGGTGGGGTGAAGGTCTCGAGCCTCAAAGTGAGGTTGACTTCGCACCAGGGGCGAAGTGACACGGCGCATGTGAGAAAGCGCAGCGAGGTACGTGGTTCGGTCGAGCAGTTGGCTCACACCAGAGCGGCCGCCGACCCAGTTGCCGGTGGCGAGTGCGTGCATGATCTTGCTCGTCAACACGTCGGGGCGAAGGCAGGACGTGATCTTCAGTTCTCGCTTGCGGTTGTGGTGTCGCTCAAGTTGGTACTTCAAGTCACGAGCGAGTTGTCCAGCCGACACACGGAACAGGTCTTCGATGAGGTCGCCTGCGAGGCGAACACGCTTGTTAGCGTAGTGGTCCTTGTCGTTTGGGTCTCGGCCTTCGATGGCCATTTCCAAGACTTGGCGAACGATGCGACCCATGTAGATGGCTTTCTTCTCTCGGTCTTCGGCTTGGTCGCCCAAGTGGGGGAGGAGTTCACGGTCGAGCAACTGGCTGACACGTGCCTCACGGTATTCCTTTTGCTGACCGGCGGCGAATTTCTTCTCGAGCCACTGGTGGCTTTCTTCCATGGTTTCAACGCTGTATTCTTCGTTGTCCTTGACTTCGTTGATGTTGGCAACGATGTACTTGAACGAGTCCGTGTTACCGGCGATGGCTTGGAAGATGTGCTGGTCGTTTTCCACACCGAGGGCTCGCATGAGAAGCACCACGGGGATAGCGGTCGTACCGGCGGTGGAAATCTTCACCATGAGCATGCCGTCTCGGCGCTTTTCGACGGTGAGTGGCTTTCGCATACCGTCCTTCTGGGAGAAGATCTTGGCGACCTCGGTCTGCTTGGCGTAGCGCTTGTTGATTTCAACCGTGACGCGGTTGGGTGCGAGGTCTTCCATCGAAATGAGCACACGCTCGGTCCCGTTGATGATGAAGTAGCCACCGGGGTCAAGGGGGTCTTCGCCCTTCTTTCGCAACAGGTCGTGCCAGGTTGTCTTGTCCTCAGCAGAGGTGGTTGGCGTGAGCACGCGGTCGCCGGCGATGTGCTTGGGGTGCAAGTTGCATCGCTCGGAGCGGACCATGATGGGCATGTTGCCAACGGCCACGCCCGACTCGGTTGGCGAGGGCACGCCGTTGCGCTTGATGGTGAAATCGATCGTGACGGGGGACATGTAGGTCAGCTTGCGCAGGCGACACTCCATCGGGGTGGATGGGTTGAGTGCGCCGTTGGCTTCCTTGACGGTGGGCTGTCCGAGTTTGACGTTCTTGAGGCGAATGACGATGTCTTGGTCGTGCACGTCGAGTTTGATGTAGCCTCCTTCGTCGTCGTCGAAGTCTTCGTCGGTACCAACACGAATGTTGCGAATGATGCGCTCCATTCGGGAAAGGGTGCTTTCCGAAGCGGGGATGCAGTCGTTGTACGAGGCCAGTTGGTGGTTGACAAGGCTGCGTTCTTTGAAAAATGCTTGAATGATTTCCTGCATGATGTTCTCCTCCTTCAGTTCCCCTCCACGATGAGGCGGTACGCCATGGTCTGTCCGGCCGACGGGGATTGGCGGACGACCTTCAGCACACGGTCAGCAATCCAACCGGCCGCCAGAGGGGTGTGGTCTGGGTTGGCCATGTGGGCTGCCGAATCTTCGGCTTCAGCGAGTTCTTTGATCACCTGGACAACAGGGTCGGTGATGAGGATTTTTGGAAGCAATTCCTTGGCAAGGCGGTCCTCACCGGTTTCGGGGTCGGGCAAGACCATCTTCCATGGAGCCAAGGCTTCCATCTCAACGGCGAGTTGGTCTGCCTCGGAGATGTTCGCATCGCCAACGAGTTCCTGGTGGGGGACCAGTTCGTGGTTGAGGGCGTTGAAACGAGAGGTGATTTCAGGGCGGTCCATGTCGTCGACGGCCTTGGCCCGGATGGTGATTTTGGTGCTCTTCTTGGCGGCACGGCGTCGGGAGCCTTGCTCGGCAATGATTTGCATGGTGTTGATGAATTCTTCAGCGTCCTTGGAGATGCCGAGGGTGGACGCCACGTCATCGTGGGTCATGTTCTTGATGTCGGTCATGTTTCGGTCGGTGGCCAGTTTGTGAGCGTATTCCTCTGAGACGCCCAGTTCCATCAACCGCTTTTTCGTTGCACTCTTTACGACCATTTTTACACCCCGGATCGCCCTCCCACACAGGACCGGTAGCGCATTCAGGCGGGCCCGACGGGGTTCGAACCCGCGACCATCGGATTAAAAGTCCGACGCTCTACCTGACTGAGCTACAGGCCCAATGTAGCAACTTGGGCTTTCTGTCCGACCTACATGGCCTTCTTATACGTTTCGGGTTGGCCGTGACCGACGCGGCCACCAAGAAGGCTGGGTGAACCATTGGGCCTCCCCTTGATAAATCTGCCTTTCCTGCAAAAATTCGCCGTTTTTTCCACGCCCTGCCACGAATAGCCTCATCAAAGAGGTACGTTTCGATGGAGTCATGGGGGGCGACGAACCGTTCGATTCCGCCCATGCCGAGCGAGAACTCGAGCGCATGAATGCTGAGCCCGTGCAGGTACGATGGGCAGCACCGTCTGGGGAGCAACTGCCCCTCGTGCTGCCGCCCACCGTTTATCCTCCTCGGGAAGACACCGATCTCCTCCTCTCCGCCCTCAGTCGCCAGTTGGTCAATTCCCGGACATCCTGGTTGGAGATTGGTTGTGGCTCGGGCGTCCTCTCGTGGTGGGCTGCAAAGCAAGGCTGTGCGGTGTCTGCCTGCGATGTCAATCCGTTGGCGGTGGCCTGCACACGTGCGTTGTTGTCAGAGCACGGCCTCATCGGGAAGGTGTTTGAAGGCGGTCCTGGGCCTTCTGTGGACGGTGATTTGAGCCAGTGGGGCGGCGACCGTTTGTACGATGTCGTGGTATGGAACATGCCCTATCTCTCCTCGGAGGTCCTCAGTGAGGGTGCACTCGGCCCCATGGAAGAGGCCGCCCTCACGGACACGGACGACAGCGGACTTCTCTCTCGGTTTCTCAGCCTGCTCAAAGGCGGTCGCCTTCTCACCAAAACCGGTGTGGCCTTCCTCACGGTCTCTTTGAGCGGGATTGGACATGAGGCAGAGGCCATCGCCTGGAGCCATGGGTTGGCCGGTCGAACCGTGGCGACCAAAACTTTTGATGACGGGGAACGTCTTGATGTTCTTGCTGTCTGGCGACCCTACGCAGATTCACCCGTTCACCATGTCCAGGTGACCGCCAGCACCAACGACGATTTGATGAGCATGCCCGCATCTCCTGGGACGTCGGTAATGGCTGAGCAACAAACACAGGGGAGGGGCCGTCATGGGCGTGGTTGGGAGACGCAACCCGATGCCTTGTTGGCTTCTTGGCTGGTAGCCAATGACGGAGATGTTCATCACCGGCCCATGGACCAGCTGAGGGTGGGCGAGGGAGTTGTACGCCTGCTGCAAACCCTCGCTGGCGGACCGCGTGAGGATGTTCTCCTCAAATGGCCCAATGACATTTGGATTCGAAGCAAACACGGTCGGTTTGCCAAAGCAGGCGGCGTGTTGTTTGAAGCCGTCAGCCAGGGAAAGAACACGAAACTCGTCCTGGGCCTAGGTTTGAACACGAAGGTCAACCACGAGCATGCCTGGTCAGGCACGCTTGACCTGAACATCTCGCTTTCGACGAGGGAGATCCATACGGCCGTTCATGCGCTTGTTTCTTCGTTGTTCGAGGTGGTTACTGGCCTTGGTCCAATGGTCGATGGGCACACCCGAATTGAAGCAGCGGTCTTGAACGGTTCAAAGGCGTTTGAAAAACTCTTCTATAGAGATGAGCGCGTGTCTATATCAGGCGTGGATCCATCGGGTAAACTTGTGCTCTCAGGGCGCACCGAAGGCATTGATGACCCTGAGGATTTGACGTGGTCAATCCGGTAGCACGGCATCGAGGACTTCGTCATGCGACTGTCGTTCTTCGGGAGTTGATGCGGTCGCCGAGCGCTGGTACAAGCCCAAGGCCAGGAACAAGGCGCCGACAGGGAACGGCAAAAGGTCAATCATCAGTTTTCGTTCGATTTCAACGGAGATGCTGGCGCCGGTGTTTTTTGTGTCGATCTCGTAACTGTAGTAACCTCCTTCCGATGCTTCGAAGGACGCCTTGAGCGAACTGCCTGCTGCTTGAACCGAAGAATCAGCGCTGAGCACCGTCCCCTCCTCGTCCATGAAGACGATACGAACGGTGGTCTCGTTGTCCACGGTGATCTCAATGTTGAACGCATCTCCTTTCATCAAGGATGAGCCGTTGGCAAAGGGAGGGTCGCTGGCGCTGAGACTCACAGGTGAGACCCAAGCGTGCATGAACAGGCCGCCGAGGAGCAGGGTGAGGCCGGTGAGGATGAACGCATCGCTCATCTTCATCTTGGGCGCCGTCCCGCCTCCTCCCATGATGACGCCTTTGTGCGATGGCACTTGAGGCCTGCGGCGAGATGTGATGGTCGCAAGTTGGCGATGGATGACGGGGTCAACGCTTGCGTGGTGGCTTTGGAAGCCCAAGGCGTTGCCGGACCAACCGTATTTTTCCACTCGTGGTTAGGCTTCGGATACCGTGCTGCTCGAGTGCGTCCCCCGCTTGAAGCAAGGGTCGGAGCCTCGGAGCGTCCTTGAGGTGAATGCGCAGGATGGCGATGCCACCTTCTTCGGCGGTGATGTCAACCGGCGGATTGCGTTCAGACCGCTGCTTGGCACTGACAAAGTCCATCAATCGGACGTTGGGCGTGGGTTCGAGCGTTGAGGTCAATGCGTCCAGTCGTTCCTCGACGTCGCTGCGTGCCGAGCAGGCAGGCTCCACGAGCACGCCGAGCCAGCGCCTTTTCTCACGCAGGGCCTTGGTCAGCCGCTTGGCCATCAGCCCCGCCAGTGCTTCCTTCTTCATCATGTTTGATGTTGGCAGGGAGGAATAGCCTCAAAACAGGTCGCTGTCAGGATTCGTCATGGGTGATGAGGCATCGGAGGGTTCTCTCGAACCGGCATCCACGCCACTCGACGACCTGCGACAAGAGGAATCCTCGCTGTTCGGTCTCCTCCGTGTGCTGTTGAGCGGGAAGACACTACCTCACCTCGTCCTCATCGCCGTGCTCTCCGCTACCTTCCAGGTGCTTGCGACGACCGGAAACGATGTCGCCAGCGCCCTGGGGTTTTTGTCGCTCTCAGGAGGCTACCTGCTCACCGGTTTGATGGCGGGTGTCGGGCCTGTTCAACGATGGATTCAGCTGCCGGAAGAAACGGAAGAGCCAACATCCGGCCGTTTGAAGGGACTCATCCTTTCCTTCAGAATCTGCGTGTTTCCATTGGTGATGGCCGCCGTCGTGTTTGCCGTCCTCCAAGCGTTGGTTGGCCCTCAAGGGGCGTTGGGTGACCTCACGGATGCCTTGCCGTTGGTTCTCTCCTCATGTTTTGTCATCTGGGCCATCGCCCAAGGTCGAGGTTTTGGTCGTTGGCTCGCTTCGGTGGCAGCCTCTCGCCTCCCCGATGGAAAGCCTCGGGAGGAAGGACTTTCCCTGGGCTCCACCGTTTCGTCGCTGTTCATCATCGTCGTCCTGGCGTCGTTGCTTCTCATCGGCTTTGAATGGCTGGCCGACACAAACTCGTCCCCTGCCGAGGGCTTGGTCGCCAATGCCGTGTTTTTCGTTGTCGTTCTCGTGGTGTTTGCGATGGCTTGGCGCCAGTCGAGGGGGGCACGTCTCCAAGCGTCCTCAAGGACCGATTTTCATCGTTTTTCGGGCCGCTGGATGCTGCTCACCCAACTCATGATCACGTGGCACCTCCTCACCGTTTGGCGCCACTGGGCCATCGCTCCGGGGGGTGCGATGTTGTTCGTTGAGGAATTCTTGCTGATGATTTTCACCGTGGTGATGGCGATTTGGGGGCTCACCTCGAAATCCTACCGTTCGTCCCTTCGTTTGGTCACCTCTCAAAACGCCCTTCCCATGGGTTTGGCCTTTGGATACGCCTATGCCGGAAGTGTGGCCATGTTGACCACCGTCCTTGACGATGTCAGAAACGTCATGATGGCTGGCCATCTTATCGTTGTCGTGACGTTCCTGTGGATGCAACCTCGCGTCCTTCAATCCACCATGAGGGGCATGGAATCTACCGAGCGGATCAAACAGGTGGTGAACGAAGCGGTTCCAGTAACCGAGCCATCAATGGCGTCGGATTCGAGCGGCGATTCAACGGTGATGGTGGGTGCCAACGATGCCTCAGATGCCGAGGTTCTGCCAACGCCGGTGGGTATGTCCGAACAGGCCGATGCCGGATCAGCAGCGGTGCGGGAGATGGCCGATGCATCCTCCTCGGTGAATGAACAAGCTGCCATCGGCGAGGACGTTTCATGGTCAGAGCCCGAAGTGCTCGCTGGCGATGTGGCGTGGGATGACGACGAGATTGAGCTGCTCGACTAACTCGGGCGAATGCCAGCGAGCAACGTAACCACACGGATCGTATCCACCAAATCCTCGCTGACCCTCGCTCCCAAGATAACCTGCGCATCGGCGTCCAAGGCACTGGTGAACAAATCCGCCACCGCATCGACTTGTCCGATGGTCATGCCCAGGCCGCCTTCGACTTGAATCAAGCATCCTTTGGCGCCACCGACGTCCATGGCAGCCAGTGGCGCTTTGAGGGCAGCCTCCAAGATGCCACGTGGGTCATCGGGCCGACCAACGCCCACCAGCATGGTTGCTTCACCCGTTTGGTCAACGATGGCTCGTAAGTCCATGAGGTCGAGGTTGATGAGGCCCATTCGCATCAGCGTTCTGACCAATCCGTCGACAAGGTCTTCAATCCACTCGGCTCCCATTTGCCATTGCTGGCCGCGTTCTCGGGCTTGCCGGGCCAAGCGGTCAAGGGAGAGGCGTACCGTGACGTGGGCGGTTTTTTCGAGCCGTTCCAACCCCTCCATGGCGATCTCCATTCGGGTTGATTGGTGCTCAAACGGCAGAGCGGCGACGGCCAAGACGATGGCCCCGGACTGCCGTGCTTGCCGTGCAAATTCGTGCGCTGCACCGGTGCCTACGCCTCCGCCAAGGCCGGTGAGGAGAATCACAAGTTCAGTGGTATTCAACAGCTGATGGGTGAGGGTGCTCAGGCCTCGCATGCGTTGTTCTGCCAAGGGGGGCAACGCAGCACATCCGACGCTGTCAAGGGCGTGTCCAAGGCGCAACACGTGAATGTCCTCGCCGGTCGTGAAGCTCGAATCGTCGGCGTCGATGAGGACCAGGTGAGCGCTGCCGCGGCATTTCACGTGCGCCTGTTTCGCCCAGGAGCAACCGATGCCTCCGACTCCAGCCACGAGGATGTTGGAGGAGTCCATGCCGCTGACTGGATGTTGCATCTCCATGAACTTTGGTGTGCGTCAGTCCTCGACGTAGCGGAGGTACCTTCGCCGAGCGTCTCGGGCCCAAGCATTGTCCGGTTCAATGCACAGCACCCGGTCGTAGTATTCGACGGCCGTGTTGAATTCTGAGAGGTGTCGGCCGTACAGGTGGCCGAGGTTCGACAGCACCGGGATGCACTCCGGGTCCTCTTCCAGCATGGTGAGCAGCATGGTTTCTGCTTTGCCCAGTGCGCCCTTGAGCATCAAGTCCTCGGCTTCGTCCAAACGTTCCAGTTGGTCGCTGGTGAGGTTGTAGGTGTTCTCAAACGCGTAATTTGCCATGATGCTCAGCATAGGGACTCGGCAGAAATTCAAGAATCCTTCTCTCAATTGTTCGCCGGGGATTCGGGTGATAATTCAAGGGGTCAAAATCTCTCAAAAAACGCAACACTGCGCCGCACCCGAAGTGGCGTTTTGCTGGCAATGTTTAAGGAGTCCTTACAGGTCGGATTAGATGTAAGGGTGAGGCCATGCACAAATCTTCTCTCACGTCCCGCACCGCGCTGTTGACGCTGGTGGGGATTTTGCTGCTTCTCCCCACGCTCGCCTCGTCCTATCATGGCGGCATCGGTGGCCCTCAATCTCACCAGGGCTCCACCGGCCAAGTTGACATCGACGACGTGGCCAAGTCCGGCTGCCTGTGCCACAACGAAGTGGCCGACAACGCCGTGCAAGTGATTCTGGTTGACGTTCCCTTTGCCTACGTCGCCGGCGAAACCTACCCGCTCCACCTGCAACTGATCGGCGGCCCACCCGCCACGGGCACCTACACGGCCGGTTTCTCGATGCGAGTTTCGCTCGGCACGCTGGCCAGTGATGTGGCCCAAAACTGGGAGATCGACGGGGCGGTTGACGAACAAACGTTGACCCACACCGAGGCCTCTTCCGCCACCGAAGACCGTGCTTGGGTGTTTGATTGGACCGCTCCCGAAACCGGCTCGGGCGCTGTGAACTTCTGGATTGTCGGCAACTCCGTGAACGGCGACCAAATCCCCGGAGTTGAAGATCGCTGGAATCAACTCAACTTCGCCCTGAACGAAGGCGATGAAGCCTCGGCTGCCATGGGCACCCGCACCCTGTTCGCTGGCGATGGCAACGTCGCTCCGCCCGAGCCTGCCCACCATGGCATTGCCCTCCATCACATGGGTGCTAAACTCCGCGCTCACTGGTTGGGTCTTCTCGGCTTCGGCGCCGTGATCGGTGTTGTCATCTTTGCAGGTCTCCTGCTTCGCTACGGCTTCTCAACGTCCTACAAGGGGCGCAGCAATCAACTCCGATTGCGCTACAAACTCATGCGACGAGGTGATCAGTGATGGACGACACGATTACGACCCTGCTTCGAGGTGTGGCCGACGGTAGCATTGCCGTTGACGACGCCCGCACGGCGCTTGAGGGCGCCGAATTGACCGAGGACGAAATGGCGAGCGCCATCGACCACGGTGTGTTCAACATCGCTGAGCCCGGCACCATCGTCAGCGCCTCCTTGGCACCTTCGGGTGCCTCGTATCTGACGATGTTCTTCTTGGCTTGGGGCCTGTTTTGGATTTGCTACTGGAGTTTCTCCATGATTTACGGCTTGGCTAAGGGCTGGGACCAACAACAACTCTCGTTTCATCTCGCTATGACGATGACCACCGTGATCATGATCGGCATCATCTACCTGAAGTACATCCTGCCCGATACCATCATCGTCAAGCACGCCCAGAACAAATTCATTCCAGAACACGCTAAGGACTGGCGGGAGTACAAGTGGTGATGCATCATGGCACGTGAATACGACCTCAAACCTGCACCTTCTGATGTGGCAGACGCTGCTGGCGTCGGTGCGACCTCCATCAACCGTCGACAGTTCCTCCGCTACGGGTTCAACACCGCCGCTGGTGTGTTGACCGCCTCCCTCGGTATGCTCGGCTTCGCCGCCATCCTCCTGCCGCCCGGCGGTGGCGGCGGTGGCGACCTCGCTGTCCAGTTTTGGGCCAAAGGCCGTGAAGACGAAGCTTGGTACGGTGCCAAGCACCTTCAGCCCATGACCAAGGCCGACTTTGAAGCTGAAGCCGCTGCATCGTCCACCGGTACGGCCGGTGCAGCCGGTGTGTGGAACGGTGTTCCTGTCGTGGTGAACTACGTGGCCCACTCCAAGTACGCCGGGACACCTGAATCCAACGGCAAAGCCCGCTTCCAATTCATGGAAGGCTACGACGAGACCGGCAAGTACGTCGGCCACTTCGAAGATTTGGCCGAACTCGACCCTCGCTTGATGCCATCCGACGATCTCGTCATGGTGTTCGGTCGATGCACACACTTGTGTTGCATCCCCGGCTGGCAACTCGTGTCCAACTCCTTCACTGAAGATTCCTGGACGCCCGGTGGTGGCGACGACGGTGGCACGAAGATGTTCTGCATCTGCCACTCCTCTCGCTTTGACCCCACGGCTCTGGAGATGAACACCAACCGAAACCGGTCCAACGGTGCCACCTTCAACTACGCAGGCATTCGCCGAGCCGGCGGTCCTGCTCCGGTGGGTCTCCCCATCATTCCCATTCAACTGAACGGTGGCATCATTGAGGGCGTGCCCGATTACGTCGACTGGTACACGTATTGCGATTGAGGTGAACACATGACGACAATGTTCTGGATTCTTTGGTTCTTCATCGCCTTCCTCGTCTTGCTCGTGGCGTTCACGCTGCGCAAGGAAAACGAGGAAATGCCTCGACGCGATATCCTGCGTGCGGTCGAATCGACCGGCAAGATGGGTGTGGCCGAACGCTCGTTCTTGTGGGTCTTTTCATGGCTCGACACCCGGTTCCGTCTCCAAGACTACTGGAACATGTCGAAGGGCGCCTACTACAACATGCACCGACAAATGCCGCTCACCCACGCTGAGAAGTACAAACTCCGTATCATCTGGTACTGGTACCCGCTCTACTGCCTTGGTGGCATCTCCTTCCTTTCGTTCATCATCCTCGTGATCACGGGAACGGTGCTCGGCATCTACTACGTCCCCGGTGGCGAAGGCGATCCGTCTCCTGCGTACGCCAGCATGCAGTACATCATGACGCAGTTGCCGTTTGGCTACATCTTGCGTGCCGTTCACCACTGGACGACCCACTTCATGGTCGCCAGCGTGTTCCTTCACATGTGTCGCGTCTACTTCACCGGTGCCTACCGCAACCCACGTGAGCTCAACTGGCTCATCGGCGTTGCCCTCATGGCCTTGACCATCGTGTTCGGCTACTCCGGCTACCTGTTGCCGTGGGACAGCCTTGCCTACGGGGCTGCCATCATCGGTATCAACCTCGCCAACTCCAGTCCGCTGGTCGGCAAATACATCGCCACCTTGCTCTTTTCAGGGTCTGAACTGACGCCGCTGACGGTCACTCGAATGTACTTCATTCACGTGTTCATTCTGCCCGTCATCGTTACCACGCTCATCATCATTCACTTGTTCATCGTCTGGGTGCAAGGTATTGCGGAGCCGCATTGATACGGAGGGAAAAATATGGGACTGATTGACAACTTTGGAAGAGTCGCCTCCATGTACATGGAGGAAAAAGAAAACCTTCAGAAAGCAGAAGAAAAGCGAAAGCGAACGCGAACGGGTCACGGATTTTGGCCTCACGAAGTGCTGCGTGACAGCATCATTTTCGCCTCGATGCTCTCGATTCTGCTGTTCTATGCCTGGCTGATCCCACCGCCCCTCCACGGTGCAGCCGACCCCTACGCCCAAGCCGGGTTCGTGTTCCCTGACTGGTACGTGCTGTTCTCCTACGGCTACCTCCGCTGGGGTGAATACCTCCCGCAGTTCGTGGTGCCCACCGGTTTCATCGGCGACATCGTCGGCCAACCCATGTTCCCCTGGAACGCTGCATGGTGGGGCGCTGCCCTGACCGGCATTCCCGTGGGCATTCTCGCTCTGCCACCGTTCCTCGGTGGCCGTGAGAAGCGTCCTGTGGAAGACCCGTGGTTCGCCGCAGCCGGTGCCGTGTACTTGGCGCACATCTGGTTCATCTCGGTCTTTTCCATCAACATCTTCTTGGAACTGTACGGGAAAAACCGGTCCGATTTCTGTAAATTGGACTCGCACGGCGATTTGTTGTGCGGAACGAGGGAACCGTGGATAGCGGAAGTGTTCAACTCGATACCGTGGGTGATGACCGGTGTTTTGATGTGGATTTGTATCTACTTCATCGGGCGTGGTTTGCTCATCAAGGCGTGGGGCACGGGCTTCACCGTGGCCAAGAGCCGCCAGCTCCTCGTTGGTGCCCTCATTCTTTCTTCGGCAGCCACCGTGGCGACCTTCGACACCTACGACAAAGGGTTCTGGGACGCCAAGGGTCTGTTGACCATCAAGGATTACGGCGAACTCGAAGCCATGCGCACGCAGCCCACGGACGTCCACGTTCACGACGTGAACGAGTTCACCGATGACCGCGGTTGGTCGGAAAGCGGTGTCGTACCGACCACAGCGTGGCTGGGTTGGAACATTTACCAGCCCGCTCGGTACATCATCACCGATTTCAACGATGCGAACGGGCATCAAGACCCGGCCAACGGCATCAACGCTGCAGCGGGCGGTACCACGTTCAACGGCGGCGAAGGCTTCACCACCAGCGGTTCCTTCACCATCACGGAAGACACGACGCTGTTCCCTGAAGGACACCCCGAAGAGGGGACCAGCGACGGCATCACGACCGACCTGGCGTGTGAGTTCCGTTCCAGCGAGCGAAAGATCAACGACGTTTCCACCCAAACCATGGTCGCCACGACCTTGACGGTCACCGACGCAAGCGGCAAGGAAATCGTGTCCTTCGCCAACTGCGAGGGCGCCACCGTTGAGATGGCCGTTGGTACCTACGACTACACCTACGACGTGGTCGTCAGCGGCGCCTTGGCAGCCAACGACAGCATCACGACCGAGACGGCCTTCACCATCGCCAGCTACCAGCCCCTGCTGGTCTGGGACGAGAACGCCCCTGCTGGCCTCGCTGGCCACACGGTCAACCTGACCAACGCTGAGGAAATGGCGCTGGGCGGCTCGGCCTTCTCGTACATTGAGAACCCGACCTACCACCAGAACCCCAAGTCGCTTGACGCCAAGTTGACCTACGCCATGTTCATCCCCTGTGTCACCTTTGGTGCCTTGGTCTTCGTCCTGCTTCGCTACATGGCCCGTGGCTACGAGTTCGAGATGAACAAGTGCTACGGCTGCGACCTGTGCGACGATGCCTGTCCTGTCCGCCTGTTCAACGGCGGCGACAAGCTCAACATCATCTACAACTCGTGGAACAACGAGGACGACGGTGTACCGCTCTACTCGTGTTTGACCTGTACGGCCTGTACGAACGCTTGCCCGCAACTGGTGAACTACGACTCCTACGTGGACATCCGCCGCTCGCTCATCGTGGGCGGACCGCAGGCTGAGATCCCTCACACCGTGCTTCAGGCCGTGCTCAACGCTGAGGCCGAGGAAGCCGCTGATGCAGACTTCATCGCCACCGAGGACTACCCCATCACTTCCAACATCGGCTACTACCCCGGCTGTGTCGACTACCTCGACCAGGAGATGGTCTTCTCCCACGTCAACGAGGGCACCATGAACCTCGGCGACACCACGACGGCTGCCTTCACCCTCTTCGAGGAAATGGGCAGCGATGTGGCGTACCTCGGTCGAGATTTCCTCAAGTGCTGTGGCCACGACCAGAAGTGGCAGGGCTTGGACGAGGTCTTTGAGAAGCTCAAGGCCTACAACCAGCGCAAGATCAACGAGTCCGGCATCGACACCCTCGTGTCCTCCTGTGCCGAGTGTTTCCGAACCTTCGCCCGAGACTACGAACTCGAGGACGTCAAGGTCATGCACACGACGGAGTTCCTCATCGAACAAGGCTTCGACATGAACCTCAAGTCCGACGACACGACGGTCACCTACCACGACCCGTGCCGACTTGGCCGACAGATGGGCATCTACGACGAACCTCGTGAACTCATCAACGCCGTTGAGGGCGTCGAGATCGTGGAGATGGAGCACAGCGGCGAGGACGCCATGTGCTGCGGTGTGTCCAGCATGATGTCCTGCAACGAGAACGCACGCTCCCTCCGTGTCACCCGCATGGAAGAAGTGCGTGCCACCGGCGCCGACACGATGTTGACCTCCTGTCCCAAGTGTGTGTCTCACTTTGAGTGCCTGAAGTTCGAAGGCGACGAAGCCTACGCCGACATCGAGATCCTCGACGTCGTGTCCTTCCTCGCTCGCCAAGTCAACGAGCAGAAGGCCCAACTCGGTGCTGAAACCACCGTGGGCGAGACCGCTGAGGCTCTCAATGAAACGATCCGAATTAATTTCATACGAATCAATAATATGGTGGGCGAAGAGGACCCAGCAACAAACCCGTTTGATTCGCTCAAGACCGGACAAGCAGCGTTGGCAAAGGAGCAAGCAAGAACTCGCAAAAAAGAAGGGTCGTTGAAGCAAAGAGCGTGTTGGTGATGGATGCCCAATCGAGCGGATTAAACCAGAGGATTACATTGAGCCAGGGTCGATTTCTGAGGCGTTTGCATGGTTTGCTGAGGACGGGATGGATGGGTTCCGTTTTGCACCAGAATTCTTGGGCATTGCGTCCCTTGATGGGCGGTGATTGACCCCATGACAAGCGAACACATCACAACCATCAACGACCCCAACGAAGGACACGATGAATTCGAAGAGTTTGGGTTCACTCGCAGACGGTGAATTGAAACTTTGGGCTTTGGAATCAGCACTGGGGAATTTCGGCGCTTGCTTTTTCACCTACAGAGCGTACATTGAGCCTATGTCGATTCAGGAGGTTGCGAGTTCTTGGAAACATGCGGTGGGACCTTGGAGAACATCAAACAATAGTAATGATTGTCATCTGAACCCATAACCGCTCTGCCTTTTCCTTCGAGAGTCTCGATTAGAGTTTTACTGCTCAGAGTGATATCTTATAAGTGAAAGAAAACACGCTTCACCAGAAACAATCGTTGAATAAATGAATTCAAATTGTTCAATTTTCAGCACCATCTTTACCGAAGTCAAATTCATGCTGAAGGATGTCGGTTTCACTCCTTTCAACCGACGACGGCATCCATTTTGCACTAAGTTGGGAATCCGAATCCTAAACATGCGGAGCGACGGGTTTGCCACCGAAACGAAGCCTCTGGCTGGACGGTCAGTAAGTCTATACAAGGGTCTGGGAGTCGGTTTTTATGGCAAAGGGAGATTCGGAGAACCCGTTCTTCGACGCCATCGACCAACGTGATGAAAAAATCTCGGCTTTCGAAAAGGAACGCATGAAGCAGTTGGAGGAAGCCGAACGCCAACGCATGCTGGCTTTGGAGAAACGAAGGAAGCAACTTGATGAGGCCAAGGAGGTTCTTATCGCAGATGCCAAATCATGCATCGCCTCCATTCCATGATTACGCTGCCTCGGGTTCTGCGAAGTTTACAAGCGAAGCATTTGAAAAGAGGATTCATCGAGCCTTCCCTTTTCCCAGACTGTTGGCCTCCGCCTCAACCAACGGGACCGTTTGTCTTTGGGACCCCGACACCGGCGGCCTGATCACGACGCTGGACATCGGCGACGGAGAAATCAAATCAATGCAACCTTCTCGAAAGACGGTGGTCTTCTCGATGGATGATGGCTTCATCAAACTCTACGACACCAACACGATGAACCATATCAACGACTTGGAACATCAAAGAAGGCATCACCTTCCTCATACGACATCGGATGCGTTGTTCCGATTGGGGCGGTCAAGTGTATGTTTGGGATGCTGGCACGGGCGAGTTCTGGGCGGTAGCACTGGATTCGATGCGATTCAAGCCCTTGCTTTCTCAAAAGACGGTGAAACACTCAGATCCGGTTGCAATGATGGAACAATCACTGTTTGGGACATGAAAACAAGAACATTGGTCAACCATTGCACAATGGACCATGATTTTCATGGGAAAAAGGTTGGCTTGCTGTCTCGCAATTGGGTTCAGTTATCTTCCTGGATTTGTCGACGTGGGAGAAACAATCGATCAGTCCAGCACCCTGCGACAAGTTTGGTCAATCGAAACCCTTGGACACCTTTTTGGCTCATGGAACCGATGATGGCGATATTTACGTCTGGCCCATGGACTCCGAGCTGAAGTTGAGTGGACATGCTGGATCCAATGTTTGCACGCTTCTGGGTGAACGAGGAACTTGTGTCCAGTGGTGAGGGGGAGATTTTCCTTTGGGACACAAGGAAACGAACATTGGTTCGTTCGTTTGAGGGTCCAGGTACGATACTCTCTGTCGCTCTCTCTCCTGGCCAGTCCGACATCAATGAGGTGTACACTGAGGTCCGGGGAATGCTCGAAGCCGTGGAGATGACATTATCTTCCACCGATGGCATCAATTTTACACTCCAATGGACCAGCGAATAACACACCGAACATCCTCACGGCCACTGGATGGGCCAGCGACACTGTGAAGTGGTCCTGTGTCATTCAAATTTCTACGCAGTAGGCGGTTTGTCCCACCTGGAACGTTTCCGAGCAGCTCCCATCCATCCTGACCTGCTTTGTTCAACACCTGAGTGGCGGTGTTTGCTTTGTACATCGGGGCTGCCCAGCCGAAAGAGAGCCAGTTTGCGTGTTTGACATTGAACTCTGCGATCTTTTTTTCTCGTTTTTTGCTCGAAACGACAAATGTCTTGAAAGCGCATGTGATTTGTTCAGGCCTTTGGGTTCAAACAGGGGTGCTTCGGCATCCCATTTTTCGGAGACGCACATCACATGGAGCGTGTCATCAGAAACAATCTTTGCTCCCTTGAGAACATCACCAACCAGGTCCCCTTTGGTGATTATCAGAGGTTTTTTGAATTTAACTTCGAGAAGGGCTTTACCAGTTCCTTCACCTTGAAACACCATCCAATGTAGTCCGTGTTGGTGGAGAACCGCATATTCCCACATGAGATTCGCTTTCCTCAGATGAGTATAGAATTAACCCAATCAATCTGAAATACAATCCTGAGAAGCGGAAGGGATTCTACGATGTCCGTTCAAGGTTTATGCTGGGACATAAAGAGGTTGCATTTCGTAGACAGTGCCGCCACGACGCTGCGATGCATCAGTCGTTGGCGTCGTCGTCTTCGTTCATGCCAACGATCTCGTAGTTGGACGGGAACAGCGCCACGGCCACACCGAGCACGAGGGCGAGGAAGCCCCAGTTGAAGCGCTGCTGAACGAAGAGCAGTTCGAGGGCAAGGACCACGAGGAGAAGGCCGCCGATGTTGGACGTCCAAACGAGCGTCTTGAACGTCGAGAGGGTGACACCTTGCGTTCCTTCCTTGCGGTACGGTCCAAATTCGCCTCCAAAGCGTTGTGCGGTTGGGTCTTTTCCTTTCTTTGACATGGGGTTCACCTCATCGGTCAATCATCGTGATGGCGTCGGTCGGGCACGCAAGGACGCACAATCGGCAACCCGTGCAAGCATCTCGGATGATCTTGGCCTTTCGGTTGCTCTCCACCGACATGAGCGGGCTGAGCACGTCCACGTGGTAGAGTTCGATGGCGTCGTCGTCGCAGACAATGGTGCATTGGTCGCAGCCGATGCACTTGCGTTCCTCAACGAAGGCCACCGTTCCTTCACCGCCTTTGGTGTTGGCTCGCTGTTCACCTCGTTGTCGGTTGAGGGCGGTACGAATCTTCAGCGCCTCTTGCTCACGGCGCTTACGCAACTCGTCAGCACCGGTCATGCTGAACCCTCGGGTGTAGGTTCCCCTTCAAACTTGGCAACGCACAGGTTAACCAGCAGGTCGCCAAAACAGTAGAAGGCGCCCACGAGAAGCGGAGGGTTCCACGCCGTTAATCCCGTCCACGGGACGTCTGACGCCCAGGTCCAATTCCCGAGGTAGGTGCCCCAGAGTTCCATCGCCAGGGCGGCCCACGCCATGGCGGCGTAGAGGCGAGGTTGAGGCCCCCACTGCGTGAAGGCGAGCACGAGCACCAGCATGACCACGCCCGAAGTGTCGCCGCCGGTCCATGCACCGTAGGCCACGAGGGGAATGAACGGAAGAGGGCTGGCATGGCCATGGATTCCCGCATCGTGTGGGCTGCACGTCGACCGAGGTCAAACAGGAAGTAGTGGCCTGCGGGGACGAACAGCGGCATGAAGTCCCGCTGGTATTCGTAAATCAACCACACTTCCGAGAAAAACAACTCCATGGGGGTGGCAAGGGCGACCACCGTCAGCATCTCAATGCGCTCTCTTCGGTCGGCCACCCGGTACACGTAGGCAAAGAGGCCCCAGCACCAAACGTTGACCGGCCATTCCGCGAGGCTGTCGGAGAGAAGTCCCGAGGCACCCGTGGCTGAAATCCACAAGCCAACGGCGATGGTGGTGATGTACAACCACACGCGCTGGCTCATGGTTCGGCCACGGCCCGCTGGCTTTCATTCTGTTGCATCGGGTTGGATTTCCTCATGCCTTCCATGCAGCGGCTTCGGCGCCCATGGCGAGCATGCTGAGTTCGGCGACAAGTGCGTGCCAGCTGTGTGCTTCCTTGCCGTAGGGGTTTTCGCTGCCTTCGTAGTTCTCAAAGCGAGCGCTGGGTGAATTGAGGTTGTCCATGTCGGATTTCTTGGCGTTGATGCGATAAAACCACGACGCTGCCTCACCGCCCACCAGGTACACCACCGGCTCAAGGGTCTCCCCCTCCTCGGTGGCCAGTGCGGTTGGAATCCCTTCTTGGATGAGGAAGTTGTCCACTTTCGCTCCTCCTTTCGCGTATCGAAGTTTGTTCGCCTTTCGGTTCGAGAGGTTGAGGATTTGCTCGCCTGCGGTTAGCATCATCACGCCGAGGCCGTAGGTCCCGCTGTCGTTCTTGATGACCACCGTCGGTTCTCGCTCAATGCCAAGGGAACGGTATTTTTCTCGAAGTCCGTTGAGGAAGTCGTCGATTTCCCCTGCAAGTTTGATGCGGCACGCCTCTTCGGTCAGGCATTTGTCTTCGGAGACAAACCAGTCCGGCATCAAATGCCACGGGTCGATGTCGATGAGTTCCGCCATCTCGAGAATGTACGGCCGCAGGGCTTCGTAGTGCTGAGACTTCCGCCTCCGGTACCAGCCCATGTGAGGTGGCGGGGTAATGTTGGTGCTTTGCACGCCGGGGATGTCACCATCGGTCAGGTCGTTGTTGAGCAAAATGAGGTCGGGTTTGGTCCCGTTCACGGTCAATTCATCATCGTCGCTCAGGGCGACGTCGGTCAGCATCAAGGGCCCGGAGATGCCGTGAACGGATTCCAGCCCGTTGAGGTCGGGCGAACCCACCGTGCAGGTGTACCCTGCCGTTTCGATCATGGCCTTGATGGTGGCGATGTTCTCGACGTAGCCTTGGTTGCGGGTGTGGCTTTCGGGATAGATGTGGACCCACGAGCAGTCGGGGTGGGTGCGGTTGATGTGGTCCTTGAACAGCGTCGAGAGTTCAGCGAGGTTTTCCTTGGAGACGTTGTTGAACCCGGCAGGGAAGTGGTTGGCGTCCACCACACCGATCTTCCAACCTGCATCCCGTACGTCAACGCTGCCGTAAACCGGGATGGGGACCTCGCTCCGCTTTTGCTTCATCCAGGCGGTGATTTTGTCGCGCATTGATTCGAGTCGTTCGGTTTGTGTTCGCAGGTTCATGGGGAGATCACCTCAGCAATCAGGTCGTCAATGGAGTGAGAGGTTCGACGGTGGCCGTCCTCTCGCAGGTGGAGCGATTCAAACAAGCCCAAGCCCAAGGCCAATTCCTCTTGTCCTTTCAGGACGGGAGCCCAGTGGTCGTAGTGTTCGAGCAATTCTTCGGTTTGCGAACGGCGATCGTTCAGGAATTGCTCGAGCATGGAGGGCGAGGTGGCCCGACCTGCCGGGAGTTTTGGCCGGCGCACGATGTCCTTGGGCAGGCGGGTCAAGTCAGCCGCCTGTCGAAGGGCGGCTTTCTCTTCACGACCTGCACCCCGTTTCCATTCCGCCGGCAAGGCGTAGGAAGCCGCTCGGTGGTCGCTGCCCAAGAACGGGACACGCACTTCGAGGGAGTGCGCCATGGAGTGGCGGTCGACCAGCCTGAGTTGGAAGTTGCTCAACTGGCCGTGTTCCAACTCAAAGTTGAGCATGGTTTGCAGGTCGCCCGTGATGGCTTCGGGGTCGTGAGCATGGCTGTACCAGCCCTCTTCACGAGCAAGACTGCCGTTGAGCAAGGCTGCGTTGAGGTGGTCAGGCAGGGCGTTCATGCGTTGCTTCAGGGTTCGGCCGTGGTCGGCCAGTGCTCCGTACCTCGGGTAGCCAGCATGGAGTTCATCGGCGCCCTGACCGCACAGGCCGACTTTGACGTGGTTGGCCATGTGCTCAAACAATGGATGGAAGAACATGACCGTCACGTCGGCGTCTTCCCCGTGCCAGGCGAGTTTGGGTAAGCGCTTTTCGAACGCAGACGCTTCAAGCAAGTGCTGATGGTGAACCAGGTCGTGATGAGAGGCCACCACTTCGGCGGCTTGCCAGTCCGGGTTGTCTTCGCTCTCGGCCACGGTCCAGCATTCAGGGACGGGCTGGCCTGCGCGTTCGGCTGCTTCATGGGCCACGGCTGCAACCAGACTGGAATCCAGCCCTCCGGAGAGCACGATGCCCACCGGCACATCGGCCATCAAGCGTTGTTGCACCCCAGACACGAAACTCTCGAGCAGGTCAGCCGCGTTGGCCTTTGGGTTCCATGTCGTCGAGGGGTCCAACACCTGGCGTTCAATGTCGGCCACGTCGAGCAACACCGGTTGGTGGTGTTGATTCAGACCCCATCGTTCAACGGTGCCGGGGCGAACTTGGTGAACGCCCTTGAGGAGGGTCGTTCCGTCGAGCGGGTATTCCCACACCAAACGAGCGGCCATCGCCAACTCGTCCAACTCGGGAACGTAGCGCTCGTCAGCGCGGAAGGCTTTGACCTCGCTGGCGAACATCAGCGAATCATCGACCATGGTTCTGCTCAACGGTTTGATGCCCATCGGGTCTCGGGCGAGAATGAGTTGCCGGGAAGCTGGATGCCAGAGCGCAATGGCGTACATGCCGTCCAGGGTTGACAACCAGGCTGCGTGTTCCTTCGCCGTCAACTCACCGGTGGCCCTTTGCCTCGCTGCATGATGAGCGGCAAGAATGGCTTCGGTGTCGCCTGCCGTTTGGAACGGATAGCCCGAATGCCTGGCACGCAGATCACGGTGGTTGTAAATCTCGCCGTTGAGAATCACCACGGCGCCTTCCACGCCTGTCATGGGTTGCTGACTTGACTGCAAATCAAGGATGGAGAGGCGTGCATGGGCGAAGCCAACATGTTCGTCATGCCAGACATCGTCTTCATCGGGTCCACGGTGTTGCTGGAGTCGATTCATCCGTTGCAGCACAGCGGCATCGGGGTGGCCAAGCACGCCTGCGATACCGCACATAAATCATCAACTCAGACGGTCCCTTTTGAAGGGATGTTCAGAATCAGTGAAATTTCCTTACCAAAGTGGGTATTGGAACATCACCACAGCCAACAGGACAATGGCGACTGCAAAGGCCATTCCGTATGCGATTTGGGGTGGGTCCGAGTTGGTGGGTTCGTCGGCCATGTTCTTCACTGATTCCAACGAGCCGTGGCCACCCTTTCAACGTATTGAATCAAGCATGTGCCAACGGCTGTTTTACGCCATGACGAGCGCAAAGGGCTCGAGCAGGAGGACGAGCGCCAGAGGAATCAGCAACATGGTGGCGTTGTCGTCAATGTAGCGCAGCCGAGGCCACTCTGAGATCATGCACACGGGGGCGAGCAGGATGCAGAGCCACACCGGCGTACCGAATTGGAAACTTGACACCAACCAAATGGCGAGGAGGAGCAAGGTAGCGTAGATCATCACCTGTCGGTCTGCGACATCCTTTCGGCGGAGTTCTCCCATCAAGGGATCGCCCAGTGCGAGGGACGCGATAAGCGGCCACGCATAGGCTTCGTGGGGGGTCAAGAGGAGCACAAAACCAACCCCAACAGCACCCCAAGCGAGGGCTGAGACTTGGTGAGCCTCGTAGTCGCGCTGGCCAAAGACCGTCAGGCCGAGTTTCAATCGCAACCCTTCGAGCAGAAGAGCGAGCAGCACCACGCCGGCGACGACCTGAGGCAGTTCGAGGCCAACCGCCTCGGCGACCGACTCACCGTGAGCGAAGTAGAGGTAGGGAATACCAACCATGCCGAGGTGGACGCCCCTTCGAAGAACGTGGCCCCGCATTCCCCCGACGGAGGTGTCGACCGGGTTGGTCATCTCGACTTGACCGTCCATTTTATTCCCCTTGAAGACGAATCAACGCCTCCTCAATATCAAGGGTGCCCTCGCACAGGGCCTCAAGGACGCTGTTGTACGATGGGTGGAGGACGAGCCGACGTTCGTGTTGGCCCAGCAAACGCTCACGCATTCGGGCGCGACGTGCACGACCTGAACTGTTGAGGTCGAGCAGGGCCGATGCAGCCTCTGGAATCCCGAGGCCTTTGAGGCCTGAGGTCAGCAACACCTCGGGCGCTTCATCGCCGTCGAGGGCGTACGACTCACGCAACTCACCAGCGTGGCGTTCAGCACCGTCGAGGTCGGCTTTGTTGACGAGAACGATGTCGGCCAGTTCGAGGAGACCCGCCTTTTCCGCTTGGATGCCATCGCCACGGGCCGGTCCTTCGACCACCACGATGCGGTCGGCCACGGCTGCACATCGGAGCTCAGCTTGTCCAGAGCCCACGGTTTCAATCAGCACGCGTTCCCATCCACAAGCGAGAAGAAAGCCGGCCATGTCTTCAACGATGAGGGGCACGCTGCCCGATGAGGAGCGCGTGGCAATCGAACGAACGTACACGCGCTCGCTGATGGCGGGGTTGTCAACCGATGACATGCGAATGCGGTCGCCGAGCAGGGCGCCGCCGGTACGCGGTGAACTCGGGTCGACCGCCAGCAGAGCAACCTTGTGGCCTTCGCTCGCCCACGCTGTCATCAAGGCGTCCACGAGGACGGATTTGCCGACACCCGGGGCGCCGGTGATGGCCATCGTGTTCCACCCCTTCTCCGGTGTCTCGGGGGGTTGGTCGATGAGTTGGTCGAGGGCAAGGGCGCCGTTTTCAATCTTGGAGAGCAAACGAGCCATGGCGCGTCGGTCGCCGTTCATGGCTCGGTCGCGTTCCTCGTTCACGTTCGCAACTCCTCTCACGCCGAAGATTCCCAGTGCCAGTCACTGCCCTGTCCCACGCCAGCATCGGCTTTCTCGGAGGCCTGCTGGATGAAATCAAGGATTTCGGCGGTGGGTGTGCCGGGTCCAAACACGGCTCGAATGCCCGCTTCGTGCAACGCAGGGCGGTCTTCGTGGGGGATGATGCCGCCGCCAAAGACGATGACATCGTCCAACCCTGCCTCAACCAATTTATGGCACACTTGGGGGAAAAGGTGGGCGTGCGCACCCGAGAGGGACGAGAGGCCGAGGAAACGGGCGTCTTCGTCTCGAACGGTGTCAACGATCTGCTGGGATGTGCGTCGAAGGCCGGTGTAAATCACCTCGTGTCCGGCATCACGCAGGGCGCGTGCGACGACTTTCGCCCCTCGGTCGTGGCCGTCCAACCCGGGTTTCGCAACGACGATGCGCAGGGGGTGCTCCATGATGGGCGGTAGGTGTTCATCCTATCAAAGGTCTGTGCGAGCGCTGGCCCATACTTCTGCCTCGTTGGTGTCTCCCTCCACGTTGAAGCGTGGATATGGCGGCATGGACGTCAGTTCATGTTGGCCAGAATGTGATCCACCGTGGCCTTGGCGGAGTTGAGGACGCCGGGAAGACCTGCGCCCGGATGGGTTCCTGCGCCAACCAAGTAGAGGCCGGGGATGTCAGGGTCCTTGTTGGACGGACGGAAATAGGCGCTTTGCGTGAGTTTGGGCGCGACGGAGAACGCAGAACCTTGGAATGCAGCGAGTTCACGTTGGAAAGTTTTGGGCGTGATGTGCCGACGGGTCGCGATGTGGTTGCGTAAGTCGGGCATTTCGACTTCGAGGGCTTCGATGATGCGGTCGCCGTAGGCTTCAGCGATGTCGTCCCAATCAACATCGGCTCGTCCCAAATGCGGGACTGGCGCCAACACGTAGGCAGCGCTGCAACCATCGGGTGCCAAACTCGGGTCGGTGACCGTGGGAACGTGGAGGTAGAGGCTGAAGTCCTCAGGGAGTTCGCTGCCCTTGAAGATGTCATCGAGCAGACCTTTGTAGCGGGGTCCAAACAAAATGGTGTGATGGGCGACATCCTCGTAGGCGATGTCCGTGCCGAAGTAAAGAACGAACAAAGACATGGACCAGTCCATCTTTTCGAGTTTTTTCGCTCGCTTTTGAGCGGCGGTTACCGACCGATAGAGCCGGTCATAGGTATGATGAACATCCGCATTGGAAACGACCAAGTCGAAGGTTTCCGTTCCGCCGTTGCCGTCGGTGATGGTGTGCTGGGGGGTGGCTCCATCGGTGGAAACCTCAACGGATTCGACCGGTGTTGAGAGGCGCAATTCCCCACCAAGCTCCTCGAACAACTTCACAAGGGTGCGCACCAGGGCGTGGGTCCCGCCTTTCGGAAAGTAGACGCCCCATTCACGTTCCAAAAAGTGAATCAGCGTGTAGATGGAGGAAGTTTGTAAGGGATTTCCACCCACGAGAAGGGAATGGAAACTCAAGGCTTGACGAAGATGATCGTCCTTGACGTACTTGGCCACCGTTTTGTAGACCGAGCGGTCGGCACGCAGGCGAATCAGCGATGGCGATACGGTGACCATGTCGGAGAACTTCAAAAACGGCCGGTCGGCGAGGTCCGTGTAGCCTTTCTTGAAGACCTTCTTGGCGTACTCAAAGAAGCGCTGGTAGCCGTCCGCATCTCGCTGGCTTCGTTGGGCGATTTGGGCGACCATGGCGGCTTCGTCCCTGACGTAATCAAAGCGATCGCCATCGCTCCAAATCAGCCGGTACATCGGCTGGACCTCCATGAGTTCGATGTAATCCTCAAGACGTCTTCCCGTCAACTCGAACAAATCCGTCAGGGTGTGAGGTGCCGTGATGACGGTGGGTCCGGCATCAAAGGTGAACCCCTCGTCTTCGTAAACATAAGCTCGCCCACCGGGGAGGTCCCGGGCTTCGTACAGCACGGTTTGGATGCCCGCTGATTGAAGTCGAATCGCTGCACCAAGGCCTCCAAAACCACTGCCAATGACGGCCGCACGTCGGGCCGTATCCGGTGCTTGAGCCATGGTGGACGTCCCGGGTCATCACTTAGGAATGTTCGCTTTTTATCCCATGAAAATAACGATTGGAAAAACAACCAGTTATAACCTCAATCTGGAATGTTACACATGGTGAAGAGGTTGGAAAAAACGTACGACCTCCATGAACCCGAACGCATTCTCGCCACGAGCGGCGAGAGTTTCTTTTGGGCTCGACGCTTTCTCGGCCCGAAGATGGGCCACGACGCAGCCGTCTTGTACTCCTTTTGCAGGGTGCTGGATGACATGGCAGACGGTGATATTCCGGACGGCCCAGCCCACCTTCGTGAAATCCAATCCCTTCTCAACGAAGGAAATTGGGGTCAACATCCTGTCTTGATGCACCATGCGCCTCTTGTGGAATCCTACCGCCTGCCCCACGACGTCATCGGTTCACTGGTCGAGGGGCTCATGGACGATCAGGCGCCCCAGGTTCTCATTCAAGACGAAGCTGCCCTGATTCAGTACGCCTACAAGGTTGCTGGCACCGTCGGCTTGCTGATGTGCAACATTCTCAACAACGAAGACCCGAGGGCAAAGGCTCATGCCGTGGATTTGGGCATCGCCATGCAGTTGACCAACATCGCTCGGGACGTGGTTGAAGACGCCAAGATGGGTCGACGCTACCTTCCAGGTGATTGGGTGAACCACCTCAGCCCCGAAGACATTGTGCTGGCTTCCGAGAACCCAACGAGCCATGAGGGCACCCTCATCACCCTCGCTGTTGAACGCCTCCTCGACCTCGCCGAGACGTACTATGCCAGCGGCCGAGTTGGCCTGTCCTACCTCCCGTTCCGTGCTCATTTTTCCATTGGTGTGGCGGCCAAGGTCTACCGGCAAATCGGCCGGCAACTGCTGAAGTCAAAGGATTCCTGGCACGGGCGGCGGCAGGTCACGTCCAAAACCAGCAAGATGTTGTGCACCATTCGTGCCACGTCCAATCTCTTCTGGAGAATCCCTCATCCGCGCCGTCAGCACAACACGCACTTGCACACGTGTCTGAAACCGTTTCAGCAGCAAGGAGGTGGCTGGGGATGACCTCCACCCACATCTTGGGTGATGGATGCGCATCGCTGATGTTGGCTTCCCGTGCGAACGAACTCTCTGGTCACGATGTGTCGGTGGTTCAACCCGATGCAGCACCCGAGGCCAAGGACCACATGCTGGGGTTTTGGGGGACGCCCGACTTGGCCTTTGCCAAGGAGCACGCCCGACACGCATGGCCGAACTGGTCGATCATCACCGAGTCGTCCAGCGCCACCCTCACGTCATCGGCTCATCCCTATCATGCCATGCACAAACTTGAGTATTTCAAGGCGGCAAAAAAGGCGGCCATGGAACACGGTGTTTCCTTCATCAACGAATCGGAGCATCACGCATCCAGCCCCTCCATGGTGTTTGATACCCGTCCTCCCCGAGCACCAGCGGGCGCCATGCTCCAGCATTTTGCAGGGATGGAGGTTGAAGTCGACCGACCCGTGTTTGACCCACAAACGGCCATCCTGATGGATTTCAGGGTCGACCAGTCCCACGGCATGCATTTCATGTATGTGCTTCCCTTTTCTCCCACTCGGGCTTTGCTCGAGTCGACCATGTTCAGCACCACGGTGATGCCTCCAGAGTACTACAGAGAGGCGATTGAATCCTACCTTTTCGGGCACCATAACGCCAACATCCAGCAGGTCATCTGCGAAGAACAGGGTGTGATTCCGATGGGCTCACTTGGATTACACGATCCTGCCATTCCCGGTCTGGGCGCGAACGGGGGGGCCATTCGGCCTGCCAGCGGGTACACGTTCGCCTTCATTCATCAACAAATTGAGGAAGGCATTGAGCGGGTCAAGAACGGAAAACCATTGACGTTCACTCGGCCTCACAAGCGAGTGGATGTGTGGATGGACAGCGTGCTGCTCGCCGTCTTGCGCCATTGGCCTCATCAAGGCCCCATCCTGTTCAGCCGCATGGCGCAGTCTTTGTCAGGCGAGGAATTCATTCGCTTCATGAGCGGGAAGGCCGGTTGGGGGCTTCGCTTCAAAGTCATGATGGCGATGCCGAAACTGCCGTTCATACGCGGCGTCTCGAAGATGATGTTCAGCCGACCACGCAAGGTGGTTTCATGACGCTGCTCGAGTCGTTCATCGCCCTCGACACGCTCAACCTTCTCGCCCTTCTCGGCGTGGTGTTCATCGGTCTGCCTCACGGCGCCATGGCAAAGTATGCCCCTCTTGGTGAAGGGCACCGGGTGTTGGCGATACGCAAAATGAAACCAAAATTCCGTCAGCGATATTCAAGCATGATGAAGACATCTTCCAAACGAACGTTGGAGCCGTCTCGCGCTTCTTTTGGCGTTTCAGGTTCGAGTTTTTCGCCGTCCAACCACGTGCCGTTTTTGGCACCCATGTCGATGATCATCAGTTTGTCTCCCTCGCGCATGAACGTGACATGTTGTCGACTCATTCGCTTGTTGGTGTAGGAGATTTTGTCTCGCCCGAGGACTTGAGACTCTCCATCGGCGAGGACCAAAAGCGTGATCCCTCCCATGTTGGCACCTGATTCATTCGTGAGAATGACCTCGCCAGTGAATTCGCGCTCGCCGACGGGTTCGAGTCCGAGATCCAATCAACTTGATTGGCGATGTCCGTTCCATTGGCGTGGCCTCTCATTCACTTCGAATCGAGTACAGTTGAGGGCGAAGCTCCCAAATGTCTTCGCCTCCGCTTGGTACCGATGCGTCGGGTAGCATCCAATCCTGCCCCTTCTCTTTTTGTGCTTTGTAAACCTCAAGAATTCCAGCATAATCTTCCCACCACGGGTGCTTCCCCCAGAAGCATCTCTGCGACGACGCCAAAAGAGAAGGTGTCGGCAGCAAAGGAAGCCTCTTTGCCTCCTTTGGCATACACATCAGGGCACATGTAGGGGATGGTTCCGACGGGTGTGTCAGAGATGGTCATGGATTCACCCATTCTAAACTTTGAAACACCAAAATCGATCACTTTCAGGACACCGGGGAGCCTCGGCTGTGGCCGGAGATGAGGATGTTCCCTGGTTTGATGTCTCGATGGATGATGTTCGCTCCGTGGGCGGTGTGGAGTGCTTTGATCAAATGCGTCATGTAGTGCTTCAAATCTGAAATCTCAAAGGCACCTTCATCTTCGATAATCTTGTCCAGTGATTGCGCCTCTACGTATTCGAACAGGATGACCCAGGTGGTCGGGTTCCATTTTTGAGAACTCACCACGGGGACGATGTGCTCGGAAGGGGAGGTCCACGTTGCACTCGTTTTTGACCCGGTATTCCTCCATGGCGCTGTCCACGTTTCGAATGATTTTGACGAGACATTCCCTTTCGAACCGTCCACGCCGTGAAACACATCACCGTAGGCGCCCCCGCCCAAATGTGATTTCAGTTGGATGGATCCCCATCCGTCTTGGTTGTAGTCCAACAGCAAACCTTCGTACGGCATCAATGAGCCTTTGTCCATGTGTATGAATCCTGATTCGCATATTTAGTCCTTTCAAGCAGACTGGATGAGAGAAACTCAGTTCTCTCCAATGGAAAATGAAGACCCGTCAGGCATGGTGATGGTCACCAAAGGGTGGCTTTGACAGCGATACTTCCTCGCCGCTCTCAAGGGTCCATTTTTTGCTTTGTTTGATATTGATGAATCCCAATAATTTCGAGCGAACAACACCTTTGATCTCAACCGGATGTTTTCCAGTGTTCTTGAGAATCAATTTCTTTCCGTTGAGGTTCAGTCGAAGCTGCTCCCTTGAGACACGCTTGATGTTGCTTGAATCTTTGAAGTGGCTGTTCACGAATGAACGCCCGATCACCTCTCCACTGCTGAAGGGTACGACCGTGTTGGAACGAGGTATGGTAGCAAAAAGTTCACGCTCGGTCCAATGAGGTTTCGGAATTGACCGTTTTGGGGGAGGTGTTTCAGGCCGTGGTGGCGTGAAGACCGGCTCTTCATACTCCCACTTTTTGTCCTTTCCAGGTCGAATGGTCGTGCGTGGACGTTCGGATGCAGGAGGTACTTTCCCTTTGAGTGATTGATACCTCTCTTGAGCGTATTTCAGCAATTCAAGGGGCATATAACCGATGTACTTGGTGAACCCGTACGTCTTGACCTCTGCCCCTCTCCCTTGGAGCGTCAAAAATCCCATGCCAAGAGCGATGGTCGACAAATCTGTCGGGTGTTCATACTCCATGTTGTCCGTTGGTGCAACGAAATCGGAGCGTAAGAAATGAAAAGCGTGGGCGTATTCATGTGCAAGGATGTTCATCTGGTCAACAGGATTGTGGCGATAATCTTCTGAAACTTCAATGTCCATTTTCAATTGGATGCGGCCCATGTCCCAAAACTGATAGCTTTTGATCAGTCCTGGTATCGGTAGTGAAACAAATTTGACAGTTACGTCGGCATCCACGTCCTTCCCCCAAAGGTGCTGTTCAACGGCTTTTTGTGCGATCTCAAGTTGTAGGTGTGTGAGCCGAGATGGGTGAGCACCTCCTCCGGTTTGAGGGTCGGGAAGTAGCCCCATGTTCTCACGAGTTTATCCAACATTGAATCAACCCAAGGGCGGGTCGGTGTGAACATGTTTCAACCAAGGAAGGATTGATATTTGGTTTCTTTGTCCTGTCTTCATGGTCATGTCAACCCTTGATGTCAAAACCGAGTTCGGTTTTCCAGTATTGGCAGGCGGTCAAGAGCATGCACAGGTCACCGGCTATGTGCGAATCAAGCCATCCGACGATGCGACCGCGATGTCAGATCATGTGATGTTGGTTCTCGATCTCTCTTTTTCGATGGCTGCACAACTTATCTCCCTTCGAGAAAGCGTCGAGAAGATCATCGGTCGACTAAAGCCGAACTACGACAAGATAACCTTGACCGGTTTTGCAGGAATAACAAACGAGTTCTGCACCTTTGAGAGCGTTCGGGATGTCCAAGCAAATCTTGAGAAGTATCTTCCGCCTCTTCTCCCCAAACTCTCTGGACGAACGGATTTTCAAGCAGGAGTCGAGCAAGCGCTCAACATCGTGAAGGAATTGAAAACTAACGGGGGGAAGGCCAACATTGGAAACGAAAGTTTCCGATGGGACGACCACAATCACACCGTCATCTTCATGACCGACGGGAGGGACTACGGAAACGTCCCATGGGAGCAGTGCGAACAGTTGGCACACAACGGTGTAACGCTGCATACCATCGCTCTGAATTCGAACGAAATCAATGCCGATGTTCGTAAAAAATTGATGAGGATGGCAAAGATTGGTGGTGGGGGCTTTAATTTCTGTAGAACGGTTGAAACATTCCACATCAAAGTGGACCAACTGTTGAACATGAGTTTGGCTGCCGTTTGTCCGCCAACGAAATTCTCCTTGTCGTTGCGCTCTGGTACCAAACTCATCATGGCGACATTGCTTGAGCACATCGAACAGATGCCAAGTGGCGAAGAAGCGGCCAAACCAGAGTTCACGCTCCCTGCGATGCGGCGAGATGATCGAAAAATCATCTACTTCCGAGCAAAAATTGGTCCGGCACAAAGCGAGGGTACCAATTACCGCCTCTTTGACTATCTCCAATCTCCGAACTTGCTCTCGTCTCCCGATACGAGCTTACGGTGCCATCCCTGTCGCACCTCTTGAGGTCTTCAAGGGTGCGGTAAAGCGAGGCTTTAAATGGAGATTTGCGAGTGTTCATTCTTCTCCACAGCCTTGAATCCAAACTTGAGGAAGCACTGGAGGCAGCCGCATCAAACGACGATGTTGAAGGGTTCAAAACCAAAGCAAAAACTTGCTCTCATGGAATCAAGGGACCAACTTGAAAAAACCCTCTCGAAATCCAAGAAGCGGTGAAGTGAAAGAATTCATCAATGGATTTCTCGAAGCATTAGAGGGCGCAAAAACGGTGGAAGACCCAAGCACGTTCTTTAACACGCTGTACGCTGAAATGAGAACCCGCAGGTGAGAACGATGGATGCAGAATTTTTCCCATGCGATGACACAAGTTGTCCATTGGGGGTGTCTAAAAGTGACCACGAAATGGGCATCCAATTTTGTGATAACGACCATTATGTTTCTCTTCCTTCGAAGGATGCACCGGCCCTTCCCCGCCCATAGTGAAAGAGGATTCAACAAAAGTGGTTGAGGCGTCAGCAAAAGACGCCATCGAGTCACTGGATGCATGGGGTGAACCCATGTACAAGAAAATCGACGGTATGGATGATGTTCGTATGCCCATTGATGAGGCGATTCCAGTCCCAGATTTGCGTCCAAAAGAGCCAATTGCTCCTGAACCAGAACCATCGTTCACCAACAGCGAGACGTTTGAGCAATTTTTGCAAACATTGTCCAATGCTGTCCTCAACCGGAACGGCTCCAAACTTTCCGAGTACGACGAATTGGTGCCCATGATGCAGATGGTGATGAATGCGCACAAAGACTACTATGTCGTCAATTCGGATGAAGCCGTTGCTTTCATCAATAATTTTTCTGAAAAGTGGCAACTCGACCGAATTTACTTCAAGGGAGAGGTCCTTCATCGCCAATCAATTTCAGGCGCTCGTTTGGAATTGGTCGCTCAAACCACCCATGCAGAGGTGCACCCGTTGGTCTCGTTTCTTGACGATAAGCATCATGAAAACGCTGCTTGGTGCATCCTGATTCACGCTGAGGATGACATTGTCTTGCACGCACCAGGTCAGCGACCCAGTCCCATGCTTGCCACCCTTTCCTCCGAGGAACAGGTCGCGGTTTGCCGCAGTTGTTCTGCGGAGCACTTTGGTTCCCGACCTGCTCTATGATAAGCGTGATCCGGAGCGTGGCAGTTGTAACATGTGTCGCTCACTGGAATTCTTTGTAGACCTCTCCGACGGGACCTCCAACCGGGAAGGCTCAATGATTTACGACCGTAGGTCAAATTGTTTCATGCAGACACACGAAACCAAAACCGAGCGTTTGGACGTGGAACTTCTTTGGAAGGCGTACCTCGAAACAGGAGAATTGGATGTTTCTGAATTCCTCTCTGATGAAATAAAATTCACGTCCTTTGACCTCAACGAGTTGCTTCGCATTGAGCTTTCACTTCACCGAAGCAGTGCAGAACTCTATGCCGTTTTGCGTTCAATCGACCTTTCCTCAAAGGATTCTAAACTCCGCCGGGAGCGTGCCTTGCTCAAACTGAAGATGCTCCATCGGGAGTTGCTTGAACTCTCTCTGAACATCTTTGAAAATCCTGCCAAATCATTCATGATGTAGGTCGCCATGGGGTCATCATGGAACCGGTTGTGGTGGTTGACGGCAGCAACGTCATACATGCGAGCGCGGGTAGTCGCAGGTTTTTCAGCGTCGCACGAGTGAAAAATGTCATTGGAAAACTCAGCAAATTAGGCTACACCTACAAGATTGGCATGAAAGGTAAGACCTACAAGTACATCATGTACCATGCAGATGAAGACGAGATTAGCGATGCTGACAAGGCAGCTTTGGAAAAACTCGTCAATGACTTGGAAGTCTCGTTGTTGGACGCCGAGCAAGATGACCGTTGGATTCATCTCGCCGCCATTGAATTTGATGGATACATCCTCTCCCACGACCAGTTTCGCGATGAAATAGAACAGTGGGAGGAAGAAGGTCGCCATGACATCGTGGAAGAAATCAAAAAACAGGCGTGGAACTGCAATTTTTTGAAGACACACCTATCTTCGATTTGCCACCTGTCGCCGGTGAGGAATCCGGCACTCACTCCCCACCAGACGCCAAGAAGGACAACAAGCTTGTTGATCCTGAGAGTTTCTCCGATGAATCAGGAGAGGACTTGGACGTATGGGGAGAACCGATTTCAAAAGAAACGGTCAAAGAGACCTTTGTTGAACCTGATGTGCCTGTTGAGGACACTCCTGAAGAGACCCATGTGCCGATGTTGCTTCGGCTCCAAGAGGGTGGTTGGAATGAGATTCAACTGCCACTTGACACCCCACTTGGTCGGGTTTTTCTTTGCTGAATGTGTTGAACTCACCTCTGAGTCGGCCTCTATCTTGGAAAAATTTCTCGAAAACACTTCATCATGACCGATGCAAAGAACGACCCCGAGCGAACGACAAAGGATGGCTACATCTTGCGAGACCTCGAATCAACCAATGGCACGCAGTTCCGTGGTGCAAAAGCTAGGTCCGGCGGCGTCCACGTGCCTGCACTCGTGCCGCGTATGGGACGCGACCACCAAGAATGGCCCTCGATTCTTCTCGGCAGCCGACTCATTGAATTGCGTGTCGGTGCGACCGTGGGAGACACAGAGCACCCTTGTTTTGATGTATGCAAGTGTGGCTTCACCACGGGATAAAAAAAGCGAATGCCCGTTTGAAGGATTTGATTCCAGCACGACAGGTGATGTCTTGCGTATATCGGGAATTGAGAAGTTACCTTGTACTACAGAATACGATAAACGGCCGCCGATCGATCAAGGACAACCATTGCTTTTCGGTGATGTGCTGGCTGTTTGTGATGATGAAACACCTATATATCGTTGGGAACTTAGGTTAGTACAGGACTGATATCATGACTGATGATTTGCTTCAAAAACTAACCAAGCGAGAAACCGAAAAAGCGGTCAAGGCAGCCGTCACCTTCGTGGTTGATGTCACGATGTCGATGAGCGAGGAAATTAAAGCCGTTAAGGCTGCGCTTCTTAAGTTCGCTGAAATCTTCGAGGCAAGGAAGGTACGGCTCCACCTCGGTCTGATTTCATTCCGAGATCTGACCCAGGGTGAAGACATCACTGTGCACCATTTTGACGGTGAAGAATTCACTCGGTCGGCAGAGGCATTCAAAGCCCAGGTGGGTACGCTGAAGGCCGATGGAGGTGGGCCTCCCAGAATCAAGTTATGATGCGCTCGTGAAGGCCACAGAGATGGACTGGCCTCAAGGCTGCGAGAAGGTGATTTTGCTGATCACCGATGCCCCATCGCACACGTCAACCACGACAAAAGACGCAGCCTATGCCGCCATGGAGGCTGCTGAAGTTGGGCAATTCTACGGCCTCACCTACACCACAAAGCCCAACGTGAGGGATTGCTACCTTGACTTTGTTAAGATCGGAAAGGGTGGGAACATGTACGATCTTGGAAACAAGGACCATTCAACCTTGGTGCAGACCATCCGAAACATCGGTCTGACATCCTCCGAGCGAACAATCTCGAAGACCAAGGGTGGCGACACTACAGACTGAGACCTACGGATCTTGGTTAGCGTACCTTGGCTCGAGCCTATGCGGGTGAAACGATGTACGATGGTGACCGTCATCGTCCTTTGGAACAGTGGTTCCGGCTGAACGAGTCCTCAACATCTGTTTTTGTTGACGATTCAGCATTTGAACTCAGGCTGGAACGGAATGCTCTGGAGAAATTTACACCCAAAGTTGGAGGGTTTGGCGTTGTTTATCACTGTGATGCTGTCCAAATGAAGGGTAAAGTCCCTCAGAAGGCCGTCATTAAACACATGCACTATGATGGAAGCCGTGATGAATCTCAATTGCCCCAGTTGAATGCTGATTTAGATCACGAGATTGCTCTCATCCGTCGGGTTGAGGCGCTCAATCTCACGCCCCCATTGTTGGCTGAATTCACGTTTAAGGCCCACGAAAGCGCTCATTCATACCGAATGTTTCTCCAACACGCTGCCTCGGGAGAGACACTGTTTGACTTGAAAGATTGCATGCCAACACCGCAACGGATTGGCTCCTTTGGAATATTCTCCATCAATTCAACACGCTTCACAACAACGGCCTCTACCATACGGATTTGGACCTTCGCCACATCTACTGGGACGAGGATGCTCAATCCATCCAGATCATCGACTGGGGAGGTGGATTCTTCCACGACCCATTCGGATCCCAGCGAATTCATCGGGAAGAAGTTGAAACATGGTGGCAAGGAATATTATGTGAGCAATGAGCAGAGGGATCGTGATTTTTTCACGCCGCAGTCGGAAGTGTTCCTCCTCGGCTCCTTGGCCTATTTCTTTCTCACCAACGAAAACAACGGTGATGCCACGCCAGAATACGAAAACAACGATGATTATGATGGGATTGCACTTGACTCTACCAGGAGTGATGACGACATCCCTGATTTTCTACGAGAACTTGTCTACAATGCGACGCGTTGGGATCCGGCTGACCGATTCGAATCCGTCGCTGCGATGCTAGAATTTTGGAAGACAAGTTGTGAGCCACTCGTGGGCTCCATGCTCACCGTACATACAACTCGAGGGGGAAGCATTTGTTGTTGACGAGAACAACAACAACCTCACGCTTGACCCTGACTTAGGAATCGTCGGAGATTACTCCTCCTCTGTTCCAACATGGAAAGTGGACGGGATGTGCGAGTATCTCGTACAACATGGTTCTTCAATTGGTGAATGGAAATCGACTCATTCCCAGTTGAACATCTATCATGGGCCAACGCTGATTCGTTCGTCCTTGTCCGGTGAGGTGTACTTGTTGAAAGTGACCCGTGCAGCCACCTCTTCATTTGAGGCATCCAATCCAGAACCGTCATCTATTGAAAACCCTGCGATGTACCAGTGCAACAGCACCGGTGATATCTTCGTCATTTTAGATGACAATGGCGACAGATTGTCGCTGAAGAATCAATTTACGCAAGAGATCAAAGACATCAGTCAAGAAGAATTTGACCTTGGCTACACTGAAATGTGATGGTCACTTGTTGTCTTTATCCTTCTGATTTTCCGGAATTATTTTGGTGATTCCGTTTCGAAGTTCCTTGGTAGCCTCCTCCCTCTCCAACCGTTTCTTCAACTCTTCCCTATTCTTTTCGTTTTGTTCGCCTTGTGCTGTTTTGTTGCCTTGGACCCCCTCCGAGGCCGCCCTATCCGAAGCGGGGGGTGCAGGTTTTGGTGGTCCGGCGAACCTCGACGGGGGTGGTGTTGGTTCAAACTTGTCTTTGAGTTTGGGAATTGCCAACTCACTCTCATCTTGATTTCCTGGCTTCCCGGTCGGATTATTTGGAGGCTGCTTGGGTGGGCCGGGATTTGGGTTAAGTGGTTGGCTGCGTTGGCCTTCTGTTGAAGGAGACAATGGATCCTTGGTATCTTCTTCTGACTCGGTTGTTGTGGGGGGGTTGGGTTGGCGCTTCGCCATTCAGTGGATTTTCTCGAACCGTTGCTCTTTGAGTATCTGTTCATGTTCGTGTTGATTTGCTTTTGGGGTTGCGATCACTTTCTTCACTTCATCCATACTCTTTTGGTGAGTGTGGCGTAAGACGATGGGAAGTTCTTCCTCCTTGAATTCCCCTCTCAGATGGATGATGTTTTGTACATCTCTTTGAGGAATGGATTCTTGTTAGGCTGGATGCACCCTCCGCTTCTGACGGCAGAAGATGCAAAGACGATGTCATTGGCCAACGATTGACTTCCTTCACCCAGATCAACTGCGACATTGACGAGAGATTCAGGTTTCATGAGAAAAACGTCATGATAGCGGCAAGAACCCGGATGAAGCAAAATTTCAGTTTCTGTCGATGAAGTGGAGGGTGTTGAATCATCGGCCTTGCCCAGATGGTTGTGAATTTGACCTTCACAGGGTTATCGGTCATGTTAATGGCACGAACGTTCATCACTGTTCCTGTTCCGTGGACCGAAGATGAACAAACACAGAACCGGTGTGATAGGCATCGAAAATCGCACCCCACTTTATGAATTCAACATTGGGCTTCGTGAACGTCTGTTCGTAGTCCACTCAAGTATTGTTCAGTGCTATTGCTGTCGAAGGGGCGTTTACCGGCTGGCGGTTCGGCTTCAAGATCCAGCATCCTGCGGAAGTGTTCTCCCAAGGTCATGGTCATGTAGGTTTCGTGCTGAACACGATACAGTCCATCGGGAGGTGGATTCTCCCTCCAGCGGGTTCGTGATGTTTTCAGGTTGGTCCATTTTGAGCCAACTGAATTGCGTGGGATCTTTCCGGAAATCATCAGCGGATGTGTGCTCAACGGCAGGGTCGTCTTGTGCGAGTTCGCCGAGGGTGATCTGGCCGGGCCCTTTGACTTTATACTGCTCGGGAATTTCATTGAGTGTGTGCTCTGGATGAATGGTGAAGAAGGGATGATTCAGTTCCAGGTAGGATTCATTCAATGTCCACAAGTCCTTTTCATCAATGAGGTCACCCTGATTGGTGGTACTCAAAAGCTGGTCGGGGACACCGAAGGCCAACGGGAATGTACTTCATCTTCTCTTGATTGGATTCAAACACACCGTAAACGGGGGTCATGCCCTCGTCGATGTTGTAAACTCGGATGGAACCTGTCGTGGGTGAGACCGGCTGTGTGACCGTTCTAGCAAGGTAGGTGTGAGGTTTGTTTTCAGCCAAATTAAGAGGCACCGGGCTGTGGCCGTGAACGATGTTTCGGACACCGGGCATGACGCGCAAGATCGGTGCTGTTTGAGATGAAAAGCGAGAGTTGAGTCCTTCGAAGCCGGAGGATGCGTCCCTTGCCCAGAAGAGTTCGGTGCAGTTGCTTCGAAATCTGTCTTTTCGTCCTTCAAATGTGAGGTCCATTTCCAGGACGAGGAAGTCTCGCCCCCCAATGGTTCTTGGAGTTTGGAGCGCGGTCAAATCGGCTTCATCGGCACTTTCAATGAACGCTTTCAGGCCATTTGGTTCGGCGTGCATGAACCACGTGTTCCCTACGCCCAGACCGGCGATGGCGCCAGGGTAGGTGATGGAGGACTCTGAGGCGGTTTCAAGGATGCATTCATGCAACTCAAGAGCGGCATTGTACGCTTCCCAAGTTCCCGCTAAGATGCGCGTTTTGCTCTCGTGTTCTTCTGGATTCAAGAAACTGAGCGGTCCAGAGCGGCTGGCGTCGAAGGCCTCTTTCGCAAAGTATTGTGTTAGGTAAAGGGCCGCAGCGGCAGATTTGTATCGCTCCCCAGGTGATATCCGAGATCAGTGCTTCTTCGGGCGTTTCGTCGTAAAGCCAATCGAGCATTCTGGTGTTTCCACCTCTATCTCCGTCGTACGTCCATTTTCGCTCGTTCAGCAACCAAGTCTCCTTGTCGTTCAGCAGGGAGGAATTCTTCGTGATTCCCAACGAGAATGTGGACGTGGGCTGGGGCCTGGATGACCAACTGACGAAGGATTTCTGCAGCAAGTTCTGAATGATCCGCCCGATCAAACACGTCGCCTACTTGGATGAACATCTCGTTTTTGCCGGTCCATTCCGCAGAGACGGCTGTGTGGTGAGATTCAACGTTGACTTCTCGGCCCGGTTGTCCGAGTAAACCAGCGTGCGGCCACTCAATGATTTTTTCATCGTTGCCCATGCCTTCAGTGCCCATCAAATACTCTTTCAGGTCGGGAAAGAGAAGACCCATGGCTTTGTGGTCCACGCTCATCGCACCTTTGCTGTTGAAGCTGTACACCTTGATGCCGGAAATTTCGATTTTTGCAAGACCGTGTGCAGTCAGGTAATTGATGAGGCCGGGTGCCCACCCATGCAAGTCGCCCAGCGTGAACGGTTGTTGCTTCTGAAGCGTCGCTTTCAACAACTTCAATCTTCGTCATTTTTTTCAGGGCCGGGATGGTCCTCGTGAAGTTGAGAGCGCTCTTCCTTGGTTTTATCGTCTAAGTTTGCTTTGGCTTTCGCTACATCGGCCTGTGCTTCGCCAACTTGATTTTTCTCATCCTCGACAACGGCCAGATCTTCAGAACGTTGTTGGTTCAGCCCTTCTTGCTTCGTTTTGGTGGTTTGAAGTTCAAGATTCAATGCCTTGATTTTGGCCTCAAGGACGCCGATTTCCGCAGACGTGGTTTGGATGGCTTCATCCGTTGCTGCCAGTATTTTTGTTGACTGGCTCAACTGTTCCTCAGTTTGTGCAAGTTTTTTCGGATTCGAGAAGCAGTTTTTTGGCCGCCCTGCGCTCTTTGTGCTTCGCAACGAAGGCCTTGACTGCATCCAGTGGCCTTCGCATGCCTCAAGGAAGACACTCATCCTTAATGAACTCAATGAATTCAAGTTGCGTCGGCATCATCCGATGAGATAATTTTCTGCTGCAGCGAGCAGGAATGAGCAGGTGGCGACAAGCATGGCTTGATACCTCATTGAAAGAGCCTGTCGATGCCACCAAGACACCCCAGTTTTCTTTTCAAAAACATAGACACTCACTTCGTCCGCCGTAAGAACATACGATCCAATGAACATCAGAGCAATGAAGCCGGTAAAGATCATGCTCTCCGAAAACACCACCATTCCTACAATTCCAAACAACTGAATGCCCAATCCCTGTCAGCAGATTCTCATTGTAAATCGAATCGTGTTTTTCCCAAGGAAATTTATCGAAAAAAGCGATCCCAAAATACATGATGACATAGCCAACCCAAAGAACTGATATGATGTTAACTGGATTGTTGGGATCGTATCCGACATCGTAGTGATTGTACCAAATGAGGGAATGAGCCAACATCAAAGCAAGTGTCTGAGGGCGAGTCTTGAACGCCCTTTCAATGCTGTTCCCAGTGGTTCAAGAATTCAGGATGGTCGGTAAACAGGTGCCGCTTGTCCTTGGTCATGTTTTTGACCGCCTCTTCAAGTATTTTCTTCTCACTCTCCGATACTTCTGACGTGGCTGGCATTTTCGTGTCTTCGTGGTCAATTTCCTTTGCCGGTGTTGCCGGTTCCTCTTTGGTACTGGCTGTGGTTCCTTCGTAAGGAATGTAAGTGAACGAATCGCCCTGGACCAAGTTGCAACCAAACGAGAGATGGCCGCTATGGCGTGCGTGAATTTTCCAGTGATGCAGCGCCTTTCCACGATAATTGCAGGGTTGAGCGCGACAAACATATTCCTTTTTTTTCTTTGGAATGTGCGGCACCTTTTCTCAAAGCCTCTTCGGCAGAGGGTGCCTCATCAACACTTGAGACCGTTTCAATTGAGGATGAGCCCTTTGTGGGGGAACTTTCAGATTCAACGCCTGTCGGGTTTGATGCAGCGACAGGTCGAGAGGGATTTTTTGGTCGCCTTACGCCAAGAAACCCATCTTCAATGTCCTCAAACAAGGGCTTTCTCGCCATTCCACCACATCTCGAGAGGACATTTAGCCCAATAATGATCTCAATGACTTTCTGTCGTCTGCATCCGACTCGGTAATGCTACACACCATGGATGTGAGCAACGCTTGATGTGCACCGCCTTCCAGGCGGATCTCTACATCGACGGAACGTGAAGAAAGAGAATCCGTGTCCACTGCTGTTCGAAGAGGTGCCATTTTTGCTGACCCACTCTTCAATTTGTTTCCGCCAGATGAACAAGTGATGTGAACTTCCGCATCACCCAGCCAATTCAATTCAACTTGGAAGGACGTTGCGCTTTTCGGTAGGTTGTACGTTGTTCGATAGGGTTTCGAAGCAGAAACCACCGGCTCTGATTCGTCCAAAATACTGACCTTGCCACCTCGTTTTGTTGTCTCCTTCACGGTTCGGATACTCTTTGATTTCATCAGTGGTTTCAAGGCTAAAAACCGAATCAATTGTTTCTCGATGTCAGAATTTTGAGCCGAGTTGTGGAAACTGGTGAAAATTACTGAACCGAGTCCATGTTTGAGGGTCATAACAACGGGTTTTCCATCCACTTCGATCAATCGTGATGCTCCAGCTGGTGGGGATTTAACGACGGCCCAAGCACCCATGTCAAATTCAAGGGTCAACGAATCAACATCGAGGAAGGCTGCAAGATGTTGGTCAACGACCGTTGCGTTGTGGGTTCCTCGGTTTCCAACAAGGGAAATATCACAGGATTTTCCGATGGCCGAAACAATTGATTCATAATCGTCCTTCGCATGGTCGGAAATATAGACCACGCCACCCGAATGGACAAACGACGCGAGGTCGCTCCTTGACGTGGGGCTCCCACAGTTGACGAAGAGAACATCCGGTCGTTGATTGCCCTCAAATCCTGTTGCATCGTAGGGGCTCCAAGCAAAACCCAAAGCGCTCAAAACAGAACCGATGTCGTCCATGGATTTTCCCGTAACCATCATCGTTGGTTGCTGCTTGCTCATGTTTGAAACACAATCATGAATCTAAATAAACACTTTGAGGCAACGGCGATGATTGCAATTTCCCAAACGAGATGTGTTTTCCGATTGGAATTAACTTCATGTAGGGGTCAATGTTAGAAAAAGCGTGGCAGCCAAGAAACCGACCCTTCAAGACAGTGTCAAGTCGTTGATGAAGCGTGGGGAAACCACGGAGTTCATCGCATCGAAACTGGATGTTTCCCTACAAAAGTACTGTCCACCGTGGCTGAACTGCCCATTAAGAAGTACACGATTTATGAGGCCAATCGCTCCAATGTGGAACACGTCATGTTCTTGGAGTCCAAGGCCTTCAACGAAATTTTGGATTGGAATCGCCCGATTTACTATGTGGACAACACCTACCTCCTCCAAGAACGATCGGGGCAGTGGTACGGTTTCCGATTCTCGGAGGTTCTGGACCGTATCGGACTGAACTTTGGTACATTACGGCAAACCTTCATGTCTACATGCCTCCCTATGCTTTTGCTTCGCCAAGACCTGTCTCCATTAACTTCCCAGACTGTTAGTCGCATGAAAGATATTGCTAGATTTCAATCACATCGAGGCAACATGGCAAATCTTCCAAAACTTCCACATGTACACCTACCACATGGGCGATTTGAGTGAAAATCTATCACCCATTAACAACAACAGGGGAAATCAAAGAGCATGTTGCGGAACTGCTCTCTGAGGACTCTAAAGATTCGCCGTACTCTGATTTTGTGAATGAATGTATATCACTATGGCTCAACAATGATTCAAAGATTAATAATCTTCGAAACGGAAGACATGGCACAAACCTTTGGATTGAAACCTGGCTTGCCATCTCTGAAACACCAGCTCCACCTCCGAGCGTGCTTCTGGTGGATGCAAATGAAGCAAGAAAAGCCATTTTGGCTGCATGCAGCCCTTACGACAGCAAGGTCATAGATTTCATGGTGGAGAACGAAAAGTATGATTCAGCGGACGTAAACTTGGCGTTGAATGGAAATATCAAATCGGAAGATATCGAATTCGCCAAGGCAGGAGGTTTCACAACGGCAAAGCAAGTCAAGTCAGCAAAGGAACTTGACTGCACCACCTTGGTTGAACTCAAAGCGGTTCAGAAATATGGTTGGGAATCAGGGGAGGAACTCCGCGATGCAGCGTCTTCTCTAGGATTGGAGCCTCATGAGCACGACCTGTATGTCCAGATGGTCGTGTTGAACGATCACATCAACTGGGGTGGCGGAATGATGGCAGCGATGGTGGCTTGGGTCCGAAATGCACAAAGAAACCATGCACCGATTGGTTGGATTGAGAGCCCCCGTTCACTTGTCTTCTTCGAAGAAATTTTGCTGGAGAGGTCCGAGAGAGCAATTCGTACAGATTACCTCTTGGAGGACTACAACGGTCTTGTCGCTCCGGGAGGAACATTACGATGAAGATACGTTTGAGGACTTCCTAACATCTCAACCGTTCATGGGGGTTGTTAAGGCGGGCGAGGGGGCGTTTCAATGATATCTCCCAAGAAGCAAGAAGCGGCTCGAAAGAAGCACTTCTCCCAGTCATGAGGCCGGTGAACCACGACCATCCCTAGGGCGTTTTGATCACTCAGGGAACAAATACCCGATGGGGTTTGCGTTCCCGCGCTTAAACCAGCGACTCGCGTCCTTGTGGAGGTACAAATCAGTGATTTCCGGAGGAGCCGGTCCACCAACAAATTCCCATCGGTGAGCGAATTCCTGGTCATCTACATCGTCTCGGGGAGGTGAAGATACGGCGTGGTCCCGGCAGGGTACCACTGGTCCACGCTGTACACGCCACGTACCAATCCGTGGGCCAGAGCCAACACGTACTCGACGTCATTTCTTGCCGGACCAAGCGTCCACACGCCCCTCGCCAAATCATACAACTTGCATTGGGTCAAGGCCCGGTCGGAAATGCTTGTTGAGTTTCACCACCAAAAGGCGGTGATGCGCCACCAGAGGTTCGGGATTCATTTTGACGGCGATTTCTTCGATGGGTTCGCCCCGGTCTTCACTCCATGGCCACGCACTTTGTTGGTCAATCGATGTTCGCCGATACCGATAGCGTCAATGAGCGTGCGTTCAAGTCGCAGTGCTTGTCGCTCCGAAAGATTCCTCGCCAAGATGTCGATGCGGGGCTGGATGTTCATGTCCTTCAGTTCTTGAATCCACTCGGTCTTTGGTGAACGATGTCGATCTTCAAGATGAGCGACAGCACGGGCGCCTGTACCTTTCCGATGTACCGAATCGCTTCGTTTCGAGGATCGACATAGGCGTAGACGTAGTGCCTGTGACGACCATACCGTCGGGTGGATGTCCATGCTGCGACGTCATCTTGGGTGTTCATGAAGGTATACACCGCGTTTTGAACAGGGCTCAGAACCAACCCTTGGGATGCTTTTTTTGAAGTATTTATAGTGCATAAGGAAACACGACAACCATGGTTGGCGACCCCACGGTGTCCGCAGCGAGCCTCACGCTGACGTCCATCATGAAGATTTTCGGGCAATATCAAGCCTATCGGAGTTCGAAAATTCGTGAAACAGACAAGGGTTTGCGAGAAGAAATTGGACGACGTCTTGAGATGATCCAAAATCACATCAACACGCTCGAGAATCGTTTTCTTGCGTCAAAAAACGCTTCTGGAATTGAGGTGCTGAACCGGCGACTCACCGCTGAGTCCTTTCGCCAGGATACCTCCTTCGGCCCAACGGGGACCACCGATGCCACCTCCGCCGCCCCACCACTCAAAAAAGGGCAAATCAAGGCCATGATGGACCACGATCTTGAGGTTTTGAAGCGTCTGGTCGAAGCCACCCACATGGTCAACGCATTGGTTGACGAAAGCAGCACTGAGGAAGGTGTGGAAAAGGCCTCACTCATGGAATTCGAACAGAAATTGGTCGGTGTGCAAAATCGATTCGCCGACCGCGTATCCTACCTCGCAAAATTGTAAATGAAGGTGAAAAGATGACCGATGAACGATACCGATGGAGAACCAACCCTGCCGTTGTAGCCCAGTTCTACACTGGAGAAGAATTGCCGAAAGATGTTGATGTGCACCTTCGCCCGAACGAAGCCTGCGCCATCATTGAAAACGGGAGCATCGTGACGTTGGTACGGCAACTCGGCTGACGCTGAATCCCTCCCTCGGAACACTTTCTCGGCTTCTCTCTCGGCGAGAACCCTTCCGCTCGTTCATGTTTGCTCACACGGGTCCGCATGAACTCCTCGTGCCTCCTAAAAGGCTCATGGAAGGACGGTTCGCAAGCGGTGGGCATGGCCGGTATCAAGATGCATTTTAGCCCAGACAACCTTGGGCGGCTTATCCTTCTCCCTTCCAAGGGCCAGAAGGCTATCACCTTGGGCCATCTTGCTGAACTGATCGGCATTGAATTGAACCAGAAGTTCTCAACGGGGCACTTGTCCTCCACCACCCAGGAAATGGCTCGCACGGACAGCGCAACCGGAACCCTGCTCGAGGCAGGCTTGCGCAACACCGCCCAAACGGCGTTGGCCGACATCGGTGCCGTGGTTGACCGCGTGTGGATCTCGTGGACGCCAAGCGACCACGACCGCATCACGTTGATGCGCCAAGAATTGGAAACAATGGCCGAGGAAGGAAAAATTGTTGCGGAACGGGACCGCCTTGAAATGGAGCGAATGCTTGCTCAAGAGGTCAACGTCTTGGAACGCCAGCATCAACTTCTTCTCGCTACGACCGAATACGAGGCCAAAGCCGAGGCTGCCAAAGAACTCGCAGCCTTGCGTGTCAAGGCTGAGCGCGAGCGAGAGCAGTGGGCCGTCATCACCAAGCGAGCAGAATTTGAAGCTGAAAACATGCGCCGGCGAACCGAGTTGGACAAGCAGCAGGAAGCCCTTGAAGCCAAACTTGACCATGAAAACCGAATGGATGGCTTGGACCGTACCATGGAGTTTGAGGACAAGGAAGAGGAACTCAAATTCAAGCGGGAAATGCGCCAAATGGAACGAGCCCGACGGCAGGCAGAATTCATGCAAGAACAGGAAGATAAGGCGGCCAAGCACAACAACAAGATGCTCAAGGGCGCGTTTGACGCCATGGACGACGACGATACGGAGTGAACCTCATGCGCCGAAACGCCTTGCTGCTGGTGGCCGTCATGCTCGTGCAGGTGGCCTTGCCCATGCAGGCGGGCGCCTCTACCACCCCCCCGACCGGACCGGGCGATTGGACCATCTCCAGCAGCGAAACAGCCTACTTGAACGCCAGCGACCAGGCTTTGGTTCAAGGACACGTGAAAGTGTACGGGACGCTCATCATCAACGGTGGAAGTTTGTTCCTATGGGGCTCGTCGGACGGACTGCGAGACCTTGTGGTGTACAACGGTGGTCGCCTCGTCATTCAGAACGGTGGTGTCCTCTCTTCTTACACGAGTGTTCTGTTTTGACATGGACGGTTCAACCATCGCATCGTTGGACATCAAATGGATGTCGAAGTCAGGAAACCTGTTTTGTTCCTCAATCACCGATTGGTCACCTTGAGAATGTCCACTTTGAAGGACAGCATCCTCGAGTCATCCCACCCACGTCTCCCAACACAGCAAGCAAACGGGACGCCTTCGCTCAACTGGACGGTTGACCGTGGATTTTGTCAACATCACCCGAGGGCCGGTGGTTCAACTGCAATTCAAGGTGGCATTGGCTCACTGGACCACCACCGCCAAAGCCCTGCCCATGGCGTTCAACAATTTCACCGTTGAAGTTTTCATGAACGACCAAGGCAGCAATCATCGATACCACACCATAGAGCATCCACTGGCAATTGTCCACTGAGTTCACCAACGGCATTGCTGGTTGACCAGACTCACCACAAAGCACATCGTAACTCGAGATACAACCCACTTCGGTTCTCAAACAGGTGGCCCCAGACGACTTGTACCCTGCCCTGTTTGACTTTTCAACGCTCCTCTCCGTGGAGGCCTCATTCGTTCACGAATGTCCTCTGCCAACCATGGTGTTCGAAACATGCATGTATCCTATGCCAGCAGTCAAGTTGAATTGAGATATTTATCAATTCCTTCATCCAAACGAACACCATTATGAATCCATTGTATGTTCACGGAATAGATAACATGGAACTGCAATCATCCAGTCATCTTCGTCCATTACGACCAGCAACATGACCATCGCAAATTCAGCGCAATCTATACAAATGACGTATTCCTCAAACCAAAGGTGCTGATGTCGAATGTTTTGTTTTCATTCTATAACCTCATTGCTGAAAATCTGACCGTCAACGATACAATTTGATTACTCCACTACACCATAATCCAGTACTCCATTTTCGGATTATTCACACGCTTCAAAACTCGCTCAATAATTATTCAATTATTGTGATGGAAATGAGACCAAATTCACTATCTCAATTTACACGATAACAACCACAGGCAGACAATTAGGTCTGGACAATCCATCAAACCATTGAATGCACTTCTCCTTTTGGCCTTTGTCCTCAGAACTCTTTCCCTTGAAAATGTCGTGATCCATCGAAAACACCATTAAAGATAACAAGGTGCATTTTTCACTATAATTCATCCTCAAGTTACTAACTATCGTCATGCCACAACCATCAAATCGGAGTTGTCTTTTCGAATTAAATATTCCACGGTCACAAACATGGAAACGGTTCTTCGCTCAAATTCAATGCCTCCAACAACCAGTGCGTATCAGAACAATGTCACCTCAACTGCTTTTTCTTATCTTGTGGCTTGGAAGGGAAATACAGCGTACTGTATGTGAATTCAACTCCGACCATGAACCAAACCTGTGTTTCACCTCAATGTTCCAACAATTATTGGGATGGGCAACATTGGTATGCAGCAACTGTTTTAACCATGATCGATGGGAACCGACATTTCTGAAATCATCCGTTGGTTCAAACGTTCCTGTTCCTCATCACGGGGATGCGGGCATGGGGCTCAAGCCGAATTCTTGCGAAAATGGACCATCGATGTCCGCGTGGTTGACCCGGACGGGGTGTTCACGCCCAACGCAACGGTCAACGCCTACGAGAACTCAATTTGGTTGCTCGGAAGCAAAAGCACCGGACCAAACGGCTCGCTGGTGAGTTTTGAGGGCACACAATACAGCAAGACAAACGCAGTGCAATTATTCCTACACTCCCCATCCATTGGAAGTTACGATGACCAATTACTCCAACTCAACGACGTTTAACATGACTGGACCGATGAACATCATCGTGTACGACCCCACCCCCGACGCCTTCCCCGGCGACATCACCCAGGACTGGGACAACGACAGCGACGGCTACGGCGACAACATCAGCGGGAACAACCCTGACCATTTCCCCAACGACAGCACCCAGTGGAACGACACCGACGGTGACGGCTACGGCGACAATCAAAACAGGAACAATCCCGACCGGTTACCCAACGATGCCACCCAATGGAACGACACCGACGGGGACGGCTACGGCGACAACCAGTCGGGCAACAACCCCGACCGTTTACCCAACGATCCGACCCAGTGGCAGGGCGCGGACGGTGACGGTTACGGTGACAACCCCAACGGTAACAACGCCGACGCCTTCACCAACGATGCCACGCAGTGGTCGGACGCCGACGGCGACGGCTACGGCGACAACGCCAGCGGCAACAACGCTGACGCCTTCACCAACGACGCCACGCAGTGGGCGGACGCTGATGGCGACGGCTACGGCGACAACGCCAACGGCAACAACGCCGATGACTTCCCCAACGATGCGACCCAACACGTGGACAACGACGGCGATGGACTGGGCGACAACCAGTCGGGCAACAACCCTGACCCGTACCTCAACGACAGCGACAACGACGGCTACGACAACTCGGTTGACCAGTTCCCGTGGAACCCCACGCAGCACGAGGACCTCGACGGTGATGGACTCGGCGACAACACGTCGGGCACGGCGGCTGACCCATACCCCAACGACACGGACAACGACGGCACCAACAATTCCGTTGACCCGTTCCCAACCGATGCCACGCAAGACACCGACGCGGACGGCGACGGCTACGGCGACAACCAGTCGGGCAACAATCCCGACCCGTCCCTCAACGACAGCGACAACGACGGGGTCACCAACGACAACGACGCCTTCCCGTGGAACCCCACCCAAACCACCGACAGCGACGGCGACGGATGGGGCGACAACTACTCCGGGCATCCTGCGGACGCCTTCCCCAACGAACCCTCGCAATGGAAGGATTCAGACGGCGACGGGCGTTATGGCGATAACGCCAACGGCACCAACGACGCCTTCCCGTACGATGCGACGCAGTGGTCGGATTCAGACGGCGATGGCTACGGCGACAATCCGAACGGCAACCTTCCCGACGTCTACCCCAACGACCCGACGCAGTGGGCTGACAGCGACGGCGATGGCTACGGCGACAACTACGCCTACACCATCAACGCTACCACGGGCCTTCGCAACCAAACGGGCGATGCCTTCCCCCTGGACGGCACCCAATGGTCCGACCTCGACGGTGATGGCTACGGCGACAACATGACCGGGAACGCCTACGACGAGTACCCCTACGACACCACCCAGTGGGTGGACGCCGACGACCGTGTGCCCGATAATTACAGCACCACCAACCAGACGACGGGTCTGAGGGAGAACCAAGTTGGGGACGCGTTCCCCAACGACAGCACCCAGTGGTCGGACCAAGACGGCGACGGCTACGGGGACAACCCGAACGGCAACAACGCCGATGCCTTCCCACCGACCCGAACCCAATGGGCCGACGCCGACAACGACGGGCTTGGGGACAACCCGAACGGCAACAACCCCGGACCCAACCCCAGGCGACACCGACAACGACGGCGTCCCCGACTACCAAGACGCCTTCCCCAACGAGCCGACTCAGTGGGCCGACAGTGACGGCGACGGCTACGGCGACAACTGGGGCGCGCGACCGAGTGGACCACGCTTCGTCCCTCATCATGGCCGGGCCGCTTCATCCAAAACGCCGCCTTGGTCGATTACTTCCCGACCATCGCCGCTGCTCACGACGACAGCGACTTCGACGGGTTCCCCGACGATTGGGGCATCAAGACACCGGCAACAACCGTGCCGGCTTGGTGCTCGATGCCTGCCCGCTCATCTTTGGCAACGCCACCACCGCTGGACCCGGCTGCCCTGACGGCGACGGCGACAACGTGGCCGACCAAGACGATGCCTTTCCCCCTTGACCCGTCCCAGTGGGCGGACGCTGACGGCGACGGCTACGGCGACAATCAAGAGGCTCCTTCCCGGATCGATTCCCAAGCGACCCATCCCAGTGCTGCGACCGAGACGGTGATGGCTACGGCGACAACGCTTCCGCCGAGGGCCACGACGCCTTCCCCGACGACCCGACCCAGTGGGCGGACGCCGACGGCGACGGGCACGGCGACAACCCAAGCGGTTCCAACGCTGACCTCTTCCCCGAGGACGCCACGCAGTGCTGGACGAGGACGGTGACGGACTGGGCGACGACCCCAACGGCACCAACCCCGACCCTTACCCCTACGACGGCGATAACGACGCTTACCCCGACGAGCAGGACGACTGCCCGACCGTGGCCGGCAACAGCAAGCTACGACCGCAAGGGATGTTTGGATTCGGACGGCGACGGTGTTTCGACCAGGCTGATTTGTGGCCCAACGACCCCAGTCGCTCGCTCGATACCGACGGCGATGGCGTGAACGATCCCGACGATGCCTTTGTTGACGACCCCACCCAGTGGGTGGACAACGACAACGACGGGCTGGGCGATAACCCCAACGGCAACAACCCCGACCCCTACCTTGACGACACGGACAACGACGGCGTCATCAATCAAAACGATGCGTTTCCAAATGATCCAACCCAGTCCAAGGACCTCGACGGCGATGGCTTGGGCGACCATGCAGACGGCAACAACCCCGACCCGTACCCCAACGACACGGACAACGACGGCGTGCCCAACCCTGAGGACCTTTACCCTCTCAATCCCGACCAATCCACCGACAGCGACGGCGACGGTTGGGGCGACAACCCGAACGGGAGCGACGGCGACAAGTATCCCAACGACCCAACACAATGCTGCGATACGGATGGCGATGGGTGGGGATAACCCCAACGGCACCATGCCGGATGCCTTCCCGCTCGACCCGACGCAGTGGATGGACGTGGACAAGGACGGTCTTGGCGACAATCCCGACGGCGCCAATCCCGACCCATACCCGAACGACACCGACAACGACGGTGTGCCCAACGGGCAGGACGGCTGGCCGACCGACCCGACCAAGTACCTTGATTCGGACGGTGATGGGATTGAGGACGGAGACGAGAATTTCTTGATGGCCCGAATACCCAAGACTTCTGCTGGCGCGGTTCTCGGATTGGCCCTTTTCGTGGGCCTCGCAGCGGGTCTCGGCGGCTTTTTCTTGGGCCGTGGTAAATTTGGATTTGAATCATCAAGCGATGCCTGGACAGAGATCGAAGAAGATCTCGGTGCAGAACTCGCAGAGGGTGAATTGTGAGGTGATTCCATGGCAGACGATTTACAGGGCGTTGCTTGATGAGTTTGCTCACAACGCGCTTCTACAATCAAATGAACAAACTGAAACACACAAGGAAAGACTACGAGGGCCATCGAGACTATCTCATTCGAGTGGTTGTGGATTCGACGACGATTTCGGTTTCGGAGGTCAACACTGAACTAACGGGCGTAGAATTCCTTGACCATCTTGAGAGTTTGTTAAACAAAGGTGAATCCAAAGCACCCCTCCCGTATCTGAACCAGTGGTTGACACCCGTCGCCCCAGCACCAAGCGAGGTGAAGCAGGCGCAACCAAATCCACATCCAAAAAGAAAGCATCCAAGAAATCTTCCGACGAGAGTATGGTGCTCACAACCAAACCCATTCCCATCCCGTCGACGACCGTGAGGAATGCGCTTTCCGATGAGCGAATTCCCATGCCGTCTTCGGTACCAATTGTGCTCTACATTCTGATTGCGCTCTCCACCTCGGGTACCCTCATCGCAGGAGGGACGCCTTCATCGTTGGCGATTGCGCTTGGCCTGGGCTTTGCTTGCATCGTTCCTGCGCTGATGCCACAGCACGAAGCAGACCTTGTCTTGGGCCTGATTAGCGCAGTGGGCTGGTTCATCGTGTTGTTCGCAAAATTGTTTGAACTGGATGTTTCTGGTGGCTCAGAACTTAGCATCTTTGTCCTCTCATCACCGTGGCTCCTCCCTGTTAACTTCATGTTATTGTGCGGTGGTGTTGCCGTCTTCTCTGGAACACCTGAGTCCATGAAATGGACTCGTAGAATGGCGAACAACCTCGCTTGGCTTGCCCTTGCTTTGCTGTTGCTTACACTTGTGTTCGCCAACGTCGATCAGCCGCACTTCACGGTCCTCATTTCTGCATTGCTCGGGCTATGGAGCGTGGTGGTCCTCAGCCACTATCGGCCTTTCGATGTAAAGCAGGTGACCACGCAAATGGCCTTGTTTTCATTCCTTTTGTCAATGGTCGCCATGCACTCGGCTTGGGAATACAATTCCTCGATTTTCCTCGTCTTGGTGACCGGTTTGGGCGGAGCGACCATCATCGCTCCCAACCTGCAGCGGGAACTTGTTTCAAACTGGCTTTTAGCCTTCAGTGGGTTTGGTATCGTGGGCCTCTCGTTTTTCATCACTTCAACTCCTGGCTACATGCTCCCTGCCTCAGCATTTCTCCACGCCACTGTGCTGGTGGTGATCTTGGGTCAAATGGAAATGCGGTTCCGACAGGTGAACACGAGTGAGGTGCTGGTTGACAGGATTCTTGCGAGTTCCGGTTCCACGACCGGATCAAGAACAGATGACCTATCAACCACCGTGGCAGTTTTGGGATTCAACGATGCTGGCAAAAACCAGCTTTTCTGCCTTGTGGACGCTCCTTGACCGTTCGATCACGAAAATCTCTGGTATGGATCTGCAAAATACCTTCACGATGATCGAGCCATACCCTTCAATACGGTCGACTTGAAAGACATTTTACTGGAGGCCGCTGACAGCACGACAGCAAAGCCTGATCGAGGGTATGGGGCCAAAAGAGGTGCTCAAAGAATACCTTTCTCACCGAAGCGCAATGGTCTCGATGAAAAATGAATTTGCGGCCAACAAACTCCCCGATCCAAAGCACGGCTTCCCGTTCGTTGCTGAGCCAAAAAGCAGACGAAAGATTTCCTTAACCACTACACAAAACCGCTCTTTTTCAAAGAGCGTTCGAAAAGGCAACTTCCAGATGCAACTGCAAAGGTCAGCGATTTGTTGGAAATTTTCATCATGTTCAACGCTGAAATGGAGGAAACATACCCCACATGGTTTGGCTTGCGGGAAAAACTCGAACATTTTCGAGCATCGTGCGAAACAGGATCTTGAGCATGGATGTGCCGGGAGAAGAGGTCCGTCTGGCTGTCAATCACATGAGCGGGCAGGACATCAAATCGACCGACATCAACTCGCTGCTTTACAGCATCGACAAACACCCCGAGTTCGGCAAGCACCGTCATGCAATACGGTACGTGGTGGAGATGACAGCACGCTTCAAGCATGTCATCTTCATGGTTGATGCATCAGAATTCACCTCAACTGAGGAAGACGGTAAAAACCCCGTGGGTGCCTATCTCTTGTTGGCCAATCGCCTTTCCAAACTCCGTGGTTCTTCTCTCAAGAAAATAACAATCTTACTCAACAAAAAGCGACCAACTTCTCCTGCGTGGTGAAGCAGCGACGCGGAACATGCCAAACGGCGGTCTCCGGTCTTGGGACGAAGTGCTTGATGACGACTTGGCACGGGCAACCCTGGAAGAGGTCATTGGTTTGCCAACGCTCAACATGATTTCGGTTCCAATTGATGTTCACTTTGCCTGTACTTTCGGAGGTCTCATCCTGAAGGATCCTGAGGCAACCGAGAGGTGATCGTGAGTTTATCCGTCGTTCCCCATGGTTCCAATCAATGTGATTGAGCCCGTCATTCGATCGTTGATGAAAGATACCGGACGCAACCACGAGCGGGAGGAATAATCCTGCCGAAGTTTCAACTTGCTATCTTTGACCACAGCCCTCCTCCTCGGCTATCACTTCAGGTCAGATGTCAATCATGAAGCATGGGAACAAGCCATTCTCAAGGAGAATGATGAAGTGCGAATTTTGAGCGAGGAAGAAATCGACAACCGATGGAAGGTTGTTCCCCTCTCTGTCTCGTGCATTGCCATCTTAGCCTCAACCAAGATCACCTCCGATGGACGGCCGGCTGTGAGAACTGCTTCAATTTTGTATGAATCAGATGGGAGGTCCGATTCGATGGGCAGAGGGGTTGTGTGAATTGGTCAGGAGAAGCTTTTGAATTCTTCAGCAAAAGGGGGCGAAATGACATTTGATTTGTCCAGCGGAACGTGGCCAATCTCCTCAAAGGGACGCCTCTCCGAAGAACTCAGAGGGGTGTATCCGCCTTTGAGGGCGGTGGCCATGACCACGTCGCGAACGTGGTCAATGCTTCCTCCTGACGAACGGAGAACGACGGAGGTCATCCTTGTGCATCAAAGGAATCGGAATCGCTTCCTGAACACATTGAATCACGATGGGTGCACAAACCAAGCGGGTTACCTCCAAATCTGAGCGTACTCGGGGACAGTGAATACGCCACGCCGGTGAGTGCCGACGGGTTAAGTGAGTTGACTCGGGCGGCTGTCGTTGCCGATTCGACTGGTTTTAGCGGTGAGGAATGGATGGAGGTTTTAGCCTCCGAGATGCATCGAAAGGGCATATCAATCTCTGAGAGAGATCTCTTCTCCATACGTCTAAAAGTTTGCGAAAAACGACCTGGTGAGTGAACGCCGAAACTTGTGGAGGAAAATGGTTGTTCAGATGGTGCAGGAGAGTCTCCTCGACCGGTATGAGTGAATTTCTTGAGGTGCTCCCTCCTCTCGATGAAAATGAAATTTCCCACTTTCATTCCAGCCAACAAACAATTGCAGTGGAACTCTTCTGCCACCATTTCTCCTCCACTGCGGTTGGATTTTCCTCAATGATTGCACATCTCTCTACCTACTTGGGTGTCCTCAGATTCGAATCGTGGAAACATTTCCTCAGCATTGTTCGTTTAGATCGCCTTTACAAGGCTAAAAAGAACGATATTCTTGACGAATTTTTGGTGAACCTTGGAAGGCTCATCCAAATCTTTTGCTGCATCACGCCAAGAGTCTGAATGATCCATCGGTGCTTCCATCTACGATTCGTCAGTATTTCATTCAGTTTCTCCAACGGACATCAACGGAGTTGCAATCCCAAGATGCATGGATCGACGTGTTTCTAGACATGCGTGTTCCCACGCGAAAAGGTTCCTCTGAGAATGACGTTCTCCCCCTTCATAGGCAGTTCGGAGTTCTGTTCCCACTCAACTGGACAAACATTGAGATCAGCACAAAGGGTAGCGAACATCCACGCGGCAGGCAGTGCTGGTGCACTTGGAAACAGAATCCGTGACTTTGAATACGCTTGTCAACACCAGAGTCTGTCGGAATTCCTGAACAGTCGACGGACCGCTAAAATTGACCATGCATTTGGTTGTTATTGCGGGCCATTGAAGTCTACTTTCGAAAAACTGGTAGCCTTCCTTCCGAGGCACTGGCTTACCAAGTCGCACCGCTCATGACCTCGAAAAGTTGGTGGTTTAACCAAACAATCACTCAATTCTTTGATGGCAAAAAGCGCGGGAATTAATGAGAGGTGCTTGACCTCGACCTCGCCGATCTTCCTTCCTCTCTTCTTCAGAAACTCCATTCAACATCCCCGCCACCTCGGTTGTTCGGGTGGCCATCGCCTCTATGGAGAGTTGCCGATGAGCGCCGATTTTTCATTTCAGCGAGGTTGTCAATTCAACCCACAATTGGCGACCGTATCCACAGATACGCTGGTGCACTCATGGGCTTGATAGGAATCAGTTTTATTCTTTTGCTGCTGATGATGCAGATTTTTGCAACATCGCTCATCGATGTCGAAGTGCCCCCGCTTTGGTTGATTGGAACGACAAACGAGAACTACGAATTGGTGCATGCGGCACGAGTGCTCTGTCGCTGTTCTTGCTGTATCGGTACAGGACAAACATCAAGATGCTTCGAAACAACGGGAAGTGAGTAAATGAACAGAAGGTTAGTTGAGTCATCGTGGCGAGATCTGGTGCTGTTATTGGGCGTCTCGCCACCAATGGACATGTCTGCGCGGGGATTAAGGAATGGGCTCGACCCGACCACCCACATCCTTCTCGCCTCCACCGGCCTTTGCTCTTCAACTTACTCAACCTTGCTTTGGATGGAACACTCCACACAGCAGCGACTTGGAATGTTTGGGTCGATGGTAAATCAACCCCACTCGAGGCCTTCAGGGAGTTTGGCATCATGATGCGCCATCAACCTGATCAAGGTGCTCGAAAGGAAAAGGAGCGGGCCATTGAATGGATTGAGGAGCACTTTCCAACGGCAGCTTGGCAAATACACGCTCTTGACGATTCAATCAGCGATAAGGTATTCGACCATGCTTCATCCTACAATAAGGGCGGCTTGGGAATCCCTATCACCGGATGACCAAGGCTTGGGGAAGTTGATGTCAGGCACCGAAGAGCGACTCAAGGACCTACGAAATCGCAAGGCTCGAAGCGAGGCCGGCGGCGGCCAAGCCCGCGTTGAGGCGCAACACAACCGAGGCAAGATGACGGCCCGTGAGCGATTGGAATTGCTCCTGGATGATGGCAGTTTCCAAGAGATCGATGCGCTGGTTGAACACCGCTGTCGGGATTTTGACATGGACAAGAACGTCATTCCCGGCGACGGCGTGGTCACCGGTCATGGCACCATCAACGGGCGAGAAGTGTTCGCCTTCGCTCAAGATTTCACCGTCTACGGCGGCTCCCTGGGTGAGATGCACGGGCTCAAGATTTGCAAGGTCCTCGATATGGCCCTCAAGACCGGTCGTCCCGTCATCGGCATGAACGATTCTGGCGGCGCTCGAATCCAAGAAGGCGTGGCGTCCCTCGGTTCCTACGCTGAGATTTTCTTCCGCAACGTCCGAGCTTCCGGCGTCGTCCCTCAAATTTCGGTCATCATGGGGCCGTGTGCAGGCGGTGCCGTGTACTCGCCGGCCATCACGGATTTCGTCATCATGGTCGACCAAACGGCCCACATGTTCATCACCGGTCCCGAGGTCATCAAGACGGTCACCAACGAAGTGGTCAGTTTCGAAGACCTCGGCGGTGCAGCCACCCACGGCTCGAAGTCGGGCGTGTCCCACTTTACCGCGAGCGATGACGAACACGCCATCCAGATGGCTCGAGACCTGTGTGATTTGTTGCCGCCCAACAACCTTGAGCGCCCGCCGATGAAGAAGACCTCGGACAGCAAGGACCGTTCGTGCGACGCCCTCGACAACATCATCCCCGACGACCCGGCCAAACCCTACGACGTGCTGGATGTCATCGCTGAAGTGCTGGACGATGGTGGTTTCATGGAAGTTCAAGCCGACTGGGCTCAGAACATCGTGGTCGGGTTTGGCCACCTCGGTGGTCATACCGTCGGCGTTGTCGCCAACCAACCCAAGGTCCTCGCTGGCTGCCTCGACATCGATGCCAGCGACAAAGCCGCCCGCTTCGTTCGATTCTGCGACGCGTTCAACATCCCCATCCTGACCTTTGAGGACGTTCCCGGTTTCCTGCCCGGAACGAACCAAGAATGGGGTGGCATCATTCGACACGGTGCGAAACTCCTCTACGCTTTTGCCGAAGCCACCGTTCCCAAACTGACGGTCATCCTGCGCAAGGCCTACGGCGGTGCGTACGATGTCATGTCGAGCAAGCACATTCGAGGCGACTACAACGTGGCCTGGCCCTCTGCCGAACTGGCGGTGATGGGTGCTGACGGTGCGGTGGAGATCATCCATCGGCGACGCATTGCCCACGCTCGAAACCCAGAACAGGAACGAGAGCGATTGACGGAGGACTTCAAGGAAACCTTCGCCAACCCGTACAAGGCCGCAGCCCTCGGCTACCTTGACGATGTCATTGAACCCAATCAAACACGTCAGCGATTGAGCCGAGCGCTTGAGATGTTGATGGACAAAGAAGAGCTTCGTCCCGCACGGAAGCACGGCAACATTCCACTTTGAGGTGCATGCATGAGTGAGGACATCACCGAACTGATGATGGCGGCCATCGCTGCCGTCATCGCAGAGACACAAGCGGACGGCGACGACCCCGCACAAGTGGCCCGCCAACCCGGTGCGGCATGGTCCCAAGACCACCGTCGGCAAATGACCGGAAAGACGTCGCTGATGAACGCACGAGCAGGACGCTCGCCCTGGAGGTAAACCCATGACAGATACCCGAAAAGTCATCGTGAACGGAACCGAATACGAGGTTGAACTGGAAGGCGAAGGCACCCAGTGGAAAGCGACCGTTGGCGGTCAAACCTTTGATATTGAAATGCCAGAGGCAGCGGTGGCCGCCAAGCCTCGCCGCTCCGGCGGTCGAAAGAAGAAGAAATCCGGAACGGTTTCTGCCAACATTCCCGGTAAGGTGGTGACGGTTGAGGTTGAGGAAGGTCAAGAGGTCAGCGAGGGCCAGGTCATCTTGATCCTTGAAGCCATGAAGATGCAAAACGAGATTCAAGCCCCTGTTTCGGGGACGGTCGTTTCGGTGCAGTGCAGCGAAGGGGAAGCCATCGAGGCCAACGTCCCCCTCGTGGTGATTGAACCAGTCGCAACCGAAGACGAGGACTGAGGTTCGTACCGTTTGAGAAAGGGTTAATGTAGCATCATACGGAGTTGACATCATGGACGGCAAACCGGTGTGCGACTTCCCAGGATGCGGCGAAGAAGGCACCATTGTCTCTCGCCTTTCTCCCGAAGGTTATCTCGTCGCCACGGGAAAGAAAGCCTACTCGTTCCGTGAAGCCTACCGCCGATTCCACTACTGTTCCAACCACCATGACGAACTCATGAACGGCGTCTGGTCGAGGGTCAGAAAACCCGACGACAAAAGCGACGGCCACGTTGCTCCGACGGCCATTTGATGCCCGCCCCGACGGCGCAGGCGTGATATACTTCCGTTTGGTGGAAGTTTCATGCACGTTACCGACGATGCCACGTCCAAGACCATGTCTACCCTCGTCAGCCTGATGATGGTGGTTTCCGTTCTTCTTGTGGGCGCCACACCCACCGTTTCGGCCGTTGGACCGAACCAAAACGACCTGAACTCGGGTGGCGACCTGCCCGACAACACGAGTGTGAACATCACCAACTACATCTTCTCGGGTACGTACACCGGCTCGGGTGAACTTGACATCGGGGACGACAACGACTACCTCCGTGTCGCTTTAAACAGCAACCAGGGGCTGTCGGCCACCCTTTCCTTCCCCACCACGACGACGGTGGCCAACGGGACAACCTACACCAACGATTTTGATCTGACGTTCTACGACAGCCAACTCAACTTCATGGGCTCTTCATGGGCCTCCAATCCGGAGACGTTGAGCACCAATTCCAGCCTTACGTCCGGTCACGGTGGCATGGTGTACATCGACATCCTTCGATACCAAGGCGTCGGCACCTGGAACCTCACGCTGACAAAATTCACCGTGAGCAACGGGACCGGTGGTGGAGGAAACGGCACCGGTGGTGGCGGCGGCTCTTCGGTGACCAACTGCTCCGGAGCGGGTACGTTGACCTCCGATATCCTCGAGCCGAACGACGCCACGACCACGGCCACCCAGGCCTCGCTTCTCCCTCTTTCATGCACGGGGCTGTCCATCCACACCGGCACGGACCAGGACTTCTTTGAAATCGACATGATCGCCGGTGTTACGTACTACGCCAACATCACCTTCACCCACACCAACGGCGACATTGACACGCGCTGGACGGTTGGTGGGTCTGGGTTCTTGGACAGTTCAACAGGAACCAGCAATCTGGAATCCATGCAAGTCACGGCGACCGCCAATCAAACCACGCACATCGAGGTGTACGGCTGGTCGGGCGCCACCAACGTCTACGACATTGAAATCACCACGGACAATCCCGGCGGTGGTCAAACGTTCGAATCCGTGGAGGTTTCCATCATCAACACCACGCACGCCACCTTGGACTTCTCGGGCTTGAGCAACGGCACGACGTACAATTACAACCACACGTACGGGCAACTCCACCTCGACGATGACGAACACTGGGGCATGACCACCAACGGGAGCTTCAACGCCACCGGCACCACCCACAGCATCAACATCACCACCATGGCCACCCACAACGAATCGTCGTTCCTCGTGAGTGCCACCCTGTTCGACGCTACGGGCGCCGTCCTCAACACGGACACGGACGAACTCTACATCGAGATGGTGGAAATTGAAGCCACTTCTTCGACGACGGGCGACATTGAACTGACCAACCTTTCAATCGGAACCGCTTACGACCTTGCCTGGATTGTGGTGGACTATGATGAGTGGCAGAGCAACTTCACCGCTTCCAACGACGTCGATGCGGCCATTGCCCACGCACTGGTTGACGACGACATGTGGTCGCTCACACCTACCACGTCGTCCATGTCCTACCAGATCAACTGGACAGGACCCACCACCATGAACGACCATCTGTTCTTTGCCTACCTTACCCCCAACGGCACGTCGGTGAACCTCAGCGACAACGACAACATGACGGGCGTCCACTTCTACGATTTCGTTCCACAACTTCCCAGCTTGGTGATCGCTACCTACTCGGCGAGTTCCACGGCCAGCACCAACAACGTTCAGGCAGAAGGTCTGGACTTGGTCGTCGGTGATAGCTACCAGTACCAGTACCGAGTGACCGACGCTGGCGGAGCGAACCTTGCCACCTCGTCCATGACCTCGTTCACCGCCACAGCGCAAAACATGAGCATCCCTACCTTCACGTACCCAACGCCCAACGCTTCGGGCACCTATTGTGTCAACATTGACCTGTTTTCCAACGTCTCGGTCCAGCTCATCGGTGACCGTGACTGCTTCACGCTCGTGCAGGACGACGACAACGACGGCGTCGCCAACGAAGCCGACCAGTGCCCGAACACGGCGGCTGGGGCGACGGTTGATCAGAACGGATGTGCGCTCTCCCAGAAAGACACCGATGGTGACGGCTACAACGATGACATGGACGCCTTCCCTACGGACGCAACGCAGTGGTCCGACATGGACGGCGACGGCTACGGCGACAACGCCAGCGGCAACATGGCCGACGCCTTCCCCACCGACAGCACGCAGTGGTCCGATGCCGACGGCGATGGGTACGGCGACAACGCCAACGGCACCTATCCTGATGCCTTCCCCACCGACCCAACCCAGTGGTCCGATGGCGACGGTGATGGCTACGGCGACAACGCCAGCGGCAACAACCCCGACGCCTGGCCGTCCGACAGCACGCAGTGGAAGGACAGCGACGGTGACGGCTTTGGAGACAATCCAACCGGCACCAACGGCGACGCCTTCCCCAACGATGCCAGCCAGTGGTCCGACGCCGACGGCGACGGCTATGGCGATAACCCGAATGGCACCACTCCTGACGCCTTCCCCTCCGACGGAACACAGTGGGAAGACGGCGACGGTGATGGCTACGGCGACAACCCACAGGGCAACAACGCCGATGCGTTCCCCGACGATGCCTCACAGTGGTCCGACAGCGACGGCGACGGCTACGGTGATAACCAAGCCGGCACCACCCCTGACGCCTTCCCCAACGATTCGACCCAGTGGTCCGACAGCGACGGCGATGGCTACGGCGACAACGCCGCTGGCCTCAATCCAGACGACTTCCCCAACGACGCCACGCAGTGGCGTGATGCGGACGGCGACGGCTACGGCGACAACGCCAACGGCAACAGTCCCGATCTGTGTTTGAACACCCCGGCCGGTGAAGCCGTTGACGAGAACGGTTGTTCGACGTCCCAACTCGACGCTGACATGGACGGCGTGAACGATGCCAACGACGCATGCCCCAACACCCCCGCCGGCGAGACCGTCGACAGCGTTGGATGCTCCAGCAGCCAGGAAGACGCTGACAACGACGGCGTGATGGACGCCTTCGATGCTTGCCCCAACACCCCGTTGGGTGCCGTGGTGGACGCCGCAGGCTGCGCTACGAGCCAACTTGATACCGATGGCGATACCATCACCGATGACCGTGACCAATGCCCAACCACAACGATGGGTGAGCCCGTCAACGGCGTGGGCTGTTCCGCCACCGAGCGTGACACGGACGATGACGGCGTCATGGACGCTTACGATGTCTGTGATAACACGCCGTTCTCCGAAGTGGCGGACGCCCAGGGATGTTCCGATTCGCAAAAGGACAGCGACGGCGACGAGATCACCGACGATGTCGACAACTGTCCGGGCACTGAAAACGGGCTGAACGTTGACATGCTCGGCTGCGCAACCAACCAGCGTGATGCTGATAGCGACATGATTTCGGACGCTGAGGACATCTGCCCGGTGACACCCAGCGGTGAGCAAGTCGATGCTCAAGGTTGCTCGGACTCCCAAAAGGACGAGGACAACGACGACATCTCGAACGATGAGGACCTGTGCCCTGACACGCCTGCAGCCCTTGCGGTTGATGTTGACGGCTGCGCCGAGCAACAGAAGGACGACGACAACGACGGCATCAAGAATCACGTCGACGACTGCCCCAACACGCCCGAAGGTGAACTCATCGACGCCGTGGGTTGTGCGCTGGTTCAACTCGATTCGGACGGGGATGGTGTGAACGACGCAGAAGACGCATTCAAGTTCGACGCCAACGAATCCGTGGACACCGACAACGACGGTGTTGCCGACCGCTGGGACGCTTACCCCGAGGACCCAACCCGAAGCCAGGCCGAGGTTGAGGAAGGTGGCAACGGCATGGTCTACGCAGTGATTGCCCTGCTGTTGGTCGGCCTGCTGGGCGGTGGAGGTTACTTCTACACCCGCAAGCAGGATGTGGCCACGAGTCCCTTTGCTGACGCCATGGACCAGATGGACGCTGCCACGGAGCACAACATGGGTGGAAGCGACAAGACGCTCCCGTCTCTCGAGAACGCTGAGCCACAGCAGTGGGAAGAAAACGGTGTGCACTGGTCAAAGGATGCCAACGGTCAGTTGTCGTACTACGATGCTGCTTCAGGTGCTTGGGTTCCATACGAAGGCTGAGCCTTGGTGCAGGAAGAACCGTAATGGAGGGACGATGACGTCTTCAAGCATGGGCGAGAACGGTGAGTTCTGGCGTTTGGCTCAGGATCTTATGGAATCTGAATCCGAGGCCAACGAAGACGACGAATGGGGCGGGCATGCTTGGCCTCTGGTTGCTGTTGAGAATCATTCGGGGTGGAGCATCACCGGCCTGGGTGAGAAAAACAACCTCACCTACTCTTTTGTTGAGTCAACGGCGTACGGTGATGATTGGAGCGATCTTGGCATCAATCCTTGGCACGAAATAAACGACGAGGCGTTCTTCAACGTTGAACAATAAGATGCGAGCGAATCACGTCAACACTTCGAGCAAACGGTCCTGTTCAACCGCCATGCGCAGTTCCATGGCGATGCGTCGTCCACTCGACATGGGTTTTCGCCAGGTGGCGTTGCCGTAGGGGTGGCCGACGCTCACGTGGACGTTGGTGCCGCCACCGAGACGAGGCGCAACGTCGTAGATGTAGTAGTTCATGTCCTTGTCAATGCAGGTCTGGAGGCAGAACGGACCGATAATGCCGGGGTCGTAGTGCTCCTTGCTGGCCTTGATGAATTTCTCACCGAGTTCAAACGCCTTCTCGAGAAGGGATTCCCTGATGGTGGCTGTGTTGTGACCGACCACGGTCATTTCGGGAATTTGCTGGTGAATCGGCATGGTCATTTGTTGAGGCGCTGGCAGGCGGACATGACCGTCGAGGGACGATTCGAAGCGCCAGTCCACGCCGAGGAGTTCGAGTCGCTCACCTTCTTCCGCAAGCGGGCTGTAGAAGAAGTTCAGGTTGAACACGGGGCCGATGACGTAGCGCTCAATTCGGGCACCGTCCAACGAGGCTTGGTCGATCACACCTTCGGCGAGCAAGGCAGCGGACTTTTCCTGATATTCTTTGTACGAGGCACAGGTGAAGAAACCACGCTCGAGTTTCTTCTGGGCGTGATGGAGTTTGACGATCACCAAGCAGTCGATGTCCTCTGGACGGTCGATCTTCTCGGGGTAGGGAAGGCCTGCTTTCTCCAAAATCCAGTAGTAATCTTGGTCCTCGGTACGCTCCTCCATTCGGAGCATGTTCCTCGAACCGAACATGGGGACTCGGAAGTTTTCCTCAATGTCGCCAATGGCCAAGTAGGAGGTGAACGAACGGTTGGGGATGTAGATCACGTTTCGCTTCCGCATCTCATCCTGCATGTCGGGGGCCAACACGTCGTTGAAATCCTTCAGGACGATGGCCTTGTCCACCATGCCACGAACGACACGGCCCGATGAACTCCGTTGGGTTTTGAAGTAGTTCGCGTAGGTCTTGTGGCGTCCTTCTTTGCAGTAGGCCACGGTGGGAAAGCCTTCCTCGATGGCACCATCGCAGATGTCAAGGGCGGAATGCGAGGCGGTCATCCCGATGCGAAGTTTCAATCGGTCGTATTCCTCAACGATGGAGGCGATATCGGATTGGTCAATCATGCACGGCACGTCCAAGGCTTGTCCTGCAACGGGGGTTTTTGATGTATCCGCTGGGTTTGGTTCAGTCAAACCGCTGGAGTTGCATCAGTTCCTCGGTTGAGAGCGTTTCGCCTGCGAGCAACTTGGCCATCAAATCCTGCGTCTGATCGCTGGCTGCAGGACGCTGGCCTTCGCCGGCACTGGCACCGCGCATGGCGCGCAAGATGTCCTGAATGGAATGCAGGCATCGAAGCGAGACGATGTAGAGGCTGTGTTCCTTGTCGGCTTCCTTCTTCGAGGTGCGAAGCTTTCGGTGAGCGGCTTCGGCCTTCTCTCGTTGACGGTCAACCTCGGCGTTCCACTGGAGCATGTTGTCGTGAGCGGATTGGGCCGCCTCTGCCGCTTCTTTGACGGCGTTGTGGGCCGATTCTTGCAAGGCAATGGCCTCTCGGAGTTCGCCGCTTCCTTCGGCACTCTCGGTGGCTTGCTGGGCTGCTTTCAGGGCCTTTCGCTTGGCGCTGAGCTCCTTCATTTTCTTGAAGTACTTTCGCTCGTTTTTCCCTTGGTGCTTGCCTTGCTCGAATTCTCGCTCGAGGCGCTCCATCGTGCGGGTGAGGGATTGAACGGTGTCCGGGCGGATGGGGCGGCCTCGGCGGTCAAACTGCTGAGGCTGCTCTGGTTGGTCAGCTCGCATGGCTTCCTTGGCTTCGCGGACGACCTTGTTGGCCTCCTCGCGCTCTCGCTTCTTCTCACGGACCATTTCGTTCATCTGGTCGCGGAGGTCGCGTTGTTCCCGCACTTGGACGATCAACTCTCTGACTTCGTTGTTGAGTTCGTTTCGGGTGCCGGTGTATTGCTTGGTTTTCTCGTTCCAATCGTCTCGAATTTCACGGTGCTGTGTTGCTTTCTTGTCAACCATTTTACGTCGTTCGTCGAGAAGATCTTTGAGTTCTGCCATGCTTCATCTCACCTGGTCTGGGGAGGATTCCCATCCTCCCGCATGCCACCGACCAACCTCCCACATTTAATCCTTCATGGGCGACTCGTCCGTTGGTTTCACGACCTTCATGCAGGCCATTGGAGTTCGTTGATGGTGCGACGAATCATGCCGAGGTTGGAACGCCGGTCGCATTTCACGGCCAAGGTTCGTGGCGATACAGGCGAGAGGATGAGGTACCCGTTCTCCATCACCAGCGTGGTCGTGGCGTCGGTTGCCGAAGATTGCACCAACGTCCGCCAGCGCTCGATTTCATCGCTGCCAGCTGTCGGTCCATGAGCGAAGACCACGAAGCCATCTCGGTCGACGAGGTGAACGGACACCACGCCTGAAAGGCCCGTCAACGGCCTCAACAGCCCCTCAATCATGACGCTGATTGCTGCCCTTCGGTGAATAATTGTTCTCAACGGTAGGGCGAGGTCAGTGGCCCTCGCATCATGTAGCCCAAACCTGACTGATAGTAGCCATTGAGCTCCTGTTCAATCTGCAACCCGCGTCGCTGGTAGAAACGTTGCGCTCCCTCGTTGGAAGCCTTGACCTCGAGTTGCACTCGCCTGAATCCTTTTTTCCACGCTTCGTCGTTGAACCGCTTCCACGCCTCATCACCCCAGCCTTGGCCTTGATGCTCGCTGGCCACGACGAAAGCAGCCACCCTCACGATGTCATCCATGAACGGTGTGCCGTAAAACACGCCGTGGATGGCTCGGGGTTCCTGATCGTCCAAGTCAACCAAGACGAGGTTGCCGTCCCAGACCGGTATGGGCAAGTGGCGGACGGACGCTTCAGCGTAGAGCTCGCCCGTTTCATGTTTGAACAACTGAATGACTTGGTTCACGGCCGCTGTACCGTAATCGAGGGGGCGCAAACCCGGGACCCATGCCATGGCGGGCACGTCCTCACCGCCGAGAGGTCGAAGGTCGCCGCTTGCCTCGTCGAGGTGCGGCCTTTCGCATGCTTGGCTCGCGCTTTTGCTTGCCGGCAGCAGCAGGGGATGCTGAGGGGGCCACATCGGTGAGGCCACCGTGCTCAAGCATCGCAGCGAACTCCTCCATCGAGAGTGCTTGGCCTGAAAGCAAGCGCTCGTTCATTTCCGGCGTCGGCGGTGGGAGCGGCTGATCCGGATCGGCTTGGTGCTTCTTGAGGTAGGCCCGCAACCGTCCTGCTTCCTTTCGAAGGGACTTGGCTGCATCACGTGATTGCGTGATCTGTTGAGCCAACCTTCGATCGTTCTTGTTGACCGACTTGATGGTTTCAAGCAGGTTGAGCCTCGTTCGATTCAGATCCGAGAGCATGGATTGATGATCGTTGTAAATGGACAGCATGGTTTGCAATTCAAAGAACCGGGCAAACATGTCCATCTCCTGTGCAAGCGTCAAGGTATCGTCGGTGGTGAGTTTGGTGTGGAAATCGGTCATGGTGTTGGCCACACGATGGCGAGGGATGACCAATCGCTTCACGAGTTCGTCCCTGGTGTGGATGGCTGCATTAAATGCGTTCTTTTGCTCAATGGCGAGTTGAACCAATTCGTCCGCAGCATCGTCCTTGATCACCGGAGCCGTGGTCAGTTTGTTGACGGCGAACTTGATGGTCTCGGAATGAAGTTTTTTCTGCACGTGGAGGCCAACAAGCGTTGCCTCTGTGTTGCTCAGGCGTTCGATGACCTGTTCGTACATCGCTTCAACCTCCGTCGTTTCCAGCGACGCAAGGTCGTCAAACACCGAGGGCGAACGCTTGGTCATTGTTGGTCCTCCTTCTTGCTCTGCCGCTGTTTCTGTTGAGCATAACTCGAGGCGCCACCGTTGGCCACGCGTTCCGCATCCTCCAGGAGGTGCCCCCATCCGCCCCCGCCCATTTCAGACCAAAATTGGATGGCTTCTTCAGAATCCTTGATCGCATGGTTGACCTTTTTCAGCCGAGAATCGGTTCGGCGGCGAAAGGTTTCGTGTTCGTCGTACACGTGCCGTGCCTTCTCAAGCGCAGCACGGTGTTCATCATCCGTTTGTTCGTGCTCCTCAAGGAGTCTGAGCGCTCCTCTGGCATCCCTGGCCAGTTGGTACGCACGGTTGTTTTCCTCCGTGCGTTGTTCAAGGGTTGTGGGGAGCGAGGATGCAGCGGCTGTTCGCCGCTTGAGAATGGAGGCGACGAGGGCTTCGGGCGTCACCGTCAGCAAATCCTTCGCCTGCATCGTTTCGGGGTGATTCATCAACGTAAAAGAAACAACCCCTTGTCCCTCCTATGGGCGAGAAGGTGAAGAACCACCACATTCAGGGCGTGGCATGGGAGGTGGAGCAAGGCTGGAACGGCAACACAGCCTTGTCTTGGTTCTGCTCTTGACGCTCCCCTTGCTTTCCCTCGCTCAAGCGCAAGGGGGCGCGGTGCTCATCGACGCAGGCTCGTTCAGTGTGGCTGACGGCGACACCTTCGAGGCCGATTCGATTTCAGCCTCGCTTGAACTCAACGAGGTGGCCGGTTCCTCAGCTAACGTTTCGATCACCCTCTTGGTCCGGACGTTGGACGGCGAGGTGTTGAGCAATCAAACTCAAGCCGTATCGGAATTGTCGGCCGGTGAGGTCCGAAACGTCTCGGTGTCCTTCACCGGTTTGCCTTACGGGCACAGCGTTCTCGTTGTAACCCTGGCCGGTGAGGTTGGGTCGAACAGCAGCCAACTCGTGGAAACCGTTTCGGCAACCGTGCAACGTCTCCGTCCACTCTCCATCACCCTTGGGGGCCTCGGTAGTGTTGTGCCAGAAGGCGTCGATGCAACCGGACAACCTACAGGGAACCTCAGTCTTCACGACGGCGACCATGTGGCACTCGAATTTCCGGTGATCAACAACGGCGACATCAACTGGACGGGCGGTGCCACCGTTGAGGTCCTCAACGGCGCGGTGCACGAGACCGTTTCGTTGGGCAACCTCAGCGTCCTCGGCTCCTCTTCGCTGGTGGTCCGAGCAGAACCTTTGGTGGTGCTTACGGAAGGGCACATCGACTGGTGGGTCAACCTGACCGGTGATGTAGGAACTGAACCCGGCTCCCACGTTCTCAACGGTTCGTGGACCGTCGGCCCGCCACCCTTGCCCGTGTTGAACGGCCAGCTCACCACGGATGCCGACAGTGTTCAGGCCGGTGAGGTTCTCACCTTTTCCCTGACCGTGTGGAACAACGGGAGCGTGGCGTTCTCGGGCGAACTTTCCTGCTCCAACCAAGCAGGGTCGTTGTTCGAAAGCGGTCCCGTAGCGTTGGCATCAGGTTCCTCAACGAACTGGAGCTTCTCGACGTCCGCCAAACCAATGACGGTGTCGTGCACCTCCTCAGGAGGTCGAGTCGACATCACCTCCTCGCTCCCCACCGATGTCAACATCGACATGCCCTCGGCGGTGTTCGAGTCAGCCGGTTCAACCTCACCATCGCTCTCAGGCGGCCCTTGGCACAAAGGTGACGATGTTTCAGCCAACCTGCTCCTTCGCAACACGGGGGTGGAAGAAGGCCGAGTGCGACTGGTTCTCAGCGTTGGTTCCTCCATGAGTCGAGGGGAATGGGTTGAGTTGGAGGATGGTTCAGCAGGCGAAGTATCCGCCAGTTTGCAATTTGTCAGTGAAGGTCAACAAACCGTGACGTGGTCGTTGGAAAGCGATAACGGCCTGATCGCCGGTCCCTCCAGCGGAACCATCTCCGTCGCCGTTCGCCCTCAACAGTCCGTCGCCGTTGGCATTGACGAGGTGGATTCAACGACGGAAGACGGCACCCAGTTTACGGTCGCCCTCACGCTTGATGAGGGCGTTGACCGGGAGGTGTTGCTCCAAGTTGGCTACGAATCCGGCGGCGCTACGGTCTTCCTCCAGGAAAACACCCTTGTTCTCCAGCAAGGGCTTCAGACACTCGACTTTTCGCTGGGCGATGTCAATGCAGAGCGTGTGGTCGCTCAGCTCACGCCGGTCGACTGGCTCATCGGTCCTGGTCCGTTGGTTGCTTCGGTTGCGCTTCCCGACGAGGCCACGCAATTTTGGCTCGAGTTCTCGAGCACCACCAACCCGATTCGGCCGGTGGTTGGCGATGAGGTTCAGGTCGAATTGACCCTCCGTCAGTCCGGGCCCTACGCTCCAGCGAGAGGTGATGTTTGGATTGTTGATGCCTACGGCACCCAACTTGCCAAGGTACCTTCTCCCTCCTGGAACGATGCAGATCAAACCACCATTACCGCCTCTGTCGTGTGGCCGAAGGGAAGCACGGTGGGCCTTCAGGCCATGTGGCAAATCAACGGCGAGGTGGTGTCTGCGGAGGCCACGTATGTCTCGGGTGAGGTCGTTGTTGAGACCGACAATGCGTGGCCGCTGGCTGCCATTGGTTGGGGGCTTGCGTTGGGATCAGGTCTCGTCTTGGTCCTCCGCTTGCAGTCTCGATCCTCCGCACAGCCCAAAGGCTCCAACGACGCACGGGCCTCCAAATCCTCGTCCACGGCCTTGCCAACGACCGAGGAAAAGCGAGAAGTGTCATGTCCCGAGTGCGACCGACGCCTTCGTGTACCAGTGACGTACGCAGGTGCTGTTGGTTGCCCCGATTGCAGCCACAAGTTTGCCGTTGAACCGAGCGCTGCTCCACCGTCGAATGCCCCTGCTGCTCAGGAGGAGGACAACGAGGTTGAAGTGGTCAATGAGCCGCCCGAACCCCTTCCTGCCAAGATTGAAATCGGTTGCCCTGAATGTGCTCAAACCCTACGAATCCCCCGTTCGTACGAAGGTTCGGTGCGTTGCCCTGCATGCACGCATGTGTTCAAAGCGCAGGACGGTACGAGAGGATCATGAGGGAAGACCATGGTTGGCCACTTCCAAGAATTCGAAGATGAGTACCTCGAAATGATGTACGAATTTCACGAGACGACGCCCGGAGGTGTGGTCCGCACTGGAGACTTGGCAGCAAAACTTGGCGTCAGCCCCGCATCGGCTACGGAGATGGTTCAACGCCTCGCCACCCGGGGCTATTTGGAGTACATCCCTTACAAAGGGGCGCGATTAACACCCCAAGGCTTGACGCATGGGCAGAAGATGAAACGTCGCCACCGGCTTGCAGAAGTGCTGCTCAACCTCCTTCCTTACGACGGCAATCCCCACGAAACCGCCTGTCGACTTGAACACGCCATCGATGACGACATGGAGGTCGCTCTTTCGAGACTCATTACCGAACACACCCTTGACCCGAGTGGACGGACCATCCCTGCACCAACCGCAGACATCGCCGCAAGATTGGCGGTTGGGCTCCCAACGTGTGCGTTGAGCGACATGGATGTAGGTGCAACAGGCCGGCTTTCCATGCTCCTTCTTCCCGCTCGAGAACTTGCAGCGCTCAGCGAGCAAGGATTCGCCGTCAACGCCCGGCTTACTCGAACCACGGACGGTTTCATGCTCGACAGCGGGTGGACTGCACAACTTTCCGAATCGGCAGTGCAGTCGGTATTTGTTGAGATTGAAACGCCTTCGGTGTGAACACTTTAGAACACGCCTCCTCATCCCTCACCATGGCAGAAGTGGATTCACCGGAGGTTGAGGAAACCGAAGGCGAAACCGTCGAGGAGCAAAAAAGCGGATTTGGTTTCCAAATGTCCGAGTCCATCATCCACGCCATCGACTCTCAAATCGTGAGTTCGGGTCTTCGTCTGATCATGTTCTTGCCGGCCTTCGCCGCCTTGACATTTTTCATCAGCTGGGCTTTTGCCCAGTCCTCTCCTGTGTTTTGGAAGGACAACATCGAGCCAAATCTTGGCCTGGGGTTTTCGACGTTCATGGTGAGTTTGGGTTTCGTTGTGGTCTTGGGGTACATCCTCGCCGTGGGATTCCACCGCTACCGGGTGAGCATTTCGCTGGCCACGTTCCATGAGCGGGTGGATGCCTCCAACGACCAACACCGGTCTGTTCAGTCCCTTCACGGCTACGACGGCTTGCTCTACCAACTCCAAACCTCGATGAGTCATCACACCAAGTCGCTGTTGCTGTCCGTCTTGTCAGCAGTGACGCTCATCGTCGTGTTTTGGTACGGGACCGGTTCCATCCACGGCAACCTCTTCTTGCTTGTGGCGGCCTCCTTCCTGCTCCTGTCCGTCGGCCAGCACATGCCCACTCGTAGCACACCGTTCAACATGGTCGAACAAACCGGATTGCTCCCAGCCTACACGCCCCCGGTCCACCCCTCAACGTTGAACATGGTCTTCAACGACCTCATCAAGACCCACATGGACCCGTTGCTCCGCTCCCAATACGACGAATACACCAAAGTGTTGGAAGGGACCTTCAAGCGAGGCATTGACCGAAGTTTCGCCCATGAGAAATTTCTGATGACACTGTATCGTCACGCCACCGGTCTCGACCGAAAGACGCTCGAGTCCGAGATGGGCGAGATTTTGACAAAGAAGGGCATGGAACATGTGTTCTCCCACGAAACCTTCACCCTTGAGGCATGGTTGGTGCTTCTTGGACTCATCAATCAGCGCTGCCCAGCCTTTTTCCGAATGGTTGACCGTCTCAAGCAAGACCTGGAGGGTGGTCGTGAACCCGCCATGTCCGACCTGATCTTTGAAGTGGACATGGAGAACGTCGTCACCGACAAAGCAAATTTGTTCACCCTCTTCCACAACCTTTCCAACAAGACAAGAACGGTGGTCTTCCGAGTGCAGACACCAAATTTTGAGCCACGGGACCTGGCCCTCACGTACCGCCTTGAACCGGGTGAGAAGTATTGGTGGTCCTCCGAGGCTCTTCCACTCGCGGCCGAAGGTGATGAAGACGTTCTCGGGAAGATGTCAGGCCTCCTCAAAGACAGCACGGTCTCTTGGCAGACCCTCATTCCCACGAGCACCGGCGATGCCACCGTGTCCGTTCGCCTGGAGGAAACCAACGGTGAATTGTTGCTCGGGCGCCAAATCAACGTCCGAGTTCGGGCTGAGTTTCGTCAGTGGCTTCGTTCCACCAGCACCTACGTCTCCTACCTCTTTGGTGGGCTTGGGTTGGTGGTGGCTGCCATTCGTCTTCTCATGGTCCTTTTCAGCGATGTCGCAGCGTGATGGCGTTCCGCCGCTCAGCCATAGCCTTGAAATGGTGAAGGTGGTGGAGGCTTCATGCGCGGCATGCCCAACGATGCTGAGAAAAACCCTGACGCAGACAAACTTGCGGAACTCAGGGACATGGAAGCCAAGGTTCGCCGAATGCGAGACAACCGCAATTCCTTCCGCGACCAAGGCAAGGCCATGGCCAAGAAGCGGAACGCTGTTCAGGATCAATACAGGGAACACCGAGAGAAACTCGACGGGATGAAGGCTGAACTCGACGCCATTCACACGGAGCGAAACCTCCACCGAGCCAAGCGCGATGCTGTCAATGCTCAACTTCGTGATTTGTTCGCCCAGGTGAAGGGACGTCGTGGAGAGCACGGTGAGAAGAAATCTGCCACTGCAGAGTACTCTCAACTCCTGAGTCAAATCAACAACCTCGAGGAACAATTCCAAACCACCTCCTCCAGCACCAAGAAGGAAAAAGAAACCATGGAACGAATCAAGCGCATGAAGCGTCGCGCCGAAGAACTCGAACCCGAGGTCGCAAAATTCGAGATGGTGGCTGTTGACCTCTCCAACCTCGACGAAGCCATTGCAACGCTCAAGGCCGAATCCGACGATGCACACAACCTCTTTGTCGAAGCGCTCAAGCGAGCCGACGAGAAGTGGGCCGAATACAAGGAAGGGCTTGACCACCGAGACTTCCTCAAGGCAGAGGGCGACCGCCATCACAACGAATCGGTGGAGCTTCACGAAAAGGCCAACGCCATTCACGAGAAAATTGACGAGTTGATGGTCAACGTCAACAAAGCCCGAGACGAGTTGAACATGGCCCGTCAGGAGCGAGAATCATGGATCACTGACCACAACAAGTCGGTCAAGGCTGAAATGAAAACGGGCGCTGAGTCCGACGAGGTTGCTGACATGCTCGTTCAATCCTTGCTCTCCGATGGCGAGCTGGTGTTCGGTGGTGTGGGTCGAGATGACGCCGCACAGAAAGCCAAGCGCGGCGGGGCCTCCTCGAAGAAGAAGAACATGCGCCGCATGGGTCCGATTCGTCGACGCTGAGGTCGTACGATGTTGGGCATCATCATGGCCGGAGGCCAAGGGAGCCGGCTCATGCCGCTCACGCCCACACGCCCTAAACCAATGGTGGAAGTCCTTGGACGCACCGTCATCGATTTCGTCAAAGATGCAATGGTGGACGTTGGTATCCGTGAGATTGTCGTCACCACCGGCTACCGCGGTGAACAACTCCAAGCTCACGTTGATGGTTGGTCCACGACGTTCGCAAACGGCGAGCATCTCTCAGCTCGAATCAATCAAGAAGCGACGCCCATGGGAACGGCTGGCAGTGTTGGTTTGTTGAGAGAGCACATCACCACCACTTGCGTGGTGGGTTCTGGTGATTCGGTGGCCTCCTTTGACATCGCTTCTTTGCTGGCAGCTCATCGCAAGCACGGTGCCAAGGTCACCATGGCCTTGTGGGAGGTTGACAACCCGTCCGAATTTGGCATCGTGGGGCTGTCAAACCATGCCAATGGGGCGGTGGACGGCGACCTTCGAGAGGGCTTCATTCGTCGTTTCCTCGAGAAGCCATCGCCTGAAGAGGCCTTTAGCAACGTCATCAACGCAGGGTTGTACATTCTGGAGCCCGAGGTGTTTGAGCACGTTCCTTTGGGAGAGAAATTCGATTTCAGCAAGCAACTCTTTCCCAAACTTCTCGAAATGGGCTGGCCGATGTATGCCCAAACCATTGATGGCGTCTGGTTCGATGTTGGCCAACCGTTTGAACTGATCAAGGCTCAATCTACCTTGATGCAGCGATACGATGATCTTCCCTTCTCGTATCCTGCATCGTTCACGAATGCGGGAGATGTGCTTCATGCCAACAACGCTGAAGTGCGGGGGTCGGTCAAACGGTCCGTTCTCGGCTCAACGACGGTGATTTCCACGGGTGCAACGGTGGTGGATTCGCTGCTGATGGACGGTTGCACCGTCGAAACAGGCGCCACGGTCTCGGGCTCGGTGGTGGGGCGAAACGTGCAGATTCCGCCCCGTACGGTGCTGGACGGCTGCGTCGTTGGCGACGGCGCCACGCTGGTCGCCGGAATGTCCTACGTGAACGAGAAAATCGCCAATGAGGTGGGGGTGTAGGAAAAGCATCTATGAAGGGTCGGTGTTAGCAACCGTTCGATTCACATGAGTTCCACACCCCATCGAACCTATGAACGCACGTGGGAAGAAATTGAAAACATGCTTGACCAAGCCACTGAAAAAATGCATCAATGGAAGGAATGGTACGAGACGTGCAAATCCGAGAAGGACAAGGACGGCATGAAGGAGGCTGCTCGCAATCACAAGGCGCTCGAGGGCGTGGTGAAGACCCTCAAGTGGACCCTTGGTGAAGTGGGCGTTGACGACCCGTTGAACTGAAGTGTTCACCAGCCACGCTGGTCCAAACGGACTTCGAGCGTCTCGAGTTCATCGCCCTTCATGGGGATGCCTTCCATCATGGCCATGGCTTCAGCGACCTTGCTCGCTTCATCGTAGTGGGCCGTGGCCATCACAATGGCGTCTGCCATGGTGGGTGGGTCGCTGGACTTGAAAATGCCAGAACCTACGAAGACGCCATCCATGCCCATTTGCATCATGAGCGAAGCATCAGCGGGCGTGGCGATGCCTCCTGCCGAGAAGGTGACCACGGGAAGACGGCCGAGCCGGTGGACATCGTCCAACACCGAGCGTACGCCGGCGTGCATTTCGTCGTCAATGGCGCCGAAGGGCGTCATGAGGTGGGTGCCGGGGAGTTCGGAGTGCGAGGAGAGCACACGATAGCGTTCCATGATCTTCTCCGTGGCGAGGTCCAAGCCGTGGTCGTCCAAGGATTGAATCTGCTGAATTTCCTGCTCGATGAGACGGGCGTGGGTGACAGCAGCCACCACGTTCCCTGTACCTGCTTCGCCTTTCGTTCGAATCATGGCAGCGCCTTCCCAGATACGTCGCACTGCTTCACCCAAACCGGTGGCGCCGCAAACGAACGGAATCTCATACTCGTGCTTGTTGATATGGAAGTAGGGGTCGGCAGGGGTGAGCACCTCGCTCTCGTCGATCATGTCAACGCCCATGGCTTCGAGGATTCGAGATTCGCCGTCGTGTCCAATTCGAGATTTGGCCATCACGGGAATGGACGTGCAGTCGAGGATGCCCTGAATCATGTCCGGATGACTCATTCGCGCAACACCGCCGGCCTTCCGGATGTCAGCTGGTACGCGCTCGAGCGCCATCACTGCGACAGCGCCGGCGTCTTCTGCGACAGCCGCTTGCTCGGGGTTGACGACGTCCATGATGACGCCGCCTTGTTGCATTCGAGCGAACCCACGCTTGAGGAGGTCGCTGCCCTTTCTGAATTGAGAAAAGTCGGTTTTCATGGTGCTCACGCATCAGCCTGTTCGGCCTCCCTTAAGACGGTTGGTTCTTCGTCGTGTGGCTTGCTCAGTCAGCGAGCACGGGGGAGTCGCCCTCGGCGATTTCGGCGTCAACGGATTCTTCGGCGTTTCGGTCGATCCACGCCTCCTCTCCGTCGGGAATGTCTGTGTCTGCAAAAATGGCATCAACAGGGCACTCGGGGACACAGGCGCCGCAGTCAATGCACTCATCGGGGTCGATCACCAGGTAGGTGTCGGCCTCTCGAAAGGCCTCAACGGGGCAGACGGCAACGCATTCCTGGTACTTGTGGTCAACGCAAGCGGATGTAACGACGTGGGGCATGTGGATTCCTCAACTGCCCGACAACAGACGGTCTACTTAATGCCTTGTCATAACGAAAAATTGGTTTCGGGTGGCCGAAAATTGACGTGCTCATCCTCGGCGGCGAAGTGCGAGAATCGCACCAAGACCCACGAGGATGAGCGAAGCGCCGAGAACGGTTGCCGACATGGCCGATGCCTCATCAGCGCCGGTTGAGCGCACACCGGGGTTGGTCTCGGTGTCCTTCGAACCGTTGTCGGATGGTTGGTCGGTTGGCTGCGTGTTGTTGGTGTCGGTTTCTCCTAGCGGGGTAGCATCACAATCATCAGGAACACCGTCGCTGTCCCTGTCCACGTTGTCATCGCCATCGCAGGCATCGTCCTCGTCGGCCACGCCGTCGCCGTCGCTGTCGACCAACGCATCGCATCCATCCGGTGTGCCGTCTGCATCAACATCGATTCGGTCATCGTGACCAAGGCATGCATCCACATCATCCTCAACCTCGTCGCCGTCGCTGTCAATCAACGCATCACAGCCGTCAGGCACACCGTCAAGGTCCACGTCCACGTTGTCGTCGTGGCCCGCGCAGCGGTCGCTCTCGTCGACAACGCCATCGCCGTCTTGATCCACGTACGAATCGCAAGCATCGGGGGTCCCATCTTGGTCAACATCAGTGCCATCGTTACCCAAAGCACAGCGATCGAACGGATCGTTCACGCCATCGCCGTCCGAATCATCGATGCAGCCATCCCCGTCTCGGTCCCAGCCCCAGGCATCTTGCTTCGGGACATGCGTCGGTCCAGTTCTCAAGGTAGGAGCCAGAGACAAGGGTTTGGCCGGTGGCGTTCAGGAACGCTTCGGAATAATGTGTGGCTTTGAAGATGGCATTGGCCGTGCTTCCGGCACGGTTTCCTTCGGGGATCGGTTCGCTTTGATTGAACGGGCCGTTTGCACCGATGGGTCCGATGTACTCCCAGATGATGTCGCCGTTCTGATTCACCTCGTACAGGGTTCCTTGCGTGCCGTGGGTGACCAGCACGTTGCCGTTGGGCAAGGCTTGAGCCCCGGAGATGGCGCCGGAGTACATGGATTCGCCTTGGTCCCATGACCACGCAGGGCGCTCGGGGCCGTAGGTTCCGTTGTCCTCCAAGACGTAGGTGCCGTTGTCGAGGGCAGGTCGGATGATGTCAACGGAAGAGTACGCAGGGTAACGGCCGTTGCCGTTGTTGAAGACAATGAGGTTACCCGCTTCAGGGTGGCCTGCCTCAATCCACTGCACGTCGTGCTGAGCGAACAACTGCTGGTCACTTGAAAGGCCCTTGTCGTACACCTGAGGATTCCCCCAACGGTAGAGGATGTCGCCACCTTGACCTGCCTGACCGCCGGTGCTTCCTGCGGCCTCTTCCGTGGTTGTGCTGTGGTCGATGATGTATACCTCGTTCATGCTTCGACACGAGAGCGCAATCTGGTCCAAGTGCGGGTTGTAGTCGATGCCGTTGCAGTGCATCCAATCGGCACGCCCAGCAGCGTTGCCCGTTCCACCGACGTAGTTGATGTCGATTTTTCCGGGATGGTCTTCCACCGAGCCGTAATTGTCCTTGCTCGGGTCGTAATCTTGGATCAAGTGGTCCCAAGCGTGCCACTTCCATACAATTTCAGCATCATCGGTCCCCACCGGTTTGACCTCAATGATGTGGTCGGGCCAAACGTTGTTTTGCCCGCCGGGGGAGTCGCTGGCAATGGCGGGGTTTCGCCCTGCTTGCAGGGCTTCTGCCTCTGTTTTGTCCTCCCAAGCGATCATGAGGATGTTGCCGTTCGGCATGGGCTCGATGTCATGATGAGTAATGTACTGCTCGCTGTCGTAGGTCCAAGACCACTCCAGGGTGCCATCCCACGCGATACGTTCCACTTTGCCGGAGGTGCCCCCGCCGGAGAAGTTGCCGACCGAGTCGGCGGCGTTGTTGGCCGTACGGAGTAAATCTCCGTCAGGCAAGAGGTAGGCGGAGAGGGAGGGTCGGTGCTCACCTGGTGATGTCCAGTGGTGGACAGAGCGACCCTGATGGTCGATGAGGTAGGTGGTGTTGGAGGGAATGGGCGAGAACAACGTGTAGCCCGTTGATGCATTTCCGTTGCAATAGACCAGGCCCATGGTCCAGTTGGTGCGGTCGGCGTGGCAAGTGGGCGTAGGGTTGAGGAACGAATCGTTGCTGTCGCCCTGAATCACCGGTGTCCACGCCATCAACAGCATGGCAACGAGAAGGACACACGAAGGGCGTCGTGCACGAGACCTCATGCACCATTCCTCGCCGCCAGTTCCAACGCCTCGTCAAACGTCGCCTGAAGCTGTTCATCAGCAGGGAGTCCAGAATACACCTCGAACTTCGCCTGGCCTTTGACGGTCCCGGTTCCGATGGTGTTCACCAGCTCCGGTTCACCACGAATGAGCGAGTTCATGCTGAGCCGGAAGTGGAGCACGTTGTGTTGGTCCACCCGTTGCTCAAACTCCTCAATGAGTTGTCGGAGGTTGGCCTCTCCAAGCCGTGCAAAGGAACGCGCTGCTCTTCGCTTGTTTGATGTCGACGCCTTCACGAGGGTCATTTCGGGCCCGTGGTATGAACTGCTTCGGTCGAGTTCCACGGCCTCCTCATCCCCGATGAGCCATGCCATGGCCTCGGCCAACACGTCCACGTTCGAAACGGCACTGGCCGTCGCTCTCCATGTGATGTGATGAAGCCCCACAACCTTCGGGTGGCGGGGGAGGGTCAAGAGGTTGCCGAATCGGGGTTCACGCCAGCGTTCTCGCGATGAGGCCCATTCAAATAGGGGAGGTGAGTCGGCAACTTGCAAGTGGGGTAGCCCCCGCAAGACACACCGAGTTGATCGACATGGCGAAGAAAGTGAGTGCAAAGGCACGTGCAGCAGCGCGTAAACAACGTGACAAGTGGAAGTTGAAGCGATGGTACACCATTCGTGCACCTCGCCATCCATGGGATTTCAAGCGAATTGGCGAAACGCTCGGTGAGTCTGATGAACACATCATCGGCCGCGTCTACGAAATGACGCAGCAGGAATTTGACGGCAACTTCTCCAAGATGCACGTCGTGATGCGCTTCCGTGTCACGGAATGCGTTGGTCAGGACGCCCTGACGACCTTCATCGGTCACCACCACCAAACGGACCACACTCGCCGACAGATTCGCCGCTACCGTGGCAAGGTCGACGATGTCATCGACGTGGTCACCACCGATGGTTACCTGGTTCGAATGAAGCCCCTGATCATCACGCAGCAGCGTGTCCAAACCTCCGTGAAGCAGGACATGCGAACCCGCACCCGCGACATCATCATCGCCTTCTGTGCCAAGAACACCTACTCGGATGTTCAGCGCGCCTTGCTCGATGGCAAGTTGGAAGAGGAAATCGAAAAGGGTGTGAAGTCCATTTACCCCGTTCGCTCCGTGGCCATCCGCAAGAGCCAGCTTCTCCAAGAAGGTGTGGTGGCTTCTGACGGCCCTACCCTCGATGAAATCCACGCGCAAGAAGAGCGCCAAGCTGCTGAACTCAAGGCCAAGAAAGCCGCAGCGCTTGCCGCCGCCATGGCCGAAGAGGAGGCCGATGGCGATGGTGATGACGCCGAAGAAGGCGATGCTGTGGAAGAAGCTGCTGAAGCCGAACCCGAGGCCGAACCTGCCGCTGTGGAAGACGCTGCTCCTGCTGAAGAGCCTGCACCTGCTGAAGAGGCCGGTGCAGACTACGACAGCATGACGGTGGCCGAACTCAAGGAGTTGCTGAAGGCCGCTGGTAAGCCCGTGTCGGGCAAGAAAGCGGACCTCATCGCTCGCCTCAAAGAGTGAAAAGCCGATTCGGTGGCGCCCGGCGCCGCAGGGTTGAGAAACGAGAACGCAGAGGCTTGACCATGCGCCTCGGTGTCATTGGTGGAACAGGTCTCGTCAACCTTGACTTGGGTCAGGAACTCGGTGAGGATGGCGAAGTTCTTCGCCAGGACGACGTAGTGGTGGACACCGCCTTCGGGCAGGTGCCCTTGCGCCTCTGCTCGCTTCGAGTAGGAGGGGCGGTCCATGAGGTGGTGTTTTTGCAACGCCATCACAACGCTTCGGGCCATGGATGTCCGCCACACATGATCAACCACAAGGCCAACATGATCGCCCTGCACGGCGCCAAGCTTGACGCCGTTCTTTCGGTGTGCTCCGTGGGAGCCATTGCCGCCTCCTTTCCACCTGGAAAGGTGGCCCTCGCACAGAACTACATCGATTTCACCGGCCAGGCAACGACCTTCCATGACGATGAAGCGGTGTTCACTTCGGCCACCGTTCCGTTCGACCCTGTTCTGAACGACCGGTTGGAGGTCGTTCTCAAGACTCAACAACCCGAGCAGAAACCCCCCTTTCGCTATACGTATTGGCTGACGCAAGGTCCACAGTTTGAGACAGCAGCAGAGGTGAACGCCATCGACAGCCTCGGTGGCGAAATGGTCGGTATGACGATGCCCAGGGAAGCGAAATTGGCGCTTGAACTTGAGCTTCCTTACGTTGCGGTTTGCATCTCTTCGAACTGGGCAGCAGGGCGCGACCCGGCGGACGGAACCAAAGCGCTGAACCATCTGGAGGTCTCTGCCCAAGCCAACGACCGTCTCGGCCCGGTGTGGGCCTGCATCCTCAGCATGCTCACCTGACACAAACATGATGGACGGAAGCGTCCGGTGACTCGCCATGAACGGGCGCTCAGTTGATGCGTGGATGGGCCACGAACCGGTGGACGAATGGGAGGCCATGATGAAGAAGGTCGCCGCCTTTCATCATAAGCACGATTTTGCTGGCCAAAACGGCCACGACATGGGCTACCGATTGGCGTTGACCATCGAAGAGTTGGGTGAACTTGCTGCGGCGGTCACCAAAGGGAAACCGCTGGAGGAATGTGCTGAAGAGATGGCGGATGTTCTCATTCTCTTGATGGGTCCAGTTTGGCCATGGAACTGGACCTCAAAGCAGCCTTTGAGAAAAAATACGCTCGAATCATGCAGCGCGAAGCCCTGCAGGGTCGACTTGGTGTTCGGGTGACGGAATACCGACCTGAATGATCAGGCAATCCAGTGCTGAAACGTCATCGCGTGATCGTCGCGATCGCCTGCCTCCACCTGCCGCTCCCCGATCAGATAGAACTCGTCGGTGTTGACGGTCGGGGCAAAGGTATCGGCCTCTTCCACAACGGTGTGAATGACGGTGCGGTGAATTTCCTTGGCGTACGGGAGGAACAGGGCATAGATTTCGCCGCCGCCGATGATCATGACGTCTTCTTCATCGGAGAGCGCCATGATTTCGTCAAACGACATCACTTCGACATCGTCGTCAACGCCGTGGCGTGTCATGACAACGTTGCGGCGGTTGGGAAGGGGTCGGCCCAGGCTTTCCCACGTTTTTCGACCCATGACCACGGTTTTGTTCAGCGTGGTTCGCTTGAAGTGTTGCAGGTCAGTGGACTGGCGCCAGGGCAGGTCGCCGTCTTTTCCGATGGCACCGTTCTCATCGCAAGCGAAGATCATTGACAGCACATCGTTCACCTCAAACCGAAATCGGGGCTTTGATGTGGGGGTGGTGTTCGTACCCCACCACCTCAATGTCGTCGTAGGTGAACCCGTCGATGTCCCTGATGGCTGGATTCAATTTGAGCGTCGGAAGTGGCAAGGGCGCTCGGGAGATTTGGAGGCGCGCTTGGTCGAGGTGGTTGTTGTACAGGTGGGCATCACCGAGCGTGTGGACGAACACGCCCGGCTCCAAGTCGCACACTTGGGCCATCATGTGCGTCAGCAGCGCGTAGGACGCGATGTTGAACGGGACGCCAAGGAAGACGTCAGCGCTTCGCTGGTAGAGCTGGCAGTTCAGACGACCGTTGGCCACATGAAATTGGAAGAAGGCATGGCACGGCATCAACGCCATGTCGTCCAGTTCCCCGACGTTCCACGCAGAAACGATGATTCTTCGACTGTTGGGGTTGGTTTTGATGGCTTCAATGGCCTGCTGAACTTGGTCGATCATGCGCCCGTCTTTTGTTTCCCAGCGTCGCCACTGCTTGCCATAGACCGGCCCCAAATCTCCGTTTTCATCGGCCCATTCGTTCCAGATGCGGACGCCGTTGTCCTGGAGGTACTTCACGTTGGTATCGCCTTTGAGGAACCACAACAATTCATGGACGATGGAGGGCAAGTGAAGTTTCTTGGTGGTGACCATGGGAAAGCCTTCAGCGAGGTCGAACCGCATTTGGTAACCAAACACTGACTTTGTCCCTGTCCCCGTCCTGTCGCCTTTGTCTGCTCCTTCGGCGAGGATGTGGCTCATGAGGTCGAGGTACGCTTGCACAGATTCACCCGTTCTCAACCAGCGGAGGAAGCACTTAGGGGTTGTTCAAGCGGCCACGGCGAAATCGGGAAGGAACAACAGGTCGCTGGGCGTGCTTGGGCTCAGGGCATAGGCTTCCACGGCCCGTCGGGGAATTTCATCGAACAAGGGGGCCGTGTATCGCTTCACCGCCTCAATTTCCATGCCTTTGCAGGTGTAGCAACGACGACAGAAGGAGCACAACATGTCAACGGCAGCCTGTGGAATGCCAAGGTCCAGAGCTTTTCGGATGTCGTTGATTTCCTCAAGGTCTTCGAGGGTCAGTTCGATGAGGCCGAGTTTAAGACGACGTGCTCGCTGCTCAATTTGGGCCGCCATGGCGAATTCACGAAGCGTGTGAGGCGTGGCGTTCTCCGGCCAGTTTGCTTCACCCAACAGCACGAGGGAGACCAATGCATCGGCCATCGCACAACCTGGATGCTGGTTATCGTAGAGGATGCAGACCTGCTCAACGGTGCCCACCGACCGGTTTCGACCACGGTGAAAACTCACCACGAGGTGAGGGTCATCAAAGATGAGGAATTTCTGAAGTGTTTGCATCACGTGGATTTTCAATTCAAAACCGTCCAGCACGGCCACCAAGGTGGTGTTCCCGGTCAGCGCACACAACTCCCGGCTCCACGACTTGGACGACGATACGACGCTGTCGAGGAGGTCGAGTCCACGCAGTTCTGCGTTGATTTGTTCGGGCGTTGGCTTCCTTGCAAATTTGGATTGATGGGTCAGGTCGAGAAGGCCAAACTCGGTGTGGTGCAACGACACACCGATCATGCACTGCGAGGCTATTTCTAGTCTCAAGGTGCGCCCAGCGCTGACATGGAAGCCATCAACTGGTCGGTGAAGGACCGATACAGGCGAGCAAGTTCAGCTCTGATTTCGTGCTCATCCTGTTGTGCAAGGGCCTGAAGTGATTCTGCGTTCATGCCGCCGCCGTTGCTGGAGGCCAGCCACTGAAGCCACGTCACGCCGGGGCCAGCATTCACGTCGAACCGTCGATGGAGCCGCGGCCATTTATGGTGCTGTGGTTGCATGATGTTCCGGGTGCCGACCAGAGCAAGCGGCACCACCACAGCGTGAGGAAAAGCAGCTGCCAGCCGTGCCACCCCCGTTTTTCCCGGGAGGAGGAAGGGGGCTTCGGTTCGCTTTGATCGGGTGCCTTCGGGGAAAATGCCGAGCGCCTTCTCGTGGCTCAGTATGCTCGCAGCACTGGCAAGTGCGTCGCTCCCGCCCGCCTCTCGATGCGTCTCAATCTGCCCGGTAGCGCGCATAATGAACCGTGTGAACGGGTTGGCGAAATGGCCGTCCTTTGCGAGGTAGTGGGTGGTGCGACGTGCTGCAGCGATCACCGCAATCGGGTCAACATGCGAGAGGTGGTTGGCTGCGAGGATGGTCGCTCCCTTCCGTGGGATTCGGTCTGCCCCATGGATGCGCCAGCGCAACAGCGGGCGAAGTGCGGGTGAGAGGAACATGCGTAGGCCAGCATACACGGGTGTCGGAGGGAGGGGTTCAGCGTTCGGTTCAATCGTCCAATGCGCCTTGAGGGCATGCCAGGCTGCTTCCAGTTCACCTCCTTCGCTCATGCACGGACCTTGGCTGAGGAGGTTTTGATGTTTTTTCACCAAACATGCCTGAGGTGAGCCCTTTCGGGAGGATGGCGTCAAGGACAAGCGTGAAAGGTCACGGACAGGAGGCCGGCGCATGAGCCGTTCAGTCTCGACATCACTCCCCGTTTTCCTCGGGGTGTTGGTCGTCTCTGTGGTCCTTCACCCGGTCGCCCTTGCAGAGGCTGCCTGGGAGGAGGACGGATGGCTCCGTACATCCTTTGCAAAGGAACGGCTTGACCTCGGTGATGAATTTGGTTGCTACGGCATGCCTGGTCTTTCGTGGTCCAACGACCCGGGAGCGGTTGCGAACGCATGCAAAGCCTACATCGAAGAAAGAACCAACGCCAGTCGTTGGGGTGCCTCTCCTCTGTCCACGTACACGCCTTCCACACTGACGATGGCTGACCACACCAAAGTGGCCAGCCAAGGTTTTGTCGTCCACGGTGATGAGACCGACCTTGAGGACAGTGCTTGGCACAACGCGAGCGATGTCCCCGTTGATGTCTGGGATTGGTACAACCTGGGCCGGCGCGGGGGAAGCCTCGAGAAAGGGATCGCCTCGCTCGAGGACCTCAAAACAGAGGTCGAGGTGGGGGCTTGGTCAACCTGTATTGGATTGGCCGAGTCAACGATGCAACGGTTCGACACGACCGCGACGTCCTCGCTTACCTTGACGATACACCCGGTATCTGGTTGACCACATGGGGAGAAGCATGGTCCTCATGGTCGGCCAAACGATGCTACGAATACCAACGGGATGTTTCGGAAATCGACGGACGTACCGTCATCACGTTCGAGGCCTTGGAGACCGAGGCCTGCCGTGCGGTTTCGGGTGGCCTTCCATGGAACGTACCCTTGACGTGGTTGATCGATGTTGAGGGGGTTGAGGTTTCCAATGTATCAACGGCGAACACTGATTCAGGCCTCCCATCTATAGAAGGTGAAAAGATTGCTCAAGAAGGGTGGTGGCAACAACCGGACGGCACCTTGGTCCTCTCTGTGGTCAACGGGCATGCGGTCAACATCACGCTCAATGCATCGGATATTGAGCACGACGTGCTCGCTCAGGCCACCTTCTTCAACAATCATTCCACCGCCATCACGGTGGCAGGTCATGAAACGACCGACCTGTTCAAGTGGGCGAAGCGGTTTGTCGACGACACCGATGTTCGCTTTACATGGCTGGTCCAGCCCCGCCCAGCAGAGAGCGCAGATGCATGGATTCCCTACGCTGTGGTTGGCGTCAGTGTGTTCACCGTCTTCGTCATGCTGGGTGTGCTGGGGCGTGAGGGCTTAGGCCCCATGAAACAGTTGGCATGGCGAGCCGAAAGCAAAAAACGCCTCTCGGAGAGCGAAATCATGCGAAGCCTTGATGCGGACGAGGAAGCGTAGGTCCGCTGGAGGAGGCAATCATGGCTCAAGACGACTTGGTCATTGACCCGTGGGGCAGCGCCCAATCCACCGATTACGACCGCATCATTGACCAGTTTGGTCTAACATCCATGGACCACATTGACCTTCCGTCGCCCTCAAAGCTGCATCGACGTGGCATCGTGTTCGCCCATCGAGACGTTGACCACATTTTGGAAGCTCAGCGAACAGGCGATCCGTTCGGCGTCTTGACAGGGTTGATGCCGAGCGGTCAAATGCACCTTGGTCACTCCATGGTGGTTGAACAGGTCAAGTGGTTTCAACAACAGGGCGGCGATGTGACCATCGCCGTCGCCGACCTTGAGAGTCAGGCCACGCGAGGTATTTCCCTGGCCAAGGGACGTTCCATCGCCCTTGAGGAGTACATCGCTCATTACGCCGCCCTCGGGCTTGACCCTGAGAAAACCAACGTCTACTTCCAATCGACTCGACCCGTTGTTCAACGCCTCGGGTTCCAACTTGGCAAGCGGACCAACCTCAGTGAATTTGAAGCAATTTACGGGTTCGGGGGGGAAACAAACCTTGCCCATGTCCAGGCACCATTGGTCCAAGTAGGGGACATCTTACATCCACAGATGGAAGAATTTGGTGGCCTCCGGCCCATTGTCGTTCCTGTGGGTGTTGACCAAGACCCCCACCTTCGTTTGACACGCGGCTTGGCGGCCAAGACCAACTGGTTCAACCTCCGAGCCTCCTCCTCAAGGGGATGGCTTGTGAGCCTCTCGGTTCACGACGAAAATGCCGAGGTGTTTGGGCAACTACCGAACGGCCGTGTGGACAAAGCCAAGGTTGCTGCGGTTTTCGACCGCGTGGTGGACGCCGTCGCTGAACTCGGGTTTTCGGACATCGTCTCAAGTCCGAAACAGGGAACGGTTCACATCCCTTCCGCCACGTCCCGCGACCGCCATTCAATCCGCATGGCGCTCCTTCGTCTGGAGCGAACCCTCGGTGGCCCCGGATTGATGGCGCCGGCTTCGACCTACCACCACTTCGCCGTCGGTATGACGGGCGACAAAATGAGCAGCAGTCAGCCAAAAACCACCTTGTTTTTGCGCGATGATGTCGCCACGGTGGAGAAGAAGATCAAGCGTGCCTTTTCAGGCGGCCAGCCGACCGTGGAAGAACACCGGCGCCTTGGTGGAAACCCCGACATCGATGTCGCTTACCAGTACATGATGTACTTCTTTGAGGAAGACGACGCCTACCTTGGTGAAATCAACGCTGCATTCCGGTCGGGGAAACTCCTCGCTGGTGAAATGAAGCAGTTGTGCATTGAACGAGCGACGACTTGGATGAGCGAACTCCACGAGATGCGCGACCAGACCGCTCATCGTGTCGCCGAATTCCTGGCTGAAGACTCACGATGATTCGCCAACATCGTCGGTGGAAAACACGGCGGGGTCGGGTCCAACTGGCAGCGATTCAAGTTCTTCGTCGGTCAACTCGCGCTCCACGGCATCCTCGTGGAGAATCATGGAATGTCCGTGCGGGTCAAGCAATTCCAGCGTGATGGTATCGGCGTCAGGCCCTCCGAGGTTTGAGAGCGTGAGCGTCATCCGCTGCAGCGTGGCGAGTTGCTCCATCAAGGCCTCGCGCTCCTCGCCCTCTGCCGCAAGAAATTGGTTCGAGATGTCCCGTTCAACCATGTTGATGATCTCCTGAAAGCGATGCAAGACCCCTTCCACGTTGGAGACATAGCCGGTTGAACTGGTGCCGGGGTTCACCTCCAAGTCCAATTCAGGGATGCAGACGGTGCACGACGAGGAACAGACCACCCTTGCCCGCAGTTTGTCTTCGTCATCGATGACCATGGACCAGCCCCCCGCCTTCTTCCCCTCGGCGGGAATGAAATCGGTTTGGCGCCAGCCACAATCATGACACAGAATGGTCACCTGAGTGTGTTCGCCGAAATAGGGAATTTCATCGATGTGAGCAATCATGTTGACGTTGCCCGTCGACGCACAAATCGGGCAGGGCATGTCGATGGCTTGCTCTTTCATTCATACACGTCCTTGAGGTCGTCGCTCTCAACGGCAAACCCTTCCATTTCCGTGCCCCGGATACCACGGCATCCCTGGGGGAGAAGGAGCAAACGCGTGTCCGTGATGCGAATGATTTGGCCTTGTGCATCCCCCTCGACGAATTGGTACAGCATGCTCAGGGCCTGATTGAATTCCGTGGTCCGCTTCATCATCCGTTTCAGTTCCACGATGCACCCGTGGCCATCGGCAACCCAATCCATCAGTTGGCCGCAACCGGTCAAGTCCAGCAACGTCGAGTTGTGGAGCACCATTTCACCTTCGTAAAGGGGGACCGGTGCGTTGGGATACAGTTGGTTGAGGTTGTGGTAGGTGACCTCGCCTCGTGGCATACGAGGCGCCGGTGTACTGGCAGCACTCGGCATGGCAAAGCTGCGGGGGCCACCCGTGGGTGCTGCCGGTTGTGCGGCCGTGGAGGGCTGCTCGTTCAGTTTGGCTTCGGCTGCTTCGAGAAGGTCAAGGTCAGGCATCTCCGGCACGGCTGGCTCGGGGGCTTGACCTTGCACGGCTGGTTGAGAAAAGGCATCGAGCGAGGACTGCGCCTCGTCCTTTTCCTTTCGTCGCCTTCGCCGCACAGACATCCCTTGAGAACGAGGCTTCTTCAACACCCCTGAAGTTCCTCCTCGGCGTTCGGTTTGGTGTGCAGCGTTCAAGTTCCGCTGCTTCATTCCTCCAATGCCCAAGGTTCAAGAAGTGTCGGGGGAGTGAGGGAATCATGTCAGAACACCAGACCGTCATGAAGACCGGAACAAGTACCGTCGGTATCACCTTCAAGGGTGGCGTCGTTGTTGGCGCAGACCACCGTGCCACCATGGGTCATTTCATTGCGAACAAGAGTGTCCAGAAGCTGTTCAAAATCGGCCACAACCTTGCTCTCACCACGGCAGGTTTGGTTGGCCACGCTCAATCCCTTTCCCGCACACTTGCAGCTGAAGTGGCGTTGTTCGAACTCCGCCGTCAGCAACCCATGACCGTCAAGGGCGCTGCAACCCTGACCGCCAACATCCTTTCCGGCCGCCCGCACTGGGTGCAACTCCTGATCGTCGGCGTTGACGACGACGGTGGTCACGTGTACTCCATCGATTCTGCCGGTGGCTCCATTCCCGACGCTTACTGCGCAACGGGCTCCGGTTCGCCGTACATGTACGGTGTGCTTGAAGACGGCTTCAAGGAGAACATGTCGCAGGCGGAGGCCTTAAAATTGGCAGCGAGAGCCCTGTATGCATCGGGACAGCGTGATGCGGCCTCCGGCAACGGTATGGATCTGGCCATCATCACGCCGGGTGCCGGCTACCAACAAGTCTCCCAAGACGAGATTGCCAAACTCCTGAAGTGAGGTTCATTTTCCCGCGGCTCTGCCGCTCACCACTCCTCTGGGAGTGCGCTGTGGTCCAAGCTGACTGCGGGAGCGTGAAGTGAACATCATGCAAATGACCTACCGAGAACTGAAAGACGAAATTGCGAAGATCATTCCTCGCAACATCGAATACGACATCGATTTGGAGGCTGGCAACATTGCCATCATCACGTCAAACATGAAGCCCTTCACGGGCCAAGACGGGTTGATCGGCAAAATCGCTCGGCGTGTGAAGCGGAAGATCGTACTGCGCACGCCCATTGAGTCCATGATGGACATGGATGCAGCCAAGGACGTCATTCAGGACATCATTCCTGACGAGGCCGACATCACCGAGATGTACTTCGATGCATGCTACCGTGAAGTGATCATCCAGTGTCGACAACCCGGTACGGCCATTGGCCGTCGTGGTGAGAACAGCAACGCCATTCGAGACAAAACTGGATGGGCCGTGAAGGTTGAGCGGACGCCACCTCTGTTTTCGAAAACGGTTCACGACATCCGCATGTACCGCCAAACCCACGGCGATGAGCGCCGTAAATTGTTGAAGGACTTCGGTTTGAACATTCACCGCCCAACTCGCCCCGGTGGCACGTGGGCACGTGTCACTGCCTTGGGTTCCTACCGTGAAGTCGGTCGTGCCTGCCACTACGTGACGACCAACGAGTCCCGAATCATGATCGACGTGGGCGTCAACATCGCATCGGACACCGACCCGATGCCGTTTTTCAACGCTCCAGAAGCGTTGCCGCTGGACAAATTGGACGCTGTCGTGCTCACGCATTCTCACCTTGACCACGCCGGCATGCTGCCGGTGTTGTTCAAGTACGGCTACCGAGGTCCTGTCTACTGTACGCCACCGACGCGAGCCCTGAAGTTACTCCTGCAAACCGACTAGCTCAAAGAGGGCGGTGCAGAAGGAAAGCGAACGCCCTACGACATGGAAGACATTCGCATGTGCATGAAGCACGTGGTCGACGTGGATTGGGATTCGACGACCGACATCGCACCCGACGTGAAACTCACCTTCTCCAACGCCGGTCACATCCTGGGTTCCTCCGCCGTTCACCTCAACATCGCAGACGGCAAGCACAACATCGTGTTCAGTGGGGACCAAAAGTACGAGAAATCGTGGCTCTTTGACGCTGCCAACACCCGTTTCCCACGCGTGGAAACCCTGGTGATCGAGTTCACTTACGGTGCGTCGGGCGACTACCAACCCTCTCGGCAAGAGGCGAATCAAGAACTCCAGGACATCGTGTCCCGCACCCTCATGCGCGGTGGTAAAATGATCTGTCCCGTGTTCGCCGTCGGCCGAAGCCAAGAAGTGATGATCGCCATCGACGAACTGTTCCGTTCCGGTACGGTGAAACCCGTGCCGGTCTGGCTCGACGGCATGATTCAGGAAGCCACGGCCATTCACGCCTCTCATCCCAACTACCTGACGAAGGCGCTGAGCAAGTCCTTGTTGAAGGACGACGGCGAGAATCCGTTCACGAGCGAATGGTTTCGCCCCGTGAAGGGTCGTGAACTGCGAGAGAGCATCGTGATGGACACGTCGCCATGCATCGTGCTGGCCACCTCAGGGATGCTCAACGGCGGTCCCGTGATGGAGTACTTCAAGAACTGGGCCCATGAAGAGCGCAACTCGCTCTGCTTCGTTGGCTACCAAGCCGAGGGGACCTTGGGACGTCGCCTCCAGAAAGGATTTGGTGAAGTCCCCATGCTCATCAACGGCAAGACGGAGATTGTGAAAATTGGTTGCGAGATGGTGACCATCGACGGATTTTCGGGACACTCCGACCGTCGCCAACTTTTGGATTTCGTTGACCGCATCAACCCGCCGCCCAAGAACATCATCTGCCACCACGGTGACTACCAGAAGTGCAACGAGCTTGGACTGACGCTTCGAGAGCGGTACAACTGCTTGACCTTCGCTCCGAGTAACCTCGAGACGGTCCGCTTGTTCTGATCAGAGCGGCATGTCCATGTTGCTCGCCATGGGGTCGGGCAAATTCTCGATGGTGTCCACCGAAACATGAGATGCACCGTCAGATGATGTGGCGTGGCCAATCGACCGTTGGCCCTCACCGCTTTGCCCAGCGAGAAGTAACCACGCAGCTCCCGTCAGCGTTGCTCCAAGGGCTCCAATGGCGAGCGTCAGCGTATGCTCGCCGGAGCCAAGGCCGGCGATTCCCGCCATGAGCACCACCGTTCCGGTGCCCAAGGCCAGCACCAACCGAGGTCTGCCTGCCATGCAACGCCCAGCACCACGGGCTTCATGAACCCGTTGCGATTGTGGTCTCATCATGCAATCCTCTCGTACGCCTGCTTGTCCTGGCTGGCTCATGACCGCTGTCGCACCGTGGGGAAAACGCTGAAGATGCGTTTGACCAAGGGCTTGTGGAACTTGGACTGGGAGATGTTCGATTGATTCAAGCCCAGGGTGCCATGCTGCCCCTTGGCTTCGAGGCCACGCCGCCTCGCCCACTCCCCATGGGTTCGCTCGTCGAGTGCCACCTTGCCACAGCCTACGCTTGGAACGGTTCCTCCGCATCGGCCGGTGTGGCCTGGGCTTCCTGTGTCACACCTGAAGGCGATGAGTGCGCTGTGGTGGCCACCATCACAACGGACCGTGATTACGAGGAAACGGTCCTCCTCTTGCGGCGAAACCTCCAGCGACGTCTTGCGAGCAGGGACCTTGAAGTGGTGCAGTTTGATGTCGCTGTTGACGAGGTGACGGCGGGCCAAGACCACCACGGTGTCGCGGTTGCCGCGTTGATCTTGCCCGAATCGCTCTCGCTTGGTGCGCGGACCAAGACCGGTCCGGTGCGTGGTGCCTTGACCCGGACGGCGACCCCCGAACCCAAGAAACGGGTGGACACAAAGGCCCCAGCTGCTCCTGCTCGCCGCCCGGGCCAGCCTCAGAACAATCACGATTTCTCACTGTGAGCTGAGCCCCATGAGCACCGAGCAACGTTGGCTCGTGGTCCGATGCACGGGCTGTCAACGGTGCTCCGGCCAACGCCGTCAAGGCGGACGGAGTCCGCATTGTGGAACGGCGCTGACGGCAACGTGTGAAGTCGTCAAGGAATGCAACAGCAGTTCCGAATTGCATCGAGAAGTGGCGTTGGCCAACACGCCGGAGGAACTGCGAGACGAGTTGAGAAAGCGAATGACAACGCTCCCCGAACCTGAATCCACACAACCTGTCTCGCTCAGGGCCGTGCTCAATGAACTGAGAAACCTCTCCGAGGATGACGGTAGCCTCGGGTTGACGGTCGTGCGCCGTCATTTGGAAAAGCGAGCGATGGATGCATCGCCTGAGGCGTTCATGGAACAAGCAGAACTTGAGGGATTGGTTCTGCGTTTGGCGCCCGACCGGTGGATGTTCTTTGAGTGAAGTTCATAGGTAGGATGCCGTGGCACAGACCAAGGGCGTATGGGTTAGTTTGGCCTATACTCGGGCGTTTGGGACGCTTGGACCCAAGTTCAAATCTTGGTACGCCCACCATCATTCGGGAAGCACGATGCTGTGCACCCACAAGACATGGAATCCAAATTGCGTTTTGATGAAGTTTTGAGGCACGGTTTCGAGATCGGATGCCCAGACGGCGTCTTCGAAGGTTTGGACCATCTGGCCCTCGACGAATTCTCCGAGGTCCCCTCCCTTGCTGCCGCTGGGGCAGTTGGAGTATTTCTTGGCCATTTTTTTGAAGGTTCGAAGCGGCTTTTTTGATGCGCTGATTTCCTCGAGGATCATCTTGGCTTCCGGCTTGTTGGCCACGAGAATGTGGCGCACATGCGCCTTGCGGGGTTTTCGACGCCGGTCATGTCGTCGCATGTCCTTTCAACTCCCGATGGACCCGTGTCGCCCCGCGGTCAAAAAGATGAGCCAGCGACCAAAAGAAGAGGGTGAGGAGAAGCGGAGGAATGCCCCTTGACACCAGCTCAACCTCCAAATCATTGCTCAGGAACGGGAGGGCAGCAGACCATCCCAACAGGTAGGCCATCAGGGCAAACAGGGTGTGTGGTGTGAGTTGCCGAGGGCTGAGCCACGTGAGGTTCCTCCGGTGATGTTCAACGGCCATCATCCAACCAACGCTGAGGAAGAATGCGAGGGGTTGGATGCCGCTTGTCTCGTTTCTATAGATGGATTGTACCGGTACTTCCGCCAAGCGATGGCCCTTCTTCGCGAGGTTGATCAGCCAAAAATTGGGATAACCATAGCCCGCCCAGGACCGTTCCCAGTCCCAGGATTTCAGCACCACTGAGGACGTGGCCGTGTATCCGCATTGCGGGTCGCCGATGGGTTGTCCGGCAGCGAGGGTCGTGAACCATGAGAGCACCGCCGTCGCCCGTTGCCGCTGCTTTGGCATTCGGTTGTATCCGTCGGGGTGGAGGTTCCGGTTTCCCTTGACGTGGTCCGCTTCATTGGCCACAATGGGTTGAATCAAGGCCTCCATGTCATCTGGGTTCATCTGTCCGTCCCCTGCCATCACCACGCTGATGAAGGGAGCATCCCACGTGGTCAGAAGATGCTGATGGCCTCGGTCGATGGAGGCGCCCACGCCGTCGCCGTTCCCCTCCAAAACCACGACCTTACACGGCGCATCGGCTTGGCTTGCAAGGAAGCCCTGTCCTGTCGTCAGACCCGTCGTTGACGACTACGGCCAAATCAACCATGTCCGGAAGGGTGGCCAACACAGCCTCGATGTGTTCCTCTTCGTTGCGAGCGGGGACGACCACGCCAAGGAGTCGCCCGTGGTGCATGGTTTCCCCGTGCAGGCGGCGGCCATCAACCTATGCGTGAATCACCCCTCGCCAGCCTCGGGAGAGAACAGGTTTCATAGCCTTGGAGAGGTCAAGCGATTCCGTGAAGGTCCCCCTCCGTCGTGTTGTTCTCGTTGGTGAGAACATCGAACTCCGCATCGTCTCGTTGGTGGTTCGCTGCCGTGAGGTGGCGGAAGATGTGGTGCTCTTCGACACGGGTTCGACCGACGAGACCACCCAGCTGGCTGAGGAAGTGCAGACCCAAGTGATTCGCTACGATGATGCATTGACACCACAAGGGCTGGCACGTGCGGCGATCGGTGCTTCCCTCAACGACGGGCTGACCTTGTTTTTGCCCATCACTTCCATGTGGAAATTGTCCGCCTTACCCCTGAGTGTTAACAGGGCTCGGGAAGGATGGGACATCCATTACCTGTACCGGGAAGACGCAACGGGCGATGACAGCCTGCCGCAGGTCATCGCTACGACATCAATGGGACATCTCATTGCGAGTCAAGCAGGGATGGCCCACCTCGCCGAACTTTCCGACGAGGCCACGATGGAGGATGTATCTGACGATGTACGAGCGCGATTCATCAAATCGGATGCCCCTATCCAACTCCCTCAGCGGCAATCGCTGGCGACGGCGTCTCGCTTTGCTCAGCTCTTTTACTGGATGTTGGAATCAAAACACCCCCTCCTGTTGTTCGGCATTCCCGGCGTGGTGTTGTTTGTGTTGGGCTATCGCTTGTCCGGGGACCTCGCGACCATGTTCACGGAGTTGAATTCAACCTCCATCGGCGTGACCCTCATCACCATCGCGATGACCCTTATCGGGTTGTTTGCCATGATGGTGGCGCTCATTCTGTACATCATGGGAAAGCAGGTCGCTCGCATCCAAAACCAATACAACTGGCCGAAGGGGAGTTGAACACATGTCGTATTTGGTCTGCCTCGACATGGACCGTGTCCTCGTCGACCATCTTTCTACATGGCAATTTGTCTACGATGGATTGGGCATCTCGAACGACGAGTCCTTCGCCCTGTACAATCAAGGGCTCCTTGATGAGTGGGATTGGATCAAACTTGATTTGGCGTTGATCAAGTCAGCCCCCGGTGGCAACATCACCGATGAGCGACTCCGTGGCTTGATGGAAGGCATGCCGATGATGAAAGGCTGGTACGGTCTCATCGATCACCTGCTGAAGCTGGGCGTCCACGTCGCCATCGTAAGCGGTGGGTTGCAAAAAACGGCCAGGGACATCGCAGCCACATTCCCTGCCGACCAACCTTGGCGTCGACGCTGGGGGGGTATCGACCGGCACACAGCACAGGAGCAATGCGGGGGGATGGATTCGAAGCTCCACGTGTTCACCAACGGTTGGTTGATGGAGTCTGGCGATGGCAAAACCCCTCCCGGTATTGGCGATTTTGGCCGCTACCAAGTTCAAATGAACGGGAAAGGGGCCATCGTCAAGATGCTTCAGCGACGTCTGGGCGTCAGCAAGGCAGGCACGGTGTCCGTCGGCGATTCAATGGGCGACGTTGGCATGTTTGAGGAATCGGCATGCTCCATTTTGTTCAACCCGTGGGACGACCGACCCCGGGAACATGCTCGCCATGTCATTGAGGAAAAGGACCTGGGTTTGGTGCTTGACCTCATTTGTGACCGCTTTGGGCTGCCAAAACCTTGATGTGGAATCTCAATTGAAGGCCCAGCATGGTCGTTGACGACTTGATGTCCATTTGCCCTCATTGCGGGTTTTTGCTGGGTGCGTTCATACCCGGCATGCCGTGTCCGATGTGCGGCGAGACGCTGTTGTGATCAGGGCGTGACCCTTCTCGACGTTCTGGGGAAGGGTATGACTTCACGAATGTGGGTGGCACCGGCCAGCCAGCTCACCACTCGGTCGACCCCCAAGCCGAAGCCGCCGTGCGGTACGCCGCCGTAGGAGCGCACGTCGATGTAGAACTGGTAGGGTTCACGAGGGGTTCCTTCCTCGTCGATGCGCTGAAGGATTTCTTCTTCGGACCACGTTCGCTCGCCACCACCGATGATTTCCCCGTAGCCTTCGGGGGCCAGGAGGTCATGACAGAGGACGTACTTGTCGTCGCTCGGGTCCACGCGGTGATAGAACGGTTTGGCAATCTTGGGGTAGTGGGTCAGGAAATGCGGTACGTCGAAGTCCTGGGTCAGCACCTTTTCCTTTGAATAATCCAAATCTTGCCCCCACTCGACGTTCACGCCTTTGCCTTGCAGAACTTCGATGGCTTCGTCGTAGCGCATCCGAGGGTAAGGGTTGTCAGCGTAGTTGGCGATCAATTCAAGGTCCCGCTCGAGGTAAGTGAGTTCATCCTCACGTTCGTCAAGCAGGGCCTTTGCGATGTGGCGAACGACGCCCTCGCCGTGCATCATGATGTCGTCGTTGGTGGCCCACGCCATTTCCATTTCAGCGTGCCAAAACTCCGTCAGATGGCGTCGCGTAGATTTTTTCAGCACGGAACGAGGGTGCAATGGTGTAGAGTCGTTCGAGCGCTGGCATGGCAGCCTCTGCGTACAATTGCCAGGATTGGGTCAGGTAGGCCTGCTTCCCGAAGTAGGGGACTTCAAACAAGGTTGAGCCGCCCTCAACGGCACCGGCCACGAAGTTTGGTGCTTGATACTCCAAGAAATCATGCCCCCGGAAGTAGGAATGGATGGCGCCAAAGGCCGAACTCCGAAGTTTGAGCATGGTGGTGGCGCGTGGTTCTCAGGTACAGGTGGCGGTGATTGAGGGTGTGTTCGGTTCCGCCATAGGTCAACTCACCGTCCTCGTCCTCCACCAGCATGTCGGCTTCCGTGATGGGGAAGGGACGTTCTGAATTGACCGGTCCGACGATTTCAACAGCGGTGATGTCGAGTTCATGCCCGCCCTCGGCGCTCGTCGGCACGGACGGTTCCGGAGAAGACGACGCTCGTCTCAATGAGTGCGCCCTTCAAGGCGTCAAAGGCTTCCTCGCCGATGTTGGCTTTCTTTCCAACGCACTGAATGGTTCCGGTCGAGTCTCGCAAGACGATGAATCGAATGTTGTTGTTGCCTCTGGCTCGCTTGACCCAACCTTTCAGCTCAACCTGCTCGCCATCGTGATGGCCCTTTTGCACATCGCCTATCCATGTGGTCTTGACCATGCTCTCACCATCGTTTCCCACCCACCCTGCCTATGTGAATGTCTCCCTCACCGTACCTCGGAAGTCAGGGGCTCGGCCGTCGTATCGTGAAAAGTGTCAAAACGGTTCAGGACGAGGTCAGTCTGTGAGGAAGACAGCCGTCTATGCCCTCGGGGGCAACGCTCTCCAATCCCCTGCTGAGGGGAGTGCAAATGCATCCGAGGTGCTCGCTAAAGTCATGAGCGATGTGATCGACCTCCTCGAAATGGATTGGAGCGTTGTCATCACCCATGGAAACGGCCCTCAGGTCGGCCACCTTCTCTCCATGGACGAGCAGCACACCCACGACTTGGATGCATGGGTGGCTGCGACGCAAGGAATGATCGGTCACGAACTTTCCCTGCAATTGAACGCCATTTTGCGACGTCGCCGCCGACCAGAGCGGACGGCCGTTGTGCTGACCCATGTTGAGGTCGATCTTGAGGACGAAGCGTTTCACTGGCCCACAAAGCCCGTCGGACCCGTGCTCGATGCCGAAACGGTCATGTCCGCCGATTGGGACATTGCGCAAACCGTTCATGGTCCTCGCCGGGTGGTCGCGAGCCCGTTTCCACTTCACATCCATGAGATTGACGTCATTCGGCACCTCGTCGATTTGCGAGCCGTGGTCTTTTGCGGCGGTGGGGGAGGCATACCCGTCGTTGCGCGAGATGAGCATCATCAAGGTGTTCCAGCGGTGGTGGACAAGGACCACTTTTCCTCGCTGCTTGCCACCGAACTGGGCGCTGATGCGCTGATCATCAGCACCGCGGCCGATGCCATCTACCGCTCGTATGGAACACCGGAGGCGGAAGCCCTCGCATCCCTCTCGCTGGACGAGGCCGGTCGCATGGAAGAGGCGGGTGAATTCCCAAAGGGTTCCATGGGGCCCAAGGTTAACGCTTTGTGCACCTTCGTTGAGAACACCGAAGATGGCATTGGCGTCCTCTGCTCACCCGGCCATGTTCTCGAAGCCTTGCGGGGTGAAGCAGGCACCACCATCGGGCGATGAGGTCGCCTGTGAATCATGAATCATGTTCTTATGGTTCGGGCCTTTGGGTCGGTGCATGAAGACCCCTGTTGTCGCCGAAGCCCACTGTGATGCACCATGCGGTGTGTACGACCCAGCCAGCGCCCGAATTGCCGCCGAAGCCGTCCAATCCATGACCAAGAAGATGCTGGCCCTGACCTGCCCTGATACCACCGACGGTGTTGCCATGGCTGCGTACATGAACACGATGGCCCGCTACGCCGCTGTGAAAGAAGAAGAGGCTCAGAAGTGCAAGGATGAACTCCTCGTGCTGTGGACGGACTTCTTCAAGCCCCAACACCTCGAGGCCATCCCTGACCTTCACGACACGTTCTGGCATGCTGCCAAATTGTGCTCCGCCTGTAAGGTCGAAGTTTCAGCCGACCACGCTCAAGAACTGATGGATGCCTGCGAATCCATCCACCAGATGTTCTGGACCGCCAAGGGACGAGACGTGCCTTGGATTCGTGCCTCCTGAGGGTCATCGATGAACCACACCCTGGATGTCCGCATCCAAGGGGACAGCATGTGGCCGAGCTTTCGGGACGGTGACACCCTCGCATTCACGAAAGAGGGCCTTGCGTCGTTGGCCGTCAAGGACGTGGTCCTTGTGTCTCATCCGCTCAAGCCGGAGGTCCGCATGGTCAAACGGGTGTTGCGAATTGAGGAGAACGGTGATCTGTTCCTTGTTGGGGACAACCCCGACCCGTTGGCCAGCGAGGACTCCCACAATTTCGGACCGGTTCCACGTCGACTGGTGGAGGCACGCTGGCTGGGTGAATCGTGGCGGGCCTGACGGGGTTCGAACCCGCGACCGACGGATTAAGAGTCCGTCGCTCTACCTGACTAAGCTACAGGCCCGACTCCGCCTTTTGCCTCGTCTATTTAACGCTTGATGCAAGCCGACGGTGAAAACCTGTTCAATCCTGCTTTGTCAGGACGGTGATGCCATCGCCGGAAGCCATGACCACAACATCGCACATGTTGTTGAACAGACCAACCTGGACCACGCCAGCCAGCGCTAACAGGGCAGCCTCGGTCTCAACCGGGTTGATGATGGTCGCTCCGGTGTGGGCGTCAGCGATGTAATTCCCGTTGTCGGTCGTGAGCAACGCTTCTCCGGATGACCGCATCACGACTTCGCATCCCAACACCTCAGCGATGGCCCGACGGGTCGTGTTGTGGGAAAACGGGGGTACCTCAATGGGAAGTGGAAACGCCCCCAGGGTGCTCACCTGTTTTCGGTCGTCCGCCACCACGACCATGCGTTTAGAGGACTGAGCAACCACCTTTTCTCGCAGAAGCGCCGCACCACCGCCTTTGATGAGTTGAAACGACGGGTCGAACTCATCGGTGCCGTCAATGACAACATCAAGTCCGTTCAGGTCGTCAAGGTCGGCGAGCGGGATGCCGACTTCCAAGGCCAAATCACGCGTGGCAATGGAGGTCGGAACCCCAACGATGCTGAGCCCTTCTTGGGTGACACGACGGCCAAGTTCGAGGATCGTGTACTTGACGGTTGAACCCGTGCCCAGTCCCACGTTCATGCCTTCTGAGACGTAATCGCAGGCGGCTTTGCCAGCCTCAGCCTTCAATGCTTCAACATCCATGATGCTGGCTTATGTTCGCCATCTATTGACTTTCGCTCCTCAGGGGGCAAGACTCGTGGGCCCAACCCTTTAGACCTTGAAGGGGCCGTGTCGCAGGCATGAGCACACGCCGTGACACGGGCACGCTGGCCGTCGGTTTGGTCCTCATCTTCCTTTTGTCACTGGTCCCTGCAACCCACCATGCTGGAAGCCCGACCCTCACCGCCTCCTCCGTCGTCGAGCCAACCCCTCTTGGCCAGCTGCAAACCCTCACCATCGGTTCATGGCCCGACGGCGCCAATCAACGTGTGGAAGTCAGTGTGCCGGACGGTCACGCCATCAAATCACTTGATGTCGATCTTGAGGCTGGTACCCTGAACAATCCCATGGGCAGTTCGCTCACGGACGTTGGGGACTTTGACCTCAACGCCGTGTACGACGGCATGGATGTCAACAAGTCCTCACTTCAGATCCTCCCTCAAGATTGGTCCTATGATTTTGAGTCTGGGAGTTTTGCTCCTGAGTGGACCACGTCGGGGTCTTCAAACTGGGCCATCGTTTCCGACACCCGACTTGGCGGAGCCAAGCTGGCGAAAGCAGGCTCCATCAGCCACAACCAAGAATCTCGATTGACGTTGGACGTTTCTCAACTTCCCGCCTCCACCGGAACCTTCCGCTACAGCGTGTCCTCCGAGGGGAGTTTCGATTACTTGTTGTTCTGCATTGACAACACGGGATGTTCTCGCTTCAGCGGTTACAATTACCGCTGGTCCGGCACCGTCAGCAACGGCAACCAAGCCTTCACCATTCCAGCCACCGCACAAACCCTCACCTGGAAGTACGTTAAGGACGGGAGCGTGAATTCCGGTTCGGACACGGCGTGGGTGGACGACATCGTCATCACCCCAAGCGGGGGTTCCGGCAACGGCGAGGGGAACTGGACCTCGGATGTTTTCGGACCCTCCCTGCTCGGCCGTGGGGAACACCTCGCTCACGGGCTCTTGCACATGGATGCACGAATTTACCCCGGCTCCGTGTTTGAATGGCAAGTGCTTGACGCTTCGACGTCCACCCCCGTTCCCGGTTTCGAGCGGTTGACCAGCACGTGGGCCGACTTGGGCATGATCGATGCGCAGGCCCATCCACTCCTCCGATTCAAGGTCCACATGAAAGAGGCGCCCGACGGGGAGACTTCGGAGATTCGAAGTTGGTCCCTCAACGGTCACCTTCACAAATCGTTTGACAGCGACCCAACCGACGAAGGCTGGACCCTCCAAGGAGGAAGTTGGTCCAACGGGGCCATCACCAGTTCCGCCTCGGTGCTGTCCGATACGTACCACGTCCGAAGTGGATTCTCGGCCATTGACACCAACAGCAGTCACACGGGTGCAGGGATGTTGCAGTACAGCCTCGACGGCGGTCAGTCCTGGCAGGGCATTGACGCTGTGGGTCGGGAGCAATTGCAGCAACCAGCGTACATGGTTCAATTCCGAATGGTGAATGCCACGGGCGGTGGGACGTTCACGTGGAATCATTTCGAGGCCGAATTGGTTCGTACCTCAATTCCGGACGGTGTTCGGCTCGACGTTGGCCTGGACGGAGCGAATGAATGGTCGCTTGACGGTGCAGGTCACGGTGTCTTTGGGCTCCAAAACACCTTGATCACCGATGAGATGTGGGCGACCTACGCCATTGAGCCGGCCAACGCAGCCTCCCTTGAAGTGGCGGTGCCCACACAAGGCGTGCATGCCTTCTCGTTTGCCGTTGCCTCACCCTCAGGCACCCTTGCCAGCCCCTTCCTCGCCATGGCGGTCAACGGCCAAGATATTCTCAGCCGCAACTTGAACAACATCAACGACTTAGCCACCATCACGCTGACGTCCAACGAATTGACCTCACTCAACAACGCCCTTAGCCAAGCATCCCCCGAACACGGTCCTTCTGGCCTGCCCATGGCGACCGTTGAGGTTCGCATCGGGTCCTCGCTCTCTTCAGAGGACTTGCTGGTCGGCGGCGTGTTCGCTCCTTATGATGCAGCGGTGAGCATGTCACTGAACGCAGGACATCCCCTCGTTCTTGGGCTGAACCATGCCCTCTCATCGGCCATCCCAACCCTCGGCCAACGCACGGTCACACTGCCCCTTCGCCTCGATGGAACCGGGTCGGTGGCAATGGGCCTCATGGACATGGAATCGCAAGCCTCTGTCAAAGCCCTCGAGTTGATGGTCCACAACGTAACCGATACCTTGGTCCCCGGTTTGGATTGGATCGAATCGGTGGCCAGTTTTGACTTCACACCCCTGGGCATCACGGATGCATTGACGCATGCCAAGCAATCGTCGTGGTTGGTTGAACTCCACCTTTCCGGCGCCCAGCAACAATCCAAACTTCAGTGTCCCATCGCCTCCCTCCCCATTACGTCAACCTCACTCGCCGCTTGCACGGCAACGGGCACGGCGTTGATTTGGTTTGATGAAGGGACCTCGGGTTCAATTTCCGTCGTCGGTTCGGGGCAGTTCCTCGAGGTCATGCATCATTTCCGCTTCCCCGATGGCTGGGACGATGAAGCGGCGGCCACCATGTCGGTGAGCCTCATCTCATCGTCCGGACCGCTCCTTCCCGTGTCCAAAGTCTTCGGCTTGGGTCATGACAATGGCGTGGAAAACGATGTCGAGATCAAATCTTGGTCGGTGCTGTCCAACAACGGCATCCGCTCCTCTGCATCCTACCCCTACCTCCGAGCAGGTGAAGTGGTTCACATGGAGGTTCAACTTGGCTTTGAGGACACCACCGAAGGTGTACCTCGTTCAGGCCAGACCCTCGTTCGATTCTTGGTGGATGGAAACGAGTACGCCACGACGACCCTGCTTCAGGACGGGGTTGCACTGTTCCCCTACACGGTTCCGACGGGACGTTCGTCCATGACCTTGGGCGTTGAGGTCGTGCCACTTCGAGGACAGAACGTGGTAAGTACCCTTCCCGGTTCCCTCACCTTCCTGTTCGATAATGTCCCTCCGACCCTCATGAGCAGTTCTGTGGAAGAGTTTGACAGCCGGGATGTTGCACCTCGAACGCCGCTGGCCTTCACCGTGGCTGACCGCCCACACTTGCCCACCCATGCCAACCTTCACCTGTGGCAATCGTGGCTGAATGACGGGAATGAAAACGGCGTCATGGATGCGGATGAGGTGGTGGTGCGTCCGCTCACCCTCCCGGAAAACTTGACCTTGCTGATGGGGGAATATTCTGCCATCATCGACACCTCACAAGCCTCCCAAACGGATTATTTCCTGGGATGGTTGGAAATTGCCGACAGCGCAGGGCACATCATGGAGGATGGGGGCAGCATCAGTCAACCCATGTTCAACGTTCAACTCAACACCAACGGTGCACCTTCGCTCGGTGCCACCTCGCTGGGTTGGAACGACCGTCAAGAATCCCCCAGGCTCCAACCACAAGAGACCTACGAACATCGAGTTCCAGTTTGGGAACAAAACGGGATCAACGACCTCTCCGAAATCGTCCTGGAGTTGGCTGCAAACACGGTTCAACCTGCGGCGATTCACTGGAACCAAACGACGGGTGTGTGCGAATCCACCAACGCCTATGTTGAGGTTGAATCGTGCGGTTTGGTTCCAGCTGACGCCGATGACTTGTTTTCCAGAAATGGTGATTTCGTGGTTCATTTCACCGTTGAGTGGGGATACGACCCCGACCTTTCGGTGGTTCGTGTGCCGCAGATCAGTCTGCTCGATCAATCGGGCCAATCCAACCGGTTTATGCTTGAACCCTTGAGTTGGCGCTTCTCGGGGGAACTGGCCATCGATCCCGATTCCGTTCGTATCGCCCTGCCCAACGAAGCCAACGATTCCCTCGGCTACTGGGTGCAACCTCGGACGACCTTCGACGTATCGGGCGATGTGGTGTGGTACCGAACAGGAACGTCCCCGAGCCAGCCCCTTGATGTCGAGCTGACGCTGGGCGAGAACAACCTCGAGGCAGAGGTCGTCAACGGCACCTTCCAGGGCTCCATGCTCGCACCGCTGGTCGATGGAACCTATGGGTTGTACGGCGATCTCAGCGATGCTCCGAACGGGGCTCTCTATCGGGGTGATGATGCGGCCTTTGTGTGGTTTATCGTTGACAACCAAGCGCCTCGCGTAGCGGCTGTTGACCGCCCCGGTTTCAACAGCATGCTGGCCGAGGAGGACTGGAAAGACCTTCAATTCGAATTGCGACTGGATGAAAATGCCCAACTGGATGAAAACAGCCTTCGTTTGCACTGGTCGTTGAACGAAGCAGGATTGGGGTTGAATTCCTATGTGTTTGACAACGGCAGCCTCCCGCTTGAAATTCTGGGAGAGCGGCGTAATGGCGAATCCATCCCAGTTCGATGCACACTGGATGTAGATGCGCTCATGATTCCTGCGTTCAGAACCAAAGCTGTTGAACTTCGAGTGTGGGTAACGGGCGATGATGAGGCCGGCTTGTCCATCGACGCAGTCTACAACGACATCAATGCGCCGCTTCGAGTATGGAACCTGGAACAGCGCGTCCCTGTCTATAGCATCTCAACCATCGAAATGAAGCCGAGTTCAGACATTCATCAGGGCGATCTCATTGAGGTCTCTGCCCTCATCACCAACAGTGGCCTTGCCGACGGTGAGGCCAACCTGGTGCTCGAGCAGGTGGAATCCAGTGGTGCGCGAACCCGGCTTGAGGCACGTGTGGTTGAGGTCCAAGCCGGTGAGCAGATGATTTACCAATTCCTTTGGAAGCCCGGACGAGACGGTTCGCAATGGCTCGAACTGAGCATCGTCAACGGGCCTAACGCTCAATCGCCCACGGTGCTGGTGGATGAACCTCGTTCAGACGGTGTGTTTGGCACCATCTCGACCGTGAATCCGGTCCTCTTGGTCGTCGTTTTCTTCCTGACGGTCGGTTTGGTGGCGTTGCTGGTGTTCGGTCTCCGCCGTGAGGAGGTCCCTGCAGCCCCCTCCGCCCCAACGCGTCAAAACAGGTACCAGCGATGCCTGGCAACACACCGGCGAGCGGACCTTACGGAGAAGCGCAGGCGGCTCGCTCTCCCGGTGAGAACCCCTATCAGTGAACCTTCTCGCCGATGAGAGGGATTGAAATGTCAAGGCAACGCCCTCTGGACCGGAGGGAGTAGGAGGACCGCCGACAGAGTTCGACTCTGAGGAAAGTCCCCTCTCCACAGTGCAGGCGGCTACCAAAAGGAAGCAAACAGAAATGGTTGGGTTCAAGGCTGCAGAAACGAACGATGCAAGGTGTGTACAATGACGTTGAAAGACCGAGGTTGCCTTGTTGTCGATGAGACGAGCCACCCCGCCGGAGCAAGTCCAAACCGTCCCGTTGACGCTGCACGCCGAGGGACAGGTAGGATGCACAGTTGAATGCGGTCACCGAAAGGGAACAGAAAGGGGCTTACTCCCTACTCCCTCCGCCCTCGGTGTCCATCGCGATGTACGTGCCAGGTATGACGGCGTCCATCGGTTTCATGACGGCTGCGTCCCCGAGTGCAACGCCCTCGCCAAAGTCAATCCATGATGGATGACGGTTTATTTTCGCTCGAGCGACGTGTTCGGCCGTGATGACCGCGGGGAGGAGGAAGGTGCTGGTGATGAAGGCGAAGATGATAAGCAGGCACATCAGCATGAAGAAGTTCTCAAGACCAGGGAAGGCTGCAAGGAAACCTGCAGCGATGCCTGAGACCGTCGTGATGGTGGTTTCGAAAATGGTCTGGCCGGTTTCCTCGATGGCCGATGCCATGCCGTGGGGCGATTCCCCCTCCACTCGAATCCGGTGCATCACGTGAATGGAGTCGTCAACGCCGATGCCAAAGACAATGGTGCCGATCATCGCCGTGAAGATGTTGACGTTCACGTCCCCGCTTTGCATTAACAGCGGCTGCCACAGGATGACAACGGCCACGGGGATCATGGTGTAAATGCCCAATCTCGGTGAGCGGAACACGAACATGAGAAGCACGGTGAGCACGAGCAGGGTGAGCAGCGTAGTCGTGGATTGCGTGCTGTGGATGCCCTCGTTGATGTCGAGGAAAACAGGCAAGCCCCCCGTGAGGAGGGAGGTTCGGGTGTTGAGCAGCGTGGGACCTTCAGCCAGGATCTCATCGATCTCATCGCGCAGCTCGCCTGCGACGTTGAGGTTCATGTAGGGCTGAGAAACATACACGATGGCCTTGGTGCCTCCTTCGTTCATGAGCATGGAGCGTACTTCTTTGGACAGCGTGTCAAAAGCGACGTTGACCATGTCCTTGCGGAGTGCCTCCCGTTCGCTCAGCGGGACCAAGGTCCAGCCCGCACAGTTGGGGTCGAGCAGGTCCTCGCTTTCCCAGCACGGGTCGTGGAGCAAATCCCAAAGTGAACCGTCACCGATGGTGACGCCCTCGGCCACCGTGATGGTGGCGGGTACGGCCTTGAGGAAGGTGATGATGCTCGTGGTGGATGTTTCGTCAACTTGGTCCACGGCTTGCTCCATCGCATCGATGGAATCCAGCACGGGCAAGTCCCTCACGTTGAGGGTGTTGTTGTTGTTCGAACGCTGGGAGGCATCGTAGATGAACAACGATGTTTGCCCGCTGCTGAACTGCCTTGAATATTCAGCGAGGGAATTCAGCGATTCAATGCCGTCGGGGGCTTCGGATGAGCCGGTGATGGGTTCGTTCAGTTCGTCGAGGTTGGCCACGCCGTAGGCGGTGACAGAACCCGCAAGGAGGATCACGATGAGGAAGCCCTTGACGGGCGCCTGGCCGATGTTTTTCCAAACGCTCGGGTTGGAGCGTTTGTTGAATTTGAGCAACCACGCGAGCGTGGGAACGAGAATGATGCTCAACACCAGCGTGGATGAGATGCCGATAACGAGCGTCACGCCGACCGAACGTATCGGGGCGATGGGGACGATGAGCGGGGCGATGAGGACCGAGAATCCAACGATGGTGGTCATGGCGGAGAGGAAGACGGCCACGCCGGTTGAGCGGGTCATTTCCATGACACACGATTTGTAGAACTCAAGATCCCATAACTCTGGGACCGGTTGTTCTGGCTGGCCACGCTTCCGCCGCCGCTCGTTTTCATCGTGGGCTTTGTCCATTTCTTTTCGCCGGACTTCCTCGATGCGGTTGACCATGTGAAGGGCATAATCCACGCCCAAACCAATGAGGATGGGGAAGGTGGCGACGATCATGGGCGTGAGCGTGATGTCCAGGATGACGGATGAACCGAAGGTGATGGCAAGCGCCATGAGGATGGGGGTTCCCGTGATGAGGACCACCTTGGCCGAACGGTGCAGGGCGGTGATGACGAGCACGGTGAAGAGTACGGACCACGGTAAAATCATCAGGAGGTCTTCGTAAATGGCATCGGAGATGTCTTCGAGCACCTTCGTCAGACCGGTGACCGTGATGGTTTCGGTGTTCCTGTATTCCGACGGGCGGTTGTCAATGATGTCCTGGAAGTGATTCAACAGTGCAGAGAAATCAGCCCAGTCGCCGGTGACCGAGGGGTCATGATGCATGCCCACCACGATGGCGGTGGTGTCCCAAATGCCGTCGCCGTCCATGTCGTTGGTGAAGTTCCCGTCACCATCGCTGTCAACGGTAGGGTCCATGTCGTTGGTGTCCTTGATGAGCGCGTCAAAGGCGCCGTTGGACTCTTCGATGATTTGGTCAATACGGTCTTGGTCAGGGATAGCATACTCGCCGCCTTCGGGCAGTTGCTCGCAGTCCAATGCCACAGGTAAGCGATTGTTTACTCCATGGACGCAAAGTGAATTGTTGAATCGTCCGTCGGCGGAGTTGATCTCCTTGATGACTTGGGCTGGGGAAATAATCCAAAGCACGCCGTCGTTGCGCCCGTGGTCGGTTTTGTCAAAATCCATACCACGGCTGGTCGAATCGCCCCCAATGTTGCGGTCGTCGCCCTCCAGCCAGCTGATCTCGTTGAGGATCGCCTCATCGGTGATGTTGGTCGTATCGTTGGGATTGTTCGCATTGGGCGTCGTGATGTAAATAACCGCCAGATCGGTTGACCATTCCGTGCGAACTTCAAGCAGCAAATCGGTGGAGGATGCGCCATCGGGAAGGAAGATTTCCACGTCCCCGTCAATTTGTTCCTGGAATGCCACGCCCTTGTTGAGCAAACACGGCACTGATGATGATGAACAGGGCGAGGATGGTGCCGGGTGACGCCAGAACCGTGGTATAAAGGCTGTCGAGGCGTGCGTTGAACGTTGACTTTGCCGAAGCGGCCATTCGCTCCAAGGCGTGGCGGAGGCCGTCCAGGGCGGATGCCTCGCTGTCCATGGTGGATGGACTCGGTGGTGGCTCAAGAAGGATTCCGCTCCGAGAGCGGCCGTTTGTCGGTTCAGCAGGCGTCGTAAGCCTCGATGAGGTACTTGGTGAGCGGGCTGGTCCAAGCGAGTTCTGAGATGCCATCTTCGCCTTCAACGGCGTAGGTTCGAATCACGTCCCTTACCCGCACGTTGCCGTCCGAGGAGCGAGCGAGGATCATCGCACCCTTGATCGGCTTGCCCGTGCCGTGGGGGTCATAGACTGTGTCGAGGGCCTCCTCGAGGAACCATTCGGCTTTCCCTCCGGGCTCTCCCTCGTACGTTTTCTTTGGTTTCTTGGCACCAAACAACCCGCCGGACTTCGGCTTAGCGGGAGCGGGCTTGCTCTTGGCTGGTGCGGATTTGGTGGTGGCTGCGGCCTTTCCTGAGGCTTTTTTCTTCTCCTCCGGTTTTTTCTCCTCCTTGGCAGGTGGTGCGTTGGCGGCAGATTCCTTGGCTTCCGCAGCGACTTTCTTCGCATCGGAGAGTTGGTCTTCGAGGTCCTGAATTTTATCCCGATAGGACGCTGCAAGGTGCATCAACGACGAGCGCATGGCGGCCTCAAGTTGAATCGTCAACAGTTCGGTGGACGCATCGCTCCATTTTTTCCACTGCAGCATGGCGTTGGCGTGAATGTCTGAACCGCATTTCGGGCAGAAACTCTTGTTGGGCGGCTGCATGATCGGCACGGTTTGGAGTGCATCGTTGGCGGGAAGGACCAGTCCCTGGGACACTTTGAGCACTTCCAACGTTGCCTGTCGACCGAGGTCCATGGCATCTTGAAATCGGTCGCCAAGTTTCTCAAACGCACCGGCGTTTTTCAGGTCCAGAATCTTACTGCCTTCGCTCACCAATTCCACGGCTGCATCTGCCGCTGCATGGTCCCATTGTGCGGCTTGGAGGCCGGGTGCAACCTCAGTGGCGGCAGGCGTAGTTGCTGCGGGTTCTTCCGGAAGTTCGCCCTCATCGGCGGCGGCCGCAATGCCGAGTTTGATGGGGTCGGCGCCGTCTTCTACCTGAGCAATCATGTCAAATTTCTCCGCCATGGAGAGGTCATCTCGAAGCCGAATCACGTCCTTGAGTTGATTGAGGTCGTGGCCAGTGGCGGTGATCGGTCCTTGTCGTGTCATGTCGTGGCCGCATGAGAGGCAAAATTTCGCCGTGACTTCAACGCCCGCTTCGCATGTTGGACAATACACGCCGCCCATGGCGGAGATACATCGGTGACACCTTTTGAATGGTGTGTTGGATGAGGCAACAAAGGAGGCGAGTTTGAAGTTCGCCCATGCCTTACAGGGCCGTCGCTTGACGAACGAGATTCATCATTTCATCGCGGTCGCAGTTGGAGAGAATGGGCGCCAACCTCGGGCCACGTTCTGAGCCCATGAAGAGCGCGTAGCTCGCTCGCACGGTACACGTCTCGCATGCCCTTTTCGCTCAGTGTAGCGGTGGCCTTGAACGCCTCCGTGATGCCTTCGGTGGTCCACGGTGCAGATTGGAGGGACTTCTCGAGGAAAGGAAGCACACTTCGCTGGTCCTCGGTCAGTTCTCCAAGCGCCGTTGCATCGGGTTCCGAACAGAGATGGATGCGCATTTCATCGGGAAAATGGTCCGAAGAAATCCACGAACGCATCCTTGCGAGTCGGTCGTTCAGTTGCGGTGACGGTTCACCGATGGTGCCCGATGCCTGCAAGCTCTCCCACACCCCCGTATCTTCCGGCTTGACTTGGGCCAGGAGCGCAAGATGACGGAAACTGACCGAGGTGGCCACGCTTGCTGATGCTTCCTCGACCACGGAGAGTTCCAAGGCCACCTTTGCATCTTCGATTTGGACACGTTTTCTACGGCTGAGGTCAGGATCGGTCAATTCCTCCTCAAAGTTCCGAGCGCAAAGCCGCTCGTACTCGTCAGCAAGGTTCACCAAACCCATGCCCGTATCAAATTCAATGGCCTTGCTCGGCTTGGAGTTGGCCACCAAAAATCGCAGGATTTCCGGTGGGACCAGTCGAAGCGCTTCAATGGGTCCGACCGTGTTGCCAGAGGACGACGACATGGCCCCTTGTCCCCGCAGACTGATCCATTCATAGGTCAACGGTGCGGGAGGTTCATGTCCGAACAGACGAGCGATTTCTTTCCCGGTGTCGTAGGAACCACCGGCTGCCCCGTGGTCTTTTCCAAAGGGTTCGCAGGTGATGGCGTTGAACCCCCACTTCGCCGGCCAGTCAAGTCGCCAGGGAAGTTTTCCTTCGCCCTGTTCGATGCTCGATTGACCGTTGACACCCTGCGCGTCGGTCCAGTGCACGTTCGGATAGTCGTAACCAGTGACTTTGACGCCATCCAAGGAGCCTTTGGAATCCAACGGTTGCCAGGGGAACCAATCCGTCGGAAGTTCACGCCCGGACACACGCTCGATGATTTCTCGAACAGCATCCGGGTTGTCGCAAGCAATGCGAGCGGCATGGCTGAATTTTCCGGACTGATAGGCTTCGAGATTGGGGAGGAGGCGGGGCGTGACACCAATCTGTTTCAGCGCCTCAAGAAAGGGAGTAAGGAAATGGTCACCGTAGGTCCAGCCTTCTTCGTTGAACCGTTTCCAGTCGGGTTTGCCGTTCTCGTCGGGTGCGGGAATCGAACCGAGTTGGTGGCCGATGAAGGTCTCGTATTCAGGGTCAAGGAAAGGGTAGACCTTTCGCAAGGGGTCGGCGTTGTCAACAACGAACACCAACTCGGCCTTCATGCCGGCCCTGCGGGCTGCGCGAGCGATCATGTCGCCGGTCAGAATTTCTCGGAGATGGCCAATGTGGAATTCTCCGCTGGGCGTGATGCCGGTGGCGACGATGTGCGTCTCGCCGCGCTCGGCGAGGCGTTGGGCCATGACATCGCTCCAGTGCATGGGATGACCTCAAACAGCGACAGCACGAATCAAACCACGCAAGCGGAACATCATCGATTTCGTTTCGCGTGGTTTTGTTCACCAGCACGATGGCGAGCGAGACTTCACCACCGGCGGTCCGAATGGATTGGATGGTTTTCGACATGGTCTTGCCGGAGGAGAGGACGTCGTCGATGATGACCACGCGCTTGCCAGCAACTTGGCCGTATTTGTTGGAAAGGGAGCCGCTTCCTTCGCCCTCATCGGTGGTGCGAAAGACCGTCACGTCGGACTCAAGGATACGAGCGACTTCGTAAGCAAAGGCGATGCCGTTGATGGAAATGCCAACGACGGTCTCGATGTTCTCGAAGCCAAGTTCTTCGTCGGCCACATCGGCCATGATGGAGCCCACGGCGGCGATGCGCTGGGGTCGAACGCCGAGGGTCCGCCATCCGATACGGACATCGCTCGGGCGCTCACCGTCCCCCGTGCCGGACAGCAACCAGGTGATGGTGTCCTGCGAAAGGGACAGCTCGTCAGCGATTTGTTGCGTGTTCAGCCCCTCCTTCATGAGGTTGGAAGCCAGTGCTTTCAGTTCTTCAATGCTCAAGACCATGGTCCTCAGCGTATGCCTGCCGTTGAACGCTCATGAATGCTTTCATGGGCCCGGTTCACAGGGCGAAAGTCTTGAAGGGAGGGAGCGACGGCGGGAAACCATGGGAGACTTCGATTACGAGAGCCTTCTCGACCGAGCCCGAGAAAACATTCCCGAGGAGATTTCCTCAAGGTCACGTTGGCGGCTTCCTGCCCCGCAAATTATGATCGAAGGCTCCAACACCATCTTTCGCAATTTCAACGAAGTGGTGTCCATGATGGACCGTGATGACAACCACGTGTATCAGTACATTCTGAACGAGTTGGGAACGTCCGGTTCTCGCGATGGCCCCCGTGCTCGATTCAAGGGACGAATTCCACCCAAGCGAATCAAGGGGACCATCGCCAACTACGTCAACACCTACATCAAGTGCAGCCAGTGCAGTGCCCCTGATACCCACTTTGTCAAGGAAGATCGAACGACGCTCCTGAAGTGCCAGGCTTGCGGTGCCACCCGCCCGGTGAAACTCTGATCATTCCAGTTTCAAGGTGGCTTGCTCGTCAATCGTTCCCGAGACAAGGTGTTGGAAGACAGCTTCCAAGGTAGCCTCGTCCTTCAGGCTGTACCAGACCCCCTCTGGATACACCACGCAGGTTGGCCCTTGTTCGCAGAAATCCAAGCACCCTGATTTTTGCACTCGGAGGTTGATGTCGCTGCCTTCCCTGGCGCGTTGTTTTAGTTCACGCATGAGGTCAAGGCTTCCCCTGTTCATGCAGGAAGGACGAGCAGCCCCTTCGCCTCGCTGATGGCCGCAAACGAAGGCATGGCGAAGGTAGCCGGCTTCGGTTCTTCCTTTGGGGTCGGACGTCATCGGGCCGCCTCCAGTTGGTTGATGGCCTGAGCGAGTTCGTGGTCCAGCGTCGTGATGCTGTTGGCGTCGTGGGTCATGGTTTCCACCACGGCATAGCCCCATCCAAAGTGAAGTTCTGCGTGATGGTTCATCTGCTCGCAAATGGCCGAAACAGCATCAATAAACGCCTTTGCGCCAGAAAAATCCTCGAATGAGAATTCCCGCATCAGGCGACCTTCGACCTCAGTCCAACCCGTAGGGGCCGACATGGCCTCATCCCCAAAGGTGTGAGTCATCGTTGCCCTTGGTCTCTTTCTCGACCTTTTCGTGGAGTTTTGAACGTCGCTTCATGTCCTCTCGCTCAAAGGCCAAGAGCTCCTTGTCGTCGATGTAGGCGGGACGGGTGTGGGCAATGAGTTCCATCTTCACGATGACTTCGCGTGAAATGAAGATGCAACGGCCTTCGTCGGTGAGGATCTCAAGGCTTGATTTTCCAGATGAGATGAGGCGGCCACGAACATGAGCGTCCTCTGGGTCGGCAAAGGCCTGAACGTTCAGGTGGAGTTCAACGAAATCATCTCGGCGCAGTCCTTGGCGACGCTCGAGGAGGTCGCCGTTGTAGACGGGGTCCAAGCCTTCGAGTTCAGGCGAACCCATGTCTTCCCACATCGATTTCGCCCAATCGGGAAGGTTTACACTCTTCTTCTTCGCCATGATTTGAACGAGACGGCGAGCGTACTTGAACCTCCCCTTTGCATTCTCCACCCGTTTCTCAACGGGATACTTCATGAAGGAAAGACGGTGGCCTGTTGATTGAGGAACCACCATGAAGGTCTCTTGGCGTACGCTTGGAACGGTCCTGCTCGAGGAAGAGGTCCTCGACAAGGCCTTTTCTCGAGCCAAAAAGGCCGCAGACCGAGTGGACGATTCCGATCGTGTTTTTCGGGTTCGAAAACAGATGGCCCGGATGGTTCAAACGGCAGCCGACATCATTGCCACCGAGTTTCAAGAACTGGTCTCTGCCTGGCCTTCGCTTGACCAATCGCCGTTGTTCGATGTCGCCATGATCGACGCCTGCGTGGGATGCGACGACTATCGCAAAAACCTCGCTACGCTCCAATGGGCTTCGAAGCAGGTGCAACGCATCGCTTCCCAGAACGCCAAGAAGATCATCCGCACCGGCCGGACCGATTTGATGCACGAGGCTCGTCGTGAAGCCTACGGGCGCATCTCCTCGGTGATGCGTCAGGTCGGTCCCTCCTTGACGTGGCTGAGTGAGGCGCGTGAAACCCTCAAGCGCCTTCCGAAGGTCGACCCCGTCTCGCCCTGTATCGTAGTTTGCGGCGCTCCAAACGTGGGAAAATCGGCGTTCATCGCTGCCCTGAGCACGGGGAAAATGGAAGTCAACCACTATCCGTTTACGACCAAGCAAATTCACGTCGGCCACTTTACGCACCGACGGTTGCAGTACCAAATGGTCGACACCCCCGGTCTTCTTGACCGTCCGATGGAACAACGAAACCACATCGAGATGCAGGCTATCGCCGCCCTGGAGCACATCGGTTCCTTGGTGCTGTTTTTGGTCGATGAAAGCGAGTCGTGCGGGACGCCGATTGAGGAGCAAATGAACCTCCTCGAAGAAGTTCGAACGCTCCTTCCCGAAACGGACCTCATGCAGGTCAGTTCCAAAGCCGATTTGCTCGACCCACCTCCTGCGATGTGGGATGAAGTGGTGGAGCACGAAACGGCGTGGCGAGAAGCCGGTGCTGAGGGCGAACCTGAGTTGCCCCTCCTGTTGGACGGTCAGGGGCGTGTGTGCCTCTCGGCGACGGAGAACGTTGGCCTCGACGCCATGCGATTGGAAATTGTTCGCCGTGTAAAATCCGCTCGTCCAAACAACCCGATGGAACTCCCTGAGGGCTGGTACCGCCAGGACGTCTGATCACATCGTGGTGAGCGGCACCACGCCCAAGCCTTCCATGCCGGCCTTGAGCGTGGCTCGGGCGAGTTCCGAAACAGCGTAGTAGAACGCGTTGACCTCGCCGTTTTCGATGATGTAGCAGTCTCTATAGAATGAGTTGTAGGCCGTGGCCAGGTGGAGCATGTACTCGGCAAACAGGTTGGGGCGGTGTTCACGAACCACCTTCTCAAGTCGGTCGTCATGGACGGCCAAGGTTCGCAACAATTGGACCAATCCGTCCGGCATGGTGTCGGCTTCTGGTGTAGCAGTTGTGTCTGAGAGGAACTTGGTTCCTACGAGCGCCTCCACCTTCGACTGAATGGAACATGCGCGGGTGTGGCTGTACATGATGAACGGGGCTGAACCGGCTTCGAAACTCAGGGCGTCTTCCCAGCGGAAGCTGAAGCCTTCCTCCGGACTGACGCTGATGCTGTTGAACCGTACCGCTGAGGTGCCAACGGCCTCTGCGATGGTCCTCATCGAATTGATATCGAGATCGGGTCGGCGCTCTTTGAGCACCTCGATGGCGTGGGCTTGGGCCTCTTCGAGCAGGTCGTCCATGAACACCACGTTGCCCCGACGCGTGGACATTTTTCCTTCAGGGAGTTTGATGAAGGAATAGAACATGACTTCAGGACGGCGCTCGCCGAGTTCTTCGAGGGTGAGGCCGACTTGTTGGGCTTGCAGCTTGTGGTCTTCGCCGAGGACGTTGATCAGTTCGTTGCACTGGGTCCATTTCCACCGATGGTAGGCGATGTCTCGCGTGGCGTAGAGGGAAGATCCGTCCCCTCTGCGGTAGAAGAATTCGGTCTTGCCCTTGAGGCCACGTTGACCCAAAATCGAGGTATTGGGCGCCGTTCTCAGCAACGCCGTTGATCTCCAGCCCACCAAGTTCCTCCATCAGGTTCGCCACGTCGCCGTTGATGACGAACAGCGATTCCTTGGTGAAGCGGTCGAAGTGAATGCCCAGGCGGCCGAGCGTTTCCAGCATGCCGTCCAACACGGGTTGGTAGGCGTCCTCAAACGAGCGGAGCACGGTTTCGTCGCCGTGTTCACTGGCGTGGACAAGGGTGCCGATGGCCTTCTCGATGTCTTCAGCAGATGGGTCGTCCTTTCGGCGCAGTTGAGCGGCTTGGTACCAGCGAACCCGTTGATGGTCGGCTTTGTTCGCCCATTGGGGGTTTGCCGCATCTCGGTCGGCGAGCAGGGTTTCGACCTCCTGGGCGGTCATGTTGTCCAGCGCCCATGCCAAGACGGCGACTTGTTTGCCCATGTCGTCCACGTAATACTCTGCGGTGACGGTGTCGCCCCACAGTCGGTGAAGGCGAACCAGCGTGTCCCCGAGGATGGCGTTTCGAGCCCGCCCCACGTGGAAGGGGCCGTTGGGGTTCGCGGAGGTGTGTTCAATCAAGACTTCACGTCGCTCATCGTTTGTGGTTCGATGCCGTCCTTCCAAGAGTTGTTGCGCCAACCATGCCGGTGAGGCTCGGAAGTTGAGGTAGCCGTTGACGGCGTTGATGCTCTCCAGTGAAGGGTGGGCTGGTATCGAATCAGCGAGTTGTTCGGCGATGGCTGCCGGTGCCATGCCGAGGGCCTTGGCAAAGGGGAAACAGGGGAGCGAAAGATCGCCCTGGTCCAGTTCACGAGCGGGTTGGAGCACACGCACGATGAGACTGGCGTCCAGACCTATGCCTTCAGCGGCCTGCTCAACCAGCGGCAAAATGTCGTTCTTGAGAAGATCCACGTGCTCACCTCACATCATGGGATAGCGCAGAATGGCTGCCAAGCCGCCGAAGCCTTGCATCAGCTGAGAACCTTCTTCCGTGTCCACTGAGATGTAGGTAACTTGTGAGTTACCATCCTCTGCAAGGGAGGTCAACGAATCGATGATGGAATGGCTTGAGAGTTCCTTGATGGAATCACCAGACGCACCACAGGACGGACAGGCGGGGAGTTCCTGCTGCCGAGTCAGACGAGCCTCCCAGTCGCTTTCGCTTCCGTGGCCGCACTTTTTGCACTGCATGGTGATGATGTTTCCACGCAGACCTTCCGAGATGAGCAACGTATCAACCGCACCGCTTGCGAGCGCCTGCTTGATCATCATTTCACCGTAGGTCGCCTTCGGGTGGGCTCGAATCAACTTCTTCGAGGAAGCGGTTCATGACTTGACGCTCGGCGTCAAGTTCGATCTCGCCCATCAGTTGGCCAGCGTTTTCCACCAGTTCTCGAACGCCGGACTCGTTGGAATACCCAACATCGAAGGTGGTCTTCGCGATTTTCTTCGCGATTTCGTGGTGGAAGTATTCGTTCTTGACCACGAAATCCTTGGTGGCACCCGGGCCGCCGATGATGACGGCCTGAATGTTCTCAAGGTGGGGCAACCAGTAGGACGAGGCGTGTTCGGTGGCCCGCTTGAAGAAATTGTGCGCAGCTTCCTCAATGAGTCGCTCGAATCGCTGAGCCGACTGACCACCTTGGCGGTGCTTGCCCATGATGTTTGAGACCAAGTGCTCTTGAACGTGAATTCGCTTCCCAGAAGCGATGCCGTAGGCGGCTTCCGCTCGGTCAATGACGAAGAGACCGTACGATTTTTTGTCGACGAGCATCTCCTCGAGTTGGGTCAGTTCAAACCTCGAATCGCATCGATATCGGAAGGAAATGAGCGGCTGGGGCGGGTCTTCAATGACGATGTTGACCATGCGACTTTTGTTGTTGCCGATGATGATGGAACCAACAAAAATGGCAAGTCCATTCTCTCCGGGCGTTTTGTAGCGTGATAGGGTTGAAATGGCGGATTCGATGGCGCCTTGGACGTTTTTGCGGGTGCCCTTGGACTTGATGTTCGCCGCTTGACCGTGCTCGTTCTGAAGCATGGAACGTGCATCGGAGACCTGACGGTCGGGCGGTATGATGAGGGTGACGAGTTCGGTGCCAAAGCCCTTCATTTCACGGAGGTCTTCCAAAGCGAGTTTGAGGCGCATCCTACGTGCCGACAACTTCGCATCGTCTGCCATGGTGCTTCCCCCCATTGTCGGGCTGAGGCGGGGCACTTCAAACCTCGCCCCGCTTCGCTGTGGTATCAACAACGTGTGGCCGCGGTGAGGGATAGGATGAAAGCATGGCCGCGTCGCAGGGAAACCATGAGCCCCGTCCATGTCGTTGCTCTTGGTGGGAGTCTTCTTCGTCCCGAGGAAGCCGACGCCCGTGCCATGTGGATGGGGCAGCTTCGCCAACTCATGGTCCACCTCGAGGGCAACGGGCGGCGCATCGCTCTCGTGGTTGGTGGTGGCCTGCCTGCACGTGAAGGTATTGAGCTGGCGAAGGCCTCCATTTCGACCCCTCATCGCCTGGATGAGATCGGGATCGCCGGCACCCGTCTTAACGCGACGGTGCTGCAGCAAGTGCTCCTCGACATTGGATGCGATGTAGCGCCTTCGGTGCCTCACAGCATCGACGACGCTCGCTCGTCCCTTGACGACCACCACATCGTCGTCATGGGTGGTACCGTGCCGGGTCATACGACCGACACCGTGGCGGTCAAACTCGCTGCTGCCGTTCACGCACGGCACTGCATCATCGCCACCAACGTCTCGCACGTCTACGACAAGGACCCCCGAACCAACGACGATGCCAAGGCCCTCACCGACATCACCCTCGCCGAACTCGGTGATATCGTCGGCGTTGGTGAGCCGCTCGAGCCCGGCGCTTCGGCCGTGGTCGACCCGGTGGCCGTTGCCGTGGCCATGGAAGCCGGCTTGGATTTGGCCGTGCTCGACGGCCGAGACGTTCGGCGACTGGACGATGCCCTGGACGGGAAGTTGTTCGACGGGACCGTCATCAAAGCATGAGGTGAACCAATGGTGGATGCAAAGAAGGTGAAGGACATGGTGGCCAAGAAATCAAGCCAGTTCATGGGCAACATCCAGGGCGGTGGAAAAATCCCACCTCACAAGCACTGCCGCATCTGTCAAGAACCCATCCCGGTCAAGGCCGACCCTCGCGTCTGCAAGCAGCAGGAATGCATTGAGAAGAACGAAAAGGACGAGAAGAACCAGCGAACGGTCCGCATCATGATGTTCATTTTCTTCGGGATTTTTGCCGTCCCCTACCTGCTGGTCCTGGTGACCGGGCCGTTTTGATGCGCTCAGTCCAAGCCAAACTCACGAACGAGCAGCAAGCGCAAGAAGCGTTGCGCGCTTTGGAGCACAAGGCCGGTAGCCATCAGCGAGAGCCCGAGCAGGCCAATCCAGACGGCCGAGAATCCTGCACCGATGATGCTGTCAAGCTGGAGGGTGAAATCCTGCGCCGTGCGGGTTCCCATGGCAGCGCCGGTCGCCAGCAGGCCAAATCCGGGAAGGCCGAGCACGAGGAGCGGTTTCTTCTGGGAGAGCGAGAGCACCGCCCAGGTCATGACGGTGAAGCCGTGGGAAACCGCCGTGAAGTTGGAGCCTTTGGGGACGTCGTAGCGTATGACGGTCGGGACCTCGAGCACCCGCAGTTGCTTCTCGTGAGCGTCTTCGAGCATTTCAAGCGACAATTCCATGCCTTCTGAGTCAAATCGCAAGCGCTCAAGAGCGGTTCTGGAAAAGGCTCGGAAGCCGGACTGCGTGTCCTTGATGCCGAGGTCGCTGGAAAGGTTGGATGCAGCCGTGATCACCTTGATGCCCAACCGGCGGTAAGCGGGCATGTCGGTGCCGCCTCCTCCGTCGACAAAGCGGGAGCCAATGGCGAAGTCGGCCTCGCCGTCGAGGATCGGTTGGAGCAACTTGGGAATGTCGCTGGTTTCGTGTTGACCGTCGGAATCGAGCAGCACGAGGGCGTCAGCGTCCAATTCGGTGGCTCGCAAGAACAGCGTCTTGAGGGCACCGCCGTAGCCACGGTTCACACGGTGGCGAATGACGGTCGCTCCGCATGCTTCGGCGATTCGTGCGCTGGCGTCGGAGGACCCGTCGTCAATGCAGATGACCTCGTCGACGTAGCGAAGGGCCCGGGTGACAACCGAACCGATGGTCTCCTCCTCGTTGTACATGGGCATGCCAGCAACGATGCGCGGCTTGGCCGCACTGTCCGGCTTGTCCCCTTGAGGCACGGTCCTCCGTCATTGAAGTTCTATATATGGCTGTTTAAATAAAATCAGAGAGGGAATGGAAAAGGCCGTTCACTTGCTCTTGAGCAACCGAACGGCGTTGTACTTCTCAGAGAGAAGGAACCCGGTGACTCGGCCGAGGGCGGCTCAGTCGTGGAGTTGGGTCACGGTGGTGACGGCTCGCTCGCCCGAGAGCACCTTTTGCAGGGCGCCCATCGAAATGACCAACGGGACGTAGGATTGCCCGTCGCTGGTCATGTACGTGCTGCAGTCAGCAAACGCCGCCGTGTTGATGGAGAGCTTGAGCGCTCCTCCAGCGTTGCTTCGGCGGACGTAGCCCACCAGGATGTTGTTGTCCAGGTTTTCGGTTTGCTTTGCGGTTTCAGATTTCTTCATGTGTTCACCTCCCCCAAGGTTCTTCTTCCTCAGGAACCGAAGCAATCGCCTCAAACATCATAAGGGCCTTCATCCGATGACGGAGGGAACCATTTGCCTTATACGAGCGGTTTTGGTGGTCAAACCATGCGAGCCTTGGTCACGGGCGGAGCGGGCTTCATCGGCTCACATCTCATCGACCGTTTGGTGGCTCGCGGGGACGAGGTTGTTGTCATTGACAACCTCTCGAGTGGCGACCTTTCCTTCATTCAAGGTCACCTTGATTCCGGTGCTGCCGTGCTGGTCGAAGGCGACATTTGCAATCCGGATGATGTTGGTCGAGCCATGGCCATGAACATCGATGGCGTGTTCCATCTCGCCGCCAACCCCGATATTCGTCTCGGCACCCGCATCACGGACACCGACCTCAAGCAGGGCACGGTGGCCACCTACAACATCCTCGAGGCCATGCGCCTGCACGACGTCAAGGACATCGCCTTTGCTTCAAGTTCCGTTGTCTACGGTGAGAACGCTCCCATGCCCACACCCGAAAACCACGGCCCGTGCATGCCCATCTCCCTGTACGGCGCCAGCAAGCAAGCCGGTGAAGGCCTCATCAGCAGTTGGGTCGGCACCTTCGGGCTCAAAGCCTGGATCTTCCGATTCGCCAACATCATCGGTGCACGTGGGACGCACGGCGTTATCTTTGATTTCATTCACAAACTCAAGAAGGACCCGTCTCGACTTGAAGTCCTCGGCAACGGCCTGCAGGAAAAGTCCTACATGGAAGTGGGGGACTGTGTTGACGGTATCCTCCACGTGATGGAACACGCCAATGAACCGCTCAACCTCTACAACCTTGGCAGCCATGACACGGCCTCTGTTCGACGTATTGCTGAGATCGTGGTGGAGGTCACCGGCTGCCACGATGCGAGCATCGAATACACCGGCGGGGACCGTGGGTGGGCGGGCGATATTCCTCGAGCCCGTCTGGGCATCGACAAGATGTTAGCGAGCGGATTTGACGTGTCCATGAACAGCGAAGAAGCGATTCGCCACACCGCAACTCAACTTTTGGAAGAAATTGGACTGGAGTGAACCCCGATGATGAACAACACCGAAGCAGACGTACGAACCGACACGCTCATCCGCGTGATGGCCCTGTTCTTTGTGGCCATCATCGTGTTGGCGGTCACCACCAACCCCATTCCTTCCGGTACCGGCGTGGGCGAGCGAGCCCCACCGTTGGAAGGCAAGGCCTACAACGGCAGTGCTTGGACGGATTTCAACATGGATAGCTACCTCACCGCCAACTGGACGGCAGGTGATGCTGACGGCCAGTGGCTCCTGATCGAGTTCATGGACACCGACTGTCCGTTCTGTGTTCGCTCCGCCGGCGAAATGGGACAAAACGCCAACTACTTCATGAAAATCGACAAGGATGCCGACGGTACGCCCGCCTGGAAGGGACCGGTGGTCAACTTCGTCGCCAGTGCAACGCAACTGGACATCCCCGGTCACGAAACCAGCCGAGATGAGATTGAGGCGTTCCGCGACAAGTCTGGCGAAGAAGAGTGTGCGAGCGGCTCGTGTGCGAACCGGGACGGAGCGGCTCATCGCTTTGTCTACATCGACGACATCGACCAGGACAACATGAAGGAATGGAAGGTCCCGGGAACGCCCGCTTACTACCTCATTCAACCCGACGGCATCGTCGCTTGGTCCTCGGCTGAAAGCACGGATGAAAAGGTCGCGGATGCCATTTTCCGCCTCACCCTGGAGGACTGACCATGGTTGACCAAAACCTCATTCTCGTCGGCTACGCTGTGCCCATGGTGTTTGGCCTTCTCTTGATGACGAAAGCTGGCGACGGACTGGCGGACGCACTCTCGCAGCGAAATCCACGCTACGCTCACGCCCGTCGTCGCCACATGCTCGGCATGAACCTCGTGGCCTTCATGGGCTTCGTGGTGTCCGTTCACACCCTTTGGATTTCCAACAAGATCAGCGAAGGCGCGAACGTCTGTTCAACCGCCACCGTGTTTTCATGCGATGACGTGCTCGGCAACGCCCAGTACAACGTCGATCCCTTCTTCGGCATTTCTTGGGGCCTCATCGGCATGTTTGCGTTCGGTGCCGTATTGTTCATTACCAACTCTGTGGGCAAAGAGCCCGATGCGCTTTGGGCTGAATCCTACATGAAGTACGGCATGTACATGACCGGTGCGGGCATGCTCGTCATCGCCCTCCTTGTTTCCTACGAGGTGCGTATGGAGAAGATCTGTCAGTTCTGTACGATGGCCCACATCGCCAACGTGGTGTGTTTGTTCGGGTTCTGGAAAGCTGGAAAGATGCACGATGAGGGCATCTGGAACGATGAAGATGGGCCTGCTGACGGCGTGAAGTCTGCCTGATTGTGTGGTGAGCGTGATGAACAAGGAATCGATGTTTTGGCTTCTGGTGACCATCAGTGCGCTCGCTGCCATGGGCTTCCTGCTCGGGCAAAGTGATGGCGAACCCCCGTTCAGTACCGCCGACGAGCGACATGCCCTCGCCGACGAGTGCATTGGTAATCACGGCGATGAAAACGATCCTCTGGTCGCTCACTACCACGCCACGGTTCGAATTTCCGTGCTGAACGAAAACATCGCCGTGCCCGACGATGTTGGCCTGAACGACCAAGGTTGCTCGATGCGCCCACTCCACACGCACGATTCAAGCGGTAGAATCCATTTGGAGTTCAAAGAAGAAGGCGTTGAAGCACCTCTTGAGGCGTTCTTCGACATCTGGGGCAAGCACATGGACTCCACAGGCTTTGACGACCATCGCATTGATGCCTCCCACGAATTCCTTATGTTCGTCACCGAAGACAACGGCGAAGGAGAGCGTACCCAAGTCTCAACCTTCGAGGACCACATCGTGAAGGACGGCCAACTCATTGAGTTGGTCTACCGTGCCATCGAGTGATCACGGCGTGTACGCACCGGTGAACATTGCAGCGTTGGGTTCCGTCTCAATTTCTTCCATCCGAAGCACGGTGACCTCGATCTCCTGTGCCTCGTGGTAGGTGGCTCGCAGCTCTTGCATCAGCATGCGTTGCACATCCTCCATCCCGTCGCCGTGAAGGACCGACAGGTGGTGGGTGGTCTCGCTGCCCACCTTGGCGTAGTATTCGACGACCCACTCTCGGCGAGGGGTTTCCGTTTCCCAAGCGACGTCTTCCCATGTGTTTGTCATGATATTACATTGGCCTTGCAGTTTATCAAACCTTTTACTTCCGGTGAGGCTTCTTGCCGGAAAACGGAAGGTTTCTTCCACATCAGCGCGCAAGGGTGGCAGGAATCGTAGGAAAATCTTACTTTTTCCGAACAATTGAGGCCATAGCCAACACCACGCAACCCACCAGCAGGGCGGGGCCGATGGCACCGGAGGTCGGTTCAGGGTCGGCTCGTTCCCGGTAAGCGAGTTCAACCACGCCGTAGGATGTGCTCTGTCCGCCGTTGTCCAGCGTTTCCTGTGTGGATTCGTGAACCAGCAGAACACTCCACGAAGCAAGCTCGTCAAACTCAACGGAAAACGAGGTCGTGCAGTCGTCGGCGACGCTTGTGCCGAGCAACCCTAGACTCGTGGTGATCGTGTGGTTGTCAAGGCTGCACTCAGCAAGGCCGACGACGACACGGTCGCGATGGTCCAATCCCGGGTTGACGAATCCGTCTGGCATCGGCTTGCCGTGCTCGACCACCAGCATTGTCAACTGCGTGCCCTCCAAGGTTGTGAGCGTGGCTGAGGCAACGCTCGCACGGTAGCCCTGCGCCGTGCGTTCCACCGTGATGTCAAGTCCCGAGGTGGTTTGTCGAGCCAACTCTTCGTTGAGGATGTCTCGCTGGACATCAGCCCAAGCATCGTAGCCACGACGGGCAGCACCGGCCTCCACCACAAAGGTCGGCGTGGAGGTCGACACACCCGCTTGAACGGTTTCGAGACGGTCAATGCGGTGCTGGCTGGCTGCTGGTTGGAAGGCGTCTTCGCCGTCGGATGGATGAAGCGCCACCAAGGCGATGCGAGAACCGTGGCTGTCGGCCACCTGCAGGAGTTCGGGGTCGATTTCTGCACAACTTGGGCACCAGGTCGCTGTGATTTCCTCGACCAACATCGAACGGCCTCCCCCTTCGGTGGAGATGGGGCCGGTGAACTCATTTGAGGGGCGGACGACCATGGCTTGCCCGCTGAAGCCTGCAAGGAGAGCCGTCATGAGGAAGGTGAGGGCGAGCGTCTTGCCTTGTCGCACGGTTTTGCTCCTCCCTGTCCACGGCCACCGGGTGGACCGCCTTGATTGCTTGCTTTGGCGGTGATTTGGGAAAAGGATTCATGAGGACGAGGTTCGGAGGGCGGGGTGGGGACACCTGCATGGCAGAGCACTGGGTGGAAAATCACAAGCGGGATGCATGGCGGCGTCAAGCCAAAGCCAGCGGCTACCGTGCCCGTTCTGCCTTCAAGCTCAAGCAAATTCAGGAGCGCTTCAACCTCGTCAGGGACGGGGACCTCGTGCTCGACGTCGGTTGCCACCCCGGTGGATGGGCCCAAGTGGCGGTTGAACTGGTCGGCGAACAAGGCCGCGTGGTGGGCGTTGACCTCATGCCCTGTGCACCCGTCGAGGGCGCCGTGCTGTTGACCGGTGACATCACCGACCCCATGACGCAGGAGCGCATTCTTGCAGAACTCAACGGCGAGTTGTTGAACGTCATCGTCTCTGACATTTCGCCCGACATCACCGGAAAGTGGGACATGGACCAGTCGGTGGCGATGACCCTCGTGGCCGATGTGTTCGACTTCGCCTTGCCGTTGCTGACCAAGGGCGGCGGGTTCACGACCAAACTTTTCCAAGGCATCGGCGTGGAGGAACTCATCACGGCCGTGCGCCCCCATTTTTCAAGCGTACGCCGCTTTTCCCCAGATGCTTCACGAAACTCTTCGTCAGAGGTATATCTGATCTGCAGGCATCATACACCTTGGAAGGCACCCAAAGCCTCGGTACGGGAACGCTACGAAGAGGGCGTCAACAAAATCGTCGGTGGGGATGAAATCGAGGCCGACCCCGAAATCGTCGCTTCCTCGTTCCGTGTCCGCAAGAAGAAAACGAGCAGCGACCTTGAAGAGGGTTGATGCGAACTTCACGGTTCATGAATACGCCACCCGGACTTCACTGGCCGACGCCAGCCAACCGCATCGAAAATCTTCGTCCAAACACGCCGGTGAGGCGCCTTGAACTCGTCGTGCTTCGCATGTACCCGCAACGGATGATCGCCTCCTCGTCCTACACCGGTCCCGTGGCCGCCGCGTGCGGTCGTGATGAGACCGGCTTGGTGGGCCTCGTGTTCTGGGCCGACCAGGTCAAGCAGGTCAACGTGGGTGATGTGATTCGCATTGAATCGGGCTGGTGCCGTTCCAGGGATGGAGCCCTCGTGGTCAGCACGGGAAAACACGGGAAATTGAGCATTGTCAGCCGCTTCGACAGATGAGATGCTGCCTGTACCTCACGCAACCATAAAGAGGGGGAGGCCGTGGGCGACCTTGCAAGGAGCCATTCCCATGAGTGAACGAGCAAAAGTCTGTACGTCTTCAGGCATCCCTCTCGCAGAAGAAGGTTCGACCACCTTCCCCTGCCCCGGATGCTTCCACCCCATTGGCCGAAGCCCCCGTGTGCGAAACCAAGGCGTGTTGTACAAGTGCCCGAACTGCGGGTTTGTTGGTCCCTGAGGTGATTGCATGGGTATGGTAGTAATGACATACAAGGTGAACCCTGATTCCGATCTCGAACACGTTGACACGGACGCCATCGCTGAAACGATTGCGACCCTCCGTGATGACAACTACGACATTCAAGCCATTGAGACCAAGCCGTTGGCCTTCGGTCTCAAGTTCGTCCAAGTTCACGTCAAGATGAACGACGGCGAAGGTCTCGCTGACGCCTTTGAAGCCAAGATGGCTGAAATCCACGGCGTGGGCGAAATCGAAGTCCTCTCGATGGGCCTCATTTGAGACCAATCTCGGATTGCTTGCCCGGTCTTATTCATCCTCGAAATTGGAATTTTTGGGGACCGAATCCACCCATTTCGTATCAATTTCCACGAACGCAAAATTTTCTCTGGTAAATCCTTCTCCCGGAACCAATCCATCCAATTTGTATTTTCCTTCCATGTATTGATGAGCGACAATGATACTGCCTTTTTTCCAGTTTTCATCATTACGTGAAAAGGTGGCGTACAATGAATATGGCCCGGATCTAGCCCGTGGTATCTTGGTGTAATTTGCTGAAAATGCTTCAGCCATCGACTCTTCAAGGATGAAAATTGGTTTTGATTTTAGAATTTCTCTTTCGTAATGTTCCATTAAAGGAGACCTATCAATGTCCGCCCGAACACACCAAGAATCCACAATGTGATGGAAATATTCGTGGCACAATCCACTTCGAAAAATTCCCTCCCTTTCTTCAGGCGGCAATCCTCCAACCACCTTCTCAAACTCTTCTGCATCCATATGGATTCCAAAATCGGGTTTACCCATCGAACTATACCAGAAGATTTGGTTTTGTCCATCTCCAATGGGAAAACACCCACGCTTTTCAACGAACAAATTAGAGGGTTCTTCATCATCCTCATCCGGAAGAACATAATCCCGAGAACTGGTCTTTAGGCTACCGATGACAATCGGACGCATGAAGCCCTTTCTGAGAGCATACGATATGACATTTTGCTTCGTCATGGAACATAGCGAATTGTTGTCAAGTCACAGCCGTTTGTGTATTTTTGCAGTTTCTTGATTTCTGGTTTGAGTATGTACTGGAGGGTTGAGGTAAACACCAATGCATACTCTTCATCCGTTTTCAAGAGGTTTCAGTGGCCTTCATTCCTGCGTACGCATGCATAGGGTCCACTGCGAACCCTTGTGAACACCACCATCTGTGTACGAGGGATTTATGTTGACCCCTCGAGTTTGTGCTACTTACATCTATAGTGAAGTCGTGGATGGAATTAAATTAGAAAATCTTACTGACGAAGGTTTTTGTTCAGCATAACATAGCAGGAATTATGACAGAAGAGAGTGAGAAAGGTTCATCGATACATGGCGACAACAGACAAGATATCGTCTTTGAAGTTTCTAGATTAATTGAACAACGTCTGTCTGTAATCAAAGATTTACTTCACGGTCCTAAACCGAATGAGGCTGATCCAGAATATTTGCGGAAGATTTTGTCTTCAATTGGCGATATCAACGAAGCAGTTAGCGAGGCCATCGATGCCCGCTCAGATTTGCTGAAGTCCATTCAAACAGATGAAGAGAAGGAACGTGTAGAAGAAACTCTCAGATCTCTATCAAAAAATTTGAATGATGCGTTAATGGAGACAGCGCACGGAACCTGGGAGATTACGAAATGGTTCACACACGAGAAAGAAAGTGACAAGGATTGGAAAAACACAATTCGAATGATAGATGACGACCGACATGAACCTGTAGAAACAATCCGAGAGGCGTTATCTCTCGAACCCTTTGAAGGATCATATTGGGCTCTAAAAGAATTACAAAAAATGAACTCAACTAACACCAAGAAAAGTCAACTTCCCAGCCAACATCTCTTTCTTGAGGTCCAATTATTGAATTCTATTTCTCACCTCCATGGCATTCTTCGCTCAGTTTTGTTTTACAACATAACAAAGCATAACATTGATCCTGAAGAGTTCCTCCAACCGACAAAAGGAATCGAATATGTACATGGGTTCGGTGAATTGCTTCTTGAGAGAACTCATCTTCTAAGCCTCTCGTCCCTTTGATGTGCCTGAAGACAAAAGTGGTGAATTAAATGATTTGTTATCTGAACTGATTTTCACCCAAAAAACAGTTCTAGAGATGTTTGAAAATTTAAAAATCGGTTCTGGCCCATATGAACCCAACCTTTCCAACCCAGAACATCATATGAGCCATAAACAAGAAAGAACCGAGGATTCCGTTTGCAAACCTTTCAATGTGGCCAATCAAATGGAAACGATGGGAATCACTGATTGAACTGGATATCAAGAATTGGCTCGGCAGCAGTTATCACGCCGAGCAGGTTGATTGTGGTGAGGAAAGCCATCGGATTGTTTACAGAGATTTTATCGATTTTGTGCAAAGCTTGGGATTTGTTCACAAGAAAGTCACTGCGTATGATAGTGAGAAACGAATACAGCCACAACTTACGACATTTGAATGGGGGGGAGAAAAGAAGAAATATCGTACATCTGCATCAATTTATTTCCATAATCAACGTTGTCCAATATCGGATCGAGAGATGCGAATCTCGGTAGATTCATCTGCTAGACCTAAGTCCATCACCGTCAATGTCGGACTTGATTTTTGTAAACCAGTTGATAACGATGCGGAGGTTTCTGAAGAAGAAATCCCTATGAGACTCGAGAATTAACGGAAAAATATTGTGCTGAGTTGTTGGACAAGTTTGAGGCATACCAGAAAGAAAATGGGTTGCTAAAAAATGCAAAATTCAACGCACACATGATGGAATTGAATCTTAAGGGGAGAACATTTCACGATTTGTTTGCTCTCTCCCTCAAAGAAACAACTGCTTGACGACAACATTTTCGCACTCCTTCGACATGCAAACACAATCACTGCACGGGGTGTGGAAACAAACAGAGGCATCATGCTTGCTGGGCCACCTGGGGTTGGAAAATCACTGACTCTTGATGCCATCATCCACGAAGGGGAATTGTACAGTTCTTTTCGCAGACTTCGACATGCTTCACAAGGCCATGGATATGATCTTCAGATTAGCGAGGAAATACGCACCAACCATTTTGATTTTGGAAGACATTGACGCCCTTTGGAATTACTGGTCAACGAGGTGAGACTAGTGGAGGTGCAGGCCTTTCTACGCTGTTGAACAATATGGATGGAATCAACAGCAACAATGGCGTCATTACGGTCGCAACAAGCAACCACCCCGAATCGCTTGATTGGGCATTGATTGCCCGCCCTGGACGATTTGATGTTCGAATTGATTACGAATATCCTGATCAAGACCTTTTATCGGAAATTTTGGAATTGAAACTCAAACCGTACCCCAAAAAAAGAGGGATTAGAACTTGATAAAATTGTGAAGAGAATGCCGCACGGATTTACAGGATCTCATATCCAAGACATTGTCAATCAGGCGAATTATATCTCGATAAACCAATCGAATGGTTCAGAAAAAGAGGGGTTAATCACTCAACAACATCTCGAACAAGCATTTGAGAGGTCCCTCTATAACTTCAACAAATTTTTGAAAGAGCGTCCGCACATCAGATTGGAAAAATCCGAGAGGTCCGATTTTTACTGAGCCCGAGGGTTCCTTCCCGGGTGCAATGGACACGGCATGGAGGGATAATCAATGCAGGTGCATTCCTGTTTTGTCTGCTTTGGGGGACGCCAAGGTTCCAAATTTTCAATGGAGGAAAAGACCGTCTCGATTTCGCTGTGAATTTCTTTCGCTCTACCAATTCCGTTCCCTATGTTCCACTCATCAGATAATTCTTTGATCTCATGGCGAACATTATTCAATTTTGTCTTCAATTTCATCAGACCTTCATCCCGATTGGCTTTCTGGTCTGGATTAATTTCAAGTTCGCCTTGAGGAATGCGAAGGGCCATACGAATTTCATCACGGAATTTTTCAGTTTCGTATAACAGGTTTCTTGACTTTTTTTCTAATTGATTAATTATTTCCATTTGCTGTTTTTTTCGCCTTTCCTCTTCAAGTTCCCTCTGTCTCTTTCTTTCTGTCATGATGTGAGCTTTTCTTCTCTTTGATAAGATCTGCCGCGGCTTTTACTGCACGGTTCCTTCTGGGGCCCTGTTTAATCTTTTCAAAGTCATCGGGAGTATGCTCTCCGTTATTCGGCTGACACGTATGATTTTCTTGATCCCAAAGACCACATTCCTCACAAATATCAATCAACTCCCAATCATTGATGTCATCATCTGTCATGAAATCAACCCGTGCTGTTTTTGAATAAAAAACTATCAAGCAAACCAAGGGTAGAATCAATGGAAAGTGTGTACAAGGGAGCCCCTTGTATTCACATACGG
>JAYQOB010000003.1:0-66871 GCA_038144595.1 Candidatus Poseidoniales archaeon | reverse complement strand
GAGGTCATGTCCCACTGGACAGGGCTTGACGTCTACCTCCCCGACGGGCGCAAACTCGGTATCGTTCACGACGCCGTCATCGACGCGGAGTCGCTTCACTGCACCCATCTCTTCGTGCGGGGGACGCCCGAGCACCTCGTGGAAGGTTCCATTCCGCTCGCGGTGCCTTGGCGTTGGATTCGGGCCATCGACGACATCGTCCTTTTGCGGTGGTTTCCGCCGACGCCCATCCCGATTCAATCCTGAGGTGATGTTGCATGGCGCTTGACGTTCACGTGCTCGGTACGGCTTCTGCACGCCCAACGCCCGACCGTGCAGTCAGTGGAAGTTTGGTCAAAGGCCCGGACGGCATCGCCGTCATTGACGCCGGTGAAGGCTTCCAAACACGCTACGGCAAGCAGCGGCGCCGCCTCAAGGCTCATTCCTTGGGCGAGACGCTCAAACCTCGCGACGTGGACGTGTTGGCATTCACGCACGGTCATCTCGACCACACCTGGGGGGCCCTCCCGTGGTTGCAATCCATGGACTTGGAAAACCGACCACAACCCCTTCTCATTCTCGGACCCACATCATCCGCCGCCCTCAACGCATTGCTCGAGGGCACAGCGATGCCCGACGACATTCCACCTGCCGACCTCGCTCGCCAGTGGTTGGCGTGGTTCGTTCTTGGCGGCAGCGGTCTCCGTTTTCCCGTTCGCTGGGTGCTCGGCGTCGTGGGTGAGGGCCGTTGGGCCGAGGTGGACCCCCACACGGGCACGGCGACCTTGTTGGACGGGATGCCACAGCCCGAAGGCTGGTCCATCAGCACCTTGACGCCACTGCCCACCACCCACACGGTACCGTCGTGCGGCTGGATGATTCAACAGCACGCCAAGGCAGGGAAATTTGACCGCCAGCGTGCGGACGACCTCGGGCTGACGACCAAAGAACGGGCCATGCTCGCCCGAGGCGAGGACGTCACGACCGCTGAGGGTGAAACGCTTGAATCGGCGTGGTTCCGAGGCGGCGAGCGAGCACCGATCAGCGTGTTGATCTCCGGCGACACGGCCTCGTCCCCACCGGCATGGACCGAGGACATCGCACCGACGCTGCTGGTTCATGAAGCAACCTTCCTCAATGAGCAACACGACAAAGCGGACGAACACCAACACTCGACGGCCACAGGTGCCGTGGCGTCTGCGCTGGCCTTGGGCGCCGAAAGCCTGGCCCTGACCCATTACAGCAATCGCATCAAATCCTCGGATGAACCGCTCGGGGAAGCGAAGTCCACGGCCGGCGCACTCCCGGTGGTGGCCCTCAACGACAGCGACCGCATGGTGGTGGAAGACGACGGGCGTGTGAACCATCTGTCGTGGAACGGTTCGGGTTGGGCCTCCTTGAACATCAAACCCAATCGTTGAAATGAACCGTGGAGATGGAGAGGTTATGCGTTGGCACGTGGCGATGGGATTGGCCCTTCTCCTCATGGCCGCCCCGCGCAGCGTTCAGGGTGATGCTGGTCGAGCGGCACCTGAATGCCTGACCCAAAGCGCAGCCTCCCTTCCGCCCTCACTGGCCATCGACCCGGACGTTTGCGTCATCGTTGACCTCGGGGTGTTGACGCCGGGCGACGTCTACGACCTGAGCATCATCGTCGTGGACGATGCGATTGACCTCCTGTTCTTTGATGAGAACAGCATCCAACCCTACGAATTGGGCCAGTCGTACCGGTCACTGATGGCCCAGCCAGCCAGCACCGAATCGGCGCTGGGCGCGTATGAATTCCACTGGAAGGTGCCACCCTCCATCGCCGCCAAGCGCTGGTACATGGTGCTCGACAACACGGCTCACGACGGCGATGCCGGCCAGGGCGACCAAGGCGGTTTGCGAAGCACCGTCTCCGCCTCGGTTGAGCGGCTCAACGAGGCGTACTGGACGCCTTACCACGACCTGCTGAGCGTGGAAGCAGGTGGCTTCGAAGTGCTCCTGTCCGGCGACGACCTCCGCCTGGACGCCGGAACGACCGTGGTGGTTTCGGCGTGGGATCTGAGTTTCGTCGGTGATGTTTACCTGCAAACCCGAACGATGCACGACCGCTATCAATCCGGTGGCATCGGCGTGCAGTTCATCGATGGCGGCGCCCTTCAGGCGGTTGAATCTCCGCAATCGCTGACCTGGCAGGTGCCGTCCACGCTTGAGGGTGAAGAATTGCTGCTGGTCGTGGACAACACCGATGCTCCCTTGGGAGGGGGGAACGGAACGGAGGCCTTGCGCATGACGGTTCGATTGGAATTGGACCCTCCTTTGACGCCGACCGTGGCCGACGACGGGATGGGAAGCGTTGCCCTTGGTGAAACGATTGAACTCGATGCCTCCTCCACGCCCAACCGACTGGGCCAACAAGGTACGTTCGTGTGGGATCTTGACGCCAGCGTGGACGCCAACAGCGACGGAAATCCAACCAACGACAACGACGCCTCAGGCCTCAAGGTGGACGCGAGTTGGGATGTGCCCGGTGAGAAGACGATCACCGTGGCCATGACCGCTCCATCCGGACAACAAGCCTCCACCACTTACACAATCGTGACCGTCAACGATATCGCCCCTCCAGTCCCGCGAATTCAATCCGACGGTGGTGTTTCTGTAGCAAATGGTTGGCGCGTGAACGTCAACAACGCTATCGTCCTCAACTGCGCTTCCAGCTCCGACGACCATGCGGTGGCATCGTGCGACTGGACGGTTGACGGGCAAACCACGCCCAACGCCAGCACGTTGACCCTGAATCCCGACAGCGTTCGAACCTACGAGGTTACATTAACGGTCAACGATGCCAGCGGCAATGCAGCCAACACGTCCGCCATCATCACCTCGGTCGACCCTTCGGTGCCGTACTTCGAGGAGGGTTACCTCGACCTGTTCCCCACCAAGGCCAACGAGGGTGACGAACTGACGTTTGAGGTGGCCGTGGATGACGATTACGACGGCCTCACTGCGTTGCGCGTTCATTGGGACCTTCAGCCAAACAAAGACACCGATGGAAACGGAGACGCGCGGGACGACCCGGACCTCGTCGGCCCCAACCCCACGCTTTCGTTTGACCAAGCCGGCCTTCAAGAGATCGTCATCACGGTGTTTGACGCTTCCAACAATTCAGCCACCCATGCCTTCTCGGTGAACGTGAAGGCCACGCCAACCGAAACACCGCCGTTGGCAACGGGAGCGCTGATGGTTGGTGTTCTCACCGTGGTGGTGGTCGCCGGACTGGTCGGCTTCCGCTCGTTTCAGCGAAACAGGGGCTTCAACCTCTTGATTCAGCGAGGCCTCAACGCCGAAGAGGCACGCGCCCACATGGCGAAGGTGGCCCAACAACACAAGGTCGGCTTGTTCGCCCCTGCCGAGGCACACGCTGGTCTTGACGTGGGTGTGGACGTGGTCTCCACCGAGGAGCGTCAAGCCGCCGAAGCCCAAGCCGAAATGGAGGCCATCTACGGCACGCCGGCCAGCGTGGACCCCAACGCAGGCTTCGCACCCCCGGCCTACACCCAACAACCGCTCTCCCAAGCCAGCAGCCAAGCTGCCGCCGAAGCCGCTGCGTTGCTGAGCGGCGACGAAGCCCCGGTGGCTGGCGGCGACCCCCTTGACAGCCTCGTGGAAGACATTGCAGGGGCTGCCGCCGTTGCGGTGCCTGCCTCGCCGTCCGTTGCCCAACCGGCCGTTTCCACGCCGTCAGCTGCTGAACCGTTGACGAGCGTTGCGCTACCTTCCCACGTGGCGCTCCATGAAACACCATTGGCGGTGGCTGAGGTCTCTTCACCGACGCCCGTCGCCCAACCCGCCGCATCTCCATCGCCAACCGCTGGAGCTGCAGTGGCCCTCCCCGAGCCGTCAACGACGGTTGCCCAACCCACGGCACCCACGCCGCCTGCACCTCCGGCGCCCACCGTGGTGCGCCACACCTGCACGTCCTGCAGTGCAGTGTTCGAGATTGACCTCCCCGCGGGATTGACCAAGGCGTTGGTCGCTTGTCCGGCTTGTGGCGTTGACCAAACCGTCACCCTGTCCACTTGAACGGTGAACGAACCTCCGAATTGCGAGGCAGAACGGCGAATGCTTCTCAAAGGAGGAGCCTTGAGGTGAAGGCATGGATGAGCCAGCGCTCCGTCTCTTGCGCGTCGGGCTTCCACAGCCCAACCGTCGAGGGCGAATGGCGGTTTTCCTCGTGAGCGTGATGCTGCTCTCCATGATGCAGCCCGTGTCCGGCAACGTCACCGTCGCCCGCGATGACTTTGGCGTGCTCGATGCCTTTGCCGCGACGCTTGAGGACCGTGCGGCTGAGGGGGAGTCGCTCGTGGCCATTCAAGGGGCACAGTCCGCCTTTGCATTGGTCGACGCCAGCAAGCGCCCGGTTCAGTCCGGTGATGCGTTGGCCGACGCTGAGAACGTGCTCAACCAGGTCGAACTACGCGATACATCGCCGTTTGAGGAAGATCACCCCCGACCGTACGAATTCCTCACCGACGTGGCGACCCACCCTGATGCATGGCCCTACAACCTCTGGCAAACGCTGTTCTCGGTCGAAAACTTGGGGCTTGACAACCTGTTGGGCATTGGCATCAACACCTACGCGGTCTACGTCAACTTCTCCTCTCGCAACAACGGCCCGTCCTACGAAGCCTGGGATAAAGGCACCTTCACCGGCGAACTGCTCGTCGGCACCGACCTGGTGCTGTTTGAGAATTACATCGACATTGACGGAGACGGTTCCGATGATCTTTCCGTCGCACTGACCCTCGAAGGATTGACCACGCTCGGCGAGGGTTTTGGCATTGAAACCTCGGACAACCCCATTCCCGGCGCACCCGGCGTACCCACCGAGTTGTGGATTCGGCCGACCTTCCAGTGGGCTGTGAGTGCCTTGAACATCAACGACCCACTCTGGAATGAACTTGAACATCTCGAAGTTTCGCTGATGAAGGGTTTGGCCTTTGACATCACCCTGTCGAACTCGGAATCCTATGCCATCGTGGTGGACACGCGGTTTACCCAGCCACCGTCAGACGTGACGTTGGGCGTTGGAATTGAGCGAATTTCCTTTGACATCACCAGTGCGATTACGTTCCCGCAAGATTTTATCGCGTCCCTCCTGCTGGGCAACGTCAACTCCAGCGACCTCTCTTTGACCGGCATCACGGCCCCTTACGCCGTCCGCCTGAGCAATCCTAACGCTCCGGGAAGCAGCGACCAAACCGACTGCAGCGAGACCCTCAACTACGACCCAGCCACGGACTACGAGGCGGCCAGCCGAGAACACAAGTGTGGCATCGGCATCGGCGTGGGCTACGTCCACTTTGACGAGGTGAAGCCCGACCAATCCGTGGACATTCTGGAATACGCCTACCTCGACGTCGGTTTCCACCCCGAAGAGGGGAGCACCATCATCCCCAGCGAGGTTGATTTGACGCTGCGCAACGACAACCTCGGCGACAACAGTTTCGACACCATCGAAATCTATTCTGATGTTGGTACGGATGTCTACATTCACTACTTCGAGGACCGCTCCAACGTCCCGGAAGGGGACAGCCCGTTTGGCAACATCACCGACTCTCGTTTGTGGATTCGCGGCCTTCCTTCCGGGTCGCTTCACGATGATGAAATCGCCGCCATCTTCACCATGATGGGCGAAGCCCCGGATTCACTGAACCTGCCGGGTCAAATTCCCGACCGCTTGTCGCTCATGATCGCCATCAAGAATTTCTCAGCCGACAACACCAACAACGTTGACGACTCCACGCTCCCCATCAATCCTGCTGAACCACCCAACACCATGCTGCTGATCGCTGGGACCTCGTCCATCAAGGAATTCAACTACGCCTCGACCTTCAAGCGAGGCGGGTATTCGGGTGACAGTTCGTCCATGCTCGTTGAGATGGAGGACCTTCCTCGTGTCATCGTGATTCAAGGCAGCTTTTTGCTCTCCTCGACCGGCATCAACCGTGTGAATTTCGACAATCCGAACCTCAACACCATCGCCCAAATTTTCGACAACGCCCTGCTCACGGTGGTTGAAATCGTCCTTGACATCGGGGCCATTCTCAACGGTTTGCCAACCGCCGTGGTGGGCACGGCAGGTTCGACGGGTGGCGTCATTGACATTCAGTGCTACAACCAGGTCAAGAAGAGCCTGCCTGACAGCAACCGCGAGGCGATGGAGATCACGTTCATGCGATTCGCCCTGGCCAGCAGCCCCCAACCTTGGTTGCCCGACATGGACCACATCCTGCTATCTGAAGACACCAGCATCGCCATCGTCGACGGACGCCTCGGTCCGGTTGAACCGCTCGTTCCCGTGGCGATGAGCATGCGAATCGGCGGCATTTCCCATGTTCGTCACGACTTCGACCCCATCAACGAAGTGCGCGACATGCAACTCGATGGCTCGGCCAGCGGCTCGTTACTCATCGGTCACATCAAGCACACGGAGGGCGATATGGTCAGCGCCATCAAGCAGTCGGCCATGGTCTCGAATCGACCTGCCCAGTTCAACATCCTTCAGCGGGCAGAATCACTCGAATACGAGGCGAGTGAGCCCATTGGCACCATCACCTACGGCGGCCAGTCCGGTGAACAGCGCAACGCCATCCGACTGTCAGGCCTCCCTGCATCGTTCACTTTGGTGTTGGGCGACACGGTGGGGTATGTCGCCGACGGGCCGATGGAGAGCATTCAGGTGCAGATGACCAACGCCACCGTACCGTTGACCATGGACGGCGACCACATGCGGTTTTGGGTGGACGAGGACACCGCCGAGGCCAGTCTCAGCCTGAAACTGTCCGACATCACCTCCATCGAACGTCTGAGTCCGCTTGTGCCGGGTTCAACCGGACCAGAGGGTAACTCCGAGGTACGACTGGTTCGCAGCTCTTCATCACCGTTCAGCGTGTCGTTTGAAGATCAATCCACCCACGAGAACCCCTTCATGGGCCTCAACGGCGACGTGTACTTTGACCCGCTTCCGGCCAACATTTCCCTCACCCTGCCCTCCGATGTCGATTCCGACGGGCTTGAACTGCCCACCTTTGGCGAGGAAGAAGGCATAGAAGGCCTCTCGTTCTTCCTCGGCGACCTGGTTGACTTTGGCAGCGTGGTCAACGATTTCGTTCACGCCCTCACGGTGAACGTCGGCGGTGAAATCGGTGAAAGCGAGAACATGAGCCTCGGGCTGAACCTGTTCACCGGTGAAGCGTTCAACATGACGGTGGACCTGAAGAAGGGCTCGAACTTGGAAGCCTCACCCGATTGGATGCACGGTCTGGGCATGGAAGCGCTGGAACAGACCCGCCTTGAGGCCAACCTGTCTCGGATGCCTGCCTTTACGGCAACCACACGTGGTCCCATGGAAGCCATCCTGGCCGACGGGCGTATCGACGTGACCGAGCGTGTCGAAGCCATCACCATTCTGGAGGCCATCAACATCACCGAAGCCGTCTCGCTCGTTGATGCGATGGAAGACGGACGGGTCTCTGATGAGGAGGCGGCGAGCATGAACCTCGTTCAACTCGAGGAAGAAGGCTTGACCCTTCAAGACATGCGAGCGTGGCACTTGCGGGCGTGGTTACCCTCGCTCCCGGCCGGCGAAATTGAACTCGTCTACGATTTCCGAATGCTGGCGGGCGTACCGACCTACGAAATCGATCTCAAGATGTCGCAGTGGCAACCGAAGTACCCTCAAATCACCATCATCGCCAACGGGTTGGACGGCCAGGACGTTGAGTTGTTCATCGACGGCCTTGACACCACAATGCCTCGCAACGTTGAGGTCAACGCCCTGTTTTCAACACAAGAGAACCTCACCGTTCCCCGTGTCTCGGTGGACATGTTCTATGACGCCGGTGTTCGCTTGAAGTCCGCTCATGCCATTCTCATTGACAACAACGCGCTCACACGCGTCGAGGCGTTGGTCGTCGGTATCCCTCAATCCACCGATGTCTCGGCGGTCATTGGTGACGTCTTGGTGCTTGACTTGGTGGTCCCTGAAATCCATCGTATCAACGGACACTCGGCTGATTCGGTGATGCTCAAGCAACTGCGGTACGTCGACGGTTTCTGGTACCCCTCCACGGCGTTCATGCGAGATCTGCCCGGTGAAATGCACCTTGCCACCGAGCCCGATACGCGGTTCAACATCCGTGAACAAACGGCGTTCCAAGGGATGCGAACGCTGGACTACGCTTCGAACACCGATGACATGGACCTCTACCTCGAGGCCAGCGGCCGGGCCATCGAGGCGAAAGGCGACGTGCTGATGCTAGCAGAGGACCTTCCAACACGGTTCGTTCTCGAGCTGACCGATGACTTTGGCATGCGCGTCGAATCTTCGGGCTCGGGTGTCAAGCGGGTCTACGTGCGACAAACCGATGTTCCTGCGACGCCGGGCGTGATCATTGAACGGGTTGAGTTTGTTGGCCAAAACCTCAAGGGCGCCACCATTCACATTTACTCGGGGCCAGAGGACTATCCGCTCATCATCATCGACGACATCACCGATGGACGCTTGGTCGCCACGGCCGAGGCCTACGTTCAACCGGGGCTGGTTGAGCCCTGGCTTTACCCCGTCTTCGGCGACTACCAACTGGAAGGCCGAGCCGTGTTGCTCGATGCGCAGTTTACGGGCATCGTGCCCACGGCTTCATCCATTGGTGTCAACGGCATCGTGACCGACCTCTCCTTGGTGGGTTCGCTGACAGGTGAGTTCGTTGAAACCCGCCACATCATGGTCATCGACCCCATCAGTTCTGCGTTTGCCAGCGGTTTGGCCATGATTTTCGGGTGATCAACATGGTTGAACCAACGGCTGAAGATCTGCGTCAGGGCGGCTCCCCGCTCGAGGGGCAGGAACTTGATGACTGGGAGGCCGCACAGGAAGCGGCCAAAATTTTGACCACCCTCAAGCGAGAAATCACACCCGCCCGTGTGGCCATGGCGGGTGCCGTGTTGTTCATGCTCATCACGCTCGCCGTCAGCGGATGGTACTGGGTGCTTCCGCGAGATTCGGTGACCGTTGAAACACACTACATGCAACGCGGTGGCCATTTGATGATGGCTGAACTTCACAACGATGGCAGCCGAGCCATCACCGATGTCGTCCTTGAGATTGAATTCCAAACGCTGGACGGGACGCTCATCGACAGCATGTCCTTGGAATTGGACCTCTTGGAAAGCCACTCGTCCATCTCAGGCGACGACTTGGAAATGATGGTCGTTGGCTACACGGTCTGGGATGAATACAACCTCATCATTGACCTCGAGTACCGCGATTACACCGGCCAGCTTCGTCAGCCGGACACGTTCGTCCACCAAGTGGGTGAATGGTCGCAAGAGATTCTCATGGACAAGGCCGAGCGTCATGTCTGGCCCCTCGATTGAATCCTGTTTGGACATCAAGACCGAACCGATAAAGGACAGGAGCCTGAGGCTGAACCATGGCTGGAGTTTCCAACCGCCTCAGTGCAGGCGTGTTTGTCGTTCTCCTCCTGTTTTCCACCACGAGTTCACTCCTTCTCCCAACCCATCAATCGAATGAGGTTGAGACGTTCAATCCGGAATGGGTTCGTTTCGATGTTCGCGAAGACGTCTACCGCGACGCCCAGGGCATCATGGACACCAACCTTGCTTCGGAACATCGAGAACAGATGGCACGAACGCCCATCGGTGTGTTCGACCACCTCGGCTTCACCTTGGACCGGCCGGTGCCTGAGACCTTGCTCGAGCCACGCTTCGACGTGCTGATGCTCATCGTGTCCAACGACATGCGCCTTCACGACGTGCGTGATGAACTGGACCAGCAACCCGGTCTGGCGGTTCGCGAGTTTGTTTCACCCTCGGGCCTGATGGTCCAAGGCACGCCTTTCGCCCTCCAAGAGGCCGAACGCCACCCGGGGATTGCGACCAGCCACGCCGTGCCCCTTGCCATGTTCCTGCACAACGACCTGCTGGACCTTGCGCTTCTCTCGGACGGGGAAGCCGCGCTCAAGAACACCTTGCTTCGTTTGGACGGTTGGCGAGACGATGCCGGCCCCGTTGAAACGGTCATGCTGACCGACGATGCGGGGGTCCTGCTCGAGCAACGTCTCGGTGAAGTGGCTCGCCAGGTCATGGACGACCCGCACGCATGGGACGATGGCCGGTACGAAGGGGTGCTGACGACGACGGACCTCCCCACCTTGCTTCGCCAGCCGTCGCTCATGCAGCTTCGGCCCGACCCTGCCTTCAGCGCCTTCAACGACCAGTCCCGCGGGCACATGGGCACGAACACCATGACGACCTACTTCACCACGGACCTGGATGGTTCGGGTCAAACCGTGGCCGTGGCGGATGCAGGTCTTGACGAAGACCACGGTGATTTTGGTACCCGAGTCGTAGGGAATTACGACGTCATCGGCGACGGTTCCACCGCCGACAAGCACTCCGGGCACGGCACGCACGTGGCCTGCACCGTCCTGGGTGATGGATTCCGAGGTGGCTACGGCGGCGTGGCCCAAGCCGCAGATCTTTACTTCCAAGCAATGGAAAACGACAACACCGGCAATTTCCAGTCGCCTTCCCTCAACAACCTGCTGAACACGGCGTACAACGCCGGCGCACGAACACACACCAATTCGTGGGGTTCGTCCGCTGCCAGTGAACAATCCAAGTACAACTCGGAAACCGAGGACGTCGACGACCGAGCCAACTACTACGACCGCTATTACAACGGCGTTCAAGGTCTGACCATCCTGTTCGCAGCAGGCAACGACGGGCCGGGCAGCAGCACGGTCTCGCCGCCCGCCACCGCCAAGAACGTCATTTCCGTTGGCAACCACAAGAATCGCTACAACAACGCCCCGGATGTCATGATGAGCGGCTCGTCCCGCGGGCCTACCGAGGACGGTCGTATCAAGCCTGACCTTGTTGCCCCCGGCGGTTATGTCCGGTCGTGCCGGGCCCAAGAAGCCGCTGACACCGGTGGTGCAACGTGGAGCAACACGTACTACCTCGAATACACGGGCACCTCCATGGCGACGCCCAACGCCGCCGGTGCCGCCGTCATGGTGCGTGAATACCTCGAAGAAATTGCGCAACGACCCTCGCCCCAAGGTGCGCTGGTCAAGGCTTTGCTCGTGCTTGGCGCTCAGGACATGGGTGCGAGGGACATCCCCAACGACGACGAAGGCTGGGGGCGCGTCAATTTGCGAAACAGCCTCGCCCCTCCGGGTGGTCAAGGCATCTGGGTGGACGACCGCTCGGTGATGTCGGGTACGGGCAACAGCAAGTCGTATGCGTTCAACGTCTCGCAATCTTCGGGGATGTTCAAGGCCGTCTTGACCTGGTCGGACGAGCGTGGTTCTCGGTTTTCCAGTGCACAACTCGTGAACGATTTGGATTTGGAAGTCACGGCACCGGACGGTACGGTCTACCTCGGCAACGACTTCGCCAACGGCCGGTCAGCCACCGGCGGGACGCGAGACAGCGTCAACAACCTCGAAGTCGTGCTCATCGATAACGCCGCTCAGGGGACCTGGACGGTGAAGGTCAAGGATGCTCAACACAGCGGCGGTAAGACACAGCCCTACGCCGTCGCCGTGCTCGGTCATGGTGTGAACGACCTTCGCCCCGACCCGAAGGTGGTGCCCGAAGACTTCCAGATGGACGTGGCGATTCCACAGGTCGACGATCCGGTTCAGTTGACGACCTCGTTTTTCAACTTTGGAAACGTCAAAGCCGAGGTCTTCCCGATTGCGTTTGAGGTGGACGGCACGGAACTGTCGAGGAAGACGATTGAACTCGGCGCAGGGTCGTCCAAAGTGCTCGTGTGGCCGTGGACGCCCCAATCCGCCGGGACAAGCACCCTTTCCTTCATCATCGACCCGGATGACAACATGGAGGAAATCCGAGAGGACAACAACCGATTGGACGTTCAAGTCAACATCACGGCCCCGGGCGTCAAACTCCAAACTGCCACGCCCGTCCAAACGCTGAGTTCCAGTACCATCACGACGACGTCCTGGAACGTGTCCCTGACCAACACAGCGCTCATTCCCACCAACGCCTCCATGCAAACCGGCGAGGTGCTCCACGTCGAGTCCGGTCAAACCATGCCGTGGTACATCGGAAGCACGGAATCCAATTTCTCCATGGAAGGTCAGGCCACGGAATCCATCATTGTCACCCTCGTTCATCCTGACCCGCCTGCGCCGGGAACGTACCGGGTTGACCTCTTGGCCTTGGACGTGGACAACGGCGTCGACTACCCGCTCAACCTCGACCTCATCGTACCCGATTTGCCCGACGCCGATGTGGCGTTCGACTACCAAGTTGTGCCGGTTCATCCCTCCGACCCGACCAACATCACGGTTCGATTCTACAACAACGGCAACGCACCCATCGGCTACGACTTGTTCCTCGAGGCTCCAGCTGGATGGCAAGCCGGGTTCACCAACCTCGGCAGCGAAGCAGGGGCCTCTTCCGGTTCAACGGGTCTGATCAACAGCGAGGCCTTCCGTGCGGTGGGCTTGATGTTCACGCCGCCCCAAGTCATGACGGCGGCCGGCGCCGAGCGTGTGGTCAAGTTGACGGCGGTCAGTCAAACGGAAAATGCGGAACTGAAGGTGTTCGACATCCCCATTCAAGTGATGACGGTGGAAGAGGTCTACGTCAACATTGAATCCAATCTTGGGACCCTCCGTCCAGACTCATCGCTCACGCTGCGCTACTCGCTTGAACACAAAGGCAACGTTGACCTCGATCTGACGCCGTCGTTCGAACTCCCCGGCGGATGGTCGGTGGCGACTGCGCTTGAAGTGGTTGACCTGCCGTGGGCCACGAGCAAAAACCTCCTCTACACCCTTGAAGCGGGGACCAACGCCCGTTCCGGAACCATCAAACTCCACCTTGACAACGGGTCAAGCCGCTTCACGTGGACGGGTGAACTCAACGTCGAGGCCTTGGCCGAACCAACCCTGACCTTTGTGAGCCTGGAACTCCAAGACGGCACCACCTTCCCCAACCCCCAAGGCACTGGCACCCATCCTTCGGGAGAGAACCTCAAGTTCACCTGGTTACTGGGCAACGGGGCTGACACGGAGTGGAGCCCGAGTGCAAGCCTCCGATTGGATTCGGGGTTGTTCGGCGATTGCACACCCGTTGCGTCCGTGGGCAAAGGCGAGGTCGTCCCTGTGGTCTGCAACGTTGTCATCGACGGTGAGATGGCGCCCATGTCGGAGCCCTCGTTTACCGTGGTCCTCAACGATGCAGGCGTGGAGCAATCCACCACGGTGGGCCTGCTGGTGGCGGTGAACGAACAGGTTGCCTGGGACCTCGGCGCCGTTCCGCTGTTCACCACCGGGCAGGAACGTCAAATCACGCTGGAGATCACCAACACAGGCAACACCCCGCTTCAGCGCCAGTTGCTGGTCGATGCACCCTCTGCTTGGAGCGCTTCCGTTGACGGCACCGACATCGTGAACTTGGACCTCGGCCAATCCGTCCTGGTTCGCCTCGACGTGCGAGCGGACTCACCCGGTGAAGCCTCCATTTCACTGGAACTGGCTCAAAGCACGGCGTCCACCGCTTCGTTTGCGTTCACCGTTTCGTCAACGGGCGAGCCCGTCGGAACCTCGGGCGAGAGCGGCCTGAACACGCCGTTGGCCATCGCCCTCCTCGGGGCAATCCTGCTCGTGGCCTTTGCGTTCTTGGGCGTGCAGGTGCTTCGAGGCAAGGACGAACCATCGGGTCCGCAGGCGATGCCAGGCGTGCTCCCCATGCCTCTCCCGGGTGCGGCACCCGCTGCTCAACCTGCGGCCGATGCTCTCGTTTCACCAGCCATGACCGTTCCTTCGACCACCGTGCCTGCCCCACAAGCGACGACGCCTGCACCCGCCGTGCAATCCACGCCTCCCCCGATGTGCTGGACCTGTCGCCAACCGGTCACCACGGCGATGGTGGGCTGCCCCTCGTGCGGAGCGAGGTACCACGCCGACGGTTTCAACGGGTGCAGCGCTCAAGCCATTCCTGCTTGCGTCAACTGCCAGGCGCCCGCCTCGTCCTTCGTTCAAGCCTGAGCCAACCGCACAGCCTGAAGCACCTGGAGCATAGGGTTTGGATAGGAGAACGCCGAGCGCAAGCCATGATGCCTACGGCAAGCGCAGTAACCGCTTCACGCCGGACGGCCATCCTCCTCGTCTTGGTGATGTGCGGGGCCCTCTTGCCGCTGGTCAATCCAACCGTGAGCGCAAACGGTGGCCGAGCCGCTTCGATTTCAGTGACAGGTATCCCCGGTAGCCTTGAGGTGAATCCCGGTGAGGCAGGTGAATACACGGTGCGTGTCAGGAACACGGGTTCGGACCCCGTCACCGTTCAACTTTCTGCAGCTCAAGAAGCTACAGAGGATTGTAACGGTTTTTCCTCATCCATCACACAAATCCCAGGTCAAATCGATGCCGGCAGCTACGAGGAGGCCGCCATGAACGTCAGCGTTGCTCAAACGGTGGTAGCCGACACCTCTTGCGACACCACCATCACCGCCACCATCACGGCTGTCATCGGTGCGCCCGGTGCTGAAATTCCAGAACCCGCCACCGACACCGTGACGACAACGGCAGCCGACGGCTCTGGGAGTGCGCTGTTTGGTGTCGACCTCATCATCACCGAATCGGACCGAAGCAAGGATTGGAACGGCGAAGAGGAGCTTGACTATCGCATCGAGGTGGAAAACACCGGTCAGACCAACGAGACGATCAACCTCGCTGTGAGCGAGGGCAATGGCCCCGGCTGCGGCTCGGCTTCTTCGTTCACCGTCACCCTCAGCGAAACCTCAGTCAACGTTGATCAGGAGGAGTCTGAAATCGTCTTCGCCACGGTTGAGGTCCCCGAAGGTGCCTCGGCCGACAAGTATTGCTGGGAAGTGACCGGCACCGTGACCAACGATCCGTCCCAAGAAGCCAAGGACACGGAAGACTTCGATTTGACCGTCCCGTTACTCAAGAAATGCACCCTCTCACTCAGCAAGACATCCGTGAGTGTGAACCCCGACGATGACACCAAGATCACGGCCACCTACACCAACGACGGCAACGCCGACTGGACCGTCTCGGCCTCTGCAGTGGGCAGCAAGTCGGCTTGGGTTCAGGTCGACGGTGCCTCGTCGGGCCTCTTGCCCTACGACAACGGAAACGGTGAGCGTGCGTTCGACTTCGTCGTTTCACCCGACGATTCGGTGACCGCCGGCTCGGAAACGGTCGTGCAAATTGTTGGAAAAGACGGGAACAACGGTCCTATCAAGTGTCAGGCGGACCTTCGCATCATCGTTGGTCAGTCTCGTGGGGCCAGCATTTCCGTGGCCAACTCCATTCTTTCAAACATCGAGCCCGGCAGCAACAAGTCCACCACGCTGACCATCACCAACCAAGGTAACGGTCAGGACAACCTCCGCGTCGCTTCCTCCATCGCACCCACCGGCTGGGCCGTCCAACTTGACGCTTCCTCGGTGTCCGTCGGCTCCCGACACGGCAACGAGAAGTCCGCCAACGTTGGGGTGACCGTTCGCGTCCCCGTCAACGCCCTGGCCACGGAAGAAGTGGAGTTGACGTTCAGTGTCCTCCCCTCCTCCGGCGGTACGGCCTACGACACGGTCACCCTTCGCGTAACCGTGGCGGCCATTCACGGCATGGAAATTGAGACGCCGGCGACGGACCAAACGGGCCGCTCGGGGACCGAAGTTCGCTTCCCCATTGAGTTGGTCAACGAAGGCAACGTTCGGGACACCATCGGGCTTTCCGTGGTGTCGCAAACCGCCAGCCCGGCTTGGGGCACGTCGTTTGAGAACGAGGACGGTATGCCGTTTACGGAAATCGACATCGAGCCACAAACCACCACCACGGTGTACCTCGTGGTGAGCATCGACGGCGAGGAGGAATTGGAAAACACCCGCCTCACTGTGCGTGTTCGCAACAAGGACGACCCGAATGCCCAAGACCGGGATGGCGACGGCATTCCCGACAACCAGCGCCAGGGTGAATTCCTCGCTGTCCTTTCCGACCGAAATTTCTCCATGGACCTCCGTCTCGAGAACACCGATACGGCCACCTCAGCTTCGGTTGTCTTGCCGCCCAGCGGCCAGCACACCATCGGCATGTGGGTTCGCAACACCGGCGACGGCAACGATGACGCGGTGTTCACCCTCGGGGGCCTCGAAGGTATTGCAACCCGATCGATGGTGGCGTACAACCTCCCGGTGACAGGTGAACTCCCCGTTCCCAAGGGCTTCGGCATCTGGGCCCTGGCCAACGGCACCTTCGTGATGGACGCTGCCACCCAAGAACCGCTTCTGGGTAGGGATGAGGTCGAAGCGGACAACATCAGGTTCAACAACGACCTCATGGAAGGCCACGAGGTCCGTCCGTTTGAGGTCTACATCGAACTCACCATCAGCGTCAATCCCGGTGCACAAACGGGGCAGGGTGGCCTTCTGGAGATTCTTGCTACGAGTGTTTCCAACGCAGCCGACCGGTCAGGTTTGGTGACGATTTCCCTCGAGGTGAGCATCATTCACGAGATCGAATTTGTTGAAGCGGGCGAGCGGCAGGAGCTTGACGTCGTCTACGGACAACCCGCTGTGACCCAAGAAATCAGCGTGGTCAACACCGGCAACATCCGCAGCGAGATTCGCATCTTTGCCTCTGAGAACCTCCGTGGTTGGTCCGTCGTGCTCGACAGTGACCACCCCGGCTGCTCCACGGAAAACAGCGACCTGCTCTGCACCGTGGACGAAAGTGACACCCTCCTCGTGGAGGTCACCGTCCGAGCTCCCTACGGCGCTGAAATGGATGACACGTACAAGTTCACGGTGTCGGCGGAGCCAACCGAGACGGGCGTCCTTGACCGCCAGAACATCGAATTCGCAGCCATGGGCGCCGCTCCGGAAGGCGTGCTTGGCTTGTCCAACGCCATGGTCGCACAGGTGGCAGGAGCCGTGCTGGTTGTGCTGCTCGTCGCCGCTGTCCTGAGCCGCCGAAGATGAGCGCAACAACGCGCCGTCAACCTTGGCGAAAACGATGGGCTGCGCCCACGTCCGCGACGGCTTGAGACCCCCGTTTGCACCGAGGCGACAGACAACGCTTATGGAGGGGCCTCAAGTCGGTAAAATCGGAGAGCGTATGCGTTCTCCGGGGGTGAACCAATGTCGGGACTTGAATCCGTGCCAAGCGCCTACCTTTCCATCGGTTTCTTGACCGTGGTTGGCATCATCATGCCGCTGACAAATTTCCTCATCACGTGGGTCGTTCGTCCCAAGGTTGACCCGGCTCGACCCCACGTCACTCGCTCCTACCTCCTCGAGGGCTACGAGCGAGACCACAGCCTCTATCCTCTCCGCTTGACCACCTTTGAGTGCGGCAGCGAACCCGTGGGTGAGGCCATGATTCAGTTCCACTTCCAGTATTACTGGTACGCCATCATCTTCCTCGTGTTTGACGTCGCCTTCATGTTCCTCGTGCTGGGGGGTATGGTCGCATCCGATGCTACGGCAACCGACGTCGTGGACCGGGAGGCCGCCGTCGCTCGCGCAACCGACGCCCTGACGATTCTCGGCCTCTTCTTCGCTACCATGTCGCTTGGCGTGTGGTACGTGTTCCGCAAGCGAGGCCGCATTTACATCTGAGGTGATTGAACATGGCAGGACAAGACGAAAACTACGCCGCATTCAACAGCCGGGCCCTCGTTGAGATGGTCGGCGATGTCACCGATGAAGCCCTCAAAGCCACCAAGATCAAGCAGTTCCTGAGCGTTCTCGCCGGCCGCTACTTCAACTGGGCAGGTCGCAAATCCTTGTTCACGCTCCACTTGGGCATCAAGTGCTGCGCCATTGAGATGGCCGCTGCTGCTACGCCTCGATTTGACGGCGACCGTTTCGGTGTGCTGTTCCGCTCCTCGCCTCGTCAGTCCGACGTGCTGCTCGTGAACGGCCCCATCAGCAAGAAGTTCGCTGACAAGATCGTCCGTCTCTGGGAGCAAATGCCCGAGCCCAAGTACTGCATCGCCATGGGCGAGTGTGCCATTTCCGGTGGCCCGTACTTCCAGTCCTACAACATTCTCGAAGGGGTGGACACCGTCATTCCCGTCGACGTCTACATCCCCGGTTGCCCGCCTCGCCCTGAAGCCCTCATTGACGGCTTTGGCCTGCTTCGTGAGAAGATCATCCGCATCGGCGCCGCTCCCAGCAGCGGCCGCAAGGGCGACAAACCCATCATCGTCGGGGAGGACTGACCATGGGCATGCGCATCACCAACGCTCAAGCCGACGCCGCGGCCGAACACGCCGTTGCCAGCCTTGTTGACCGCTTTGGTGGCTCCGATGTCGCCGCTTCGGTGGAGCACCACGCCAACGCCCACAAGATGGCGTTCACCCGTGTCAACGTCCCCGCCCAGCACTGGACGGCCGTCGCCAAGCACCTTCGCTTCGACCTCGGCGTCAACTACTGTTCAATGGTCACCGGCACCCACTACCCTGAGGGCGGCGCCGACCGTGGCTGGGAGGTCGTCTACCACTTGATGCGCCAACCCGTTGTGGACCAAGCACCTCACACCAACACCGTTCACGTGGCTGAGGAACTCGCCGGCATGGACATCCCACTGGAACTCGAAGTCGTCATTGCGCTCCCTCAGGGCGAAACGCCCACCGTCCCCAGCGTTCAGAACATCTGGGTCGGTGCAGACTGGAACGAGAAGGAAACATGGGATCTCGTTGGTATCCAATTTGAAGGCCACGAGAACATGCACCGCGTGCTCAACCCCCACGACAGCCCCGATGGGTGCCACCCGCTGCAGAAGCAGCACAAAATCCGCTACCACGATTTCAACGAAATGTACGACGACGCTCAGGGCTTCGGTCGAAAACCAACCGACGAGGGTCGCGTGAAGTGAGGTGAAACCATGGCACAAATGTGGATTACAATGGGCCCCCAACATCCGATGACGCACGGTCTGTGGACCCTGCGCGTGAAGGTCGACGGTGAAACGGTGGTCGATACCGAAGCCGAACTTGGCTACATTCACCGTGGTGTGGAAAAAATTGCCGAATCTCGAGATTTCACCCAGATCACGCCGTACTGCGACCGCCTCTGCTACGTGAGCGCCATGACCTGGGCCAACTCCTACATCTACGCCGCCGAGGACCTGCTCGAAGTCGAAGTGCCCGAGCGAGCAGAATACATCCGTCTCATCGCCGCTGAGTGCCAGCGACTCGCCTCCCACCTGATGTGGTTGGGCGCCTACGGGCCCGACATCGGCAGCCTGACGCTCATGACCTGGTGCATGCGAGACCGTGAGATGTTCCTCGACCTGCTCCAGGAGCTCGGCGGCTCTCGAATGCACTACAACTACCCCCGTGTTGGTGGCGTGAAGCGCGACATTCCCGTTGGCTTTGCCGACCGATTGATCGCCAAGGTCAAGCTGTTCGAGCACCGCATCGACGAGTACGAAATGATGCTCGACGAGTCCACCATCTGGCTCGTTCGCCTCCAAGGCGTCGGCTATGCCAAGGCCGAGGACATGGTCAACGCCGGTGTCTCCGGCCCCAACATCCGCGCCGCCGGTGTGAACTACGACGTGCGTTGGGCTCACCCCTACTCGGTGTACGACCAGGTCGACTGGGAACCTGCCGTGGAGAAACCCACCTCCGTGAAGGGCGCTGACTGCTACGACCGCTACCGTGTTCGCATGGAAGAGATGCGCCAGTCCTGCCGCATGATCCTCGACGCCATCGAGAAAATCCCAGGCGGCAAGAACACCAACTACGCCAACGGCGACGAGATGATTCTGGCCAAGGCTCCCACCCGTGCTCCTGAAGGCGCCAGCGGATTCTCTCACTACGAGTGCACCCGTGGCGCATCGCAGTTCTACATCCAGGGCGGCGGCGACGGTCGAGGCAAGAACCCGTACCGTCTGTCCATCCGCTCGCCGATGTTCATCACGATTCCTTACGTTGCCAAGACGATGATTGGCTACAAGGTGGCCGACATTCCTGCCATTATGGGCAGTTTCGACCCCTGCATTGGAGAGACCGACCGCTGAGGTGAAATCATGGATGACAAGTACGATTTGGTAGGGTTCTTTCTGAGCAAGGACGGCTTGCTCCGTTCCGGCATCATCGGTCTTTTGGAAGGCACGCCGCTCGAAGAGAGCGCCGGGAGCCTCTCGTTTGCCATCGCCACCTTCGCCGTGGTCAACGTCGTGTTCCTGATGCTCTTCTTCTCCCAATTCGCTATTCTGTGGATTGAGCGCAAGGCGGTGGCCCCTATGCAAGACCGCTACGGTGCAACCACGGCCCTTCGCTCCCTTTGGGTCGGCGAAAACGGTGTCACGGCCGGTGAATGGTGGAACATGCTGCCGTTCGGCTTGGGCAAACCCATCGGGGCTGTCAACAAGTGGTTGAACAAGAATTACGGCAACCGCGACGAAAACTTCGCCACCGTCGACCGTGTCAACAACCGTTCGTGGATGGGCAAGACCATCGTGCCCGGTTTCTTCCAAAACGTGGCTGACGGCATGAAGTTCCTCGTCAAGGAACACATGGTCCCTCAGCGTGCTGACCGCCTCATCTTCGAGGTCTCGCCGTTCCTCATCGTCTCGTCCACGCTCTTGATTTTGGGCATGATTCCGCTTTCCAGCGGCATGTACGCCACCAACCCCGACCTGTCCATTCTCTACGCCATCGCCATCTTCGGGATTGCGCCCATCGGTGTGTTCTTCGCCGGTTGGTCCTCCAACAACAAGTACACCCTCATCGGCGGAATTCGTTCGGCTGCTCAACTCACCGCTTACGAAATTCCACTCTTGCTCACCTTGCTTTCTGTGGCCATCCTCTCGGGCACCTTCAACATCATCGAAAGCATTCACTTCCAGCACTCCGCAGGCGCCTGGAACATCTTCCTGATGCCCTTGGGCGCTGCGCTGTTCTTGGTGACCATGATCGCCGAAGTCGAGCGTGTGCCCTTCGACATGCCCGAAGCTGAGGCCGAACTGGTCGAAGGCTGGTGGACGGAATACGGCGGTATGCGATTCGGGATGCTGTTCATGGCGGAATACATCCGCACCTACGCTGCTTGTTTCCTGTTTACGCACTTCTTCCTCGGCGGCTGGCACTTGCCCTTCCACGGCACGCTCGCCTCCCTGCCGGTGATTGGCGAGGCCGTTCCGCTGATTCCCGGAGCCATCGTGACGCTCATCAAGTCGTGGCTGGTCTTCCTCATCGTCTTCGTTTGGGCCCGCTTTGCCCTTGCACGTATTCGAACCGACCAAATCCTCGAATTCGGCTGGCGTATGCTCTTGCCGCTGGCCGTGCTTCAGGTCGTTCTGGCCCTCGTCTACCGCTTGTACCTCTTCAACCCCGACGGCATGTCGGCTCAAAACGAGCCCGCAGGCGGCATGGCTTGGGACGCCTTTGGCATTCCCTTCCTCGTGCCCGTGCTCACCACGGCCTTCTGGCTGGGTGTGTTCTTCATCTACCTGAACGACGAAGACAAGTCGGTCAACCAGGAACGTATGTTCCACGTCCATACGGACAAGCCCGCGGGGACGGTAACCCCGGGGCAGGAGTGAGGTGATACCATGCCCATGCATCCACACGCACAGCCCAACTTCCGAAACCTGTTTTGGTACCCGTTCAAGATCACGCTGATCACGGCCCTGCGCACCTTCCCGTTCATCGGTAAGCGTTTCGGAAAGCGCCTCGGTGCCTACCACAACACCTCCCACCCCGAATTCCTCGACGACGGAAGTCGCACTCGTGCCGCTTCTTCGGCCGAGATGAACGACATCACCCGTCAGGAATTCGCCCCCGACCGTGTGACCTCCGACCTCAAACCAACGCTCTGGAAGCCTCAGACGGTGCAGTACCCCTACGAACGTCTCGAGGACATGGAGCCTTGGCTGTTCGTGCCAGGGAACTACAACGGGCGAATCGGCGTCATTTGGGAGACCTGTACGGCGTGCAAGATGTGCGTGAACATCTGCCCCAACGACTGCCTCCACATGACGACCGAGCTGCGTGTTGACGTGCTCGACAACGCTGAGGGCGAGCATGCAGGCTTTGGTGCTGAACTTGAAGTCGGCAAGTTTGCCGCCGTCGAAGTACCTGAAGTGGTGGCCGGCTTGGACACCTTCAACCACGTCACGGCCCACACGGCACCGCCCGAGGAATGGCGCTTTGCTGAAGTGCTCGACCTCTCAGGTGAGTCGGCCACCGTTCGCTGGAACGATTCGGGTGAAGAGGCTGTTGTTTCGACGTCGGAACTCTACCCCGCCGACGACCAAATCGTCTCCGGGCGCATCGACCTCGGCCGCTGCATGTTCTGCGGCCTGTGCATGGAAGCGTGCGGCTTCACCTCGTTCTTCATGACCAACGAATACGACGGCATGTCCGGCTTTACCCGCCAAGACCTGTGGTTTGACGCCTCTCGTACTCGCGTTCTGCCCGGCGTCCACCAGGAAGCCGTTGACGCCGAGTTGGCCAAGCGCGCCTCCAAGGAACGCGACAAGCGCGCCAAGAAGGCGGCCAAGGCCGCTGCCGAGGCCGCCAAGGGGGATGCCTGAGATGGACGTGGCCAGCGCTGCCGAAACCGGTGTGTTCTTCCTGTTCGCAGCCATCACGCTCGGTGGAGCGCTTGGTCTCATCTTTGCTCAGCGTGTGGCGCACTCGATGCTCTCGCTGATCTTCTGTTTCATGGCCGTCTCCGGAATTTTCATCCTCTTGGGTGCTGAATTCTTGGCTGCCATCCAGATTCTGGTTTACTTGGCCAGTGTAGGGTTGGTGGTGCTGTTCGGCATCATGCTGACTCGACGTCAAATTCTCGAGGAGGACTTCGAATGAAGTTCACCTCGTTGTTCACCCGTCTTGGCTTGTTGGCCCTCGGCTTCATTCTCGTCGCTGTGCTCAACGACGAAAGCGTGTGGGCCGACCCGGCCACGACCACGCCCACGACCGCTGGCTTGGCTGATTCACTTCTGTCCGAGTGGGGCTTCGCTCTTCTCGTCCTGGGCTTGCTCATGGCCATGGCCATGATGGGCGCTGCCTACCTCGTTCGTGATGAGCGAATGGAGAACCTTCTCTGGGAGTTCGGAGGTGAAGAAGAATGATCGATCCAGCATGGGTGTCCGGTTTGTCAGCCCTTCTGTTCGTCATCGGCTTGGCCGGAGCGTTCACTCGAAAGAACGCAATCATCGTTCTGATGTGCATTGAGTTGATGCTCAACGCCGCCAACATGCAATTCGCTGCCGCTGCCGTGCACCACGGCGATACGACGGGATGGGTCTACACCATCTTCGCCATCGCCATCGCTGCATCGGAAGTGGCCATCGGTTTGGCCATCTTCCTTGCCATGTACGGCCAACACGAATCGATTACGCTGGACGACGTCAACGTCCTGAAGAACTGAGGTGAGATGATGGCAGGTTCAGGCAGTTCAGAAGCAATTCAAAGCACGGCGTTGGAATACGCCCCTTACATCCTCTTGCTCCCCATGTTGGCCTTCCCGGTCATCCTCTTCTTTGGCAAGATGTTCAACGGCAATTCCATGTGGAAAAACACACTCAAGGAAGGTGGTCTCATCGCCCTCCCGGTCATGGCAGGAAGCCTCTTGCTCTCGCTGTGGCTCATCACCGATTTCATCGGTGGGAACGGCTCGGCCGACACCGACGGGTGGACATGGTTCACCTCGGGGATGTGGGATTCAGGGCAAACCACCGTCACTGAAATTTCACTCGGGTTCGGTGTGTACATCGACCACGTCACCGTGATGCTGCTGTTTATCGCATCCTTCCTGTGCTTGCTCATCAACACCTTTGCCATCGGTTACATGAACACCGATCCCATCAACGACAACCGCAACCACCGCTTCTACGCTGAGTTCGTGCTGTTCTGTTCGGGCATGCTCGGTATGGTGCTCGCTGACTCGTTCCTCTGGCTGTTCATCTTCTGGGAGCTGATGGGTCTGTGTTCCTACCTGCTCATCGGGTTCTACTACGAACGCCCCAGCGCTCCTTACGCCGCCAAGAAGGCCTTCCTGACCACCCGTGTTGGCGACGTGTTCCTCATGGTCGGTCTGGCCATCCTGTGGTCGCTGTTCCACCCCTATGCCGGCGCCGACCAAGGTGCACTCGACTACGCCGTGGTGTTCTACGAAGGCAACATTGAGCAAGTGGCCGCCAACAACTCGGGCACGCTCGCTTGGGCGCTCGGCCTGATGTTCATCGGTGCGGTGGGCAAGTCCGCTCAGTTCCCGCTCCACGTTTGGCTGCCCGACGCCATGGAAGGGCCAACGCCCGTTTCGGCCCTCATCCACGCCGCAACGATGGTCAACGCTGGTCTGTACCTCGTGGCCCGCATGTTCCCGTTCTTCGGTGCTGATGCGCTCCACGGAGAGTTGGCCGACTTGGCCTTCATCATCGCCGCCATCGGCGGAACCACGGCGGTCATGGCGGCGGCCATCGCCTTTGTTCAGCACGATCTCAAGAAGGTCCTCGCCTACTCGACGATGTCCCAACTCGCCTACATCTTCACCGGGCTGGGTGCAGCGCTCTACCTCGCCAACACGCTCTACTGGCACAAGTACCTCCCTGACGGCACGGTGAACCCCGACTACTACGTCAACCACGGCATCGTCGTCGTGGCCTTTGGTGCAGCGCTCTTCCACCTGTTCAACCACGCCATGGCCAAGGGGATGCTCTTCATGGCCAGCGGTGCGGTCATCCACGAAGTGCATCACGCCCACCATCACCTCCACCACCACGACGACGACCACGGCCATCACGACGAGGACCCTGAGGAACTCCTCATGCTCGCCAACTACTTGGCTGACAGCGGGCAATCCGTCTTCGGTTTCTTCAATTCCATCGACCTTGACCAGTCGGGTGAAATTGACACCTACGAGTTCCAAACGGCGCTCAAGAAGGCCGACATCGCCGACCTCCCACCCTGGGACATGCAGCGGCTCATGAAGGCCGTTGACATGGACGGCAACGGACGCATCAACGTCCCGGAGTTGGAACTGACCCTCGGTCGTGTTCACCTCGCCTCGCTGGCAGGAGATGACCACCACGACCACCACGACGAGTTTGACGCTCAATCCATGGAGAACATGGGTGGTTTGGCCTCCAAGATGCCGCTGACGGCCACGGCCATGCTCGTCGGTTCCTTGTCCATCATGGGCTTCCCGCTCATCGGTGGCTTCTGGTCCAAGGAAGGGATCATCGCCAACACCTGGCGTGTGGCCCTTGACGACCCTCGCTTCTTCTACCCCGCCATGTGCGTGTTGCTCGGCGCAGCCATGACCGGCTTCTACATGTCCCGCATGTGGCTCAAGACCTTCGCCGGTTCACCCAAGACCGACGTAGCGGCTCACGTTCATCCCACCAACACGTGGATCAAGACGCCGCTGTTCATCCTGACCTTCATGAGCCTGAGTGCGATTGTGCTCGCCAGCATGGGCTTCACCCACTGGGCGCCCGACGAGTACTACAAGCCGTTCTTTGACGGCAAGAAGAGCTTCCTCGAAGGCTTCGTCTACGAGATGGCACACGCCTTTGCCAACAGCGATTCGTTCTTCTTCGTGCTGACCTACATCGCCATTCTGCTCGGTGCCATCGTCGGCCCTGGCCTGGCCCTTTCCCTCTACGGTGGAAAACTCGACGAAGGCGAGAACACCCTGCCGTGGTTCGGTCCGGTCCTGGCCCTCAACCAGTTCGTGAAGGGCCGCTACCACTGGGACAATTCGTCCTTCGGCCAATCCGGCTTCGCCACCGCCCGCGAGAACCGCTTGTATTTCGACCACTACTACGACATGGCCATGCTCAAGATCGTCGCTGCCTTCTCGTTCAAGGCCGCTGAAGCCGATTCCGGTGTGATTGACGGCACGGTCAAGCTGGTCGAGCGCACCTCGCAACAACTCTCAACGAAACTGCGCTCGTTGACCACGGGTTCCGCCCGTGATTACATCTTGATGGCGGCGTTGGGTACCTTGGGCCTCTTCGCCTTGATTTGGGGGGTGGTCGCATGACGACCGACTGGATCTCCATTCCCCTCGTCGCCTTGCCGCTCGTCAGCAGCATTGCCATCCTGGCCTTTGTGGCCTACGCATCGCCTGCCGCTCGGGAGCGCATGGGTCCGTCCATCCGAATGGCGACCCTCATCTTCTCGTTGCTGATGTTGACCCTCACGACGGCCATGTTCTTCGGCAGCGAGTACATTGAAGGAACCATCGACTGGGCCTCGCTTTCCTTTGGGAGTTTCAACTACGAGTTCCGTTACGTATGGATTGAACCCCTCGGCATTCACTGGAGCGTCGGCATGGATGCGCTGTCCTTCCCGATGGTCTGGCTGACGACCTTCCTCCTGCCGGTGACCATCGCCGCTACGTGGAACGAAAAGAACGCTGCCGTATACTTCCCGCTCGTCTTGATGATGGGTGGTGCGCTCATCGGTGTCTTCGTCGCCCTCGACCTGTTCATGTTCTACGTGTTCTGGGAACTGACCTTGATTCCGATGTTCTTCCTCATCCTCAAGTGGGGTGGCTACGACCGAAAGTACGCTTCTCAGAAGTTCTTCATCTACACGTTCACGGCCTCGGTCATCATGCTCTTGGGTCTGGTCACCGTCTACTTCCTCCAGCCGGAAAACCTCTCCTACGCCGGTGCTTGGACGGGACGCACCTTTGACATCCCCACCTTGACAGCCCACGCTCAATCGGCCAACGCTGGTGGCGCCTGGTTCCTCGGTGAGAGCCTGCAGAAGATTCTCTTCGTCATGCTGATGATCGGGTTCCTCGTGAAGTTGCCCTCGGTTCCCTTCCACACGTGGCTGCCCGATGCTCACGTTCAGGCACCCACGGGCGGTTCCATGCTGCTGGCGGGTGTCATGCTGAAGATGGGTGCCTACGGTATGTTCCGATTGCCGCTGGCCTTCTTCCCGCACGCTGCTCAGCATTTCCAGTTCGCCTTGTTGGCCCTCGGTATGGTTTCCCTCGTTTGGGGAGCCGTCGTGTGTCTGGGACAAACCAACCTCAAGAAAATGGTCGCCTATTCCTCGGTGTCCCACATGGGTGTCATCCTCATCGGCATCGCCACCATGCAGCCACTCGGCTGGGCCGCTGCCCTGTTCATGATGTTCGCTCACGGCATCATCAGCCCCATGCTCTTCGCTGTCTGCGGTGCCTTCAAGCACCACTACCACAGCATGGAGATTGGTTCAATGCGGGGCATGGCCAAGCACTCCCCATGGCTCGCGACCTCGATGATGTTCGGTTGGATGGCCTCGCTCGGTCTTCCGCTGCTCGCTGGATTCGTGGCTGAGTTGATGATGTTCCTCGCCCTCTGGCACTTCTTGGCCGCCGAGGGTTGGAGCGTGCTCTGGATGGTCGGCCCGGCGTTCGTGCTCGCCATCACCGCCGCCTACTACCTGTGGTCGATGCAACGCACCATCTTCGAGGGTGGCGACGAAACACAACCTCCGGAGAGCCTCAAGGGCCAACCCGTTCCCGACATCAGCGACAGCGAAAAGGTGGCCATGCTCATCATGGCGGCCTTCACCATCCTCTTTGGTGTCATGCCGTGGATTGCGCTCGACATGATGAACGGCTGGACGGTGGCGTTCTTTGAGACGCTCTTGATTCCAATCTTGGGAGGTGCCTGAAATGGAGCGAATTGAACCCTTTGAGGAAGGCTTTGTCCTCGCCCTGGCTCCCGAATTTGTGCTTGTCATCGGCTTGTTTACGCTGATGACCGTCCCCAACATGGGCAACGCCAAGTTCCGCATTCCACTGACCCAGATCCGTGTTCCATGGCTGCTCGGCGGTCAGCGGGGCAAGCTCGACAGCGACCCTCGTTTGCCCGGTTTGTTCGCAACGGTGTTCTTCACCATCGCCTTCGGGTTGACGCTCGTCTCCTTCTTTGGTGGCATGAACAAGACGCAAATCATCACGCCAGGCGGCACGACGATGCTTCAGATCGACGAGTTCAGTCGCATGTTCGAGTTGATTTTCTTCGGTGCGCTCGCTTTGGCCAGTGCCGCCTCAGTGAACCGCATCCCGGCGACCAGCCGAGCCGACCGCAGCCTCAACGGCTTGTACAACAACCGACGCCAGGTTGACTTCTACATCCTGCTCATCACGACGGGGCTCGGCATGGCGGTCGTGGCGCTCGCCCAAGACCTGTTCATGCTCTTCATCGGGCTTGAGTTGGCGTCGTTCTCGACCTACGTGCTGGTTTCCTTCATGAAGGAAAGCAAGGAAGGCACCGAGGCCGGTATGAAGTACTTCATCGTCGGTTCCGTGGCTTCTGGTGTTGGCCTCTACGGCCTGTCGCTGCTCTACCTGTGGTCGGGCTCGCTTCAGTTCACGGACCTCTCCGTGGCCTTTGCTGAAAACGGCATGGAAGCCCTGCCCCTCATTGCACTGGGCATGCTTCTGGTCGGCTTTGGCTTCAAGGTCAGCGCTGCACCCTTCCACTTTGCAGCACCTGATGCCTACGCCGGTGCCACCGCCCCGGTCGCCGGTGTACTCGCCACGGCCAGCAAGGCCATGGGTGTGCTCGGCTTGCTCCGTATCCTCCTCGTAGTCGCTTCGCCCGAAGCGACCGACGGCTCGGCCGTTTGGCTCGTTGCCCTCGGCACGCTCTCCGTCATCACGATGACATGGGGCAACCTCGCTGCGCTCGGCTCGACCAACCCCAAGCGCATGCTTGCCTACTCCTCGGTCGCTCACGCCGGCTACATGTTGGCCGCCATCACGGCCATTGGAGCGCTCAACTGGGAGGACGGCCACATCGACATGAGCAACGATGCAGCACTCGTTGTTGTCACGGCCCTCATCTTCCACCTCACGGTGCTCGTCTGTTTCAAGCTCGGTGCGTTCCTGGTGCTTTCGCTCCTCGAGTCGGAGAAGGGCGGTCACACGCTGGAATCCCTTGGCGGTCTGGCCAAGCGGGATCCGTTCCTCGCCGTGGCCATGTTCATCTTCATGATGTCCCTGGCCGGTGTGCCACCCCTGTCCGGCTTCGTTTCCAAGTTGCTGGTCATCATGGGCATTGTCAAGGTCGCCCTGCTTGACGTGACCGTCAACAGCGACCTGGCCTTCGGCGATATCCACTGGGTGTGGTACCTCGCTCTCCTGATGGTCATCAACTCGGCCATCTCGGTGTTCTACTACCTCCGAGTCGGTCTCGTGATGTACTTCCACGAACCTGAAGAAGGCCGAGAAGGTCCGCTGCCCAAGGGCACGCCCGTTCGTTTTGCCATCATCGCCTGTCTCATCACGACGGTGTACTTCGGTGTCGGAGCCGGGCAACTCATTGCGCTGTGCGAGTCGGCGGCCAACGCCCTCGTGGGCGCTTGGTGAGCCTCGGGTCCCGTTTCTGCCCCTGTTTTGGGTGGTGCCTTCAAGAAGGGTCGGCCACTGGGTTGGGCAGGTGAGACTGATTGGGTCGCAGATTTGAGGAAAAAGTGGACGTCGAAGAACTCGCACGTCTTGAGAATCCTGAAAATGCAAGTGACGGTAAAATCCGTGTCAAAATGCCCAACAAGAAAGTCAACGAGATGTTCGCACTCGCTTCTCAAATCCTCGGCGGACGGCGTGTCACCGTGCTGTGCGAAGACGGTGAAACCCGAATGGCTCGCATTCCTGGAAAGATGCGCCGCCGACAGTGGGTTCGTGAAGGCGATTTGATCATCGTTTGGCCCTGGGATTTCCAAGACTCCAAGGCCGATGTCAAGCATCGCTACACCAAAACCCAGGCCATGTACCTCTCCCGCAAGGGCGTGCTGCCTGACGACGTTGACATGTTCGGCATGGGGGTGTCGCTCGACGACGATGGTGAGCACGACGACCTGTTCGCATCCGGTGCTGTTGAGGACGAACCTCAAGCTACCGAAGACGATGGCGACGACCTGTTTGCTGGTGAGGACGCCGATGACCTGTTTGCTGACGATGGTGAAGACGACCTGTTCGCTGACGACGGCAGCGACGACCTGTTTGCCGACGACGACGTTGATGAAGGCGTGGTCGCCGAGCAAGAACAGGTCGCTGCCGAAGATGTGCCCGAGGCACCTTCAGAACCGGTGGAAGAATACGTCGAAGAAGAACCTGCAGGCGATGATGAAGACGATGACGACGACATCGACGCCCTGTTCGCTTGAGTCCATGAGGTAGCCGCATGGCCCGTGATGACGACTGGGACGAATTGGCCGGTCGTCCCCGCAAAGGACGGAAACCCAAGAAGAAGCGACAGCACCGCACCAACGCTGAGCGTCTCGACCACGAGCATCATCGGGCAGAACAAAACAAGTTTCTGCAGGGCCTCAACGACCGTCAAGGTCGCTATGAATGGATGAAGGAAGAGCGCTACAACACGATGTTTCGAGACATCGAAGCCAAGATTCAGGGCGCCATGGGCACGGGAACCTACGACTGGGTGGACCGGCGTGTCCTCGACCAGGTGTTTGACCGTCTGACGCTGATGGCCCTTTACAAGATGATGAGATCCGGGGTCATCGACACGTTGGATTTCCCCGTCGCTCGTGGCAAGGAAGCCCACGTTTTTCACGCCACCAACCTGGCAGGTGAGCCCGTGGCGGTGAAAATTTTCCACACCTCCAATGCCGTGTTCAAGAACCTGATCCAGTACATTGAGGGCGACCCTCGGTTCACCGGCCTTCGACGGAAGCATCGCGATTTGGTCGAGGTGTGGGTGCGCAAAGAACACCGAAACCTGACCCGTCTGGCTCGCTGGGGATTGAACGTCCCGCGTGCTCACGGCGTGCACAAGAACGTCCTCGTGATGGATTATGTGGGTACTGCAACCTCGCCATCGCCTAAACTTCGGGACGTCGCCATCGACGAGCCGCAGATCGTCTACGATGATTTGCTGAAGTTCTTGGCCGTTTCCTGGCAGAAAGCGAACCTCGTTCACGGCGATTTTTCACCGTACAACATTCTGTGGCACGACGGTCGGGCTTGTGTCATCGACGTCGGGCAAGGGGTGGTTGACAGCCACCCCAAGGCGCAGGAGTTCCTCGTTCGGGACGTCACCCGACTGGTTGAATGGGGTCAAAAGAACGGACTTGATGTGGATTTGGCAGGCGCCATGTACGAGGTGCTGAACATGGACCTGTCCGACGTGGAGCAGGTCGAGTTGCTGGACTGATCACTCTTCTTCCCACTGAATGTTTTCGTCTTCAGCGAGTTCCATCATCTCGGCAACGGCTTCCTCATCCTCGGGGTTGACTTGGGCAGCCTTCATGCGACGGTTGCGTCGTTCCTGTGAGATTTCAGCCAGCCCGGGAACGAGACCTTCGAATCCAGAGGACGGGGTGGCCGTGGGGGCACGCTCCTCGTGAACGTCGAGGGATCGAGATTCAAGGCGGGCACGCTTGCGATCGCGTTCAAGGAAACCGATGACGGTACCGTGCTCCGAGCCGCCGGCGAGCATTTCGATGGCCTGCCGTGCGGCGAACAAGCCGCTTTCTTCACCGACCAACACCACGGTGGAGTTGTAGATGCTGATCTGGGTGTCCGTCAGCTGCTCGATGAGTTTGCGAATCTTTCCTTGACGACCGATGATGCGTGCACGGATGCGGCGTTGCTGGTTGGAACGCTTCCCAACGTAATCTCGCAGGTCAACGAGTTCGAAGAAGTGGTCGTCATCGAGCAAGCGCACGGCAGCATCTGGCGCCATGCCTCGGCCGATGGCCTTGACCACGTCGGGGAGTTTCATGGCTTTCACCGGGTCGTAAGTGCCGGGTTCTCCCCACTCCACTTCGATGTCGCCCGATTCTGAATCAATGATGAATTTCAGACAGCCCGCTGCTTCTCGGATGGCTTTGCTGGTCGCTCCTTTGGCACCAATGATGACCGCGATGCGGTCCTTTGGAACACGGGGAAGCGACTGGCGCATGACCGGCCGTGAGGCCCGGTACTTTTCAATCCCTTGTCCTCTGCTGGAGAAGGGCGAGGGCAAAGCCAACGAGGACAATGAGCAGCAACGAGGGAGCAAACGAGGGCACGAGGCCGGGGGCGTCAAGGGAAGCGCCCGTGACGTAGAGGTAGTTGTTGTTGTTGCCTTCGTCGTATTCGTCAATCACGTTGGCGAAATCGATGACCAACCGCAGGTCAAACTGTCCTGCTCGAGGAACCGTGTACTGCCACACGATGGTCTCGCTGCTGTTTGACAGGGTACCAGCGGGTAGGTTGCGAGTTTCCATGACCGTCCATTCCACGGTTGAGGAACGGTCGGCGGGAGCGGTTTCCAGACGAACGATGACGCTGCCACCGTAGTCTTCGTTGGATTCAAGGACGCTGGTGATCGTGATGTTGCCCGTCTGTTCGCCGGGTCGGACGACCAAGCGGTCGACGTTGGTTTCACTGACGTTCCAATATCGGTCGAGCCCGGGCAGGATTTGGAACGAGGTGGCCTGCGTGGTGAACGAGTTGCCCGCCTCGTCCACAAGGATGGCACGGAACATCAGGTGCTGGCGGGACTTGGTGGCCCAGCTGGCCAAACCCACCTGGCCCGACAGCCCGTTCACGCCCAAGGTCAACCAGCGACCGGAAAGGTCGGGTGTTTCACCCACGCCGTTGGAATCGAAGCCGTACTGGATGTAGGACGCCGAGTTGTCAATACCGGAGTCAGCGTCCTCTGCGTTGAAGGAAACGTTGGCGGCACCCAGGCGACTGGTGGTCAGTTCGTCGACCGACCACGACAAGCCGATGGGAGCGGTTTGGTCAACGCGCACCATCACCGTGCTGTTGGCGCCGGTGTTTCCGACGCGGTCGGTGGCTCGCAACGTCAGGCTGTGAACACCTTCGGTGAGCGTCAGGTCGAGGGTGTCGCTGGTGGTGGTGGTCCATGCATCGCCGTTGAGTGCGTAATCCACGCTGGCAACGCCGGAGCCTTGACCGTCGTCGGCTTCCGTCAGCAACCCGCTGATGGAGACTTCGGTGGATTGCTGCCACGCATCGCCGTCGCCGACGGTCACCGTGCCGATGGTCGGACCTGTGCGGTCAATGCCGATGAAGAGGGTTGAGGTGTTGGACAGGCCGGAGTTGTCTTGGACGGTCAAACGTGGCGACCACGTCCCCTCCTGCATGTTCCCGCTCGCCCAATCCCAGCCGTAACTCAGCGAGGTGGGGCCGTCGGTGGCCGGTGCACCCGGACCGGGGACGTTTGACAGCGTGGCTTGCTTGAGGTCATCATCGCTGGCTCCCCAGCGGAAGGAGAGCGTGTCCTGGGCACCGATGTTGAACCATGCTCGGTCGGAGAGGCTGGCACCGGTGCCGGCATCCGGGTTGAGCACGGTGAAGGTGGTGATGGCTGGCACCTGATTGACGATGTCAAACCATCCGCTCTCGGCCAAGGCGAAACTCTCGCTGTCGCTGTCCCAACCCGACGCACGGAGTTTGTAGGTGTCGTTGGTCACGGAGGTGGTGTCAAACGGGTACATCCACGGGGTGGTTGTCAAGTTCACGAGCGTGGTCCAGGTGGATTCATCGGTGGTGATCTCGACCAACAAGGAGGCCAACGTTCCCGTTCCACCGACGCTGAACGTGACCGCATGGGTTCCTTTGATCTCATCGTTTTGGGCCGGGCCGTTTGAGAAGGCAATGTTCAGGCCCGATGCGCCGCTCTGGCTGGTTTCCGGGGTGTCCTCCAGAATTGATGGAACGACCGGGTTCGTGGCGGGAAGGAAGGAACACATCGAGCAGCGCTACCAGCCACACGGCCGCACTGCTTCGTCCCATGCCACTTCCACACCTTCGGTGAGCCTTCAACTCTCCCCTTCCCAAACCGGTGGAACGGAGGTTCCCGACCACCTGCATGGTTTCCGCCCAAACACGGGCAGCAGGGCTCTTTGAGGTGGCAATTTGGAGATGGGTTCAAGTGCTTTGAACGACCAAGGCAAGGCATGGAGCGCAAAGCAACCGCGTTGGTCCTCCTCGGTCTTCTCTTCTTCGGTGTCCTGCCTTTGGCAGCGCACGCCGAGGAGAGCGGTGGCGTACAGGCGTCGGCCGTGAGCATGTCGCTCACACCCAGCGACCCCGTCATGGGCGGTTCGGTCGACATCAGCGTAATGTTGTACAACAGCCAACAAAGCGATGCGTTCAACGTGAACGTTGCATTTTACAAAGAATTCATTGCTGACAACAGTCGTTTGTATTTCAATCAGGTAACCGTGCCCGGCGAAGACTGGACCACGATCACCGCCACATGGTCGGGCTTGACGGAAGGCAACCACACCGTCTGGTTTGAATTTTCAGCGGGGGCGATTCTCCTGCCCGAGTCAACAAGTCATTCGTGGTCGCATGATTGCCCAACCTACGTGTTGACACGCTGGAACTGGACACTTCCTCAACGGTCTACGCGGGTGACACCGTGGACCTCTCGGCCTTGGTTCTCAACTCCGGGTCGGTGGACGCTCCAGCGACCAAACTCCTGCTCGAGGTGCCTGAATCCAGCGATGTCCTGCTCGATACACCCGCCCTAACGGCCGGCTCCTCGGCTTGGGTCAACACCACCATCGTCGCACCGAGCAGCGGCGCTCATACCGTTCAGGTCACGCCCGACGCCGAGAACATCGTTGAGGAGGCCTCCGAGATGAACAAAGTCAAGGATGTCGAGTTGGTGGTGGCCACGCGAATGGATTTGACGTTCAAAGACGGTCTGACCATCACCACCGCTGAGGGTGCACTCGAAGGCCCGTGGACCGTGGAAGGCACCATGGTTCGTACCAACGGAACCGGTGCTGCCGACGTCCCGGTTTGGCTTCAAGTCCAAACACCAACGGGCGGTCTCATCACCAGCCAACCGTTCACCGTGGCGCTTTCCGGTGTGGGCTACATCGAGCAAGCCTTTTCTGCACAACTCAACGCCACCACGCTCAGTTCACTGCCCGAGGGCGATCACGTGGTTTCGGCGAAGATCAACCCGTTCAACGCTCCCGGCTTTGAGCAGGAGTCCACCGACAACGACCTCACCTCGGGCGTGCTCACCATCTACCCCATTCCCGATGTCTACGTGGACGCCAACGCCCTGCCCACCGTCCCATCGGTGCAGTCCGGCGAGGACGTTGAGTGGAGGGTCACCATGGAGAACACCGGCGACATCGGTGTTTCGGGCAACATTCAGTACACCTTTGATGGCTTGACCGGACAGTCCCCACCGATCCTCCTGGATGCAGGAGAGGCGTTCACGTGGACCGTTGAACTTCCCACGGCGCTCGGCGCTCACACCGCTGAATTTGAGGGCCAGTGGGTTGCGGCGTCCGGGAGTTGGGATGCCAACAAACAGAATTCCTTCGCCACCGGTTCGGTTCTGGTTGAATCCAAGCTGAAACTCGAGTGGGAATACGCCTCGTTGGAACTTCTTGATGCGGAAAACAACGTGGCGACCATGCCCCTGGCCGATGGCGCCGCTTACACCTTGAGCATCGGGTTGACCAGCCAGGAAACCGGCGTAGCGAACTACACCTGTCAGGACAGCAGCAACACCGTCCTTTCCACCATGGCCGTCGACATCCAGAACCGTGGGGACCGAGGGCAACTCTCGTGCACCTTCACTGCCACGGCGTCGACCACCACCGTCCGCCTGATCCCCGAGGATGCGTCCATCAGTTCCACCTTCTCCCGCTCGTTCGCAACGCTTGCCACCACAACGGGCAACGACGGTACAGGTGGTTCATCCGAAGCAGGGACGGTAACCTTGTTTGCGTTGGTGGCCGTTGGTCTCATCGGTGCCTTGGTGGCCGCTGTCATCCTGACGCGAGAACGCGAGGAGGAGGTCGAGCGAGACATCTACGAATACTGCCCTGCTTGCGACGGGGAATTGGAAGGCACCGAAGATCGATGTCCTCACTGTTCCTTCAACCTCAAGAAGGCAAGGAATCAGTTCCACGACTGCCATGAGTGCGGCGAATCCATTCCGGACCTCATGGAAAATTGCGCATACTGCGGCGCTTACCAAGATGTGTCGTCGTTCTTCGAACGTCGTGAGCGCCGCGAGCGCCGTGAAGTGATCAAAGAAGAGGTGGCGCTTCCCGAAGACGATGAAGATGAGATCGTCACCGGCACCCAAAACTTCGCTGATGCGGTCAAGGAATTCGGTTTCGATGAGGAACATCTCGAGGAAGAATGGGACACCAACATCGAGGCCGCAGAGGCCGAGGTGGAGGCTGCGTACGACCGCCGATTTGCTGACGAAATGGCCATGGAAGACATGACCGAGGAGGAGATTGAAGCCTACAAGGAACAGGTCACGACGACCCTGAACGCTCGTCGCGGCGACGAACAGCAAGGGCTCGACTCCTTCCTCTCCGAGAAGGGCGAACTCAAGTCCTTGGGCGAAGAGACCGGCGAGCTCAGTGCTTCAGACGCCTCCATTCGAGAGCAATTGTTCGAAATTACGGGTGAAGAGGGTGTTCTTCCCGGTGAAAAGGTCAACATCGGCATGAGCTTGACGGACTCCTCGTTTGCAGGAAATGAAGTTTCAGAGGCGACGGCAAACTTCACGTTTGATGATGCCAAGGACGACCCTCCGGCCGCTTCACCTGAAACCGGAGGAACTGCTGCACCTGCCAGGACACGAAAGCCAGCCCGACGGCGCCCCTCCAGGCAACCCAAGAAAGAGGAAGCACCTGCGGCCCCAACCGATGAGTGCGGTGCATGCGGCGCAGATCTTCCTGCTGATGCCACCGAATGTGGTACCTGCGGGGCGAAGTTTGGTTGAGTGTCTGTCAGCGTTCATAGGGCTCGTCATCGCCGTGGCTCGGCCATCAATCGCTTCATTCAGACGCCTTTCCCATGCGTGATGTGAATTTGAAATGCTCGCACCTTCCAGCGTGTGCTTCATAGGGTCGTGGCCGATGGTGATGGCATGGCGCGTCCAGGCCTCGGTGCTGCCCTCCTCGTGGTGGTCATGATGGCTTCCACGTCGGGGTGCATGGGTCTCATCGCTGCTCGCGAAGCGGTCGAGGAACTCCGTGAACCGGCGTACGAGGACCTCAACAACGAGAAAATCACGGTGATTCACGCTTTTGAGAACCTTGACGACTACTTCACTGAATACACGAACCGCTCAACGTTCATGGTTGACGAGCAGACCAACGAGATCAACGTCTACTTCAAGGTCTCATTCGAGGCATCGCGCAACCTCCCCACCGTTCTTTTAGAGAACGAAAGCCACTACGTTCGCGCCACACTGACCGATGCTGAAGGCAACGTTCAGTGGGAACAAGACGTGAGCGAAGACGCCAGCCCCCTCGAGGAATCGCTGTTGCCTAACCCTTCCTTCGCTCAGGGTGAGTGGGAACTTGACATTCAGGCCCGAGGTGGAGGAGAGAGCACCTTTGGCTCCATTCAAGACAATTTTGTCATCATCGTCACCATCACCAACAGTTGCATCCAGTACCCGTTGGTTGACGAATGCTACTGAGTCAAGCCAAGCGCTCATCGCAGGCATGGCGGCGTGAACAATGCTGACATTTCCCCGGGCGTTCGTGGTTTCGAGTGGCACCGCCTTGCGCCATGGCGAGTTGCACCGCTGTGATTTGTTGATCCAGCTCTTCCTTCGCCGCGTCGTCCCATGGCAGTTGGTGGAGGTGGTCGCTGCCGTACCGGAGAAGTGCGTACGGCGGTGTGCGGCCAGTGGTCACCTCAACCAAGCGTGCGTAGGCGAGGGCCTGCAGCCGATGTGAATCGTGAGGTCGTTTGGGGACTTTGCCCGTCTTTTGCTCAACGGGAATGAACTCTGAATCGATGATGACGATTTGGTCGGGTCGACCGCGCAGGCCCGTGTCCTTGTCGACCAGCAGTTGAGCGCTCTCCTCGTCGTCCGAGTAGGAGATTTCGTCGGTCATCTTCAGGTCGTTTTCCGTGGCGATGCGCCGTGCCTCGTCGTTGTTCTTCAACGCTCGGCGCAGGACCACGGAAGCAAGGAGCGTCCAACTCAAGGTGGTGATGGCCAGCACGTATGCGGCTTGCTGCCGATCTTCTGCGAACAGAAGGGCGCTTGAATGAACGGCCAACAGGATGGCTGAAACGAACATCGAGGCCTCGAGGATGCCGCCTTGGAACCAGCCACCCATGAACCCACGCGGTTCAAACACAGGATCGATGGTTTCCATCCCACCTTCAAGCGTGGGCAGAAAGGGCTCGTTCAAGCCGATGGCTTTCCGCCACGGCACGAGGAGCGCCAGGATGCCGACCACCAGGAACGAGAGCGCTCCGGCAGCCAAGAGTTTTGAAAATTCCATCACATTCAGTCCCAGATCATCGATGTACTGCATGGCCACCGTATCGATGAGCAAGACCACGATGATGGCGTACCACCACTGCCAAATGAGCAGGTTTCGTTTGGCTTCGAACTGATGCCCTTTGAGGTTCATCATGGATTCGTGGATGGCTTGATGCTGCTGTTTTCCTTTCTCGATGGCTTCGCTTTGCCCGCTGACGCCCTTGGTGGCGAGGTACCACGACATCGGGCAGTAGGTGTAGCGTTCGAGGTCGCTCGCACTCACGGGTAGCGGGGTGTTGTCCGCGTTGGACCATCGCCCGTTTGTGCCTTGAACAGCGTCCGCATGGGTCGGCGGGGAGCCCTTTCGACCCGCTCCCTCCTCCGCCATATTCGGGCGAATTGGGTGTTCTTTTTTGAGCCCTTTTCCGCAGTGTGCGAGCAATCTTCGACGGTATGACCGTGGCCATAAGCGACGAAGCGGTTTAATACAGGGGGTTTGTGGGCGGCTTGCTGTGGTTCAACATGTCCGAAGAAGCCAGTTTGCTCGTGTCCGCCGAAACCTACGAGGAAAACGCCGTGAACATCGGTACTCAACAGAAGAGTGCCGACATGAGCCGCTTCATTGACCGTGTTCGTGAAGACGGTCTTTACCTCCTCGACATTCCCACCACGGACGCCCGCATCCGCTCCATCGCCGCTCTTCTCAACACCTACGACGCGCCGTCCATCATGGTCGTCAGCGCTCGCCAATACGGACAACGCCCTGCTCGCCTCTTTGCAGAAGCCATTGGTGCCCACTCCGCCGTCGGTCGCTTTATTCCAGGTTCGTTGACCAACCCGGCTCTTCGATCTTACATCGAGCCCGACATCCTGTTCGTGACCGACCCCGCCAACGACCAGCAAGCCCTGCGCGAAGCCGTGGCCACCGGTCTGCCCATCGTTGGCATCGTTGACGCCAACAACCACCTCCGCAACGTGGACATCGCTCTTCCTGCCAACAACAAGGGCCGTCGTTCCCTTGCCCTCATCTACTGGCTCCTCGCCCGTGAAGTGCTGAAGGTCCGTGGCGAAACCACCGACGAGGCCTGGGCTGAAGCCAACGACCTCGAAGACTGGGAATCCACCTTCTGAGGCTCAAGGACTCGCAAGGAACCCGCTGATGGCGTCGGCCATGGCTTTGGCTGTGTCTTGTTCGTGCATCAGCGTGCGAACCTTCTTCGCACCAGGGAGCCCTTTGGTAAAGGCGATGGCATGACGTTGCATCCACTTGCCTTGGATACCCACGGTGGCCTCGGAGAGATCGATGTACCGGTCCCAGCACCATTTTCGCGACACGAAGGCGCGCCCAATGTCGCTCAACCCGTACCAGTCGTCGTGTTGGGCCACCCATGGAAGGTCATTTTCTTTCATCCACCCCAAACCGACCTTGATGTCGGAAAACACGGTGGGTCGGCCGATGGCGCCCCGTCCGATCATCAAACCGGAAGCACCGGTGTGGGTGAGGCAAGCGGCTGCGGAGGACGCGTCCACCACGTCACCGTTGGCCACGACCGGGACATCGACTTCGTCCACCGCTTCTCTGATACTCGTCCAATCTGCTTCTCCCGAATATCGCTGCTTGAGCGTTCGACCGTGGATGCACAATCGCTGGGCGCCGACCGCTTCGAGTTGCTGACAAATCTCGGTGGAATTGTTGGCTCTTCCACCACCGGTTCCAAGACGCATTTTGGCCGTCACGGGAACATCGACGCGCTCAACGATGGTCTCCACCATGCTGACAAGGCGCTCGGGTTCTCCCATCAGGGCTGCACCGGCACAGATGTTGGTGACCTTTGGCGCTGGGCATCCAAAATTGAGGACGATCATATAGCCATCCGGAGAGAGCATTTCTGAGGCCGTGTCCATGTCTCCGGGGTCGCCACCGAAAATTTGGGGAATGAAGGGAACTTCTGTTTCGTGGGTTTCCATGCGGCGCCATGAGGTGGCTGCTTCTCGTGTCAGGGCCGTTGAATTGGTGAATTCAGTGATGGTGACGTCCGCCCCGCATTCTTTGGCGAGGAGGCGGTAGGGAAGGTCGGTGACGCCGGACATCGGTGCGAGGTACAACGGGCGTTCCTCACCGTCCCATGGCCCCCGTTTTTTCCCGATGAAGTCGGCCATGCGCTCACCGCTCACTCGTCGGCGTTCGCCGCCATGGCCTCATCCAGCAGGCCCGCCACCCGCACCATGCGTCGCAGCACTCGGTCGAGCCGGTCCTGAACTCGACGTTGAACAGCACTGGCCGAAGGCCCTGCCATGCGGTAGCCCATGGGCAACCGACCGCCAAGGAGGTTCAACAGCAGCATCTGCTCACGAGCATCAATGCCGCTGAGGTGGTGGGCCACGTCGTCAATCGAAAGGGCGTTCTTGGCGAGTTTCTTGAGGAGTCCACCCTGCTGTTGTTCGTTCAGGAGCCGTTGAAAGCCGCCCTTCTTGAGCATCCAATCCTCACCTCTTCGCTGATGTTGCGTGGTCATGGCGGTCCACAGTGCGGTGTTAAGTCGGTCTGTTCGGGGGACGCGCTCCACCATGCCGGTGGCCCGAAACCGGTCAAGGATGCGGCCCACTCGTGCTTTTTGGCCGCCGTGTTGTTCGGCTGCTTCGTCAAGGGACAGTGGAAGGTCTCGTTCCAACAGTGTTTCGAACAGTCGAACGGACAGCGAATCGGCGCGAAGTTCAGCACCGGGTCGCTCGCCGAGCAGACCGAAGTCGTTCATCCAATGGGACAGCACGCTGCCATCGGTTTCGATGGGGATGGGGCGGTGGTCAACCAGACCGAGTGAGAACGGGGCGCTTTCGTCTTGGGGTAGCTCCACGGGGAGCGGCTCACCCGCGCGAGTCCAAGCGGCGTTGATGAATTCAAATCGTTGCTGAAGCACGAGGCTGCTGTGCTGTTGAAGATGAGCGACGGCGTTGGAAAGCGAGCCACCGCGCAGGTAGTACTTCCGCCAGCCTTTGCCCTCGTTGGTGAAGCCGATGAGCCCGGTTTCGACCAGTCGACCGAGGTGATGGTTGAGGGAGGCTGGCATCAGCGCCAGTTCATCCGCCAACATTTGTGCGTCCCAACTCAGTTCCGGTTGGCCGAACAGGTGGTCTCGAAGCAACCGATGAACGGGACCCGCTCTTCCGTGGTCGGCGGTGGCGTCGCCTCGTTTTCTCACCAGCGAGAGCGTGTCGATCATCCAGGCGATCAGACCGTCCACATCACGTTCGGTCGTGGGCAACGGGTGCTCAACAAGCCGGACAGAGAACATGATGCTCGGGGGCTGTCAAGGGTCTTTGAAGCCTGTGTAACAGTTGTCGCTCAAGCGACAGATTTCGTAATCGTCACTTCAAGGCGAGGACAGGTGTCGCTCGTCAACAAATTCGTAGTCCACGCCAGAAGGTCGGCTGTAAATTTCGAGGTCGATGTGTGGCATCAGTTCAATTCGGTCATCGCGCAGAATGCCTCGGCGTCGAAGCACCTTGACCGCGCTGTGGACGGTGGCACGGGTGCGCCCGAGTCGCCGTGCAAGGGCAGCCTGAGAACGAGGTACACCCTCGCGGTCGATGTTTTCAATGATCATCCGTTGGACCGGCGACAGACCGATGGGTAACTGTTGGGCCATGCGCTCTTCGCCCACCACTTTGCTGCGTAGCACTTCGACCTGGCTTGGTCCACCAGCGAAGTAACACGTGCGCCCGTTCACGGGCATGACGGTGACCGCACGTCGAGTTTGGAGCACGTCCAAATGGTGGCGAAGGGTGCCGTTGGCGGTGTTCATCACCGTTTGCAGTTCACGGTAGCAGAGCCCGGGTCGGGCTTCGAGGGTGGACAAAATGCGGCGGCGCAGCGGGTGCTCGTAGCTGGTGGCACGGGTCGAAATGCCACCGATGGCCATGGCACCGACGGTGCCGGCAAAGGTGGCCAGGCCGCCTGCGATGCCGACCATGCCGCTGGCAGCGCCCGTGAGTCCAGCCGCCAACCAAGGGCGCTGACGGGTCCACTGTGCGAGCAGAGGCATGCTATGAGGTTCGCCTTCTCCTCCCTTAAGCCATCGCTTCATTGTGTGGCCATTTCGTTGACCACAACCAACCTTCTTTTGTCGGTTAAATAGGCTCGCAGGTACTTGTTTATGTTAGGGAAGTGCGACCATGAGGAACCGTGAATTGGAGGAAAAAATACAGGCAGATTTGGATGCTGGCGGTAACGTTTGGGTCGTCGGCGACGTTCACGGATTTTTCCAGTCGATGAACGAATTGTGCGCCCAATTGAATCTTCGAGACGGTGATTGGGTGGTGTTTCTTGGGGATTTGATCGATCGCGGCCCGAACAGTTTCGGCGTGGTTCACGATGTCATGCATCATCCGCACTACTGCACGGTTCGGGGTAATCACGAGGACATGATGGTCCGCCAATTCACGATTGAGAAGCTCCGCACACCTGACCTTGACGTCATGCTCTGGATGCGAAACGGTGGCAACACCACCGTGGCGTCCTACATGTACTCGGTTCGAAACGAAGCGGGTCAAGTGGACGAGGGGGCTCTCGAGCGCTTGGCGGCTGAGCACACGGCGTGGATGGCCACCTTGCCGACCCACCTCGTTCTCGACCGCTGGCGTTTGGTTCATGCAGGCTATTCACCCGACGTCCCGTTGGACGAGCAGCGGGACGAAGACTTGCTTTGGATTCGAGGTGCCTTTCATCACGCAGTTTCCCCGGTCGACGGTGAGCGAACCATCGTGTTTGGCCACACACCGACCGCGGGTCTTCCCGGCCACACGGCTGAGGATTGGGGGACGGTCTGGCACAGCAGCGTAAAGTTGGCCGACGGGCGGTCAGCAGCGATTGGTTTGGACACGTGCCTGTATCACGGTCCTTCTGACCGACGCGCATTGACGGCGATGAACCTTCGAACCGGTGAAGTGATTCAGCAACATCGGGTTGAGGCCTAGGCCTTCACCACGGAGCCGGCCACCATTTTGAGATGGGCCACCAGCGGCGAGAGCAAGCGGCCGCAGGTCAAGCCGTGGGCGCTGAGTTCGTAGCTCACCTTCACCGGCGGTCCGTCGGTAACCACCCGCAAGACCAACCCTTCTTCGGTCAAGAATCGAAGTTTGTCGGAGAGGGTTCGGCTTGAAATGCCGGTGAGCATGGATTTCATTTCGTTGAACCGGCGAGGTCCGGTGATGTAGAGGGTGGCGAGAATTTCAATGGTCCACCTCGAGGCAAAAACATGGAGGGCTTCCACAGCGGCTTCCACTTCCCATCCAGCGTCGTAGGGCCCCTGGTTGGAGTGTTGCGCCAGCAGGTGTCGAATGGATCGGCCACTTTCAAGCGTGGTCTGAATGCCGTTTTCAATCGCATCGTACGATTCGCTGGGGATGGACATGGGGGGTTCTGGCATGGTGGGTTCGTTTCGTGCGAACCCCTCAGACTACTTGATGTCTTTTCCACACTTGATGCCCCCGTTCACCCCAAGTGCGCCCGTGCTCAACTCCGAGAATGTCATCCCTTGAAGAGGAGGCGTCGCCTGCGTTCACCATGGAGTCCACCGGCTCAACCTCCTCCACCGGGCACATCGTCCTGGTGCGTGGTGGTGCCCTGACGCCCTTCTCGGGGCTGGGTGGTGCTCACGCCACGCTTGTGGAACACCACCGGGACGGACGGTTTCCCTCCCTATCGCTCAGGGAGGTCGTGGAGTACCCCGTTCAATCTTCTGCGTTCGCTCGGCTTCGCATGCGCTGGAGTCAGCATCCCAAGCGGGTGGCAGAGGTTTGCAAGCGCCTTCTCGGACCGACCGATGTGCTTCACATCACCGACCAAGAACAAGCCCACTTGGTGCCGCCTCGCTCTTCGCAGCGACCGAAGGTGGTGGTCACCGTCCACGACGTGTTCCATTTGTTTCCCTCTGAGCAACGCATTGCGTTGACCGACGGTGAGGCATCGGTGGGCACCTCCGTGGTCGCTGTCGGCGACCAGCGGCCCGGCATGGTTCGGCGCCGGGACCTCAAGAAGCTCAAAGCCGGATTGGCCAGAGCCGACCTCCTCGTCTGCGATTCGGAACACACCCGTCAGCGTTGCGAGACGGCCTTCCCCGACGTCGCCTCGGTGACGGTGCCGTTGGGACTGGACTTGGAGGCCTTTGCACCCGGTCCAGGGCGCGACAAAAACCCGGCGTTCACGATGCTCTACGTCGGTTCCGCCGACCCTCGCAAGCGTCGTTCGTTCCTTGAACAGGTGCTCCGTACTTGCAAGGACGATGTGCTGGCGAATTCGGTACTTCATGTCGTGGGCGACCGAAGCCCGGAGGCTCGCACCATGGCTTCGTCGCTCAAGATGGAGGTCGTGGTTCATCCATGCCTCGATGACCAGGCGCTCATGGATGTGCGCCATGGCGCTGACCTGCTCCTGTTTCCCAGTGCCGCCGAGGGCTACGGCTACCCCCCCGTCGAGGCCATGGCGGCTGGCTGCCCCGTGCTGTGTTCTGACCTGCCCGCTCACAACGAACTGATGCCCGAGGGCAGCTGCTTGCCTGCTGGCGACATCGCAGCCTGGCGTGAGGCCGTCGAAGCAGCGTACCGCTCGTGGAATGAAAGCAAGGCTTGGGCGCCGGATCAGTCCCTCATGGAACATGCTCAGACCTTTTCCAGCGAGGCGTTTGTTGAACGCATGAACGCTGCCTACGACCACGTCCTGAACCGTCCAACACCACAATGACGGATTTTTATGTAGTGCATTGAATTCGGACGAACCATGCAACCTATCCAACGTGTGGCCGTGGTCGGCGCAGGCAACATGGGCTCCGGCATCGCTCAGAAAAGCGCTCAGGAAGAATTTGACGTCCAAATGGTTGACCGTGAACTCCAGTGGGTTGAGCGTGGCCAATCCATCATTGCCAACTTCCTCGAGGAAGCCGTCGAGCGTCGTATTTTCTCGCCCGCACAGGTTGAGGCCATTCAAGGACGCATCACCGGCGTGGTGGGCGTGGAAAACACCGCTGAAAACACCGACCTGGTCATCGAAGCCGTGTTTGAGGACTTCGATGTCAAAACCGCCGTGTTCAACACCCTTGACGAAGCCTGTGGAGAAGACACCATCCTTGCCTCGAACACGTCCTCGCTGTCCGTCAATGCGCTGGCTGAAGCCACCGGTCGAGCCGACCGTTTTGTCGGTCTGCATTTCTTCTACCACCCTGCCAAGAACCGTTTGGTTGAGGTTATCCCGGCCGAAGCCTCCAGTCAGGACACCGTCGACGGTCGTTCAGTACTGCAAGATGCTCGGCAAAGTGGTCATCGTGTGCGCTGACCGACCCGGGTTTGTCGTGAACCGCTTCTTCGTTCCATGGCTCAACGAGGCCTGCTTGCTGCTCGAGGAAGGCGCTGCAAACGCCGCCCAAATCGACGCCATCGCCTGCAAGGCCTTCCGCATCGGCCTCGGCCCCTTCGGTTTGATGAACCTGACCGGGCCACCCATCGCGCTCCATTCCACCGACTACCTTGCCGAGCAACTCAACACGCCTCGTTACACGGGCGCTGCCAACTTGCGTGCGCTGGTTGAAGCCAACGAACAGTGGGACGTCTCCGAGGAGGCCACCTACACCGACGAGCAGTACACGACCGTGTCCGAGCGCCTGCTCGGCGTGGTGTTTGGTGTCGCCGCTCAAATCGTGGAAGAAGACATCTGCAGCATGGAAGACGTTGACCGCGGGGCCAAAGTGGGTCTGCGCTGGGCCCGTGGGCCCTTTGAGATGATGAATCGAATCGGTGTTGGCGAAGCCTGCCGCATGGCCAAGGCCTACGCCCAAACCGCCGGTGAGGGCTGGAACGTTCCTGCCTTTTTCTCCGACCAGGGTGATGGCGCCTGGAGCTTCTCCTACGTCGACAGTCGCGTCAACGACGGCGTGGCCACCCTCACCATCAACCGCCCCGAAGCCATGAATGCGCTCAACGTCACCGTGGTGAATCAGTTGACGCAGGCCGTCGCCGCTGCCAACGCCAACGATGCGGTTCATACCATCGTGCTCGACGGTGCAGGCAAGGCCTTCGTGGCTGGCGCTGACGTGAAATTCTTCGTCGATAAGATCCGTGCCGATGCCATTCCGGACATCTACGACTTTACCGCCGAAGGCCACGAACTGCTCAACATGCTGGAAACCTCCAGCAAGACCACCGTGGCGCTGACCACCGGACTGGCGCTGGGTGGTGGACTCGAACTTGCGTTGGCCTGCGACTATCGCATCGGTACCCGCCGCACCCAATTCCGCTTCCCCGAGACCTCCATCGGCATCTACCCGGGCTTGGGTGGCTCACAGCGCCCTGCTCGTATCTGCGGCATCCCCGTGGCTCGCTGGGCGGTTCTTGCTGGCAATTTCATGGACGCCACCACGGCAGCTGACCTTGGCTTGGTCACGCACCTCGTCGACGTGGCGGGTGTGGACGAATGCATTGCTGCGCTCGCTTCGGAGGGCAAGCCGGCGGTCAAGTACCCCGGCCAGCCCGCCAACCCGTCCTCACCGGTGGCCAAGTTTGCCACCTCGTTCTTTGCCGACGAGAACATGCCCGTGTTGATGAACGGTGAATGCCCCGACGGCTTTGACCAAGGCGAGAAGATCGTGGCTCGTCAAATCAAGAGCCTTTCCTTCACGGCGCCCATTGGGCTTCAGATGGCCAGCGACCTCATCGATGCGACGGCCAGCACGGATTTGCAGGCGGGTCTTCAACTGGAGTTGGACGGCCTGAACACGATTTTCGCCACCAAAGACGCCCTCGAAGGGCTCTCAGCGCTGATCGAAAACCGACGACCGACCTACACCAACCAGTGATCAAGCCCACTGACTGGCCAATTCGTTCATCGCCTGAACCACGGCGAGAATGTCCACCTGTTCTCCGCTTTCTTGGGCCATTTGGAGGCGGTTCTTGACCGCCTCAACGGTCTCCTCACTCGGCGGTTCGCCCGTGAGCTCCTCGATGACGTCGGCGATGCTGCGCCCTCTGCCGTTGAGGACGGCCAGGAGCGCCTTGAATCGCTCTTCCTCATCCTTGGGTCCACGCGCCGTCATTCGACCACCTCGGTGTTGATGTCGTTGAGGGTGTACCACTCCGACCATGGAACGGGCTCCTCGTCCGTCCAATGGTTGAGCGGGCCGTCCTCGGCGAGCGTGGCCGTCGTGTTGACCTCCACCAGCGAGCGGTTGCTGCTGTGCTTCGGCCCGGGTTGGCCCAGCACCATGGCGGACTCGAGGATACGAGCGCCGAGGCTGAGGCTGTTGACGTCGGTCCCGCTCCAGTAGGCGGCAAACCGAGGATGGGTGTGAACCCAGAGCTTGAACGGCAAACGACCACCGACCGGTGGTTGAAGGGTCACTTGGCCGGCGGTCCCCCAGTCGATGAACACCTTGTCGTCGGCGTCAATGAGCACCGAGGTCTCGAGACCGGCGATGACCGAAAGCACGTAGACGCCGTCCCATCGACCTGCCTGGGCGAGGATGCGCTGTGCGTTGAGGAGATGCTCGTCCTCCACCCAGCGTTCCTCAGCGGCAAGGCAAGCCTGTTCCCAGGTCTCGTCGTCCAAGGGGAGGTCGGCTGCATCGGGAAGGCCGATCATGCGCTCACCTCCGGGAAAGCCAGCGAACCGTAGGTCAGGCTGCCCATTGACTGCACGGGGGCGTGGTGCCCGCGCCATTGCTGGAGCGCCCATTGCGCGCCGTAGGCGGCGGCCACGGCAAAACCGAACTCCAAGTTGCCCGCCTCAAGGGCCCCGGCCACCTGACAGCTGGCCGGTTCGTGGTCGGGCGTCATGCGCTCGAGGAGCGCGGGGTCGGACGCGGAGGACAGCACCATCCACCCGTCCCCGCTGCAGCGAACATCAAGCCAAGGAACATCGAGGCCATGGACGAGGCGGCGAGGCTCCGGGCGGTCAACGCACACGACGACGAGGTCGTGGCCGTCGAACTGGTCGGCCGAGCGGAGGTTTTCTTCCACGGCCTTGACGCGGAGGTCCGAGTCCGCATCGTCGAGTCGGGCGGCCAGGGCGCTCACCTTGGCGTGACCGATGTCTTCGGTTGTGTAGCGTTGGTGGCCCAGATTGGACGCCTCAACGATGTCGGCGTCCATGAGCGTGATGGTGCCCTGCAGATTGACCCTGCGAAGGGCGGCCACCAACAGTTCGGCCAGTTGGGTGCCGATGCCTCCAGCACCGACCAGCAGCAGGTTTCGTGGCGATTGCTCCTCGTTCATACAAGAGATGGCTCGTCAGTGGCTATAAAGTATCCAAAAAGGAGACTCAAAGCCCCATCATGCGTTCGAGGGCAGCGATTTGAACGGGCAGCGTAAAGTTCGCTTCCACGTACGGTCGACCGACGGTCGCCCAGGCTTGATGCTGTTCAGGGTTCTTGAGGATTGCATAGGCTTCTCGCCACGCTTCGGGCTGGTCTCGACGAAGCAACAAGCCGCACTCCACGCCCGACATGGTGCACTGAAACCCGCCTTCGTCCACCATGAGCGCTGGCGTTCCCACCGCCATGGCTTCGATGGGCGTGAGGCCGAAGGGTTCGTGATGGGCGTGGCTGACCATGGCGGCGGCACCTCGAACCAAACCGACCAGGGCGGCTTGCGAGAGGCGGGGCATGCACACGAGGGGCACGTCAAGTCGTTTGGCTTCGGCCTCAAGGGCGGCTTTGTCCGTCGTATCACCGCCGCCGACATGGACCAGTCCGTAGCCGGTACCGGCCAACGAGCGCAGGGTTTCCCAGGTGCCCTTGACGTGGGAGATGCGACCCACCGTCATGACGTAGGGTTCGGGAGGTGCGGGTGCGCCCTTGAGGTCGCTGGCTTCGGCGGGGCCAGCGTCAACGGGCCAAGCTTCGAGGTCGATGACGTGCATCACGTGCGTCGCTTCAAGCGGGCGTCCAGCCTCGTCGCGTTGAGGGGGCTCGCCGTTTTCTTTGGTGGGGTCGGAGGCGACGCCGTAGACCGCCTTCAGGCGGCGCTGAATCCACATCGAGTTGCCGGAGATGGCGGCGTTGGGGCGCTGGAGCAGTTGCTTGACCAGGCGTTGGTCCCGGCGGCGCTGGCTCGTGAACAACAGGCGGGTCAACCACAGGGGTCGCTTGGGTCGCCCGTCAAGGCGTCGGTGGAGCACGTCTTCGTAGAGCCAACGGGGAGGCTCAAGGCAGTGGTAGTGCACCGGGATGCGCGGGGGAACATGGGGGAGGATCTCAAGCGTCCCTTTGCACACCGAGAGGTGAACGGCGTCAATCTCATCCCACGGGATGATCACATCGGCCCATGCTGTTTGAGCAGCTTTGCTGGCGGCGGCGGTGATCTCAGCCACCGCACCGGTGGGCCATGCAAGGGGTTGGGCCGGGGATAACAAGCGAACGTCGGCATCGGCCAGCAGTTCCCTGGCATGGTTGGGGAAGTCAAGGGTGGCCAGACTCACGTCCCATCGCTGGTCGACGGCTCGCAGCAGTTGGAGCAGTTCCCGTTCGGCCCCGCCCAAGGCGGCAAAGGAGCCACGGACGACGAGCACACGAGGGCGCTTGGTCGCTTCACCCTCGTCGTGAGCCATCGGTGGGAACCCTTGCCTCTCCCCTTTCAAATCCACCCTCCGATGTTGGCTGAGGAGCACTTTTCCAATTCACGGGGCACGCGACCGTTTGAAAAAGGGAGGCATCTACGGGAGAGCATGAGCGGCAAGACGGCCATGATTACCGGTGTTACTGGACAGGACGGCTCCTACCTCGCAGAACTCCTTCTCGAGAAGGGCTACAACGTCTACGGCCTGGTGCGCCGTGTCTCTCAGCCCACCTCCGGCCGCAGCCTCATCAACCATCTGATGAGCAACGAGAAGTTCCACCTCCTCAACGGCGACTTGGCCGACCAGAACTCCATCGACAACGCCGTCAACCAGACCCAACCCGATGAATTCTACAACCTCGGTGCCATGTCCTTCGTCCCCGAATCGTGGCGCTCGCCCATGATGACCGCCGACATCACCGGTCTTGGTGCTCTGCGCTGCCTCGAAGCCATTCGGAAGCATGCTCCTCAGTGCCGTTTCTATCAGGCCGGTTCCTCCGAGCAGTACGGCAAGGTGCGCGACGTCCCTCAAACCGAATTGACGCCCTTCCACCCCCGCTCACCCTACGGTTGCGCCAAGGTCTTCGCCTTCGAAATCACCCGGAACTACCGTGAATCCTACGACATGTTCGCCTGCACGGGCATTCTCTTCAACCACGAAAGCCCTCGCCGCGGCCTTGAATTCGTCACCCGAAAGGTGACCATGACCGCTGCTCGCATCGCCCACGGCTTTGACGAGTGTTTGTGGATCGGCAACGTCGACGCCAAGCGAGACTGGGGCTTCGCCGGCGATTACGTCGAGATGCAATGGCGCATGCTCCAGCAGGACACGCCCGGCGACTACGTCGTGGCGACCGGTCGCACGCACAGCGTGCGCGACATGATTTCGCTCGCCTTCTCCCACGTCGGCATGGACTTGACGTGGTCGGGAGAGGATGTTGATACCATCGCCACCGACCAGAACGGCGTCGTGCGTGTGCGAACCAATCCCAAGTTCTTCCGTCCTGCCGAAGTGGACTTGCTCATCGGCGACCCGGCGCTGGCCGAGAAGGAACTTGGTTGGGTGCCCAAAACCTCGTTTGAGGAACTCGTTCAGATGATGGTCGACGCCGACATGGCGACCGTGCAGGAAGCCGTTGACGGCGGCTACGCTCCGCCCACACCGCCCGAGTGATGCAGGAAGGGTCGCCGTGTCGCTGCCCGTTCTCTACTCCTTTCGCCGCTGCCCCTACGCCATGCGGGCGCGGATGTCCATCGTCCGGGAACACTACGAGGTCGAACTTCGGGAAGTCGTCCTGCGAGACCGACCCGACCACATGATGGAAATTTCACCCAAGGGCACGGTGCCTGTGCTTTTGCTGCCCGACGGTACGGTCATTGAGGAGAGCCTTGAGATCATGCAGCACGTGCTGGATTGGGACCTCGACGAGGAGGAATCGCACTGGGTGGAACGCAACGATGAGGAATTTAAGTTCCATCTGGACCGCTACAAGTACCCGAATCGCTATGAGGACGTCAACGAAGAGGAGCATCGCACGCTGGCTTCCGCTTACCTGAGCGACCTCGATGCACGCTTGTCCGAGAGCCCGACCTTTGCGCCGCAACTCAACGACGCCCTCTTTCCGTTCGTGCGGCAGTTCGCCAACCACGACCGGGACTGGTTTGACGTTCAGCCGTGGGCCAACGTTCACGCTTGGCTGGCCGAGCACCTCGATTCGGACGAATTCAAACGCTGCATGAAGAAAGAGAAGCAGTGGGTTGAGGGCGCTGAAGCGGTATACTTTCCCTAGGTTCGACCAACTCTCACTCGCCGTTTTGCCTTCGTTGGACCGACTGCCAGGGTCCACCGTTGTGGGCGTCAACGCCGTGTGAACGCAACACCTTCGCTGCTTTGCCGCTGCGCATACCGCTGGCACAGACCGTAATGACGGTCTTCTTTTGCTTCTTGACAGCGTTGATCTTCTTGCTCAGTTGCGGCAGCGGAACGTGCATGGAGCCCTTGACGTGCCCCCTTTGGTATTCGCCCAGGCTTCGCACATCCACCACGAGGGCACCCTCAGCGAGCAGTTCGCCAAGGTCGGGGCCGGAGGAGAACAGGGATTTGAGCCAGTTGAGCATGACCGAGGCTTCTGCGTCCATGATTTGAAAGCGTGGGTGGGATGGCCAACCAACCGCTCAATCTGCGAGCCCTCGCCCCTGAAGCCAGCGGAACCCGAGCATGCCGACCACCATGGAGACGACAAAAATCAGGGTCGAGCCCAGCGCCGGAATGACCGCCGCCACGGCCGGTCCAGGGCAGTAGCCGCCAAGGCCCCACCCGATGCCAAACACGGCTGCGCCCACGAGGAGTTGCTGGTCGATGTCGACTTTGTCTTCCACGGCAGCAGCCACGCGTTCGGGAACCTTTCGCTTGAGAAACGGCCGGGCGGCCATGTGGCTGCCCGTGGCGCCTGCGAGGACAAAGGCGAGGGTTGGGTCCCAACCGTTGAGAACATCGAGGAAACCGATGACTTTCGTGGGGTCGGTCATGCCTGAGATCACGAGGCCGGCGCCGAACAGCAGGCCGCTCAGGAAGGAAACGGCGAGGATGCGGTTGTCGCTCATACCACCCCTCCCAGAAGTTGACCGACGATGGTCGCCGTCAGCACGCCCGTCACCATGAACGCACCCACGGCGGCAAAGGATCGCTTGGAAAGCCGTGCCATGCCGCAGACCCCGTGCCCGCTCGTGCAACCGTTCCCAAGTCGTGTTCCCACGCCGACCAGCAGACCGGCGAGCACGATGGTCCAGACGGGGCGCTCGAGGGTGGTGAAGGCGTTGGGTAGGGTGGGGGCCAAGGCCAGCCCAGCGAGGACCATGCCGACGAGGAAACTGACACGCCAGTTGGCGTCGCCCTGTTGTGGTGGGACGAGCCCGCCCAAGATGCCGCTGATGCCTGCCGTTCGCCCGTTGTATCCCAACAGCACGGTCGCTGCGGTCCCGATGAGAACGCCACCACCTGCTGCAATGAGTGCCTCTTCCAAGGTGATCATGTCACCGCCTGGGAAGCGGCGGTTTATTTTGGATTGTGTCGGAGGTCCATGGCCATCTCAGGAGATGACGGGCAGGTGCTTGACCGGCGGTGCAATCCCGAGGTCCTCGGGGAAGAACATCGTCGGTTCCGGGATGGGTATGGGCGTGATTTCTGTGCCGACGAGCGCCACTCGGCTGGGTCGGGAATCGGAGAGCACGTCTCGGTTCGTGAGGGGCGCAATCTTTCGGGAGAACGCCATGATGTCGTCGTGGGTGGGCATGTTTTCCATGGCCAAGTTTTCTCGGCTGTGGCCCACGAACACGTAGCCCTTGTTTTCGATGAAATCGGGGTCGGCACGGTTGTCCAGTGCAGCGAATTCTTTGATGTGGGCGTCGCTCATGTTGACCCCTTTCATCAGCGTGTGTCGGCAGACGATGCGGGTGTCGAGGGAGGGCAAGAGGTCGATGGTTTTCTCAAACTGCTCCCAGGCACCGCTGTTCCACTTGGGCCGGCAGACCTCGTCGAACACCTGCTTGTTGGGGGCGTCCACCGAGACATAGAGTTGGGTGGGCAGGGTGTCCAACTTTCTCGAGCACCTTGGGCAGCGTGCCGTTGGTCACCAGCATCGTGGTCATCCCGTGCTTGTGGCACAGGTCCATGTATTCGCCCAGTCGGGTGTAAAGCGTGGGCTCGCCGTTGAGGGAGATCGCCACGTGCTTCGGGTTCTGAGCGTCCAGCCACTTCTCGCGAGGCACCTTGGGGTTGCCCCCGAAGCCCGAGAGCAGACGGCGCTGGGCGCGCACCGATTCGTAGAGCAGGTCGAGCGGGTCTTGGTCGGTCAGTTCCAGCGTGTCCATGTGCGGTTCTCGCCAGCAGTAGGTGCACGCCAGGTTGCACTGGTCGACCACAGGCGACATTTGTATGCAGTTGTGGCTGGCGACGCCGTAGAACTTGCCTTTGTAGCACTGGCGGTCGCGAAGCAGCGATTCCTTGGTCCAGTGGCACGTTTTCACGCCGCCGTGTTCACCCACAATGTGGTAGCGTTGCTTCTGCAGTTTGGCTATCAGCTGCGGGTCCATTCCTGCCATGCGGCTCACTCCTGGAGCCACGTTCCTCGGTTGGCCTGTGCCGGTTGGGGGTGGCTCGGATGATATGGCGGCGACTTCCCGATGCTATGAAAGACTCGCTTGGCCAATCGGTGTTCGGTCAGCAAGGGTTGGTTTGCACCGCTGGGTGTCCGTGGTGAGTCAGCAGGCGGCCGGTTGAGGGCGGGCATCGGTGTTTTTTAAAACACTTGATTTATTTTTAACATCCTTGTGTTGGCAATTTTACCGGTGATTGATATAGGTCCGGCACCACATTCACAATGAAAGAAGCAAACCTTTCAGGAGATGCACATGGACCACGAATTGGAGACCTACACCGAGCAAGCTGTTGAGTCGTTCACCTACCGCAACGGGGTGTTCGGTCGAAGCCTTTGGGACCGCTGGATGACGGCGGTGGCCTTCTATCGCGCCGGTGTTGACCGACGAGGTGCGCTTCAATCAAGGAGGACGATTTGAATGGATGCATATTTGGAACGCTACGTGGATGAAACGATGAACGCCCAGGTCACCCGCAACGGGATCTTCGCCCGTCGCAGCCTGTCGGACCGTCTCCGTCGTCTGCTTGGCATGAACTGAAGCCATCCTTTACAAGTCACATGCGTGTGACGTACACTCGATGAGCGAACGCTGGTCGTGGGTGCCGCACCTGTGGGGCTTGCTCACGCCTGCGATCACGGTGGCTGGTTTGGTCGCCGGTGGGTGGTGGATGGCCAGCGGCATCGTGCTGCTGCTCGTCGTTTACCCGTTCATTGACCTGGCCCTTGGGACCTCGTCAAACACCCATCCGCTACAGGAAGGAAAGGCCCACAACGTGATCGTTCACCTCCACGCCATCGGCGTGCTGGTGGTCGTTGCCACCTTGTTCTGGCGGCTGTCCTTTGACGGAATCACCGTCATGAGTTTCCTCGGAATGATTTCAGCCGGCCTGAACAACGGTGCATCGGGCATCGTCGCAGCACACGAACTGGGCCATCGCAAACCGAAATCAGCTTCGTGGTGGCTGGCTCGCCTGACGCTCTTTTCGGTCATCTACGCTCACTTCACCACCGAGCACAACCACACGCACCATCGGCACTGGGCTCGCGACCGCGACCCCACCTCTTCACCGTGGGGCCGAAGCGTCTACGTTCACGTGCTCATGACGGTGCCCAAACAAGTGCGTGGGGCGTTGGCTGCACGCCCAGAGGACACCAAGCGGGTCTTCCTCCTCGAGGGTGTCTTCATTGCCGGACTGGCGGCCATCGCCCTCCCGCTGGCCGCTGGTTTCGTGGTGCAGGCCATCGCCGCCGTCTACCTGCTCGAGTTCGTCAACTACCTCCAGCACCACTGTCTTCGACGCCACGACGACGAGCGTCCCAACGCCACCCACGCCTGGGAGAGCCGCCACCGCCTTTCTCGTTGGACGCTCATGGAGCTCCCGCTTCATCCCTCGCACCACCTCAAATCGAGCACCCGCTACGAGCGCTTGGATGTTCACGACGAATCGCCGCAGTTGCCCTACGGCTACTACGTGATGTTCTGGCTGGCACATGTACCGCCGGTGTTCGGGCGCATGCTCAAGAAGCAGGCCAAGGCCGCCGGTATCGCTGCTTGACGGTTCGGCTTCAGTTCTTGTCGCCACTCGCCATGCCGCTCCAGAACGCACCTCCGCCATCCGTTTCGGTAGCGTTGGGTGCAGGTGGTGCTTCCTCGGGCGAAGACTCCTCGTCGCTGGTGGTCGGCGTGGAAGCAGGCGCCATGCCCCACCCAAGGGTCGGTGCTCGCTCGCCTGGCTCAGCAAGGGCAGGCTGGACTTGAGTTTCACGAATTTGTTCCACCATGTCGTCTTCGCTGGTGTAAGCGAAGGCCGTCGACACCGGTCCTCCATCCTCCTCTTCTTCGTCCTCGTCGTCGTACTCTTTGATCAGCGGATAGCCGATGATGCCAGCCCCGAGGGTGACCATCCCGAAGATAAACAGCCCTCCGCCGATGAGAATAAACGGGCTAAAGAAAACGCCGAGGGCCAGTGGTGTAATTGGGTCTTCGCCGGACATCACGATACCGACCAACACCGCCAGTGGACCGCCTCCAAAAATTCCCCCAAACACCGTGAGAAACAGACCGGTTCCTAGATGGGCTCTACGAGACATGGGCACGCCTTCATCCTCCTCTTCTTGCGAGGATTGATTCGCTTGCTGAAGGAGAAATTCCTCGCTGCTGACAGGAACCTCGCTCATGATTTCCGCTTTGCTTTTCCGTGTAAGAAGGCTTCGCCGGATGGAGGACTGCATGGGAAATTCAAACATCGGTTCATATACATCTTCGGTGCGCTTTGATACGAAAGGTGCTGAGATGTTATCAGTTGAAGGACTCACCAAGGCGTTCGGTTCCGGCTCCAACAAACTCCAGGTCCTCAAGGGCGTGGACATGAACATCAAGCAGGGCGAGATGGTCGCCCTGATGGGCCCGTCCGGGTCCGGCAAGTCCACCCTGCTCAACATCATCGGCGGTCTGCTCGCCGGCGACAGCGGCACCATCACGCTGGGCGAGCGCTCCTACGGCTTGCGAGGCCCGTCCAACGTCGTGGACGTTCGCCGTGAACTCGTCGGCTGGATTTTCCAAGATTTCCACCTGCTCGACAACCTGACGGCCGTGGACAATGTCGCCATGGCCCTCGAACTCTCCGGCATGCCGTCCGGCGAAGCGGAAGCAGCAGCCCGCACTGCCCTCGAGAAGGTTGGTCTGGGCGACCGCATGCACTTCATCCCCGACCAACTCTCGGGCGGTCAACAACAGCGCGTCGCCATCGCTCGAGCCATCGCGGGCAACCGTCCCGTCTTGTTAGCGGACGAACCCACGGGCAACCTTGACATCGCCAGCGGCAAGGAAGTCATGGCGCTGTTCAAGGCGCTCTGCCACGACGAAGAGAACCCGATTTCCATCCTCATGGTCACCCACGACCCCGACTTGGCGTCCAACGCCGACCGCATGTTGTTGCTCAACGACGGTCGGACGGAAGCCTCCGACATCCGCTCGGCTTGGGGTCTTGACGACGAGGACGAGACCGACTCAACATCGGATGACCCTGAACCATCGGCAGAAACCACCGATGGAGGTGAAGAAGAATGAGCGCCGAGCCAAAGGAACTCGTTCCGTCCGACTTCGCCACCGACCGCTCCCGCCTCCGCCGGATTCAACACAAAGTGGTTGAACTTCCCAGTTCACTTCGCCTGGCCGCTCAAGGAGCATGGCGCGGACGAGAGCGTGGTCTTGCCGTCATCGCGGGCGTCTTCCTCGCTTCGCTCGTCATCACGACGGTGCTTGCGTACGGCGTTGGATTGTCGCAACTTTTCTTCGAAGAATCGCTCAAATCCGAGCCCTTTGACGCCAAGATCGAATACGCCCGCACGCCGGTGGAAAACGGCACAGGCTGGTCGAACAACACCACGACCATGACCGGTGTGTGCGATGAATTGCTGACTGAATTCTCAGACGAATTCAACGACTGCACCCTCGTCCTCGGCCGGCAAGGGATTCACAGTGGCGGCTTCTTCAACCTGGAATTCGTGGTCGCGCAACCGCTTGAAATGCGGACCATCGTGGACGACGAGAACCCCTATTGGAGCAACGTCACCTTCGACTATCCCGAAGCCGCCGATGCCGGCCCGCCCATCTCCGACAAGCGTGCCATCCGATTCCTCGGTCCCGAAGCCTTCGACGGCGAGTTGGCCAACCGACTGAGCGAGAACATCATCGCGGGACTGGGCGAGTGGCCAACGCCGGAGAACATGTCCGAAAATCGCGGCATTATCCTGCCGTCCACCATCGCCAGCGAAGCCCAAGCGAATGTTGGCGACGTGCTCGAATCGCTGACCTTCGTTTACGTCGTGGATGAATCCACCCTGCTCGAGGGAACGGTGAACGAGGACAACTGTGCGGGTGAAATCACACCGGAAAACAACGAGATGATCTACTGCCGTATGTCAATGACCGTGGAAAACTTGACGGTGATGGGCATCTACGAACCGTGGCCCTTTGGCAACCCCACGCTGCCGTTCAACCCGATTTTCTCCACGTGGACCGTGATGGAAGAAGCCCAGCGAGCGACCCTGATGGATTACGACCACATGTACCTGGGCGTCACCATTGACCGCGGGGCCCTGCCCACCTCCTCAACCGCCGATGCTGCCGAGTGGCTCGAGAACCTGGGCACGCAGGTGCAGGACGGTTCCTACACCGACGAAGAGGTCGAGCTGTACTACACCGACATCATCAGCGGGACCACTCTGTTCCTGAACATCTTCCTCGGGTTGATTCAGATTTTCGATTACATCATCATGATCCCCATCGTCTTCCTTTCCATTTCCGTGCTGATTTACGGGCTGGTGCTCTCCCTCGAGCAACGTCGCCGGGAGGTCAGCATTCACCGGGTCATCGGTGCGGACGGTCAGCGCTTGCAGAGCATGGTCCTGCTGGAACTCTTCGTCATGTCCTCGGTGGCGTGGCTCGTCGGCTACCTGCTGGCGCTGCTGGCCGTGCCCGTCGTCCTGTCGGCGGTCGGGTTCATGGAGTTCCGAACCGGCGACTTCGACGTCAACCCGACCTTGAGCGTCGGCTCCACGCTGTTCACCGCCATCACCACCCTCGGGTTGGCGATTCTCTTCGGTCGCAGCCGTGCACGCCAGTTCATCGAACTCGAAATCGAAGAGGGCGTTCGCAAGACCACGGCCGCTGCCGAACCCAAGCGCTGGCTCCACTGGCTGGCCTTCCTGTTCGGCATGCTCGCCGTGGGCGACACGTGGCTGGAGGCCAACGGCAGCGAGGACGGTCTGGTTTCCAACTTCTTCATTGAAGGCCTCATCGGCATCTTCGGGCCCTTTGCCCTGTGGATCGGCGGTGCCTTGCTGCTCGGTCGCATCGGTGCCAAAGGCCCGCAAATCATGCAGGTGCTCTTTGGCCGCACGCCGCTGCTCAAGGACGTCAAGCGCGGCCTCAAGGGTTCGGGCTCGGCCGCATCGGTCAACCGCCTCGCCGTCCTCATGCTCTTGACGCTCTCCATCGTGACCCTGGCCGCCGTTCAGGGCTACACCGGGAACGCTCGTGGACGAAAAGACCGTGGACGCCACGGTCGGTTCCGACCTCCAAATCACGCTTGAAACACCGATTGACGAAGCCGCTGCGTTGGCCTTGCTCGGTGAGTTCACCAGCGCCAAGACCACGCCGGTGGCCACGAGCGTGCCCGAGTTGACGTTGAGCGACCAAAACGGCGGGGATGCGCTGCAGACCTACGTCTTGTTCGACGGTAACGGCGACGTGCTCAAATGGAGCGAACAAGCCTTGCCCGGTGAAGACATCGGCGCCACGCTCAACGCCTACGCCGCCGGTGGATTCAGCGCCGGTCCCGACGCTGCCTATTCCCTTGACCTGCCGGGCTCCGACCGTGGCGGGGACGAGAACGAACTCGACGACGTGCTGCTCAAGGCCAGCGACGACAAGTCCGAGACCATCACCTTCGTGTGGGAGAAGATCGACTTTGAGTTCGCCACGGGCGGCACCGAGCAGCCTGATTTGGAGACGCTGTTCTTCGCCTACACCCTCTTGATGGACAGCGACTGGTCCGACATCAACCTGGCCAACCAGGACCTCTCGGGGCGCGACATCAGCCGCATCGACCTCTCGGGCAGCAACCTGTCCTACGCCGACTTGGCAGGCGTGAACCTGAGCGAATCCATTCTCGTGGATGCCAACCTGACGGGCGCTGACCTGCGAGGGGCGAACCTGCAAAACACCGTGCTCGTGAACTTCATGGGCGGGACGCTGGAAGGCGCCGACCTGACCGACGCCAACCTCGAAGGCATGTTCGGCTTCTTCGACCTGTCCGGTGCCACGCTGACCAACGCCACGTGCCCTGACGGCTCCTCGGCGGACGAAACCGGCTGTGTGTCCGGTCCCTCCCAAATCCCGCCGCCGCTCGCATCGGACCTCTTCTTGGCCGACACGACCGTTCGCATCGTCGTCACGCCCTACACCACGAGCATGTACTACATGGGCACCCACGAGTACATCCCGGGCGTGAGTGCAGCCACCATCTCCTCGGCCCTCATCATCGGTGAGGACGCCTGGGTTTCCCTCGTCGGCGCCGATGCAGCGGCCAACTACACCTCAACGACATGGATTGTTCGCGTCGATGGCGTGGAAGGCGACGCCCTCGAATCGCTCGCCTCTCAGGTCTCGGCCGATGCACGGGTCTCCTCCGTGGTCGACTGGTCGAGCACCCACAAGGACGTGGAACGCAACGGCGGACTGATTTTCGGGACGCCAGGTCTGCTTTCGCTGCAGTTTGTCGTCGCCAGCGTGGCGGCGGTCGCCTCGAGCTTCGTGTTCTTGTCCCTCGTGCTCAGCCAGCGGCAAAAGGAACTCGCGGTGCTGCAAGCCATCGGGGCCTCACCCAACCAAATCATTCGCCTCGTGCTGTTTGAGATCCTCTCCATCGTGATGGTCTCCATGGTGCTGGGCATCGTGCTCGGTGTGGGACTCGCCTTGTCGTTCAACGGCTTCTTCGACATCTTCGGCTTTATCTTCCAAATCTTCGGTGGCTCCACCACCACCATCCAGCGGACGCTCGTCTACCCGTGGGCCCAGATCATTCTGGTGTCCCTGGCGGTCTTTGCAGCCGTTGTGGTGGCGTTGTTGGTGACCACACGTCGGGCGCTGAAGGCTGACTTGGCCAGCGTGCTGAAGGGGGAGTGAAGATGAGCGATACGATTCTGCATGCTGACGGCCTCTACCACGTTTACGAATCCAAAGCCGAAGACGGCAACGTCGTCGCGCTTCGTGGCCTCCACATCGACATGAAGGCCGGCGAGGCCATCGCCGTGGTCGGCCCTTCGGGTTCCGGCAAATCCACCCTCATGAAGTGCCTTGGCGGCCTGATGAAACCCAGCGCTGGCTCGGTCAGTTTGGCGGGCAAGAACATGACGCGCTTGACCGGTCAGGAACTGGTTGAACTTCGCCAGAAGACGGTCTCGTTCATCTTCCAGGAAGGTAACCTCCTGCCCGACCTGAACGCTCGGGACAACGTCGCCCAGCCGCTTCGCCATCAGGGCGTGTCCTCGAAGAAGGCCCTCGCTCTGGCCGACGCCATGCTGGACCGTCTTGGAATGGCGCACCGTATCAGCGCCCTCCCTGCCATGCTGAGCGGTGGTGAACAGCAGCGCGTGGCGATTGCCCGCGCCCTCATCACGCAACCTCGCTTGATTTTGGCCGACGAGCCCACCGGTGCACTCGACCCGGTCACCAGCCGTGAAGTGCTGGCGCTGTTCAAGGACCTGCACCAGAACGACGGGGTCTCCTTCCTGATTGTGACCCACTCCAAGGAGGTCGCAGCCTTCGCCAACCGCTCGCTTGAACTGCGGGACGGCCGCTTTGTCGCTGAACACGGCGAAGGCGTGAACGTGGAGGACTTGAGCCAAGACCGTGAGCTGATCATCGACGAGACGGGAACCGTCACCTTGCCGCCCGACTTGCTCGTGCGCCTCGGTGGCGCCGGCCGCTACACCGTGGGCAACGTCAACAGCGGCTACCTCTCCCTGCAGGGCGAGGCTGTGGAAGCCATGGGCAAGATGGAACTCGCTTCGGCGTGCCCGGCGTGCAAGCACAACTACGGCGACAGCGACGATCAGGAATGCCCCTCGTGCGGTTCAAGTAGGCCGATGGTCGAGGTCAAGGCGTGAAGCACTGGGTGACCTTTGTCGGCTATTTGGAAGGCTTTTCCTTCCTCATCCTGATGTTCTACGCGATGCCGCTCAAGTACATCTCGGGCGAGCCCGAAATGGTCTCCCTGTTCGGCTCCATCCACGGCGGTCTGTTCGTGGCCTACGTCGGCTTGTTGCTGATGGGCGTGGGGAAGCACTGGACGAGCACGGCGCTGATTCACGGCTTCATCGCAGCGGTCGTGCCCGCAGGGCCGTTTTTGTTCGAAGGTCTGCTCTCGGGTGGCGAATACGACCTGCCAAACAACTGATGCTGCCGTTCCCTCGGCTAACCCATGACGGTCTCTCAAGCGGCCTTGACGCCTTGGGGCCAAAGCACGAGAATGAGCGTCTTGCCACGCGTCTTGGGCGTGTGGGTGGACTCGGGGTCCATCCAGACGATGGAGCCCGTGGGGTAGGTGCCGTCTTCGTCCCATACTTCGCCTTCGAGGACGACGTAGCACTCGCCACCAGGGTGACTGTGAGGCATGAACGCATCCACTTCAACGTCGGACTGGGCTTCGTAAAGCACGAGGGAGGTCTTCTCCTCGCGCTTGAGTTTGCCAAGGCGCACACCGGTGCCGAAATCCTTCCAGGAGATGTTTTCCTTAAGCCAGGCTTCGTCGATGTTGAAACTCAGCCAGTCCGCCATGTCGTGCGTGAAGACCATGCAATTCCCACATGCAGGATGAACATCATACCTTCGGTTCAGCCTCAAGCTTGCTCGGTGGCCTTCAACCGGTCCTTCCGCTTCACGTAGAACCACAGCCCGGCCAGCAAGAGCACGTTGGGCACGAGGATGACGGGGTCGGACCACCGGGTGCCGTCAACACCGAAATCGGAGAGGGGGTAGAACACCGGCGTGGGGAAGAACTGCAGCGTGTGGGTGGGGATGTCCAGCAGGATGTTGGAGTACCACGGCAGCCACAGCAGGAAGGCCATCATCAGGGGTTTGGAGCGGTGTTGCTGTGCGAATTGGGACTCGAGGCGGGAGCCAGAAAATCGGGTGAACAACCACCACGTGATGAGGACGCCGACGGTCACGACCACGGCGCTGTGGGTGTACCGGTACATGTCCCAGGCGATGGCGGGGAAGTCCGAGGTCTGGTGGTGTCGTCCACGGTGGGGCGCTCGAGGCCGTGCATCGTGGAGTAGACGAAGGACGGGACAAAGGCGAGGAGATCGGGCAGGACGCTCATCGGTCCGGCGACCTTCCAGTTGACGTGCTTGCGGGTGATGAGCACGCCCCAGAGCCAGTGGGAGAAGACGTCCATGGGGTAACCACGAACATTCGCTTCTTCAACCCGACTCTGTTTCTGACACACCGTGCTGGGTGTCAATTTGCGGTCACTTGCGCCGCATGGCGTAGATGAGGCCGGCCACCACCGTCAACGCTTCAAGCGCCCCGAGCGCAATCAGCAACGTTGGCCCGGCAGCGGCATGGGCGTTCACATCCAGGTCGATGAGGGTCACGAGCGGACCGCCTTCACCGTCACCGACCACGCCGTCGAGCAAGCCACCCGAACCGTCATCCACGAGGCCGTATTCACCGGTGATGGCGTAATGGTCCTCCTCATCAAGCGTCCAAGAAAAGCCCGTCTCGGATTGGGCGTTGGGTCCGCCGGCCACGAAGTCAACCGTTTCCGGGTTGCAGTCCACCACCACGTCAGAATCCAAGGTTGAGGCGGCGATGAGGCGAGCGCGTTCCTGAGCGGTGATCACGCCGACCCAAACGGACGACGTGTTCCAGTCAGCGTCCACTTCCACAGGCAACCAGGCGCCGTAGGGGGGTTTGGGAAGGACGTCTTCGCCAATGGCGCACCCCGTTCCGTCGGCGGGCACCGGGATGTCTTCAACGGTGTCTTCGTACTGCACGCCCATGATGCCGGCGGCCAACACGGCTCCAATCAACACGGCCACGATGAGGATCCACCAGCGCATGATGAGCCCTTGCTGGTGTTCATCAAAAACATTCGTTGTTGTACGCTCACACGGATGGTTGGCGTTTGATTGAAGTGGGGGAGATTGATGCAAGAACGAGGCAGCATGGCAGCGAGTGCAATTTCCCTCCCCGCGTTTCCCCCTGCAGGGCCGTGGGACGCCTACGTCCTGTTCATCCTCTGGCTGCCGTTCATCATCCGCTTGCTCATCCTCGCCAAACCGATGCGTGAAACCATCAACAAGCTCTCGCCCCACGCCGGTTGGGCCGTCAAACAACTCCGCACGCTACCGGTCAAGGGCATGGGCCTCTTGGTGTTCAACGAAATCTTCGCCTTCCTGATGCCGCCGCTGCTGGTCTTGTTGCTTCGGATGTTCATCGACCCAATTGGCTGGCAAACCTGGTCGGAAGTCACCAACACGGGCGGCGCGCTGCTGATGCTGGCGCTCTTTTTCTGGGTCGTCGCCGACCTGTTCCGCGTGGCTCGGGTGCGCCGCATGTTGACGGCCGTGCTGCGCCAGGACGTGAACAAACTCCGCAAGGTGGCCGATGCTGGTCTGCGTGCCCGCAAGTGGCTTCGCAAGATTTCAGGGCGTGAGAAAGACAAGCCGGTCACCAAGAAAGAAATCAACGACGCCAGCAAAGAAGCGGCCAAGGATTCCCTCAAGGTCTGGGCCGGGCGGGCATTGCTCGCCCGGAAGTTCTCCCCGGCAGGCTTGGTGAGCAGCGTGGCCCTCGGGGCGGCGGTAGAGGTCGGCAAAATCGGGGCAGGGAAGTTCTCCGATGTGGTGGACAAGAAACTGCAGAAGGAATTCGAAGAGCGCACCAACACCCAATCGAAAACACTCGTCCTGCTCTTTATTCGCGACATGATGATGGGTATCTTCCCGCTGGCGGTGCTGGCTTTCGTTCCGTGGCTGATTGGCTGAGCGCCACCTTCATGCCCTGCCTTCATGTGGACGGTTTGAGGCACCTGCATGTCCCTGCTCATCCTGATGCGCCACGGCCAATCGATGTGGAACGCAGCGAAACTCTTCACAGGCTGGGTGGACGTTCCCCTGACCCCCAAAGGCATTGACGAAGCCCGAGACGGCGGTCGTGCCATCGCTCACCTCCCCATTGACGAAGTCCACGTCTCCACCCTCATCCGAGCCCAAATGACGGCGATGATCGCCCTGTCAGAACACGGCAGCGGTAAAACACCGGTCTTTCAGTACCCCACCGAGGTGGAGGAAGGCATGTCGGAGAACGAGGCCCGCATGCGAGAATGGGCTCAAATCCGTGGCGATGCGGGCCAGGACAACCTGCTGCCCGTTCATGTCGCCTGGCAGCTCAACGAGCGCATGTACGGCGACCTTCAGGGCCTCAACAAGGACGCGACCCGTGAGAAGTACGGGGCCGAGCAAGTCCACATCTGGCGGCGCTCCTACGACGTGCCACCACCCAACGGTGAATCCCTCGAACTGACGGCCGCCCGCAACGATTCCCTACCTTGAGTCCACGCTGATTCCCGCCATCAACGGCGGCAAGAACGTCTTCGTCGCCGCCCACGGCAACTCGCTTCGCAGCATCATCATGCACCTTGACGGGCTTTCGAAAGAGGAGGTCCTCGGCTTGGAAGTCCCGACGGGCGTGCCCATCGTCTACGAGCTCACCAACGGTGGCTGGGTACGCAAAGAAAGCGTTTGATTTCCGATTGGCCCGATCAAAACGGCTACCTTTCGTAATTGTACCTGGATGGACTGGGAAAACAGCAATGTTTTCTGGATTGTATTTTCGTGCCAATGACTTCGCATGGAGCATGTTCGCAAGCTTCGATTGTGCATATTGATCAAATCCGTTGAATTTTCGATTACGAGCGTGGACATCGTCCCAATGAATCTTCGCTTGAGTTGATTGCATTCCTTTTGTGATCATGCATAACAGATGAGAGATTAATCCGTCGAGCGCCTTCTTGGCTTTCGAGACCGGGGAGAAGCAAATTCGTCAGGTGGAAAACACCGACGTGATTACCAATAAACTGCTTGTCGTATGTTTTACCATTGTGCACAAATGAGCCATCTTTTGTTAAGGCTCCACCTGCATTGTTGACCAATGCATCAAACGATGGCCACTTCGTATTGACGGTTTCTGCAAAAGCTTCCACTGTTCATATCTTGTAAATCCAAATGTAAGAGTGTTATTCGATCTTGAACATCGTTCGGAAGTGATTCAATTTTTCCTTCCTCGCTCAACATCTCGTCCCGATGTGATGACCTCGGCTCCGTGCGACGCTAGAAATTCGACGGTTGCTTGTCCGGCCCCACTCAACCCCCAGTAATCACGTATCGCTTTCAGTGAGATCAAGATGGCTTAGGCTTGGGTCAATTCGAAGTGAACGGGGCATAGTTCGCCGATTTCGATGTTGTTTATGATATTAACGGAACATTGTTCCGTTATTTCATGAACCCAAAGCCTCTGCTTAAATTCATGAAAGAGTCCACCAATGGCGTTCACTTCCAACGGGCTCGCTCGGCAGAACATCAAGGCATGAGGAGAGCAACGATCGTTGAAGCATGTCGAACGCTTCTGTCAACAACACATCCATTGGACATTAGAATTCGTCCTCTAGCATCGTTAATTGGCATAGCACCAAGCGGCATTTACAGGTATTTTGAAAACATACAATCTCTGCTTCTCCACGTTCATCTGTGTGATATTGAGGAGATGGTTTCTGGACTAGAGATTGACTTGATGACGGGTATCACCGAACCGGATGCGGTATCAAAAGCTCTATCAGTTCATTTTCTTCAAGAACCACGATTTCTCTTGCTCTTTTCCCTCACCCCAGCATTGTATGAACGGGAAGTATCTGTAGAGACACTCACTGGCCACAAATTGGCACTGCTCTCTCATATGGAACGTGCAGCGACAGCCCTGATGCACACAGGGCTGTTTCGTACTCCACAAGATGCAACACAAGCCTTCGGACAGATGTTGGCTTTTGCCTTAGGATTGTACCCCCTAGCCAATCCATCAGGTCCTGCTAAATCTGCTCTCAAACATCCGCAATTATCATTCCTTGAACTCGACATGTCCGTTGAACTGGAAGCAGGATTAGGAATCCTCCTCAAGGGCTGGCATCATGGTTAGATGCCAAAAACAGTAGCTTGCAATGATGGCTGCCTCATCAGAGGGTTCCCTCTGAATGGACGGGTCATCAGACC
>JAYQOB010000002.1:0-58086 GCA_038144595.1 Candidatus Poseidoniales archaeon | reverse complement strand
GCGTGAATGCGCTCCGTTGGGACGGCCGTGGTTGGTGGTGTGCTGGTTTGGACGGCACCGGCGTTGTTGACGTTCTTCACCATCATGGGCTGACGCCCAGTGAACATGTTCTCGGCTTGGTAGGTGGTGGTGGCGCAGCCCGTTCAACAGCAGCTGCATGGGCAAGTTTGGGCGGTCAAGTTCACCAACTCAAAAGCCGACGAATGTTCGAGGACGGGCCGTGGATGGAAGCCATCACCGACCGATCTCCCGACGTGGTGGTGGATTTTGACAACGAGGAGCCCGTTTCAGAAGGGGTTCGTCTGTTGCGTTCATCGTACCGTCCCATGGATGGGACCGTTGAAGAACGGGCAAAGGCCATTACAGAAAATGCGCTGGACGGTCGCTGGTTGCTCGTCGCACAACACCTGGCTTGCTGGCGTGTCTTGTGGGCGCCCGAGCGGGCCCACGAACTGCCCTCGCTTGGTTTGTTGTTGACGCGCTTGCTTGAGGCCGAATGTTTGCTCGCTTCCTATGCATGAGACAGAAGACTCTTTGATTCACGAACCCGACTGGATGGCAAGGGGTCCGCATGCAACGTCTGCACTTCGCACTGGTCGGCATCGTCGTCCTCTCCTTGTGGGCGCCGTCTGGACTTGCCCTGCTTGAGGAGGAGACCTCCTTTGAGCCGTCGCATCAAGGGACTGATTTTCCCATCGGCTGGACTGAGTTTAATCTCGGTGGCCCATTTTCTCCAGAAGTTCGAATGGTCTATCCGGCCATGTTTGACGGCCAAGACAAGGACATGGCGGGCAACGGGCCGTTCTCATGGCTCATCTTTGTCGGTGATTCCGGTGAAGCCCTCGACGGCTATGACTTGTGGACCGATGAACTGGTCAAGCGTGGCTTCATCGTGGTGATCACCCAAGCCTTCTCGGACGAAACCGATGTTGAGGGCACGCTGGAGCGGTTTGTTGACATCCAAGATGCGATGTCGCAGCAAAACCAATCCAACATCCATGTCTTAGGTTCGGTGGGAAACATCGACTTGGATCACTGGGCTGTTTCCGGTCACGGAAAAGGTGCCACAGCGGCTTACTTGGCGTTCCCGTTTTGGGACCAAACCCCCGTCGCCACCACCGTCCACCCCCCTCGGGCCGTGTTTGGGTTGGGCGTTGATTTTGAAGAGCTTGAACCCTCGTTCGAGTGGGACGATGTTGCCACGCCGTCTTTCCCGCAGCCGAACACGGGATTGTTCATCACGGGTACGGTGGATGAAGTTGCACCGTCGCAACAAGCCATGGAACGGGTTGAGGGGCTCGGTGGACTGGCTTGGCATTGGATTCACCTGCTTGGTGGAGACCATTACCAGTTCCAAGACACGCGTTCCATCTTCGAAAATGACGGGGATGCCACCATGAGTCAAACGGCCCAGATCGAACTCTCAGCAGAACACGTGGTGGCCTTTCTCGACACCGTTCTTCACGGCGACCACGCACGTTTCAGGGATGCGTTCAATCGTGATGAAGGGGCGCAAATCGTCAGCGACCCCGATGCCTACGTGGACGAAAATCTCGAAGCGGCTTCGTTCCTCCGCTGGGTCTCAACATCAGCGAGCCACAATGCATCAACGCCATTGAACGGGACGCAGAATTTGACCATCGCCGTGGAATGGACGCTCCGAGACGGGACGCCCTTTGAGGACCTTCCCGCTGGGTGGGAGGTGAACCTCTCATGTGGTTGGTCCAACGGTCCTTGGGAAGCCCAAGGAACGCTGGCTTCCAACGGTATGGCCACCTGTGTCTACCCGATGGCGCCCGTTGCACCTGGGCTTCAGAAAGCCTGGCTCAAACTCCAGGTCGAGGGTGCCCCGGCGACCTTCGGTACGGAGGTGTTCCGCGACAACACGCCAATTGTTCCCGTGTCTCCAAAACCGGTGGTCTATGTTCCTCAACACAACAACCGCACGGTTGAGGCCCTCAGCATCGGTTCTGACCCCGACGGCCAGTTGGTTCGCATTGTGGATGCCACCCTGTCAGGGGCCGATGCCTTCCATTTCCGAGTGGATGTTGCGCAACACGGGCTAAACATGTCCGTTGGCCATGCCTTGGATGAGGAATGGTTGGGCGAATGTTTGCTCGATGTCACGCTTCGAAGCGACGGAGAGACGTTGGATGAATATTCGACGCAACTTCGTGTGGTGATGGCCCCCGTGAACGACCCCCCTGTGAAGCAAGGAACCATTCCGATTCAAGAGATGAGCGAGGATGGACCCAGCGTGGTTTACGACCTCGGTGATGTGGTCTCCGACCCGGAAGGGGAGCCGCTTGAGGTGTTCATTTCAGGCATGAAAAGTGGTGAACAATCACCCGTTCGCTTCAGCATTGAGGGTGAACGCATCACCTTGACACCGCTGCCAAATGCTCACGGTGCAACGGTGCTCCAGGTCTTGCTCAGCGACGGTGAGAACCCGCCGTTGAGGGTTGAGGTGCCTGTCGTCGTCAATCCCGTGAACGATCCGGTCATCGTGAACGCCTCGCAGTGGACCAACCTCTCGTTCGATGAAGACATGACGTTCACCCTGGCCTTGGCTCCGCTGGCCTACGATGTTGACGGCGACGCTTTGGTGTGGACGCTAGAAGGAAACCTTGACGCGTTCCAAGTTACCTTCACCAACGGGACGGTTGAGATGACGCCGCAGCAAGATGTGTTTGGTGTCTTTGAGGGTGTTTGGTTGAACGTGTCCGATGGTACTTCTGCTCACGCACACAACATGACGGTCGCTGTTGAGCCGGTGGGTGACCTTCCCTTTGCCTCCATTGAATCTGTCCAAGGCTTGAGTGGCTCCACGGCGAACATGTACTGGTCGGTCGTCGACGTTGACGGTGCGGTCAACACCCAAGCCAACGTCTCGGTTGACGGGGTGTCCGTAGCGGTGAATCACTCCTGTCTGAGCAGCGGAACGGGTGCGTATCAGTGCGTGACCCTGTTGCCCGTTCCGGCTGACACCTCCACCTCGCTCTATGTCGAACTCGAGATTTACGATGCGGAACTTGACCGTAGCGTCATTGCGAGCAAGGTGGTTGACCTCTCATCCGTCGATGATGGTGGCAATGATACATCGGCAGGAGAGGACATCGAAGGCTCCGGAGTGATGGCTGTCGTTGCCGGTATCGGCATGTTGCTCCTCCTCATTGGCATCGGAGCGGTCTTGGTGAGCCGCTCACGAAAAGGAGCGACTGAATCTACCCTTCCCTCGGACATGTTGGTGGAGCCTCCCGCTTCATCCGGGACGGGGTTGCTTGCCCGTGCAGAGCAGTTGAAGTGATCACAGCGGAATGTTGCCGTGCTTCTTTGGCGGCGACCACTCTCGCTTTGACTTGAGAATGTTAAGCGCACGGCACAGACGGAGGCGACTTTCCTGGGGCTCGATGACGTCGTCCAACCATCCGTTGCGGGCAGCGACGTAGGGGTCGCCGAACTTGGCCTTGTATTCGTCCACCAGTCGCTGGCGAACCCCTTCTTTTTCCTCGTCGGGAACAGCCCCAATCTCTCGTCGGTGGATGATGTTCACCGCACCTTCGGCCCCCATGACGGCGAGTTCAGCCGTGGGCCAGGCCACGTTGTAGTCGCTTTGCAGGTGCTTGCAGGACATGGCGAGGTAGGCGCCGCCGTAGGCCTTGCGAGTGACGAGGGTCAACTTGGGAACGGTGGCTTCGGCATAAGCGAACAGGAGTTTGGCTCCGTGGCGGATGATGCCGCCCCATTCCTGAACGACACCGGGAAGGAAGCCCGGCACGTCTTCGAAGGTCAGCAGCGGGATGTTGAATGCGTCGCAGGTGCGGATGAAGCGAGCCGCTTTGATGGACGCATCGATGTCAAGGCAGCCTGCCAGCACCTTGGGTTGGTTGCCCACGACGCCAACGGTGGAGCCGTTCATGCGAGCAAAACCGATGATGATGTTGTCGGCGTAGGAAGGAAACAGTTCCATGAAAACGCCATCGTCGACCACCTCTTCCACCACCTTCACCATGTCGTAGGGCTTGTTGGGGTTGTCCGGCACCATGTCCTGAAGCGTTTCATTGAGCCGGGTCGCCGGGTCGCCGGTGGCGAGAATCGGCGGGTCGGCCATGTTGTGGTCGGGCAGGTAGGAAAGAAGGGTGGCTGCCAGTTCGCAGGCATCTTCCTCGTCGTCAGCAATCAGGGAGGCAATGCCCGAACGAGAGGCGTGCAGGTTCGCACCGCCCAGCCCAGCAGCGTCCACTTCGCCGCTGATGACTTCAGGGGTTTCGAGCGGGGAGGACAAGAACAGTTGGCCGTGCTCCTCACCGAGGATGGTGAAATCAGAGAGGGAGGCCGCCAGGGCTGACACCCCGACGACGGGGCCCAAGACGACGCTGATCATCGGGATGCGACCGCTGCACTGGACCAATCGGTCGAGCATTTCCCCGGTGCCTGCCAGCGAATTCACACCGTCCTGCGCTCGCTGTCCGCCGCCGTCCCACATGGCGATGAGGGGTGCTTTCGCTCGCTCGGCCATCTCGACAATTTTGGCGATTTTCAGGGCGTGCATTTCGCCCATGCTTCCGCCGTGAACGCTGAAATCTTGGGCAAAACAATAGACGCGTCGACCCTTCAACGGTGCCGTGCCCGGCGACCACACCATCGCCGAGGGTTTGGTGCAGGAACATGTTGTGGTCGTCGGTACGGTGGGTGACGAAGGTGTCCACTTCGAGGAACGAACCTTCGTCAAGAAGCAAGCCAATCCGGTCGCGTGCCGTGCCTCGGCCGCTGGAGCGAATGGCTTCTTGACGCTTGAGTCCTCCACCGAGGCGAGCCGTTTCGCGCTTGGCTCGCAACTCCTCAAGCACATGGTTCGGGGTGCTGTCCACGGCATTTCCACTCCTTTTCGGTTCTTGATTCAAACGCTCATTCCCTCAGCGTTTCTCGATGTTCTCCACACAGGTTGGCCGTCAGCGCAGCGTTGATGTCCATGTTTTGGGAAAGCACCCAGTGAAGTTTCGCGACCATCGTTTCGGGGGTCGAACTAACGCCGTGGCCCAGCAACCCCATCGCCTGCTGTTTGCGTCCCTTGGAATAGACGTTCATGTCAACCGGGCCGTGAATGCACTGATTGACGATCACAACGGGGAGTTCTCGGTTGACGCACCGTGTCAAAATGCGCCACAGCAGGGCGTTCTCGGGCGCGTCGGTTTGACGATCGTCGATGGGGAGGTGACCGAGTCCCGTGCCGTGTATGACAACGCCTTGAACGCCGGTGGCGACGACCGCTTCGATGTGCTCAGCATGGAGCCAGGGACCTGCAATGAACTGCGCAATGCGTTGCCCTGCCTCGTAGGTGGTCGGTCGTTGGGTCAAGGGGCGAGATGATGGTTGTTCAATGGCCGTAGCGTACCACGGCATCATCTGGGTTTGGAACCCCTCGTGGGTGAGCGTGAGCGTGGCCAACGGTTGACCGTTCACGGCATGAAATGCATCTCGACGGGACGAGTGCATCTTGCGGAGTGCGAGACCGGAATGGACCGCCATCACGCCGTCGCTTTGGCTGTGGTGCATGACGACGGCGACGCTGTCGCCAGCATCCCCGGTGGGCAGGGGGCCGTTGGCAGCCCAATGCACGGCCGCGAGGAGGTTCTCGGTGGCGTCGGATGAACCACGGTCGCTCGAGCGTTGGGATCCGACCATGACGATGGGTCCGGCGGGGCGCGAACCGTTTCCAGCGAAGGCGAAACTGAGGGCTGCCGACGTGATGTGGAGCGTATCGGTGCCGTGGGCCACCACCACGCCTCTGCATCCGTCTGCGAACGCATCGGCGCTTGCAGCAGCGATGATGTTCCAGTGCTGCGGTCGAATGTCATCGCTGAACATGTTGCCGATTTTGACCTCATCAAGCTGAGCGATGGAGGCCAGTTCAGGAATGTCGTCCAACATTTCTTCTGGCTCGAATTTCGCTTCAACAGCCCCGGTGGCGTAGTCGACCTTGGACGCGATGGTCCCGCCGGTGTGGATGAGGCGAACACGGGGGAGGTCTCCGTCTGCAGCGGGTGCATGAAGTTCGGCCGAGGCAGGTGTGGCCTTCGAGGGGAGTTCCTCCCAATGTTGGACGGCCTCGGTGGGGTAGGACACGTTGTAGCCGTTGTCAAGTTTGAGTGAGAGGTGCCCTTTGGCAGCAGGTGGAAGCACCAAGCCGGTATGTTCCACCGTGTCGTTGTGCGTGTTCACCGTGGCGCTGACTCGAACCCCGGGGTTAGGCAACGCCACCATGCACGGAAACGGGCGGACTCGCCCCATGAATGAATCGCTTCATTGAGACAGGTCCTTGACTTTCTCAACGAGGTCCATCCGGCGCAGACGCCAAATCCCAATGGGGGTCATGGCGACAGCGATGACGATGACGCCGGCCATGAGTTGGTACGCAACGCTGGGCACGATGACGATGGCGACATAGAACTGCCACGACGAGAACGAAGCGGCGAGGCCAACAGCGCCACCGTAGGCAAAAGCCACGCCAACCAGGCCACCGATGATGCCGATCAGGAGGCTCTCAAACAAGAGCATGAAGCCCAGGCTCCTGGTTGATGCGCCCAGAACGCGGAGGGTGGCGAGTTCGAAATCTCGCTCGGCCACGTTCATGATCATCGTGTTGAACATGACGGCAATGGTAAACATCAGGCCCAGGTACATCATCGCTTGGAAGATTTGCGTTTGCTGCTCGATGAGGCTGTTCATGCCGTCGATGAGGGTTTGACGCTCAATCACACCCATGGAAATTTCAGCCAGCGAGGCATCGACAGCCACGCCCTCGGGCAGTGCGAGGTACATCGACGTAGCATCGACGCCCAGAGCCTGGCCAAGGTCCGCACGGAGGAAGTACATCGTTCGGACCAACTCGCCTCGCGTGGTACCCACGACGGTGATCTCGTGTTCTGCACCGTTCAACAAAACGGTGTGTTGCTCACCGACGCTCCAGCCCAAGAACACCATGGAGCCCTCGTCCATCATGACCTCACTCGGTCCGCTGCTTGATTGCGGTCGTTCGCCTTCGATGACGTTGACGTTTCTCATCCCGTTCTCGTAGGCATCAAAGCCAACGAGCGTGAACACCCGCTCCAAGCCGTCTGCATCATCCACCGCACCGAGTGGCATTTCGATGATCGATTCGTAGGTTGCACCTCGCTGGTCTGCCCACTCGATGATGCTGGCTTCGCCACCTTCGCCGAGGTACACTTGGGCGTCCCAGGACTGCTGTTCTTCGAGCCCGCCGACGATGGTGTCCTGCAATCCCGCCGACATCATTTGGACCGAACCAAAGAGCATCAACGAGATGCCCACAGCCAGGAATGTCATCATCAGGCGAATCGGTTTTCGCACGCTGGACCGGATGGAGAGGCCCAAGGTGGTGGGCATCCACGAGGTCAATCGACGCAGAAGCGTTGAACCCACCCGCATTTGGTTTTGCCCGCTCAAGACCTCGAGCGGGTCGAGACGGCTGGATTTCCATGCGGGGAAGGCCCCCGAAAGGAACACCACCAACATCGTGGGCAGCATGACGCCGGTGTACAATTCCAGAGGCACCGCTCGTTCGGTGATGGGGAGGCCAACGATGCCCTCGTAGAAATCAAGCATACCGTTGACGCCCCACGGACCCATGAGTGCGCCCAAGCCACAGCCGACCGCACCGATGACGAGGGGTGCGATGAGGTAGCCCGTCATGAGCGACGTTCGGTTCACGCCCAAGGTGCGCAATACAGCGATTTCCTTGGCTTGGCTCTGGACCAAGCGTTGCAAACTCAGCACGATGGTGATGGAGGCAATGGCAGCGATCATCACCGTGAACGGAATGCTGGTTCGCTTGGCGCCTTCGAGGTCTTGACGCATGATTTCAACCGGCTCGTTTTGTCCTCGGTCCCTCACCCTGCCGTCCAGTTCAGCGACGGTGAGTGCATCGGACACGAGGGCTTTGACGGCGTCGATTTCATCGCCCTCGTAGGCTTCGGTGTCGGGCAGGTCAAACGAAGGTGTGCCCTCGACGTCCAAAAGCAAGGTGTTGCTGCTTCCAATTGAGGTGTTGGTCAGGCGTGCCATGCCGCTGTCCGAGAGGTAGCCAACCACGTATTGCCCCGCTTCGGGAGGGAACAAGGAGCCCTCGGGTGCCATGAAGACGTGGAGGGGGTGATACCCAATGCCCACGATGGTGAACTCTGCGGAGGCTGTACCGGCGCCGATGACGACGGCGTCGCCCAGCGAGAGATCAAGGGCTTCGACCACGTGAGCGTCGATGACAATCTCGTCTGCATTGGACGCGACGCGACCTTCGCTGTGTCCCTCAGGCATCCAAACCTTGTCGGCGTTGGCGTCATCCGGGATGCCGTGCCAGAGGGAATTGATGATGTGGGTGCCGGTGTCGTTGGTGTGGAACATGGTGCCTTGAACGATGCTTCGCCCCTCACACGAATCGAGGGCTGCGCCGGTGGAGGGCCACGATGATTCCAACGCACCACAAAAGGTTGCGACCTCATCGGCGGACCAGGTCGCGCTACGGTTGTCAATCCAAAGGTCGGCCAAATTGGCACCTTCTTCGTCGTCCCCCTGGAGGGTGTCGTACATGCCGTCCAAATTGTGGGAATACCCGCCAAAGGTGATGCCGGCAAACACACCAACGGACACCATCAGCACGACCGCTAAGAGGCGGAGTTTGGTTCGCCACAGGCTGCGAGCCAAGCGTTTGTTGAGGAGCGCTGACATGGAATCGCCTCAAGCTTCTTCGTCGTTGGCAAGTTGCTCATCCGCAACGATTTTCCCACTGTCGATGCGAATCACCCGGGTGGCGTAGCGAACGAGTCCTTCGTCGTGGGTAACAAACACCGACGTGATGTTTTCTTGCTTGCAGGCGCTCACCAGGGCCTCCATGACCTTGTTGGAGGTCTCCGTGTCCAGGTTGCCCGTCAATTCATCCCCCAGCAGCAAGGTGGGTCGCTTGGCAATGCTTCGGGCGATGGCCACGCGTTGCTGCTGACCACCGCTGATCTCTCCGGGAAATCGGTCCACTTCAGCGTCCAAGCCAACGAGACTGAGCAGTTCTTTTGCTCGTGCAGGGTCCTTTTTGCCTGCGAGTTCTTGGATGAGCAGGATGTTTTCCAGCACCGTCAGGTCTTGAAGCAGGTTGAAGAACTGGAAGACATAACCGATGTTGTCCCGTCGAAACGAGGTCATTTTTTCCGATTGGTTGCGCGGCACGTCCTCGCCGAGGAAACGGTACGAGCCACCGGTTGGACTGTCGAGAGCAGAGAGGCAGTTGAGCAAGGTCGTCTTTCCTGAGCCTGACGGGCCAAGCAAAATGACCCGCTCACCTTCATGAATCTCAAAACTCACGCCATCAAGCGCCTTGACAACGCCAGCAGGGGTTTCGTAGTGCCGTTGAAGATTTTCCATTTGCAGCAATGGGTTTGACATGTCGCTCAACCCGCCCCACCCGTCTTGACATTTTGAGTGTTCAGCACGGGGGTGCAATCAATGGTGCCGGGAGCGGGGCTCGAACCCGCGACCTTCGGATGTCTCAGACACCACAAGGGGCTTGCACGTCATACGATCGCCTTGGAGGCTGCCCTATGAGTCCGACGCGCTACCAACTACGCCACCCCGGCCTGTCCCGTGGGTGAGCCCTTCCCTCTTTGAAGAAATCGGAAGTGGGACTTGCGAACAACACATCCCCGAGGGACGCTTTGCAACCGATGTGTTCTAACACTTGCTCGGTTCCGCTTTGGCCATGGTGGACCTCAAAACGGCCATGGCGGCGGCGCAAGCCGAGCGCATGAAGCGTGATGGGGCCAAGAACGCCGAGAAGAAGAAGCGCCGCTCCGGCGCTGACCTCGGCATCGAACCGTTCGACCCGGTCAAGTACCACGGCAAAGAGCGGGCCGACACGGCGTCCATGTGGCTGGTCATCTTCTACGCCTTCATCGTCACTATGATGATGCGCTACATTCTGATGCCGTCCACGACCTTGGACAAGACGGACGTGCTCTACATCTTGCCGCTGACCATGCTCATCCTCATTCCTCAAATCCACCGCATGGTCATGCCCGAACGCTTCAAGGAACACTACACGAAAGGAACCTGGTTCCGTGCTTTTTTCCTCTACACCTTCACGTTCCTCTCCCTCTCGTTCCTCGTGGTCAATCCACCCTTTGGCGACATCGTGGCGCCGCAGCTTGCCGACGAATGGGCCGTGGTCATCGAACACGACGGCAACTACACCTTCGCCGACAAGGTGAACGGTGGTGAAAACGAATGGACGCTCGAAGAAGGCGAATACGTCATGGGTGGCGCCTGGCTGTTGTTTGGGTTGGCGGACAACGTGGACGACACCGGTGCGAACGTCACCGTGGTTCACAGTTTCCAAAACACCAAGACGACCTTGGATTCAAACGCAACGTTCTGGGATGACCACGGTACCGATGTGGGCACGTGGCGAACAGCCAACAACAAGTCCGCACCGATGCTTCTGCCTCACGCTGACCTGGACCAGCCGTTTGCAATCTTCCTTGGCGAGGGCTTGGCCGTCGGGGATCACACCATTGAAGTGGAAATCGTTGAGCAGGGCGACCCCTGGGAAAACACTCGGACCTACACGTGGAAGTTTGCAGTGAACCCACCCGAAGTTTCAACCGAGTAAGTCGGCGTGCTGATGAACGATTTCGTTCAACACACGGTCAATACGCTGTCGGTCGAACCACTCCTGGCTGATGCGTCGTTCCATCCGACGGCGTCGGGCGCGAACGAGCGGTGCAAAGACGGTCCAACACAAGGCCTCCTCAAGGCGCAGCATGATGCGGTTCATGGTTGGGCGTTGGAACCAACCTACTGGTTCCTTTCGGGGGCCCGTTCATGAAAACTGAAAGTGAATCAAGCACGCAAGTGCTGGACGATTTGGGCGGTCAGCGCATCCAGTTGAATCTGCTCCCCACCGCCTTCGACCAACCTGTAGTCGATTTCCGCCATCCATTCCGTCAAGGCAAGCTTTGACCGCTCTTCGAGGAAATCAGCGCTGTAGAGTTCTCGGTGAAGTTGGTTGACAAAATCCGTACCGGCCAGTCCGAACTGGTCGAGCAGTTCCCGCAACCTTCGCCGAGCGACGTGAAAGCCATCGTCTCGGCACGCCATCAGGTACTGGTGAAGGGCTTCCGGGGGCGCTGTGGCTGAGGTTTCATACACCAATTCTCGGCTCACGATGGTGTTCAAGGCCGCGGCCACTTGAAGCGCCGTGAGCGCTTTGCGCAGGTCGCCCTGTGAAATTCGAGTTAACGCCTCAACGGCTCCATCTCCCAAGGTCAAGGCCTCGAGTTCGGCAACGTGGACGACTTGCGAGGCCACATCGGCATCGGAGAGCGGTCTGAATCGGAAGACAGCGCACCGGGATTGAATCGGTTCGATAATTTTGGAAGAGTAGTTGCAAGAGAGAATGAAACGGCAGGTTTCAGCATACTGCTCCATGATTCGGCGAAGTGCACCTTGCGCATCGTTGGTCAAGGCGTCTGCCTCATCGAGGAAGATGATTTTGAACGCTGCACCACCGTAGGGCTGCGTCCGTGCGAATTGTTTCACCTTGGTTCGGATGCTCTCCAACTTGCGCTCATCAGAGGCGTTCATCTCCAGAAGGTTCTGACGAAAATCCTGACCGAAGATGTCCTTGGTCAGCGCCATCGCAGCCGTCGTTTTGCCGGTCCCCGGAGGTCCAGCGAAGAGCAAGTGAGGGAAATTCTTGTTTCCTGCGTAGGTACCAAGACGCTGGACAACAGCGGCCTGACCTTTGATTTGGGTCACCGATTGAGGGCGGTGTTTCTCGACCCAAAGTTCGCTCATGCTTCCTGTTCTCGTTGACGAGCCTCCTTCAACATTCGCATCAAGGGCGAACGGAATTTCACCGGCAAAATTTCCCTTCGTTGATGGATGGTCATGCCATATAAGGGAAAAGTCCCTATAATGGGGAGTGGTGTAAGGGTTGAGTCCCATGCGTAGCGTACGAATTGTTTCTCCCCGGGCCACCGCGCTTTTGCTCGTGTTGATGTTTATTTTCGCCGACCTCTCGCTTCCGCAAACCATGGAAGGTTGGTCCGAACTTGAAGACGAACCAACGGTTCACCGCGCCGTCTCCTATCATGCCATTCACGCTGACACCTACATCACGGCTTCCTCCCCCACCAGCACCTACAACACCTCGGCCACCGGGACGTTGGCCGATGGGCCCGCTCAAGAATCTCGCTTGCTGTTGCGGTTCCCGATGAATTATTCCTCCAGCGATACCGTTCACGAAGCAAGCATCGATTTGGAGTGCACCACCGACGCCCTTGGGCCGACCGAACTGACCGCCTATGTGGCTCACATGGACCGATTCTGGAACGGTTCCTTCGCCTCTTGGGTGGTCCATGCGAACAACCAACTCTGGTCGGAAGCCGGCGGTGAAGGCGGTGCTGACCGAGGCGATTGGGAGCCTCCGGCCTTGCTTTCCGGCAACGGGACCCTCACCCTCAACGTCACCTCCATTGCACAGCAAGCGGCTCGCTCCAATGCAGCCTACCTCTCGGTCATCGTTGCCTCCTTCGGGGCGACCTACGACTGTTCCATGTCCGAGGACACCGTGGCGGCGAACCGTCCCGAACTGACGCTCGATGTCAGCACGGGGAATGCGGCGACCAGCGGTGCAACGGTGTCGACCGACCTCCCCGTGGACGACGGCGCTCCCTGGATGGAAGCGGATTTCCTGCTTCAGCCGGTGACCACACCGACGCTGTCCTACGCCATGAACACGGGAACGGACGTTGAGATTCAACTCAGCAACGCCGAAGACTGGCGCTCCTCAACCGACGAGGCTTGGCATTTCTCCACCTTGTGGTCCACCTTTGCGTCCACCGGAACGTCCGGTGCCTACAACCTTCCATCCAACCTCGCCTTGACCAACGGCACCACCATGCACATGCGTGTGCGAGCCGTGGACAGCAACGACCAGTGGGGCGCATGGGACTCGACCAGTTTCCTCCTGCCCAACCTGAACGTGGTTGACAACGGCGATGGCACGGCCACCATGACGCTCGGGCCAACCGACACCGGCCTCGAGCATGATTTCCTGCAGGACACCTTCGTCAACGAAACCAGGAAGACCTACAACTACGGCGCTGATGCTCTGGTCGAATCCAGCATGACGTCGAGCAAGGAGCGCTTGATCCACTTCCGAACCTCACTCAATCAACTCGGCCTCCACGACAACCTCACCATCGTGAACGCTGAACTCAAACTCACGCGCTCCTCCTACAGCGGCGACCCGGTGATTTCGGTCCACGGCATGGAAGAATCCGGTCTTTGGGCAGAGGAGGACATCACATGGAACCAGATGTCAGCAGGTGGTGTCCAGTGGTACGACGGTGGCCGTTCAAACGGCACCGCTGCCGTTGCGCTGGCGGACGGGAACCAAACCAGCAGCAGTTTCACGTTTGACCTCGACCACGCCGTTCAGAACTACCTTGACGGTGGCGATGAGGCACCCCTTGACCTGATGATGGCCGTGCGTGGAAAGTACGAATCTTACACCAACAACGAAGGCATCTTCTTCCACTCGGCAGAGGCCGCCAACCCGAGCGATACTCCCTCGTTTTCCATCACCTACGAATGGGGCAGCGGGACTCCGCCTGCCTCGGTGAACCTCACCGCACCTGCTGAAGGTCTCGCCGTGTGGAACCAAACCGGTGACAATCTTTCCGGGAACACCCAGCCTTCGCTGAACTGGTCCCAGCCTGCCACCGGGGATGACATCATCTTCGAACTCGCCACGGATGAGGATTTCCGACTTCGACAGATGCGCGTTGACACCCGTGTCGACAACGACTTCAGCCCAAGCGACGGCACGCTGGCCATGACCGGATCCAACACCCTCGAGGTGGGGAACATGTACTTCTGGCGCATGGCCACCGTGGACAGTGACAGCCACTACGGTGAGTGGATCAGTTCGAGCTTCCTCGTCTCCTCCCTCGAGAGCATTTGGCTGGGCGGGGACCGCTACGAATTCAACTTGAAACACGGCAACGGCTCGCAGGACAACCAATACCCCGAGTGCATGGATACCTACATCGACAGTGCTGCACCCAACGACAACTACGACGGCGATTCGGAGATGACCATCGATTACAGCCCCTTCGGCGGCGAGATCACGGCCCTTCTGGGTTGCAACTTGGTGTCCAACCTCCTGCCCGACGGCTATGCGGTCCAGTCGGCTCATCTTCGCATGTCGCTGACCTCGACGACGTTTGGGACCCCAACCATCGGTGTTTGGGAAAGCAACCAGAACGACTGGAGTGCTGAGGACGCCACCTGGTCCAGCTACGACGGCTCCAACTCGTGGGCCACGGCCGGCGCCAAGGGTGCTGAGCGTGGTTCGTTGCTCGACAGTGTCTCGGTCGGCTCCTCGTTCTCCGAAGGTGATTCGGTGGAATGGAACGTGACCCTGGCGGTGCAGAACGCCATGCGTGAAGACCGCCGAGTGGACTTCATCGCCGGCATGCTCGGCGCAGGTTCAGGCGGCGCACGAACGGCCTACTTCAGCACGGCCGAGGACTCGATGTCCAGCCGACCTGAACTCTCCTTTGTCTATGTCCCTGGCTCCGACGCCCTCCCGTCCAATCCGGTTCCTGCACTGCCGCTCAACGGCTCGTGGTCCATCGGTACCGGCGTGGATTTGACGCCCGTGAGTCAGCCCGAATTGGATTGGAACTTCGGCGGGACCATGGCGCTCGCTGGCTACATCGTTCAACTGGACACCCAAGCCGACTTCTCATCGGTGAACAGCCTCACCTACACCTCGTGGAACGATGCAGGGTTCGACGTCACCAACACCTCCTTCACGCTCCAGTCTGACCTTGATGAGGGCAACACCTGGTACTGGCGAGTTCGCGCCGTTTCGGCCACCAACCAAATCGGCAACTGGTCCAACGTTTACCACTTCCAACTCCCCGACCTCAACACCGTTGTGTACAACGCCACCAAGGCCTCGGTTGAGCTGCGCCACCACGGCGCTTTGCCTCACCTGAACACGCCCCATTTGGTGGACACCTACGTCGTTGAGAACGGTTCAGGTTCCGATAACACCCAAGAGAATTCCACCACGCTGGTCGTGGGTGAAACCTCCAGCGGCTACCAAGCGGCGGCGCTGATTCGAATTCCGCTCAGCGAAGTGCCTCAACCGAGCGGTGCTCGTGTGACCGGTGCCGAATTGAGTCTTTTTGCCGAATACGGGTCGGTTGAGGACGAGCCCGTGGCCATTCGTCCCGTCTTGCAACCCTGGACCACGTCTGCCAACGCCACGACCTACGACGGCACCAACGCGGGGCTCAGCGTGGCGGCCGTGCCATTGGAACGGACATTGGTGGCTACGTCGACCTCGTCGCCAGTGTCCAAGACGACTGGATGGACTTTGACGTGACGGAAGCCGTGCAGGCTGCGTTGGCGGCTGGCCAAAACCACGTTTCGTTGATGGTCTACACCTCGAGTCAAACCACGGACGACATCACGTTCACGTCGACCGAAGGCAGTGCCAGTGAACGGCCGTACCTCACCCTCACGTGGGAAGACGGCACCGTCGCCACCCCAACCGTCAGCGGCGTGAATGCAGGACCCACCAACGGTTCCATCGTGTGGGACACCGCTTCCCACGCCCTTCAGGCGGACCGCTCGCCCACGTTCTCGTGGACCTACAGCGGGTCGACCACGGCCACAGGATGGCGTGTGTTCATCCAAGCCGATGCCAACAACGACATGGCCGGGCTCTACACCTACGATTCACGAACCACGCCCGCCGCCTTTGACACCACCAACTTGACGTTCACGCCTCCTCAGGACCTGACCTTTGCTCAGGAGATTCGCTGGATGGTTCAGCCGATGAACAACGGCATGCTGGGCCCACGAAGCACGTCGACCATCTTCTACCTCCCCAACGATGTCGGTGAGGAGATCAACAGCACCCACGCCACGCTGTCCATCCAGGAAGGGTCCATTATCCCGTCCACTGCCTATCCGACGGTTTCGGACGACACCTTCCTCGACACCGGCAACATCTACGCCAACCGCGGCTCTTCGTCCAGCCTCTTTGTGGGCCGAAGCGAAGTGTCGACGAGCAACCCCAACCTCCGTTCGATGTCCCTGGTCAACATGGATTTCAGTTCGCTGCCCATGCCAGGAACCTACGAAGTGGTGAACGCCAGCCTTGAATTTACGGCCACCAACGTGTATCAAAATACCTTTGTCGCCGTCGGTGAGACCACCTCGGCTTGGACAGAGGCCTCTGTGTTCGCCTACCCTGCTGGAAACAATTCCACGTGGGCGTCCACGGGTGGGTACTCAGGGGATGATTATGACGTTCCGTTCAATCCGGCCCAGTGGGTCAACAGCACCGGCACTGCGGCGTTCAACGTGACGGCGCTGGTTCAACACGCCCTGGCCAACAACATGGCTGAACTCGACGTTGTCCTCTTCCCTGTGGAGCGAGCCAACGGCGTCAACGGCCGTGTTCAATTTGCGTCAAGTGAAGCCACCAACATCGATGTTCGTCCACGCCTCAACCTGACCTATCGGACCAGTACCGCTTGGACGCCGTCGTCTCCAACCGGTCTCCTACCTGCGGATGGAAGCACCTTGTGGAACACTTCACAACCCCGTCCATCCGGTTTGAACAACAGCGATTTCTCGTGGACAACCTCGTACTCGAACGAAACTCAATTCCTCGCTTGTGCCAGCAATGACCCCCTCTTCCTGGACGAAGAGGAGACAACCTGCTACAATTCAAACGATATTCTCGCAGGTCTTTACGACAACATAACGATCGACCTTGCCAACAATACGGTGAACAGTGGCGAATTGGGGAAGGGTGATTATTGGCAGTATTGGCGTATTCGTGCCGATCAGGGCGAACGAATCGGTGAATGGTCCTCGATCAACAAGTACCGCGTCCCCAACGACCAGGGCAGCGACGACGGAAACGGGAATCACACCGTCAATTTGTCCCGAGGATCGATTTTCGAAACCACTGGCCTCTTGCCCATGGTCGAGGATGTTGAGATCGACTCCAATGCTACGGTGAACCGTGGTTCTTCCAACACCATGGTGCTCGGCGTCAACAGTTTGGGCACGGGTCAGAGCAGTATTTTGATGGAGTTTGACCTCAGCAACATCCCGTGGCCGTCCGCTATGACGCCGACGCAGATGATGCTCCGGATGTACCAGCCTGGCGTTTCGGGTACCTCGTCAACCACGATTGCGGCCTACCCGTGCAGTGGCTTCACGGAATCAAGCGTCGTTTGGGCGACGGCACCGACGTGTTCCACCAGTGAAATTACCCGATCGACCCTCACGCTGAACAACCCCTTCGGTTGGATGGAGTGGGATTTGACCAGCCTTGCTCAGGCCAACATTGCGAACGGTAACACCACGATGACCTTCAAACTCGCCATGATCGGTAGCACCGGCTCGTCTCACAGTTTCTATTCCTCGGAATACTCTGATGCCTCCTACCATCCGCATCTTGTCCTGGACTACGTGGACAACGTGAACGGCGTCGTCCCGCCTGCACAACCCACCTTGACCTCCCCGGCTGACGGTCAGGTGCTGTACGCCGAGAACGACGGCCTGCTGACGCCTTCGACCCAACCGGCCCTGACATGGACGCCCGTGAGCGGTGCGACGGGCTACATCGTCACCATCGCCAACGAGAGCGGCGTCTACAAATTCCGCTCGTGGGAGGATTCAGAAATCACGAACACCACCTTCCGCTTCGCAGACAACCTCACGGAAGGGCAACTCTTCTCCTGGTGGGTGCAAGGTGTGAACCAGTCCATTCCAGGGCCTTCCTCTTCGCGATGGAGCTTTGCCGTCGGCGATCCCGACCACACCTACAACAACGACTACACCTTCACCTACATGTTCCAAACCGGCAGTGAGATCGCCGCCTTTGGCCACACCAACGTGCAGGACACGGCCGTTTACAGCGAGTACGCCGACACCAACTTTGCCGGCGAGCCGACCATCAGCGCAGGTACCTACTGTGGGACACTGTGGGGCGATGAATGCCGCATCAACATGGCGTTGAACGCTGCTCAGGTGCCGTTTGCTCAGTACCAACAGGTCCACTCGGCTTCGCTTGGTCTCTACGTCGAATCATGGACGTCGGTCCAGGGTGCGACCTCGGTGTCCTTCAACGTCCACCCCATCACCAGCACCAATTGGGGTGCAGCCTCGGCCACTTGGAACGGTACCACCGCTGGTGGCACGTGGGGTGCACCAGGTATGCAAGCGGGCGTGGATTACGGCGATGCCGTGTCCACGACCGTTGTCAACGTTGACACCACGGGTTGGATTTGGTTTGATGTCAGTACGCCGGGCATGACCATCACCAGCGAACAAGCATGGGTGATCATTGCGACGCCGAACAACGGCTACGCTCATGCCTCGTTTTATTCAGGCTCAGCCACCAACGTCAATTTCCGACCTCAAGTGCAATTCAACACCACGAACATCACGAGCGTGGCCATCAGCCCGTCTGGCACACCGACCACCGACGCAGACTCCGCAGTGAACTTCAACTCCGTGGCGTACGACCACCAATCCATGGTTCAAGCTCCGCCTATGACATGGTCGTCCACCTCCGGTAGCATCGGTAGCAACGGGCTGTTCACGCCGACCAACGCCGGTGTGACGACCATCACCTCGTGCTTCGGCCTCGTGTGCGGTTCACAGAACATCACGGTCACGCCCGGTGCTCCCGTCGACCTCATCGTGACGCCCTTGACGGCGACCATCACGGCCGATGACACCTTGACCATCAACGCTCAGATGGCTGACCAGCACGGCAATTTCCTCACGGGTCAAACGATTGACATCACGCCGTCCAACGGGACCATGATGGGCACGACCTTCATGCCCTACGCCGCTGGTTCTCACACCATTACGGTGTCTCATCCTGCGAGTGGTCAACAAGTGACCGTTGACGTCACCGTCCTGCCGGGTGCGCCCTCCTCCTTCGTGATGAGTGGCTGCGAAGGCACCGTGCCTGCCGGCGTCTGGTGCGACATCACCCTTGAGTTGTACGACCAGTTCGGAAATGCACTCGCCCTCAGCGAGGCGGGCAACCTCACCTGGACCACCACCAACGGCAACTACTCGGAAATCAACGAGCAGTACTTCCCCGACCACGTCGGCGTTTGGACGTTGGGTGTGAGTTCAGTCTCCGGTGTGGCGGCTGAGATGAACATCACCGTCGGCCACGGCGCCATCGATTATCTCGAATTGAACGCTTCAGCGACCTCCATCACCGCCGATGACCGAGTCTACATCAACACCACGCGGGTTGACGTCCGAGGCAACCGTTTGGCGGTGGTGCTCCCCGCCGACAACTGGACGAAGACCTCCGACGGTCAACTCACTCCGGGTGCTCCTGCCATCTGGGACCCCGTCAAGACCGGTGCGAAGATCCTCGAGGCCCGGTATGAAACGACCCTGACGCAGATCACCATCGACGTGGCCAAGGGGAAGATTCAGACCCTGCGCATCGAAGTGGACGACGTTGACTCAACGTGGGCGCACTTCGAGTTGACCGCCGATGACACGCTCGATGCCGATGTGTTCGCCATCGATGCCAAGGGCAACCAGTGGGCCATTGTGGTGGATTGGACCCTTGACCACCCCACGATGGGCGATTCCTCGAACTTCCTCGAGGTGCTCACGGGTGATACGACCACCTTCACGCCGTACTTCGCCAGCGAGGACCCCTACACCATGACGGCCACGTACGACGACGGTACCACCGTTCATGCCGTGAGCATCAACATGACCGTCGATCACGGATTCTTGCACACGGTGAGCATCGAAGGCACGGCCAATGACCCGGACCGAAGCACCGGTGCGGTCTTTGAACTGACATCGGATTACGCCGTCGACTTCCTTTCGGACCTGTATGACGCCGACAACAACCGCATCACCTCCGACGGATTGACCTGGGTCGAAGTCAACGTTGCAACCGGCGACACCACGGACATCACGACCCAACTCCTGCTGGACGGCATGCGATGGGAAGCCACGATGGTCGGCGAATGGCGCATCGAGGCCTACCAGGTCAGCGGCACTGGCTTCAACGTCAGCGACAGCATCACCATCACGGTGGTTCACGGTGAAGCCGTGACCGTCAGCGCTGATGTGTCGTTGAGCACCCCGACGGCCGGCGACCGTGTTGACATTCAGGTGACCGGAACCGACGCCGATGGTAACCAGTTCCCGCAGAATGTTGAGTGGACCGAGGACGGTCAATCCGTTCCAACCCTCAGCGTGATCACGACGTCCGAAGGCACCTACACCTACGACGCAGAAGTGGCCGGTGTTCACACCTTGCAGTACGCTGTTGGCGGGGCGGTCTCCACGACCGAAATTACGGTCTCGGCCCAAAGCATCGTCGCACGATTGGAGGTGAACCTCACCGCCGATACCGTCGAGCAGCTGGAGAGTTTGGATGTCAGCATCCGAGCTTTTGACGCCTTTGACAACGAAATCCCCGTGCCCGGTAGCATTCAGGTTGAATCCACGGGACGTGGAACCGCCATGATGACCTCCTCTGAACTCTGGACCATCACGACCCTCGACGATGGCCCACAGACCATCACGGTGAGCGTTGGCGCGGTTCGTGTCAATGCTGAGATCAACGTTGAGGGCAACCTCGCCGGCTTCTTCGAGGCCGGCGGAACCCTCTACTACGTGGGTGCAGGTTTGCTGGCCATAGTTGCCGTGGTTCTCCTCGGTCTTCTCGTGATGTTCATGCGCAACGGCAGCAGCGATGATTGGTATGACGAGGATGACGACGACGAGGATGACGACGGCCCCTCCGGCCCCACAGGCCCCGCACCCGGTCCAAGTGGCCCTGCGCCAGGTCCAACAGGTCCAGCGCCCGGTCCAAGGTCCAGCGCCCGGTCCAAGCAGCCCCCGGCCCCAGCGGCCCACCGACCGAAGCGGCCCCTGTTGAGGAAACTGAAGCGGAAGCCGAGATCGAGACCAGTGTCGATGAAGACGGCACGGAATGGTGGGAAGATGAAGAGGGAACCTGGTGGTTCCGTCTGGCCGGCGAGGAAGAGTGGCAAGAGTACAACGAGTGAGGGTGTGGTAAGGTGACCTTTCCAAAGGCCTGCGTTGCATTGGCTGCGTTGGTCGTGTTGGGTGCCTTGTCCGTCCATGCGCCGTTGATGCTGGAGGATGCGCCCACTGCGATGCGCTCGGGAACGCCCGACCGTGTGGTCATCGATTCACCCCCGACGTCGGTCTCAGCCGACGAGGTGGTCGCGTTTGAGGCCATCATCTACGACCCTGTCAACAACGTCTTGGCGGGCGACATTCACTGGTCGGCGAGCAACGGCAGCATTTCGGATGACGGATTGTTTTACCCGTGGTCGGCCGGTGTGGTGGAAATCACCGCCGAACACAACGGCCTGGTCGCCCGCCACAACGTCAGTGTCGAAGCGGGTGTTCCCACGTCCATTGAAATCACTCGGTTGACCCTCGGTGTCCTCGAGCCCACGACCCTCACGGCGGATGTCTTGGACGGGCGCGGCAATCGTATGCCCGGTCCAGCCACCATGGTGTGGGACATCGATGGCGCCTATGCCGGGCTCGGCGAGCCCACGTGGACGGCTGAACAACTCGGCGATGTTTCGGCACGGGTACGATTCAATCAACTGGAGGCACGAGCCACCATCACCGTCACGGCAGGTGCGCCACACGCCTTTGTGTTTGAGCAACCGCTGTTGGTTCGAGCCGGCACCCTCCAAACCATCACCCCCCGTCTGGTCGACATCAACGGCTATGAAATGCCCCTGTCCACGGTCGGACCCCTGGCATGGTTCGCCGAAAACGGCTCGTTCAATGCGCAGGGTGAATACTTGGCGACCAACACGGGGAAATGGCTCATCACCGTGTCCTCTGGCAACATCACGGGCAGCGGTACGTTGCAGGTGATTCCCGGCGACGCTGTGGCGTCCACGCTCATGGTGGCAAATGAACCCGAGACCTACATGGCGGGTGAATCGTACGAGTTGGTTTTCGAGCGTAGAGACGTGAACGGCTACATCGGATTTGTTTCCCCCTCCATTCACGCCCTTGCGGCATCATCAGGGGGGCTTTCCGTTGATGACGAGGGCCGAGTGTACTGGAACCCCTCCGCCGTCGGTCAAGCCACCATCACGGGCATGGACGGAACGGTGTCAACCATGCTTGAACTCAATGTCATGCACGGACGAGCCATTGACCTCGCCTTCGAACTCGAACCCCCGCAACCCGCTGCTGGGGAGCAGGTTGTGCTGCAACTGCTCGCTGAGGATGTCAAAGGCAACCGTTGGGTGGTAAGCGGCAACATCACCATGGGCATGGGCGCTGCGGATGAACTCACGGACGATGAAGCGTACTCGCTGATTCAAGCCCAGTCTGCCCGCTCATGGAAATTTGACGGAAGTTGGTTTGACAACACGACGGGCGCCATGTTCACGGCGGATGTTTCCTTCGATGTTCATCCAGGTCGACTGGCCTTCATCGAGCTCGAAGGTGAAGGAAGCCGAGTACCGGCTGACGGTTTGCTGGACCTCAACCCCATGTTCTTCGATGCGTACGGCAACGAACTCGAACCCGTTGCGCTGAATTGGACGTTGAACGGCGACGACATCACGCTTGAGATGTTGCTGAACGACGGCCGATGGACCGCCACCAGCGTTGGCGGGCACGAACTCCGTGTCAACGCTGATGGTGTGTTTGCGACGGTGCGGTTGACCGTTGTGGCCGGCAACGCTCACGGTCTCATCACCGATGCCGACGAAGGTCTCGTGGTGAACGCCGGACAGCCCCATGATCTGTTCATTCAGGTGGTTGATGTGCACGGCAACATTGCAGAATCAACTTCCGTCACCTCCTCGCTCAACACATCACTGGGCGAACTCGAGGCCTCACCGACCGGCCTTGGCTACTGGCAATTTACCGGAAAGCAGGTTGGCACCTACGAGCTCGTGCTTGAGGACGAGGGAGCGGTCCACACCATCCCGTTGACCATCGAGGCCGGCTCACCGGTTCGGATACAGGCGACCATGAGCCGGGACGGCATCGCTGAAGGCGACGTGGTGTTGCTCAACGCCTTTGCCACCGATGTTTACGGCAACACGCTGTCCATTCCAAAGGCGAACACCAGCGTTTCTTGCACGGCCGGCCCCGCTTCGTTTGTCACCAACGGAACATGGGAAGTTGACGTTGAAAACGGCGGTACGGACCGTTCGTGCACCGTCCGTTGGAGCGGTTTGCTCGCTCAAACCTTCTACGACGTCGATGAAGTGTTGTTGGGTGGCGCGGTTGGTTCGACGAACACGGCGATGACCATGGCGGCGGTGCTTCTGTTCCTGTTGCTTGCTGTCCTTATCACCCTGACCCGAAAGGCCGCTGAGGTTTCGGAAGAAGAATGGTTGGAAGATGCCTTTGACGACGGGGATGAGCACGATGAAGAGGATGAAATCACTGGCAGCGCCGTTCAAGACGACACGCCGCTCCACGAACGGCATGGCTTAACACTGGAATCCATGAAGGCCTTGGCAGAAGAGGCCGGCAAGTTAGGGGTCATGCAGGCCACACCGTCCACCACGCAAGGACAAACTGGCTGGTACGTCGATGTCTCCGAGGAATTGCAATACTGGGAAGTGACGCCCGAAGGTGAATGGATACGGCATGAGTAACTGCTGAACAACCAATGCGGGGATTCAAATTGGAGAGGGCATTCTCTAGGTCCATGAGCACCGCTGACCTCGTCGACCGCCTCAACGAAGCCTTGGGTTGGGAACTCCTCGCCATGACAATGTACGCGCACTACGCAGACAACGTTCAGGTAATCCATCTACTCCAACTCGACCCAATGTTCAACGAAGAGGCCACGGAATCCTTGGCCCACGCTGACGTGGTTCGTCGGGCCGTTGTGAAACTCGGCGGCGTGCCTGTCACAGAGCGTAACGCTCACCCCATCGTGCACACCACCGATTACAAGGCCATGCTGGAACGCTCCCTTGAAACCGAGACCAAGGCCGCCGAGGTGTATGCTGGCATCATTCAGTTGCTCGAGGAGGTCGGCGATCAGGAGATGTACGACGCCATTGAGCAAATTTACTTCGCAGAACTTCGAAGTTTGGAGAACCTCCGGCTGATCCTCGCTTGAACGTTCGGTGTTCTCTCTCTGTATGGTGAGCAGCATCAATTGTCGTCGTTGACGTCACTGCCGTCTCGGCTGAGGAAGGCATTCAGGGGCGTGGTGCCTTCCCGAGGCTTGACGTTTCGCTGCCCGTAGGCATACCATGCGATGAGGCCAAGGAGGACGGCGCCGCCTCCGCCAAACAGGGCTTTCTTCCCCATCAACACCAGCATGAAGATGCCCGCTACGGTGCCGTAGATCTGAGGCAGCGGGTACAATGGGGACCGGTAGGCAGGGTTCCACTCGTGTTTTGGGGCCGCACCACGGAGCACGACGACCGTCAAGTTGAGCACGATGAACACCATGAGAATGAATCCAGAGGCCAATTCTGCAATGACGTGTACGTCAAAGGAATAGATGGAGATGGCCATCAGCAGACCGGTGAGCAAAATGGGCCAGTGCGGTGTCTTGTATCGCTCGTTGAGTTCACCGAGAGCGGAAGGGAGCACGCCGTCCTTGGCCATGGCATAGAGGAACCGTGAGGACGAGAGAACGCCAGCCAAGGCCATGGAGGCCATGGCGATGATGGCGACCAGCGAAGCGATCAGCACCACGGTCGTGCCCGCAACCGAGTCGGCAAAGACCGAGATGGGGTTTTCAACGGCATGGGGCGGGGTTCCGGTCATGAACGCTCCTGGGTCCATAACGGCGGCCATGATGTAGGCCACGACAGCGTAGAGGAGGGTGGCGATTACAAGGGATTGAATCATGCCGCGTGGGAGGTTGGTTTCTGGGTCCATCACTTCGCCACCGATGGCTCCGACTTTGATGGCGCCGGAATAAGCGACGAACACGAGAGCGGCTGCCGTGCCCATGCTCAAACTGACGGGTTGGAAGTTTTCGACGGGTCGGCCGAGGTCCAGGTCAGAGGAGAACAAGGCCATGATGCACAACACAACGACCATGGCCATGGCGCCCGTAACGATGGGGATTTGCACTTTTTTGATGGCCTTCACACCGGTCAGGTTCACGAGCAGAATGAACACAAGAAGCACCATCGCAATGGCGTTCGCATTGACATTGTCGATGCCGTAATGGTCGAGACCACTTTCATGTAGGCTGCGAATCCAACGAGGGCGAAGGCAGATTTGAGCATAAATGAGGCAAACAAACCCAGTCCGCTGATGGTACCAACGAGGTAGCCGTACGTGCGCTCGGCATAGACGTAGAACCCTCCGGATTGCGGCATGGCACTAGCCAATTCAGCCTTTGAGTAGGCGCTGGCAATCACCACGCTGCCGGCCAGAATGAAGGCGAACCACATCCCGGGCCCTGCCACTTCGTGGGCAAAGGCGGGGAGGAGGAAAATACCAGATCCCAACATCGACGACAATGAAAGAATGACCAGTGTCTTGAGTCCGATGGTGCGGGCCATTTCAACGGTTTTTTCAGCGCCCATGAAAATTCCCCGAATTCCAGCAAGCGTTTGGCTTGTATCCCCTCCTAAGGGAAGGTTGTCCTTGAACTCTTGTCCGATTATGGCCGCACATCGCCGGATTCCGGAACTATTCTGCCAAATGCACAATGACCTTCATCTCGACGGCAATGGGCGTTGGAAGCGCATCGATGGCCAGGGTGGTTCGGGTGGGTCCCACCTGCCCCAGCGTCTCGGCCCACACCTCGTTGTAGCCAGCAAAATCGCGCTTCATGTCGACGAGGAAGGTCGTGACGTCAACCACTTGGTCAAATCGAGCCCCGGCTTCTTCAACGATTCGCCGTACGTTTTCCACCACGGCGTGGGTCTGCGCTTTGATGTCGTAGTCAAGCGGCTCTCCGTTCTCATCGTGAATCGGGCCGCCTGGAATCGCGTTGGTACCGGGTTGACGGGGTCCAACCCCCGAGAGGTAGAGCATGTCGCCAACCCGCCGAGCGTGAGGGTAGGCGCCCACCGGCTTGGGAGCCGCTGTGGTGTTCACCGAACTTCGGCCTCGGTGGGGTCCCAGAGCTCCGGTCCGTTGGTCTCGGGGGTGGAGCGGTCCGAGCTCTCTGCGGCAGCCACACCGTGGTCGCCATGTTCGATGTTCTCATCGGCTTCCGTGCCGGTGTCCAACACACCACGTTCGCCGTGGAAGTACTCAACGTCGTCTTCGTCGTATTCTTTGTCGCCCACACCTGTGGAGGTGGGGTCGACGTGGACCACGGCACCGCCTGCACCGTGAATGGCCTCGTAGGCCAGGACCTTGCCGGTCAAGTCGTTGCGGTTTCCGGTCATGGCCGAGAGCCACCACATGGGCTTGAACGCCACGACTTTTGGACGCGAATTTGCTGGTGAATCGTTCGAGATAACTGGCCAACATCTTCGAGCCGGCCTTCTTCAAGGAATTCCAAAATCTTCCGGTTCCATTCGTCGTCCTTTGAGCGAGTGGATCTTGTCCTCAGCGGGTTCGATGAAATCCGTGAACATGCGGTTGGAGAGCGACATGGCCGTGATGGCGACTGCTCGTCGACCTTGGGCATTGATCACGTCCAAGCATGATTTTGCCAGGACGGTGGTTTCGCTTCGGTTGGCGTACATGTTGGAGGACACGATGACGGCAGGGATGGTGTTGTCCGGGTTGAGCAGCGTCAAGGCGACGACGGAGCCGACATCGATGGGGAATCCCTTGTAGTTGACACATCGGCTTTGGAGTCCTCGGTTTCGGTTGGCGTCGTCCCATGCGTGAGCGAATTCAGCATCGATGTTGAAGGAATACGGAATGGAACCCAAATCGTGGAAGTCGTGGTCGACCATCACCCACTCGGGGTTGGGGTCGGCTTGGATTTGATGGCCGATGATGGAGGGCCACGTCGTTGAATAGATGATGAGCAAATCCGCCTCAAGGTCGCGAATGGTTTGTGCAGCCTCGTCGTAGGCATCACGGAGCGCTCGCCATCCGGGGTTCATGTCGGGCGCGAGCACCGTGTGTGGGTGGACAGGGACCACGAACGAGGCAACCACGCCACCTTCGCTCATGCCTGTTCCTCCTCATGTGCATAGCAGGGCCATTCAACCACCGCATTTCCAGTCCCGATGATGGTGCCGTAGCCGTGCAGGATGGCCGGGTAGTCGGGTACGTCAAGGGTGGACAGCAACCACGAAAGCCCGCCTCCATCGCTTTCGGCGATGGCTTGTTCGGTGAACTCGGGCATTTCATCGAGAATGCGTTGCGCCTGTCCGCTCCGCATGTAGTCGATCATCCGCATGTCCCACAGGTGCATGGCATGGCTCGTGATGTGCTCTTTGCTCATGTCCTCGGGCATCTCGGATTCGGTCGTGAAGTGCCGGTGAGAAAGCGAGTTGCTGGCCAGAACGACCACCTTTTTTCCCGAGGCTTCAATGGCTCGCCGTGTGACCTTTCCGAGCTCAATCATGATTTCCTGCATGACTTCAACGGAATAATAGGCCGTTGAGCGATTGCTGGAAATGACCACCAACGGTTTGTCCCAGTCGGGGTTGAACAGGTGGCCGGTGGTGATGGTACCGTAGTCAACACGGAAGTCCGGGTTTTCCATCATCTTCACGGGAAGCCCGGCGGCTTCGGCCTCGTCATGAATCGCCTTGGCGAGGTCAACGTCCACGTTCATGTCGTAGTGGTAGCGGAAGAGGTTCGGGAAAATGGGGTCGACGGAGAGGCCCTCGAAATGAGACAGGCCGAGGAAGTGGGTCCCGACGTAGGTTTGCCAGTGGGGGGAGAGCAACACGATGGCATCGTAGTCCTTGTCAGCCAGCGAGGCTCGAAGCCGTTCGTACCCCCAACGCAGTTGCTCCCAACCGCCCTCGGCCACCGGTTCGTTTTGGGGCGGGTTTTCCGCGTAGACCAAGTGAGGTGGATGGGGAGCGATGCAACCAGCCACGATGCGACCTTTGCCCATGGCCCAAGGCAGGCCGGCGAGGTTTAATTCACCATCGGCATCTTTCGCCGGTTTCGGTGGACGAGGGGTCATAAACGACCTGCGGTGAGGGCAACCCATGGAGGCGTCCACCGAGGATACAACGTCCCTTCAGGTGGAGGCCCTGCCTCCTCGCTCGGCAACCTGGCGTGAGACCTTCGACAACGTGATGGCGCCCACCGCCTTTGGTATGGGTGCAGGTGCACTGTGGGAGGCTCTTGCCATGCCTCACCTTTCCTACGGCATGCCGAACCCACCGCAAGGTGGGCTGCTCCTCATGCTGCTGTTTGCCCCCCTCCTTCATCGCCTGCTCACCAACCATCCGCAAGGCCGCTGGAAAGAGTACCTTGCTGGTGCTGCGGTGCTCGCCTTCCCGTTGATGCTGATTTGGTCGACCGGGTTTGGTGGTTTTGTTTGCGGTGGCTACGTCACCGTGGTGGTATGGATTTGGGTCAGCACGTCGTGGTGGCGTTTCCATCTCCCGCCGTTTCGGCTGGCTATTTGGCACACCATGGGCGTCAACATTGGCGCCCTTGGTGGGTCGCTGCTCTACTTCAGCATGATGGCCTGATCACGACGTGTACGATTCCTCGTTGTTGGGGAAATCGCCCGAGCGAACGTCGCTGCAATAGGACTTGATGGCACCGTCGATCTCTTCGGCGAGGTTGAGGTAGCGGCGCAGGAAACGTGGCGAGAAGTCCATGGTGATGCCCAACAGGTCGTGAAGGACGAGCACCTGGCCGTCAACATCCGGTCCTGCTCCGATGCCGATGGTGGGAATGCTGAGCTCCTCGGACACTCGCCTGGCAAGTTCGCGTGGGATTTTTTCGAGCACGATGGCGAAGCAGCCGGCTTCTTCGAGGATTTTCGCATCAGCGATGAGCTTCTCCGCCTCCTCGTCTTCTTTCGCCCGAACCGAGTAGGTGCCGAATTTGTAGATGGATTGCGGGGTTAGACCCAAGTGCCCCATCACAGGGATGCCTGCCGTCAAGATGCGTTGAATGGACTCCACGATTTCAGCCCCGCCTTCCAATTTGACAGCGTGGCCGCTGGATTCCTTCATGATTCGAATGGCGGACTCAAGCGCTTGGCGTGAGTTCCCCTGGTAGGTTCCAAAGGGCATGTCGACCACGAGCAGGGCGCGGTCAACGGCTCGCTCAACGCACTGGGCGTGGTAGATCATGTGGTCCAGGGTCATCGGAACGGTGGTCACCTGACCGGCCATCACGTTGGAGGCGGAATCACCCACGAGGATGACATCGACGCCGGCTTGGTCGACCAGGCGGGCAAGGGAGTAGTCGTAAGCGGTGAGCATGGTGATTTTTTCACCTGCTCGCATCATTTCCTGAAGCGTGTGCGTGGTGACTTTCCGTGCTTCACTGTAGACGGACATGCATTTGCCACCGCCCTCGGTGTTTTGAACGCGTCGCCTGCGGTCATTCTTCTTCGTTGGCGAACCCGTGAACGTGGTTTCTCAGTTCGAGAATGGCTTCACCAGCCGTGGAACAAGCGAGCAGTTGCTGCCGCGCCTCCAAATCGTTCAAGCACAGGGCTGCGATGTTGTAAATGGAGCCCTTGTCGGCGTTGATTTGTTCTTCACAGATGGAGGTCACCCACTGATTCAAGATGTCGGCGTCCACATTCAAACCACGGCCAGCTCGTACAACCACGTTCCGGGTCAAGGTCTGAAGGAAGGCTTGGTCCTCTTCGTCGAGTTTTCCTGTTTCGTCGAGGTAGCGCACCTTGGCCGAGATGTAGAGTCGGCTGTGTTCTGCGTCGTCGGGGAGGTGGTCGAGGAGCGTTTCAATGTCAGGCGCCACCCCGTCCTCGATGAGGCTCGCCATGGCAGGGTCGGAAAACGGTGGCAGGGCGGGTTCAATGATTTCTTCAACGAAAAAGCGGCGACCGCCGGTGATGGTGATGAAGTGGTTGACGCCTCGTGTTTCATGCGTTTGGATGATCGCTTCGCATCCGTGTCGACGTGGACCGTCCCAACCGTTGGTCGGCTCGAACGGGTCGTTCATCACCAGGCCGAAGGGGCGCTCGTCGAGGATGCAGGTGTCGAGCATCTGCCGGTAGCGTGGCTCAAACACACGCAATTCTTGCTGCTCGCCAGGAAACAGCACCATGGGCAAGACGAAGAGCGGCAGTGGTTCCTCGTCCATGGTTGGAGGTCTTCAGGGAAGCATTTGAACATGTGTTCTCATGGTTGCTGAACGCAAATGTTCGTCAATTCCGAAAAGAAATTCACCGACCATGCGCCGCCTTCTCGGCCAACACCGGACTGCTTGACACCGCCGAAGGGCGTTCGCAGGTCTCGGTTGAGCCAGGTGTTCACCCACACAATGCCGGTGTCAAGTCGCTGGGCGAAGCGATGACCACGCTCGGTGTCCGCCGTCCAAACCGAGCCGGCCAGCCCGTACTCTGTGGCGTTGGCCATCTCAACGGCTTCGTCCTCGGTGTTGAAGGGATGGAGCGTCACCACGGGCCCGAAAATTTCCTCAGTGGCCGTGCGAGAGGTGTGGCTCAGGCCTTCGATGACGGTTGGGCGCAAAAACGCGCCCGCGTGCGAAACACCCTCAACGGGAGCATCGCCAGAGGTTCCACCGGTGAGGACATCCCCGCCCTCTTCAACAGCGAGTCGGATGTACGACTCCACCTTGTCTCGGTGGTCGTGTGAGATCACCGAACCCATGTTGGTCTGCTCTTCGCTTGGGGCGCCCACCGTGATGCGTTCGACGGCTTCGGTGAATTTCGATTTGAACGATGCGTAGATGGAGGCGTCCACCAATATTCGGGAGCCACAAAGACACACTTGCCCCGAGTTGGTGAACGATGCCCGCACCAGGCCGTCCATGATCTCGTCGAGCGGGGCATCGTCCAACACGACGGTTGCATTCTTGCCTCCCAATTCAAGGGAGAGTTTCTTGAACATGGGGGCAGCGGTGGCTGCGACGATTTTCCCTGTGGCCGTGCCACCGGTGAACGAAACACCTCGAATGTCGGGATGCTCAACGATGGCTTGGCCGACGTCGGGTCCAAGACCGTGAACGAGGTTGAACACGCCGTCAGGGAAACCAATCCGCTGCATCACCACGGCGAGGTGATTGGCCGTTAGCGGTGTGATCTCCGAGGGTTTTGCCACGATGGTGTTGCCCATCAGCAGGGCAGGGGCCACTTTCCACGACAGCAGGTAAAGCGGAAGGTTCCATGGTGTGATGAGGCCAACACAGCCGATGGGCGAGCGATGGAGATGGTTGATGGCGCCGTGGTCGGTGAAGGTTGGGTCGCTGTGTTGTGCCCCGAATTCAGCAAAGAAACGGAAATTGGCCACCGACCGAGCAGCATCAACACGGCGTGCGAGGGCGATGGGTTTGCCCGTGTCCGTGCTCTCGAGTTGAGCGACGGTTTCACGGTCCTCTTCCAGTGCGTCGGCGATTCGGTGCAACCATGCGATGCGCTCCTCCACGGTGGTGGCCGCCCAAGCGGGGGCTGCTCGGAGGGCGGCCGCCGTCGCTGCCTCAACGTCGCTTGAGGAGGATTTGGGCAGGGTGGTTATGACCTCGCCTGTCGCCGGATTCACCGTGTTGAGGGTGGTTCCGTTTTGGGCGGGAACGAAGGCGCCGTCAATGAAATTGAACACCGGGTCCATCACATCACGTCCGGCTCGTAATTCCAGCGGTCTTGGTCGGGGTCCCATTCATCCCACGTCGGGACGGTTTCGAGCACCTCAACATAGTGGTCGGGCACGATGCCCGGCACGATGAAGGCCTTCTGTCGATGCAGCGGGTAGGGGTTTCGCAGGTTGATGCCGAGCACGCCGAGCAGGGCGCGAGCAACGTACCAGGTGGCTTGGGAATTCCAACCGTGAGCGATTTTCACCACGATGCCGAGTCCTTTGGGGAAGTCAGGGTGTTCGATGGCCATGCCCAGCAGCCCATCGGCACCTTCCTTGGCAATGACGCGTCCCTCGCCGGCCTTCAAAATCGTTGAGTCCAGTCGGTTGAAGCCGCCCACCAGGTCGGGGTGACGGACCATGGCTTCCCAAATCCAGTCGTCGTCTTTGTCTCGGACAAGTCCAACGTAAATTTGTGCCAGCTCCGCTACGGTGTTGGACACGGTGGGCAGGCCACAACCGTCCTTGGCGATGCGGAGCGGCGTCCATGCTTCACCGAGGTAGGTGCGAAGTTGCTCCATGTAGGCGTGAAACACCTCGTGGGTGGGCAAGGTGTAGCCTGCTCGTCTCCATCCCTTTTTTCGGCATCCTCGGAGGATGGCTGCATGCTCCCCCGAACAGGTGTGGAACCAGCGGCGAGGGCGGCGGACTTGACGACCAAATTGGATCAGCGGTACATCAAGCGGTGTGAGCATCAGCGGCCACTCGGGTTCGGAAAGGAGGGATTGTGCGGCAGCAACGTGCTCAGTGTCGCCGTTGTGGGAGGCCACGGCAATCGCTTTCTGTTCCCACGAACAATCCTCGAGTTCTTCGGTGAAGGCTTTGAGCATGAAGGGTTTCATCATCGAGCGGCCATAACACAACACGTTGCCGCCGAAGGAATGGATGACTTCGTCGCCGTGCGCCCATGCTACTGCCCCGTGGATGGTGGTTTCGGAAACGCCGTTGCGCCGGTAGTCCACCAGCGGTTCCCATGCCACTTCACGTCCGGTAGGGATGCCCTCGACTTGTTCGCCCAGAGGTGAATCAGGGTACATGGCCGAACCCGGTTTGCCAGGTTGGACCGCTGAATACGTGTCGTGGTGGATGCCCATTCAACCGTCCTCCAGCATGGATTCGACCAAGGGGACGACCTGTTGCATGTAGGCGGTCATGTTTCGACACACCCTGTCTGAATCGTGATTGAAGAAGTCAAACCAAGCCATGATGCGGTCCTCTGGGTGGAATCGCTCGACCATTTGGCGAGCCACTTCTTCCACGTTCCCGATGAGGGCATTGTTGGCTGCACGGCTGACCTTGTCGGGGTCGATGGTGCCTTCAAGGGCGTTCCAGTAGGCGCCCAATGCCTGGTCGGCTTCGGCTTGGGCGGCCTTGGATTGTTCCTCCGAGGTGAGCCCTTCTTCGGCGTTCAAAAACACGAAACTGGTTCGTGGCATGTCGCTTCGCTTCCACTGGCCACCGTCAGCGTGGTACACCTCTCGCATGCGCTCGTGGGTCGCATCAATGACCTCTGGCGAGGTGATGGAGAGGTTGAACACCTTGACGGGCAGGATGGTGTTGACGAAGGTCTGAGCGCGAGGGTCGTGGGTGCCCGCCACCAGCCGAAGCAAGTCTTTTCTGAACTCGGTCGGGACGATTTTGAGGTCTTCGAAGACGTAGCGAGAGGGGATTTCAATGGCTTCAGGTCGCTGGTCTAGGGCTTCAAATTCAACCGCAGCGTCCTGTACCGCCGCCCAGTCTTCGTCGCTTCGGAAGTTGTCGCGTGTCAGGACGGTGGAGCGAATCATGTCGGAATTGATGACGTCACCACGGAGTAAACGAAGGAAAATCTCAGCGGCTTCCATGAAGATTTGTCCACGAAGGGCAGGCCACGCCGCATCCTCGATGGCGTTGCGTGGCACGACGCCGTAGGGACGCGCCATGAATTCAAACCGGCCGGCTGAAAAGCCAACGTGCAAGCATCGGTGCTCGTTTTCATCGAGGCCGTGCAGGCTCAGCAGGTTGGCCATGCGCTCGGCCTGTGCAATGGGGCCGCCTGAGGCGAGGATGGAGACGACGGCGCTCCCGATTTCGATGTTCGTCGTTCGCCGGAACGACTCGAGCGCCAGTTGTGGGAAATCCGTGCAGAGGCCGACTTCGCCCTTCCAGTGTGGGACCACCGGCTTGGTGTTGGATTTCTGCGTCTCCGTCGACAGATGGGCCTGAGCGATCCATCCCACGCCAAAGCCGAGTTCATCAGCGCAAGCCAACTGCTGGAAATAGTTCCGTAGCATGGTGGCCTCATCAGGAATGTGCCCGTGTTCGTCGGGCGTCTGCGAGATGGAGAAGAAGATGTCATGCTCCATGGCCACGCACCGGTTCGTCCACGGCGCCATGGCTCATAATGATGGTGCGCGTCAAGATTCGGATGAATCTTCGGCCGGCTGGTTCCTGAGTTCGGTCAGGTCGTGGATTCGCTGACGCAAGGGTGCGGGTGCCGGGCTGTTGGCAGCGATGAACTCGTGGAGGGCATCGGACAGCACGAGCATGGCCGTCTCGTAGTCTTGCTCGATTTCAGCCAAGTCGGCAAGCCCCCATCGGGCCACAAGTTGGCCCGAAAGAATCTCCATGGATTTGGCCAAGTCGAGGGACCGTTCGAACAGGTCCCGTGCTGCACCGAATTCACCGATGGTCGCCTGGCAGTGGGCGAGGTCAGCCAAGGCTTCCATCTGCCCCACATCGTCCTTCATGGAGATGAGGAGTTCCAGTCGCTCGGTCCCGACCGCAATGGCCGTGTCTTCATCATGCTGACGCTTGGCAACGGTCATCAGCAAGGCCATGCCGTACGCCATGCCCTCCTTGTCCTCGATGGTTTGGCGAATCCGGAGGGCGTGCTGAGCGGTGGCTCGCGCTTCGTCGAGTTGGCCCTCCGCAAGGTAGAGCAGGGCAACGTAATGATTGACCGCAGCGGTGAGGGACGATGCCCCTTCCATGCGTTCAGCATCCTCTGCGAGACGGAGGTAGCTCTCGAGGCTGGCTTCGACCACTTTCAAGGCTTCAAAACGAGCCCAACCTTGCTCCTCATCCGTCTTGGCCACGGTGCTGGCGTGCTCGAGCAACTTTTCCACGAGGTCTGAATCTTCCAACTCCTGCGCCAGCGGGATGAGGCGCAGCGCCAATGAGGTGTTGATGTGGTCCATTGACCCACCACCGGTGAGCATGCTGAGGACCTGCGAGGCCATCTCCGGCGACATGTCGGTTTCCATGGTTTCACCTCAAATGGAGCGCAAGCGGCCACCGTCCACGGCCAAACTTACACCTCGGATGCCACCCGATGCGGGGAGGCAAAGGTACGTGATGGCGCTGGCGGTCTCGAGCGGGTCGATGAGGCGGCCGATGGGGACTTGCCCCAACCAACCCTCTCGGACGGCCTCGGCGGATTTGCCCGTTCGTTCTTGAATGGACGCCGAGAGGTTGCCGAGCCGTTCGGTGTCGGTGAATCCCGGCAGGACGTTGTTGATGGTGATGCACGGGGCCAATTCGTTGGACATGGATTTGGCCCATGAGGCCATGGCCCCACGGAGGGTGTTTGAGAGGCCGATGTTGGGAATGGGTTCCTTGACCGAGGTGGAGATGATCTGGACGATTCTGCCGTAGCCTGCGGCCACCATGTCCGGGACAGCCGCCTTGACGAGGGTGTGGGCGGCGTGAAGGTGGCGCCTGAACGGGGCGTCAAAATCTTGGACGGCGTTGTTCAGAAGTGGGCCGCCAGGTGGCCCACCTGCATTGTTGATGAGGATGTGCACGGGCCCCAAGGTTTCAGCGGCCGAGGCGAAAGCACCGGCCAACCCCTCGGTCTCTTCGAGGTCCAACATGAGGGCTTGATGCCGTCCATCGCCGAGACCGGCGAGTTCTTCGCACAGCGCCGTCAGTGCAGCGCCGTTTCGGGCGCAAACGGTGATGTCTGCTCCAGCCTTGGCCATCATTTTGGCCGTGGCTTCACCGATGCCCTTGCTGGCACCGCAAACAAAGGCGTGCTTGCCCTTGAGGGCGGTTGATGAGAACGGGTAGTCGTCTCCGAGGAGGTCCATGCTTCGGCGAAATCGCCACAGGTCATAGCCCTTGGGTTGAACCCAGCCGTACGAGGAAGCTAGGTGTTGGCGTTTGGGCTGCTCTGGGTCGGGGTTTGGGTGGGCCGTAAACGAGGCTCGGGTGCCATGGGCGGACTTCGGTTTCCATGGGCGGAGTTTCCGCTCACAGCCAGTCGAGGACGGTGTTGAGTTGCACCAACCAGTCATCGGAGGCCACGTCGATGATGTCGTAGTGGTCGCCGGGCAGCCACACCTTCTGCACGTCGGCCCCCTTGGCCTTCATGACTCGAGCATAGGTTTCGGATTGCTGGAGCGGCACGTCGACGTCTTGTTCTCCGTGGAAGAGCAGGACGCTCGTGGCCGGAGGGTGGTTGACGGGGTTGAGTTGCCGCCATACCGCTTCGTTTTCTTCGGGTGATGAACCGATCCATCGACGCACGGCGTCGCCCTCGTCTGAAAGTTTGGCGTGGTCGGCACCGATGAGGTCGGTGATGGGGGCTTGGGCAATGGCGAGCCAGGGGCGTCGCTCGGCTTTGGCGCTCATCAACAGGGCCATTTGACCACCAGCGGAGTGGCCCATCACCATGGAGCGCGTGATGTCGATGCCCGGAATCACCGAAAGGTGCCCCCAAGCCCTCAACACGTCGGAGAGGGTGTCCATCCACACGCCATCTTGCTCAGGTGACCACCGTTTGTATTCGACGTTCCATGCGGCCACACCGGCTTCGGCAAGGTCCTCGGCGATGGGTTGCATCAAGTCGAGGGTGTACTGCTCCTTCCAGAAGCCACCGTGGATGAGCATGACACAGGGGATGCCTTCGTCTTTCTGAAACGGTGAGGGGTCATCGGGCATGTAGAGGTCGGCGATTTGCCACGCCTCTGCGCCCCATTGGACTCGGTCAACCGCCATCCTTCTCGCTCCGTTCTTGGTCGACCGACGCTGGTCTGTTTATGGCCCTTGCATCAGGGGCAGTATCGACGAAGGTCACGCGGGAAGAGGACCGTTTCACGGACGTTCTTCGCTCCTGTCAGCTTCATCAAAATCCGTTCAACACCGAGCCCCCAACCCGCATGGGGCGGGACGCCGTGGCGGAATCCAGCGACGTAGAATTCGAATTCCTCCGGGTCGAGGTCCATCGTCCGGAGGTTCTCGACGAGCACATCGATGCGATGTTCACGCTGACCGCCGGAGGTCATTTCGTCCCTGCCAAAGTTGAGGTCAAAGCCACGGGAGAGTTGCTCGCCCGTGCTTCCAATCTCACCTTCGATTTGGTGGATGTAGAACGGCTTCAGGGACATGGGCCATCGAGGGAGGAAGTAGAACTGCGGCAAATCTTCGGCCAGGAGGTCCGAGTTCTCTGCGTCAATGTCGTCGCCCCACTCAATGGTGCCTCCTTTTTCCTTGATGATGCGAATGGCGTCGTCGTATTCAACACGCGGGAACGGAAGTTCGGGGACGATGACTTCCACCGCCTCCTCACCTTGCTCGGCACGGTAGGCGTTGATGGTGGCGATGAGGGCTTGGGATTCCTCCTCTTCTGCCACCGACTTCCAAATGTGGTGGAGCATGCGCTCGAGGACGCCCATCACGTCGTCGTCGTTGGCCCACGAACACTCGATATCAAAGGAGATGAATTCTGCCAGGTGGCGGTAGGTGTCGCTCTTTTCCGCACGGAATGCCGGGCCGATTTCGAACACGCGCTCAAGGCCACCGCTCATGCAGAGTTGCTTGAACAACTGAGGCGACTGGTTCAGGAAAGCAGGGCGGTCAAAATACTGCATGGGGAACAGATCTGCACCGCCTTCGGTGGCGGTGGCGACGATTTTCGGCGTGTGGGTTTCAAGGAATCCTTCGGAGATGAGGTGCTCCCGACCGAATTGAAGGACCTTGCCTCGCAGGCGGAACATGGCGTTCACGTGGGCTCTTCGCAAGTCGAGGAATCGGTTGTCAAGTCGAGTGTCCAACTCCACCTTCACGTTGTCCGTGACGCCCAAGGGCAGCGGTGCTTCGGCACGGGCGATGACGTTCACGGAGGTCGCCAGCACTTCGTAGGCGGGCGGTGGTGTGGGCTCACCCTCCTTGACCTTGGGCGGTCGCTTCAGGGCCACGGTGCCGGTGAACTGAAGGGTGGATTCTCGGGTCATGCGTTGAACCATGTCGAGCGCTTCTTCGCCCACGTTGTCGGCCTTGAGGAAGACTTGAGCCGAACCCGTTCCGTCGCGAAGGTCAACGAAGCAGATGGCACCCTTGCCTCGGTTGGCTTCCATGAAGCCGATGACGGTCACTTCGGTGTTCACGAGGTCGGCACCCTTGGCTTGGAGTTCGCCGAGGGTGTGGGTTCGGTATGCGGTGGGGACCCAAGTGGTCATGCCCCGTGGGCAGTGGCGAAGAACATGAAGCATTCGCTCCGTCCAGCACCAGCGGTGACCACCAAACATTCACCACTTGGGTGCAGAACCTCCTCGCTGTTCGCCGCTCCATGAGGGCGAAAGTCCGACGGCTGGAAGTGGGATGCTCCCGAAGTCTCTTGAACAGCGTCGCACTGGTTCCGCCATGTCCACCCGCGCTGGTCGTGCTGTGTGTTGTGTCCTCGTCCTCTTGACGATGAGCCTCTCACCCATGGTGGCGCCAGCGTCGGCGCATTCCTCCATCTTGTTGAGCGTCGACGTTCAACACGCCGTCCTCGAGCCCGGTCAAAGCATCAACATCACCCTCTCCGTGGAAAACAATGCATCGGCCATCGAGTCGTTCAACATCAGCATCGACGAGGGAAACCTTGCTTCGGTCTGGACGGTCCTCCCCGTGGATGACACCGTCGACAACGTCTTCCCAACATGGACCAAGAACACGACCTTGGTCGTTCGCCTGGCCGAGGGCGCCACCGTGGCAGACAGCGGTTCGTTCAATGTCAACGTGACCGAACCGGACAGCGGCGCCACCTCCATGATCACCGTCTTGGTGTCGGTCGCACCTGCCTACCATCCATCGCTGAGCGTGGACGGCTCGCCCTTGGTGAACATCGGGGCAGGTGGAAGCACGAACATCACCTTCACGGCCCACAACCTTGGAACGGTCACCGATACCTTCCTGCTCGACGTGGAAGTCCAGCCCGACCTCGCCTCGTGGTGGGCCAACCACACCAACTCCAGCACGGGCAACACTTCAGGAAATTCATCTGGTGGTGGCAACTCATCGGACAACAGCACGGGGAACGGAACGGGAGGCGGCACGGGCTCAAACGGCACGAACACCACCTCCCTTTCCGTCCTCATGATGGGCAACAGCTACACCGGCGCCAACAACCTGGCCACCCTCGTTGACGGCATCATGGACGCTGATGGCTACAACGCCACCCTCGGTTCGTTGAACGGTGGTGGGATGAAGTTGCCAGAGCACTGGTCCAACGTCAACACCTCCGGCAACCAGTGGAACACCACACTACGTGGTTCCCCGTGGGATTATGTGGTGCTGCAAGACCAGAGTCAAGTTCCCACGTTCTACACAAGCAACAGCATGTGGCAGGACAGCAAGAACGCGTCGGGCTCTCTGAGCGATGCCATTGCCGAAGAAGGCGGCGAAACCGTCTTGTTCATGACCTGGGGCTACCGTGATGGCGATTCCCTGAACAGTTTCAACAACAACTTCACAGCGATGCAGGAGCGGCTGACGGAAGGTTACACACGCTATGCAGAGAACATTTCCAATGCAGGCAACGCTGTCTGGATCGCACCGGTCGGCCTGGCGTTCAAGACCGTTCACGATGGCGTCGTCGCTGCAGGTGATGACCCCACGGCCTCGGGGAACCTGTTCTACGACCTTTACACCTCCGACGGCAGCCACCCATCGCTTTCAGGCTCCTACCTCGCAGCCTGCGTGTTCCACGCCACGATGACGGGAGAAACCTGCGTGGGGAGCACCGATGCGGTGAACCTCAACGCCAGTGTCAAGTTGGCGCTTCAACAAGCAGCCGACGACACCGTGTTCAATCAAACCGGGGGGATGTCCTACTACCCCTGGGAGGTTTCGGGCACCGCAGCCTTCGGTCTCGGTTCTTCGGTGCCGCAAGGTTGGTACATCCAATGGCAGGACGATGAACTCGCCAACATCGCTGCGGGTGGCTCCGCATCAGCGACCCTTTCCATCACCGTTCCATCGGACGCCGCCCCTGATTTCTACGGCTACCGCTTGACGATTGGTTCCACCAACGGAAACACGACCTCGTCCACCGTTTTGGTGGTTGAGGTCGAGTCCGAGCCCTCCGTCGCCACCGCCTTCCTGCGCCAAGATGATGTTTTCTTGCCGGGCTCAAGCACGCTCACCGGTGTGCAGGTGGAGAACACAGGCAACACGGCCCTTGACATCGATTGGGCGTTGGTTGCCTCCGCCTCTGCTGGACCAAACCCTTGCACCGGGTCGCTGGTTTCTTCCATGTCGACCGGGCTCGCACCGGGTGGTCTTGAGGAAGTTGAGATGCTCATCGATGTTGACGAAGACGTCGACAGCACGGCCTCGTGCTCGTTCACGCTCACGGCCAGCCACAACGTGGACGGCACGACCGAATCACTGGATGTGTTCGACTTCACGATTGACGTGGACGAGGCCGTCAATTTCTCCCTTGCAGGTCCGCTCGCTGCGGTCGACATCGTTCCAGCGGAGGGAGCCAACTACGAAGTTCGTTTGACCAACCACGGAAGCGATGAGGCCACGTTCTTCCTCGACGTTGAAGGCTCGACCGGTCTGACCACGGTGCTCGTCAGCTCTTCAGGCATCACCGTGCCAGCAGGTGAGGTCGGAACGTGGACGGTGAACACCAAGGGTGATGCTTCCCTTTCCGGTATGCTTCAGCAGGCCTTCTCAACCTCGTACAACGGCGAGACTGCTTCACTTCAGGTGGACGTTCATCTGTTGGAGGTGGACGGCGCATCGCTGCTGCCACCCAGCGAGGATCGTGTGCTTGTCGCACCCGGCGAATCCTCAACGATGTCGCTCTCGCTGGTGAACGACGGAACCTCCAACTTGACATTGCTCCCTACCCTTTCGGGCTTGCCCGTCGGCGTGGACATCACCCATGACGAGAGCGAGGTCGTGCTCGCCCCCGGTGCACAACAGGAACTCGCCATCACCTTCTCCGCAAGCACCGGTGCTACGCCTGCATCGTCTCCGGTCGTGCTCACGTACCAAGACGGGTCGTTCAGTGTCTCGTACAGCTTTGATGTGGTGGTCGTCGACCGAGAGGAGGTCGTGGTGAACAGCGTTCAGCAGCGAATGTTTGCCAGCCCGCTGACGACGTCATCCATGAACGTTGAAGTGGTCAACCTCGGCACGGCCTCTGACCTCTTCCTCATTGAATGGTCAACGGAAAGCCAAGGGAACTGGTTCGAATTTACGGTCTCGCCCACTTCGTTCCAACTTGCGCCCGGTGCTTCGCAACAGGTCACCATCACCGTTCGTGAAGCTTCCACCGGATCACCCGACAACGGCGTGGTCTACACCCTGCGCAGTACCTCAACCTCCAACGAAGCCGTCAGCGATGCCGTCAACATAACCATTGAACCGGTGTTGGCAGGGGCGACCCTTGACGTCCGTGTCGACAAAGAGGCTGCAGCGCCCGGTGAGTCCGTGTTTGGCTCGGTGGTGCTGACGAACACGGGTAACGCTGAGGACACGTTCAGCATCACGACCGTCGGGGAAGATTGTGGTCTTGATGCCTCTGTTACGGTTGGCGCAGGCCTGACTTCGGAGCCGCTCGGATGGTCGTGTGTGGTCGCCAACGATGCCGCAGCAGGCGAGCGTGGGGTGTCCTTCCGTGCCGTCAGTGCCGTTCGCAGCAACGTCGCCGTTCAACAGGTCGCGCTCTACACCGTCGAGGTGGACTGGCCGGGCGATTCACTCGTGGCCGTTTCCTTCTCGGAGGGGCAGGTCTCGTTGGGCGTGGACAGTTCCACCTCGGTGATTCTCACGGTGAGCAACCTTGGTAACGCCGAAGTTTCGGGCACGCTGGACGCTTACGGACAGAACACCGGCCTCGTGCTGTTGGAATGGCAACGCATGAGCGATGATGTTGTGACGAGTGATTTCTCGTTGACGTCCGGCTCGAGCGTTGATTTCTTGCTGACCATCACCTCAAACACCGCTCGCAGTGCTACATCTGAGATCGTGGTGAGCGCAACCTCGACCGGCGGCGGCGTCTTGACCACCGATGAGTCGGTTCCCCTGGCGGTCACCATTGAAGGGCCGGCCCTGCCGCCCAACGGCCTCTCGTTGCCGCTGGGCGTGGAGGTCAGTCAATCGGCTGCCCTCGGCGCCATGGGCGCTGGCTGGTTGTTGGCGATTGTTGCGATTCAACTCCTTCGCCGTCGTCCTCGCGGGGTTGACGCATCGGACGACGAGGTCGACGATGAGGAAGCTGACGAGGCTGAAGAAGAAAAGGAGCTGCCAGAACTCGGTTACAACGAATGCCGCCTGGACGGAGAATCCAAGGTGAACTGCCCAACCTGCGATGCTCGTCTGGGTGTTCCACGTGGAAGCACGCCGCCGTTCCGCTTCACCTGCCCTCAGTGCGAAAACAAGATTCGCGTGGTCGAGTGACCTTCGGTCATCCAGCAACGAATTCGTTTGGGGCTTTGTCGCTGTGTGCGTGCCACCTCCTCACCGGAGGCGGGTTCCCCCCGTTCGGGGTTGTCGTGTTCACAATCGCTGGGCGACCAGCAAAAATGCCGTATGGCCAAACGGACCGTTCACGGGCCGCATGCCGCCCTTTGAGGCGCGGCCCCATTCGCGTTCCATCAGTTCACCGGCCCACTCCACGGTCAAACCGGCTGCTTGACAGGCTTCCCACGCCCGTTCCAACTGGGACGACACCGGGCAATAGCAAGCCAAGCGGCCCCCCGGAAGCAGGAGGGATGCCGATGCCTCGATGGCGGGTGGATGGTCGGGAAGGTCAAGGATGACGGCGTGAAACCCTTCGACGAGTTCGCCTGCCTCTGCAGCCCGCTCCTCAAGCGTGCCTTCGAGGTGGTGATGAACGGGATGTTGCCGCCACGATGCGCTGGCACGACGTAGGTTTTCCAGCGCCACATCGGCGTGTTCTGCCCGGGGTTCGACGGTTACGTGAACGCCGTCCTTGCCGAGGACACGCTGGATGTACAGTGAAAGTCCACCGCTTCCAATCCCAGCCTCGAGCACCGCATCATTGGGGCCCAGACCGAGTTTGGTCAAGAAAAAACCAGCGTCCTTGCTGCCAATGGTTTGGGCGCGTCGAACCATGCCTTTGCTGAGTTCCGGTAGACGAACAGGCATCCGCTTCAGTTCCTTTTGCCCGATGACGACGGATTGGCCGATGGTAATGCTCTCAAGTGTTTGATGCGGGTTGAACACGCCGAGACCCTTGATCTTCTGTTGCTGGTCAACCAGTTCAACGACGTAGGTTTTCCCGTTTTCCTCAACGAGGACGGCCCATTCAGTTGAAGTCACGTCTCCGCCCACCCGACACCTCCTGTTAAGGTTCTCCACAGCGATGTCGTCGCTGGACTGCATGGGTTTCGCCGCCCAGCCGTTTAGACATGACTCCGTGTGTTTCATATACTCTCTTCTTCGTGCTATTAACATGAACACCGCTGTGCGTAGCCTCGCTTTTGCCATCGTCGCCATCTTCCTCGGAAGCCTTGCTTCTGGGATGATGGGCGAACTCTACCAATCACCACTCGAACTTGAAGAAGAACCGGTGGTGCAGCAGAACTCCCAAGCCACCAGCCCCGGCCACGTCGTGTTCGGTCAGTACATCTCCTCGGACAACTGCGGCCACTGCTCCAAGACGGGCGGCGGTTCGGATGCGCACCACTCCATCAAGCAAAATCACCCCGACGAGTACGTCTACGTCACCTACATGTCGGCCTCGTTCGGCACAACCAATACGGCCCGTGCCGGCAACGTCGCTCCGTACAACTGGGCCTGGACCACCGGCGGTGCTCCCGACGCCTACTTCGGCGACCGAACCGACAAGCGCCAAAGCGGTGCGAACGCCCAGTACACCACCTACGATAGCCTGTTCTCGAGCGGTGGCGGTATGCACAGCACCGTCAACGACTACGGCATGTCCGCAGCGATTTCTCAAAACGGTGGAACCTACGACATCAGCATCTCGTACAAGTACAAGGGTTCGGGAACCCCTGCCTCCAACATGAAGCTCTACGCCGCCCTTGTGGACAAGGACTGCACCGGCTACTCCTACTCCTCGGGCATCCCCCACGGGTGGAATTGTTGGATGGCCTGGTTGACCACCGGTGATACCTACAAGTCAAAGAGCGCTGGTACGGGAAGCGCCTTCCACAGCGTTTCCGTTTCCTCAACGGAAGCCACGGAGTCGTGGGCCTCCGTCCCCCCCACCGGGGTCCCCGGCGGCATCAACAAAGCCGTCGTCGTCGCTGCTTTGATGAGCGGCAATCAGGTTTCCGTTGGCGGCAGCAGCCCTCACGTGTACCACGCCATCGACTCAACGATGGGCCCCAAGATGGACATCGGCGTGTCGGGCATGACGGTCACCAACGCCCAAGGCACCTCCTCCTATGTCCGTGGCGACACGGTGACCCTGGAGGCCGACGTGAAGAACACGGGCGACCTTGATTACACCAACGGTGGTTCGCTGGAATTCTTCTACAAGAACGGCGCCACCACCACGGCGATCGATACCGTGTCCATCCCGACCTTGAACGTGGCGCCTGGCTCCCCGTTCCTCACGGGCACGGCCTCGTTTGACACCTCCAACCTGCCAAGCAACGTCTGGTCCACCAACTTCGGTGCCCGCCTCGTGGGCGTCACCGGCGACATGGCCGCCAGCAACAACGTGGCTGAAATCGGCGTGGACCACGACCGTGTCCCGCTCGTGAAGACTCCGCAGGTGATCGGCTCGGATGTCGTTCAGCGTGGCGATTACGTCTCCGTTCTTGCCAAGGGTGATGCAAACGATAACGTTGACACCATCGACAGCATGACCTTCGAGGTTGAGGTTTCAGCTGCAGGCGAAGACCTCTGGGACGGAAGCATCGTTTCAGGTGGCGAAAACGTGCTCTACCGGGATTCGGCTCAAGAAGGTCGTGAATACATCATCACGCCGAGCATGGCCATGAGCGCCGGCGACTACGACGTGCGCGTTCGCACCGTGGACAGCCGCGGACAAACCAGTGACTGGACGGTCTCCGAAGACATGTTCGAACTGGCCAACGGTCGTCCCATCATCGTGGCCGACCCCGTCCCGACCGTCATGTGCGACTTGAGCACCTAGGTCAGCATGGACGGCCACGTGAGCGACCCGGAAACACCTCTGAGCGACCTCATCATCTCCTCGAGCAGCGACAACTTCGTTGCATGGCACCCAGCCACCGAAGAGATTGAAGTTCTCTTCCCTTACGACAACGGTTGCCCTCTCGGCCAGAAGGGCATCGAAATCCGTGTGGATGACGGCGGCGACTACTCCGACAGCGGCGAACTTCCCTATGGTACGCTCTTGTTCAACATCATTGAGAACGGTCAGCCTCGCTGGGGCGGCCTGCCCATTCAAGTGGTTGACGAAGGCAGCAGCGGCGTTCTCTCCCTCGCTGAGTACCTCTCCGACACGGACGACACCGGTCAATCGGTTGACATCTCGACGCTCTCGCTCCAGATCATGGACAACTCGAACCCCGAACTCATCACCGTTGAACTCCGAGGCAACACCCTCGGCTACGAAACGGTTGACGACGACGTCAACGGCGAAACGGTGGTCACCCTTCGTGCCAGCGACGGCGAGCAATACTCCGACCAAACGGTCACCATCCGCATCAACCCCATCAACGATGCACCTCGCCTCGACATGACGGACATTGAGGAGTTCTCCCTCAAGACGAACCGCCAGAAGGTCATCAACCTCAACAGCCGCCTGACGGACGTTGACAGCCCTCAGGGGACGTACTGGGTCAACAACCCACAGTCGACCGAAACGGGTTCCGCTCGTTTGGTCACCGGGGACTTGATTTTGAACTTCGAGGAAGTCGGTATCCACACCGTCACGATTTCGACGACGGACGGCTACGCCACGAACAGCTACGAAATCACGGTGAACGTCTTTGACGCCCTTCCGTTTTACGTCTCGAAGACCGATGATGGCTCCGGCCACCTCTACGTTGACATGGTAAACTACACCTACGAGACCCAAACGCCAACCGCATCGTTTGCCTTGACCGATGGTGCGCCATCCTTCACGGTGATTTCGGTCACCTGGTCCTTGTGCAACGAGTTGTCCGGAACCTGCGACGGCTTCTGGGAGTACGACTTGGACATGTCCCGGTCCAGCACCGGCTGGATCCAAGAAATGAACATTCCCTCCTCTTACGGTGATGGTGGCTACGCTCGCACCAATGGCATGCGAGACATGGATTACATCGGTCTCACGGTCCGTGCTGTCGACGACCTCGGCCAGGAGTACAAGACCAGCGACACCTCGAAGTGGATGACGACCGAAGAGCTTCCAACGCCTGCCGAGATGGAAGAGGAACTCCTTGACTGGCACGTGGCCAAACTCGTGGCTGAAATCGCCGAAGTTGAGGCACAATTGGCCGATGACGCCAACCAAGCGGACAAGGTGTCCCTTGAAGCGCGTTTGGCTGAACTCAACACCGACTTTGACGTTGCCTGCGACGACCCCCGTGCAGACTGCCCAACCGAAGAAGTTCAGAGCAACGGCGCCGATGACGCTGAAGGCGGCCTCAACATGAACGTCATCCTCATCGTGATCGGCGTGCTCATTGTGGCAGCCCTCCTCGGCTTGATGTTCATGCGTGGTGGCGGTGGCCAGCCCGAGGAATTGAAGTGGAACGCGGAATCTCTCCCCATTCACGACACCGTGGCCAACTCCATGTACGGTGGCGCTGGTGAGATCTTCCAGCAACCCGTGGCGCCTGTCGCTCCCGCACCGGCTCCCGCCGTTGCACCGGCTCCTGTCGCCGCTCCTGCACCCGTGGTCGCCCCTGCAGCTCCACCCTTGCCCGCCGGCGGCCTCCCCGCTGGCTGGACGATGGAACAGTGGAACCACTACGGCCAGCAATACCTCGACCAACTGAACCAACAGTGATGGAGTCTTTTTGACCCCTCGCCAGAATTGCTGCAAAAGCATACCCCTAAAGGGGAGTGAGGAGAGGAAGTATCGTGGCCGAAGAAACCGTGACCCCTTCAGAGGAAGCCTTTGGTGAGGGCCTTCCCGGCCTTGAGGAGGTTGCCGATGTCGCCGAGGAACCCACCACGACGGTGTGGTCCCCCGAGCCCACGGGTGCCGATGAAGTGCTCAACCAATCGGTTGAAGATTGGATCGCTGAGGTGTCGTTCGAGTCAACCGCCGATGTCCCCATTCCCGACCGTCTGGTCGACCAGGTCATCGGTCAGGAAGCCGGTTCTGTCGTCATCAAGAAGGCGGCCGAACAGCGACGCCACATGCTGATGATCGGCGACCCCGGAACTGGCAAGTCCATGCTCGCTCGGTCCATGACCGATCTGCTCCCCAAGGATGCTCTTGAAGACGTCCTGGTCTACCCCAACGAGGATGACGAAAACGTGCCTCGGGTTCGAACGGTGCCCGCTGGTCGAGCCGAACGCATCGTCAAGGTGCAGAAGGAAGCCATCCGTCAACAACGAGAGAAATCTCAGCGTATGCTCTTCATCGCATTCGCTGCCATCGGTTTCCTTTTGCTCATCGCCGCCCTCCAGTCCGGCGATTTGTTCACCCTCCTCTTCGGTGGTTTCCTCCTCGTCTTCGGCTACATGTTCATTCGAAGTCGCCTCGGTGCCGTGGATGACAGCCGCATTCCCAAGGTGCTGGTGAAGCACGACCTCAACGAGCTGCCGCCCTTCGTGGACGCCACGGCCACCCTGTCCGGTTCACTTCTCGGTGATGTCCGCCACGACCCCTTCCAGTCGGGTGGCATGGAAACCCCTGCCCACGACCGTGTTGAGCCCGGTGCCATCCACCGGGCCCACAAGGGTGTGCTCTACATTGACGAGATCAACCTGCTTCGCCTTGAAGAGCAACAAGCGCTGCTCACGGCCATGCAGGATCGTGCTTTCCCCATCTCAGGTCGGTCGGAGCGTTCCTCCGGTGCGTTGACCAAGACCGAGCCTGTGCCGTGTGATTTCATTCTCATCGCTGCAGGTAACCTCGACGCTATTCAAGGCATGCACCCCGCTCTGCGAAGCCGTATCCGTGGGTACGGCTACGAGGTCTATGTGAACTCCGAGATGCCCGACACCTCTCGAAACCGTCGCCGTCTCATTCGTTTCATCGCACAAGAGGTGTTGCGAGACCAAGATACGGTTCGTGAAATTCCCCACTTTGACAAAAGCGCCGTGGCCATCATCCTTCGAGAAGCCCAACGCCGTGCTGGTCGCCGGGGCAAACTTTCCTTGCGCCTCCGTGAACTCGGTGGATTGGTTCGCATCGCTGGTGACCTGGCCGTGGAGGCCGGTGCCCCGTTGACCTCTGCCGAACACGTGCTCGGTGCACGCAACATCGCCAAACCGCTCGAGCAGCAGGTCGCCGACCGCATGATTGAGCGCCGCCAAGACTACGCTATGCTGGTCAACAGCGGCCAGCGCGTGGGCCGCGTCAACGGCTTGGCCGTGCTCGGTGCGAACTCCGGGCTCTCGGATTTCAGCGGCATCATGCTCCCCGTCGAAGCCCTCGTCACGCCGTCGCAAGGCGGTGGTGGAAAGATTCACGCCACCGGCGGTCTTTCCGACTTGGCCAAAGAAAGCGTGACCAACGTGAGCGCCGTCATCAAGAAACTCACGGGCAAGGACATCTCGGACTACGACATCCACATTCAGTTTGTTGACACCCACGGTGTTGACGGCGATTCAGCCTCCATCACCATCGCCACCGCCATCATCTCGGCCCTCGAAAACATCCCCATTCGCCAAGACCTTGCCATGACCGGTTCGCTTTCCGTGCGAGGCGAAGTGTTGCCCATCGGTGGCGTCACGGCCAAGATTGAGGCGGCTGCTCGTTCCGGTGTCAAGACCATCGTCGTGCCCAGGGCGAACATGCAGGACGTGCTCCTCGACGACCGCTTCGAAGACATGGTGGAGGTCGTCGCCGTTGACACGCTTGACGAAGTCATGCAGTATGCCCTCATCAAGCACGAGCAAAAGGCAGGTCTCGTCGAGCGTCTTGAAGCCGTCATTGACCGCTTGACCCCGGAAGTCCAGAGCAAGATTTCCTTGGTCTGAGAAAACACCCTTCTTTGCGGGATTATTGGGGTCGCTTACTAATATCATCCGTGCCTCGGAAGAGATAATGTCCGATGCACATCATCGCGATGCTGGGAAGGGCGCCTTGTTGGTGCTGTTCCTTGTCACGATGATCGACATGATCGGTTTTGGCATCATCATCCCCTTCCTCACCTACCTCGTTCAGGATCTTGCAACCGAGGAGGGCGTCGTTCGAATCGGGTTGTGGGTCGGCCTTCTCATGACGGGCTATTCCTTTGGTCAATTCCTGTTCTCTCCGATTTGGGGCTCGCTCTCCGACCGCATCGGCCGTCGCCCCGTGCTGATGATTGGGCTGGTGGGCAACACGGTGTTTTTCACCGCCTTCGGACTTTCCTCCACCCTGTTGTTTGCCCTTGCCATGCGATTCCTTGCTGGGGTGTCCAACGGCAACATCGCCGTCGCCCGTGCCTACATTGGGGACGTGAGCACACCCAAGCAGCTCGCCACCCGCATGGGGCTCATCGGCGCAGCGTTTGGACTGGGTTTTACCATTGGACCGTTCATCGGCGGGGAGTTCTCCAGCCCAGCCGACCGTTGGGATGTGTTTGCCGACACCGTCTTCGAGACCTCCCCGTACCTGTTGCCGTGCGTCATCGCCAGCGTGCTTTCCGCAGGCTCGCTGGTGTTGGCGTACTTCAAATTGCCAGAGTCCATCGACGTTGAAGCAGCACAACCCACGGAGCGTGAGTCGTGGGGTCGCCAGTTCGTTGACATGACCCGCAATTCTGTCGCAATGTTGGGCAAACCCGGCATCGGTGCCATGATGTGGGTGGCCACGCTGTTCATTCTCGGTTTTACCATCATGCACTCGGTGTTCATCCTCTACACGGAAATGGACGCTGCCTCTGGAGGTCTCAGCTTCTCCGAACAAGACAACGGACGCATCTTCGCCATGATCGGGATGCTTGGGATTCTGACCCAAGGCGTGCTCATCGGCCCACTCACCCGTCGATTTGGAACCCGTCGGTTGATTCCAATGTCGATTCTCCTCACTGGCTTGGGCTTGACGCTGATTCCCTACACGCAAGCCAGCATGGCGTGGATTCAATTGTTTGTTGTTGTCACCTGCATGGCCATTGGCAACGGTGTGTTCCAGCCGTCCTCGAGCACCTACCTCACGCGCCTTGCAAGGAACGACGGGTACGACTTGGGTGTCGTGATGGGTGCTCAAGAGTCCCTCGGTGCGTTTGCGAGAATCTTCGGTCCCCTCGGCGGGGGCATCGTTTGGGAATTGACCGTGGGTCGTGGCTTCCCCTGGGACTACCATACGGTCTTCCACGTGTGCGGTTTGTTGATGGTCATCTCCGCCGTGCTGACCCTCCGCATCCCTCACCTGCCTGAAGTTGACAAGGCCGAAACCATGCCATCGACCCCGGAGATGAATTGAAGAGCCCATCAGTGGTCGCCCACCCATGGAAACCTCATCTCCTGCGTGGACCAGTGAGAATTTTCGTCAACGGGTAACCCTGCTGTCCCACGCTGCGGTCATCATGACCCTCGTTACCGTTTGGTTGATTCAACTGGTCGACGTGCTGCAACCCTTGTTCATCGCTTTGGGGATTTACTTCGTCCTCAAACCGGGTGCAGACTACCTTTCCGCCAAAGGCTTCCCCATCATGCTGTCGTACATCACGATGCTCATGTTGGCCATCCTCATCGTGCTTTCTGCCGGCTTCTTCGCTTATCAGCAGGCGGATACACTGCTCAGCGACGAGGAGCGAATGGACGAATACACCGCGTTGTTGGACGAGCGATGGAACGACGTCAAAGGCATGCCGCTCATCGGGAAATCCATCCTTGATTCGGGAGCTACCCTCAACGGCACCTTGGATGATGACCTCGCCAGCATGGGGTTGCTCGAAGGTGGCTCGGGGGTTTCGGACGCCATTGGGGGTTTGCTGTCAAGCGTGGGGATGTTCTTTGTAACAGGTATCACGGTGCTGTTCTTCTTGCTGTTCATCATCTTTGAAGCCAGTCTCTTGCCGGGTCGAATTGAGCGAGCGTACCCCGGAGGCGCCAGCGAGCGCGTCCACATGATTCGGGACCAAATCGAAGCCAGCGTCAACACCTACGTGGTCGTCAAGACCGGCGTTGGTTTTGGAACCGGTGTGTGTGCCGGATTGGTCATGTTGCTCTTTGGCATTGACCTTTGGTTCACCTGGGCCTTGCTCACCTTCTTGCTGAACTATGTTCCCTACATCGGTTCATTGCTGGCCACCATCCCGCCGTTGATGCTTGGGTTCATTCTCCTCGACCCAACGATGTTGCTGATTCTGACCGTCCTGTTGTTGACCAATCAGCAACTCTGGGGCAACGTCATTGAGACGCGTTGGGCGGGTCGTGCCCTCGACATCTCTCCCGTGTTGTTGCTGGTCGTCACCGCCTTCTCGTTCTGGGTTTGGGGCATCATCGGCATGATCCTCTCCATTCCGCTCGTTGTCATTCTCAAGATTGTTCTCGAGAACATCGACGCCACCCGCCCGCTGGCCATCCTGCTCTCGGAGCGGGCGCCAACCATCGAAGAGGCGTGGCGTGAGGCGATCAAAGACGGGCGCATCACGGCTTACGAGGAGCGCATGTTGAACGAACTCCAAACCGTTCTCGGCTACACGGACGGCCAGGTGAAACTCATCTCGGCCCGTATTGCGGCGGAGTACGCCTTGCGCCGAGGCCGCTTGAGCGTGGACCAAATCGAGTTGATCCGTGTTGGCATTGACCACATGCCGCTGCCCCAGAAATGGAGCGACCAACTCGAAGAAATCGTTACGGAGGGGAAACTCTCCGTGAAAGAGCGGCTGTTCCTCGGACGTCTCGTGTTCGCCCTCGACGACGACGGGTCTGAAGAAGAGTGAATCAAAGGACTTCGGTCAAGATTCGCTCGAGTTCGGTGTTGATGGTCAAGATCAGCGTGCCAAACTCAGGTGGAATGTTGGGGTCCTCGTAGAGTTCCTCCAGTTTTGACTGGGCCATGGCAATGCGGACATCGAGTTTCTTGCCTTTGTTGAGCAGCCATTGCTCACAGGCTTCTTTCGCTTGACGGCGAATGTTTCGTGGGACTTTGGGGTCATCGATTTGGTTGATGACCGTGGCAACTTGTTCCAATCGTTCTTCGATGTTCATGTCGGTCACCTTGATTCACGCATCTTTTGGCTGGTCGGCGGCCGTCTTTAAGTTGATGGCCGCCTTGGTTGAACCATGCAGGCGACCAACGAGGCCATCTTGGGATGGACAAGGGTCGCTGTCCTGCTGCTCGGCATGGGTTGGGCTGCATGGATGGACCACCGAGAGCGAAGGGTGGCCAACGAACACTGGATCGTTTGGGCCAAACCAGCCATTTTCATTTGGGCCCTTGATTTGATGGTCCAGGGTGCGGATTGGACGATTTACCTCACGGCGGCGGCTGTCGTGGCTTACGCCAGCGTTGCTGTGTTTGGCCGCCCGACCCTCAAGGACGCCATCAACGGCTCATGGATGGACCGCACGTTTCTGTTTTGGTACGCAGCAGGTGCAGGAGGGGTGGTCGTTGGTGCACTTCGCTACCAGGCCACGACCCCTGTGGAGGTGTTACTCGACAACGGCGATGCGCTCGGGATGCTCTGGTGGCGAACAGCCGCCCTGTTCTTCGTCATCTTCTTCATCGAAAAGGCGTGGAGATTACGGTTGCTTCACGGCGGGGCTGACGCCAAAGCGCTGATGTGGGTGAGTTTGGTGTTTCCAACCTGGGCTTCGGTGCCGTTGCCCTTTGGCTCGGTCGGTGAAACCACCGTAGTGGCGCTTCCAGTGAGCATCTCGCTGCTGATTTGGGGCGGCCTTGCGTTCCTGTTCATCCCGTTCATCATGCTGGCGGTCAACATCAGCCGTGGCGATGTCAAGCGTTTGGGCGATCTCCGGATGGCCTGGCACGCCTCGATGCTGGCCGTCGATGAGGTGGCGAAGCGCCACGTGTGGTTGTTGACGGATACGATGGAAATGCCCACGGGTGAACATCGGGTGGTGCACGCTGCTCGGGCGCCACGCACCACGCCAACCGTCGAAGAACTGGAGGAACGTCTCCAGTCGCTTAAGGGCCATGGCGTCGACCGGGTCTGGGTCAGCCACAAAATGCCCTTGCTGGTGTTCTTGTTCCCAGCGGTGCTTCCGCTGGTGCTGGTTGGCGACCCGACCACGCTGCTGTTGCAGTGGATTGGATGAAACGATCAGTTGCCCTTGCGCTCGACGTTCTTGGGACGAAGTCCCTTGTAGCTGCACTTTCGGCAGCGAGCGGCACGAACGGCGTTGCGTGCGTTGCAGCGCATGCAAATCTTGCGGTGAAGCAAGCGGGCTTCTGCTTCAGGGAATCGTGCCATGGTGGGGCGACCGAATCCCCCTATTTAACCGCAACCACCCGGTTTGGGTATGTTCAAGACGGGCCGCAGGATGGGCGGACCATGAACGTCGTGAGGTTGCCCGGCATCCATCACGATGGCAACGTGGTGCTGGTGACCGGTTCGTTGGGCAACCTGCTCATCAACGCAGGGACGTCGTGGTACCAAGCCCTCCAGGTGGAGCGCATCACGGGCCAACTCGGGCAACGGCCCCTCGACCGCATTCTGCTGACCTCTCGTCGATTCCCCGTGTCGGGTGGGGCATCTCACGTCTCAGCCGCTTTTGGCGATGTCCCGGTCCACATTCACAGCGACGGTCAGGCCGCTCTTGAAACGGGGGATTTTTTCACGACGTGGGCCAATCGCTACGACTCGGACATGCCTCGTACCCTCACCGAACCCTTGTCCGAAGAGGACGTGTTTTCCATGGGCGACGGAGAGGTGGTTCCCGTTCATCTCCCCGGCCACACCAGCGACGGCATGGGCTTTCACATCCCGCATCTCTCCACGCTCGTGGTTGGTGCGTTGCTGCCGCGGGCGGACCGGCCCACCCGATGGGACCTGCCCGGCGGTTCGCTGGTTGATGTGGTGGCGAGTTTGAAGCGCATCAAGCGATTGAACCTGACCTCCATCGTGCCCCTGCAGGGACCGGCCATTCGTGGTGCTGAGCATGTCGCCGACGTTCTTGACCGTCATTTGGCGTTCTTTGAGGAGGCCGTGTCCAACGACGGCCGTCCTCCGGCATCGTGGGACCGACCTGCACCAACGGCCGTGTGGCTCACGCCCCGCTCACCCTGGCCGCTTGAGGAACAAGAGTCGGTTTAGGCGGGGTAGGGCAGGTAGTAGGTGTCGCTGAGGCGTCGCTGGCGTCGTACGGGGTAGGCCTCTGCTGTGTTCTTCACGTCGTGGGAGGTGCCGTCCCAGGCCCGACATGGTGAATCCAGCCACTGCGGACGTGAACGAGTTCGCCTTCAAGATGGAGGCTGGAGACGGGGCCGTCGATGGAAAAGACGTGTTCGCAGCGTTCTGTGCGGGCATCGCACAGCGACCATACCGCACCGTGTTGGGTCCCAACCAGAAAGTGAAACGCACCGTTTTCCACCAGCGTGATGGCACGAATGCCGCCTGACTTCAGGGTGAATTTGGCCACCACTTCCAGTCGGGGAAGCGTGAGCACGAGCACGTCGCCAGCAGCGGTGCCCACGGCAGCAGCGTCCACGGGGCCCATGGGGCCGCGAAGGGCCAACAGGACGGTGGGGAGGTCGTCCAAGGTCGTTCGCGTCGGCCGGCCTTCAAGGGGTTTCCAAGCGACGCTCCCGTCGTTCATCGCAATGAGCGTGCCGTCATTGGTGGTGAGGCTGCGGACGATGGTTCGTTGTTGCATGACTCACAGGAATCGCTGAAGGTACACCTTGGTTTTGCACACCCTTCACATGAGAAGTGAAAGTGAAAACACCGGTGGCAGAAGGAGTCACCCGAGTTCGGGTTGCTGTGGGTGAGCGAACAGGAGGGGCGACATCAGTACATGTCGTCGTTCTTGTTTTCCTTCTTCCACTTGCGGTAGCAGGACTTGCAGACCCGGACGCGACCTTTGCGCATTTCGTAGCCGCTGGAGCCCCACATGTCGATGGCATCGTCCACCGAGAGGGAGCGTCCACCGTGCGATTTGTCGGCAAAGTTCTCGCAGCCTTTGATGCCGCAGGGGATCTCGCCCTCTTTCTTCGAGGTCTTGGTTTTGGTGGCCTCTTCGCCGGCGGCCTTGCGGTGCTTTCTCGCCTTGGCTTTGAATCCCATGGCACGGGGTCGTTGGCCCCGTTCATCAAGGTTCGCTCACTGAAGGTTCTGGTACTGACGAATCTTATCGAGCAAGCCGTCGATGAGACGCAGCAATCCACGGAGGGTGACTTCGGAGACGTTGGCAACGGCGCAGACCTCGGATTGGGTTCGGGGCGTGCCGGCCGCCGTGGCCGCCTTGTAGATGAGGGCTGCTGCGACCCCCATCGGTTTCTTGCCCTGCCAAACGTCGTCGTGAGGCTTGATGGTGTTCCAGAGCTCGTCAAGGGGGGTGCGGATGGACGGTTCGAGGCCAAGGTCGGACATGAACTTGTCAAAGTACTCGTCGGGCGCCGTGATCTTGTGCATGTTCAGGCGTCGAGAAACCTGGCGAATCAAGCGAGAGAGGTCCTTCTCCGTGATGTCGAAGGCCTCGGCGACCTCGGGGATTTGTCGGGGCAGGCCTTCCTGGCGAGCCACGAGATAGGTGCAGGCGGCCGTCACACCAGCGATGGAACGACCGGTGACGAAGCCTTCTCCGGACAGGCGACGGTAGAGGCGAGCGGCCTCTTCTTGGAGGGGTGCTGGCAGTCCCGAGCGGTCGCGGATGAACTGGTTGGCTTTGACGAGGTTGCGCTCACGGCTCTTGCGGGTCTTGGAGCGCTCGTCGATCACGCCGACGGCGCCAGTCCCGGCGAGCCTGCGAACTCATGCCGTGGCGTGATGCGATACCGGTGTTGAGGTCTCGAACGTCGATGGTGGTGTTGAGGCCCTTGTCGGCCAGGGTGTAGGTCATGGGTCGACCGACACGGGAACGGTCTTCGCCGTTGTCTCGGTTGGTCCACTCTGCGCCGGGGTCAGGGACGTTCTCTTCCGCCACGAGGCCGCAGTCACCGCAGGTGATCTCACCACGAGTGATGTCGAAATCCCAGTTGACGGCTCCGCAGTCTTCGCAGGGACGGGTGTGGCCGTCAAGGGTTCGCCGGCCGCTGCGGTCGTTGTTCAACCCGGGGAGGGCTGAGCCTGGTGCAGTGGTGGTTTGAGCGGTGCTGGTTGTTTTGCTTCATCTTCTCAACTCCTTGTTTAGTAGTGGTGGCCGATGTTATATAAATTCGTGGTTTCCTTGCAGATACTTAATCACACTCAATGCACCGCTTTTCCGAACATTTGCCTCCGGTTTTCGTGCTGAAGGTTTCCCTGTGAGAATATAAATGGTCGTTCACCTTCACGGCGCCTTTTTCTCCACCAACGCCTCCGAGGTTGACGCGCGGACATCACAGGGTTCAAAGGCGGCCCGCGGTGCCGTGACAGCGGAGAACATCATGCCAGCCACCGTGATTTTGGGGGCCCAATGGGGCGATGAAGGCAAGGGAAAACTGGTCGACCGTTTGGCCGAACAAGCCACGTGGGTGGCCCGTTTTCAGGGTGGAAACAACGCCGGACACACCGTCGTGCTCGGTGAACAGGTGCTGAAGTTTCACCTCCTTCCCTCCGGCATCCCCCGCAAAGAATGCCACCTGGTGCTCGGCGACGGGATGGTCATCGACCCGTGGGTCCTCCACAAGGAACTGACCGATTGGGAGGCCACAGCCGGCGAAGACCCACGCGGCGACCGTCTCTACGTCAGCGAGCGGGCTCACATCATCCTCCCTTACCACCGCTACATGGACAGCCTCGACACCAAGATCGGCACCACCGGTCGCGGCATTGGCCCCACCTACGCTGACAAAATCAACCGTGTCGGGCTTCGCTTTGGCGACGTGGCGGAAGTCCTCGGCGATGAGGACTGGACCAACGCTACTGTGGCTCGCATGAACGCCTCCTTGGAAGCGGCGGGTTCTGCTGAACGAGTGTCGGCCGATGGTTTGGCTGGCGACATCGCATGGATTCACGAGAACTACGCCTCGTGCATCGCCAACACCGGCTTGATGCTCGACAACGCCCTCAAACTGGGCGAACACGTCATCCTCGAGGGCGCGCAAGGTACGCTGCTCGACATCGACCAAGGGACCTTTCCCTTCGTCACGTCCTCCATCACCTCCCGAGGCAACGCCACGCACGGTGCGGGCATCCATCCCGGACACGTGGAGGAGGTCATTGGCATCACCAAGGCCTACATCACCCGGGTCGGCCACGGCGCTATGCCCACCGAACTCGACGATGAGGCGGGCGAGCACATGGGAACGGTTGGCAAGGAATTCGGCACCACCACGGGCCGAAAACGCCGCTGCGGATGGTTTGACGCCGTGGTCATGCGCCAGGCTCAGCGTATCAACGGGTTCACCGGTCTCGCCCTGACCAAACTGGACGTCTTGGGCGGTCTGGACGAACTCAAGATTTGCGTGGCCTACGAACTCGACGGCAAGGAGATCACCGAATTGCCCTCGACCGCTTCTGCCCTGGCCCGCTGCAAGCCGGTCTACATCACCATGCCGGGCTTCCCTGAACTTCCGCTCTCCGAATGGTTGGCCATGGCGGTTCATGCCAACGAATCTGGCAAAGGCATCGCCGTCCTGCCTGCAGCCGCTCAGCAGTACATCGCGAAACTCGAAGCCTTGGTGGGTGTGCCCTGCACCAGCGTGGGTGTCGGTCCCGACCGTGATGCCACCATTGACTGCGTTTGATTCGCTGTCCTGCACAGGTGAAGGCTCAAAAGGGAGTGGCTCACCGCTCGGATTACAAGGGCGCTTAGCTCAGTTGGAAGAGCGTCTGGTTTGCAACCAGAAGGCCGGGGGTTCAAATCCCCCAGC
>JAYQOB010000001.1:0-408274 GCA_038144595.1 Candidatus Poseidoniales archaeon | reverse complement strand
CGCCTGTAGCGTGTACTGGGGGACTGAACACCCTATTGTATCGATAAAGAAAATACAGAGGGTTTTGGGATGGACCCTTCATTTTATCCGAAACGATTAGTTCAAAGATTCAACTTCAGTAACTTCTGATTGATTATTCTGGAAACATTTCTCGTATTGATTTTCAGACTGAGCAATTCCTCATCTGAGAAACGATTGCCTCTATCAACAATACAAAAGAATATGTCACAAAGAAGTTGATATGAATCCATTAATGCCAACAAATCTAATTGTGCATCTTCGTTTTTCGAAAGATCTTCAATCCCATAAGTCCAAGCGAATCGTTTGCTGCGAGATGCGGAATTTCGTTTATCATACAACTTTCCTACAAACGAAAATATTCTTCGATTTCATCGTTAGTTCTTCCAAGAATCATTGCTGCTCGCATCCGACACCAAAACGCACAGAATTTTTAGGCCTCAATAGATCCTCAATTGCTGCCCATATTATTGTCATTTTTGCTCTTACTGGAATATCGCTGTAATAATAATTCATTGCAGTCATTGTAGTGGTGAAATCATTTTTTTCTTCATAAAAAAAGGCGATTCATAGTCCTCATTTACGACCAATCCATTGTAATTCCTCGGCACTGGATTTCCGATTTGTCAGGGGAAAAGCTGCCATCGATTTGAAATGGATGATTCATCATTAGTTCAATTTCTCCACCACAATTTATGGCATTCTTTTAATGCTGGAATTTTTAGAAAAAACGGTGCAATGTATCGGTTAAAACCAATTAATCTGAGAGGGTTGTAATTAGAGTTCCAGATTGGCTATTAATTGTAGAATACTTCTCAAAATCGTTGTGGTGGGGATAATCGGGCATGTAGGGCGCTTTCCAATGAGAATCATCAATTACGATTTCCAGAAAAGATCGTTGGTGGAGATGTGGCATCATATGGTCAAAGTCATATTCTCCGCTTAATTTTGCAGAAAAACTTCATCTCCTTTGTATTCGTAATGATTTATCGAAATACCTTGGAGGAAGCGAACGTGAATTTCCAGTTCCCCATACATCCTCAACAATTGGTCATAAATCATGGATGTATGCCTTTTTCCATTCTTCCCTGTTGGCCTGATCCCCAAACAAATCCTCCGTAAGTTGGAATCTAGGGTTCTAATTTCCACCTGCGAAGGGGTATTGACCAAACTGTCGCGATATCATAGGCTGGTTTGAAAGAATATTTGTTTCTATTGTATGTAATACAGGGGCCCCTTGGTACACCCGTTCAAACCGAGTGGCACCTCGTATTCGTGAAGTTATCGATACGTGGAAACTGACTTGTAGGCCATACGGTGAGTTTGCATCATGGTGAACACATGGAAAGCAGCAAGCGTAATTTTTTTGTTGGCTGCTGCGGTGTTCATTGCTGCCTTGGTCTCCAACATCAATACCTATTATGTGGAGGTCATTGACGTGTACGAAACCGATACCCTCGCAGCATACTGTGCTGATTGGGGGATGGGATACCGTTACGAACAATGCTATGAGATTGAGCAGGACCGCTACATGATTATCGCTGGACTATTGGTCTCCCTCGGGCTCTCATTGGCATGCTATTCAGCCAGCAACACCAAACTGGCCAAGGATATGGAACATGAAGACGACCAGCGTCAATCTTTAGATAACGCTTGACTACACCCCCTTGGCACCACATAACGCTCTCCCTAAAAAATCGGATTCAAAGACCCAACGGATTGAATTTATCCCTCAGGGAGCTAGTAGCGATCGGCTTTGTCATAGCCTAAGGATCAAAAGGAAATGAGTTAGTGAAGTAGGTAAGCGAATAGCATATGTTCACGAGGGCTTCACCATAACACCCTTGTGCATGAATTATACATTCACAAGGGCTTTCAGTGGGCCGTATTCATGCCTAGCGTTGGAGCACGATCCAGTTCGCGAGCCCTTGTGTATTCTTTTGGGCGTGTATGGTTAAGATCAAACCGTTGTAGATACAGGTAGGTCATTGTGCCTTAGCGTTTGAAATTATCACCAGTTGTTCCAGTTATCTTGAGGCCCCATTGTCCTTGCCACCGTGATAGAGGCCGTCTGAACATGACTTTGCAGTACCCATCATCCGCCATTTCAGCGCAATTCTGGCAACTCTCACCACAATGTGAGCAAATTCACCACCAGTAGCGCCGCATTCTCCGCACTTTTTACGTCACAGCACGAATCACAATATCTGCAGTTATCACATCGTGAAATCAACCCATCTTTCGCAAGAGGAGCATTCTACCTCTTCTTCGAAGTTAGAATCATCGTTTATTATTTCGCACGCCAGTTCCCGAAATATTGTTGGGTGAGTCGGTATCCGAATCACCTGTATCATAGCCACTTTCACAATCACAGCCTTGCCAACTTTCCCAATTTGTTCGGCAATGTTCCTCGCAAAATGGTACCAAGTCCCGCAATCATTGCATTGTTACCCAGGACAGTTCTTCTCCTCCACTACTGTGTTCACTACAATATCCCCGATTGCAGCCATCACAATACCACGCAGCAGCATCCGTGAACAGGTCGTAGAAGGCATCCAGCGACGCATCAATCGGCCTGGCATAACCCCCGCCCATGAACACGACCAGCGGAACCCCAAGCGCTTCTGCGGCCTCAAACACCAGACGGTTGCGCTGTCGCATGCCTTCCCTTGACACGTTGAGCTTGCCCAAGGCGTCAGCCTCCAAACCGTCCACACCGGCCTGGTAGAGGATGAGATCAGGCTCGAACGCCTCGCAGAGGCCCAGCGCCTCGCGCACGGTGTCCAGGTAGACCTCATCGCCCGATTCGGGCGCCAAGGGAAGATCGTGGTCGCTCACCGACTTTCGGAACGGGAAGTTGGTCGAGCAGTGAACCGAGATCGTGCAGGTCCTCGGTTCGTCGGCGAGGATGGTCGCCGTCCCGTCGCCCTGATGCACGTCAAGGTCGACGATGGCCACGCGTTCAACGCCGAGGTTCTCGAGCGCGTGCAGGGCGCAAAGGGCCAAGTCGTTGAACACGCAGTAGCCCGAGCCAAAATCCCGGTGCGCGTGATGCGTGCCCCCGGCCATGTTGCCTGAAAAACCGCCCGTTTGGACGGCGTGTTCGGTCGCTTCCACCGCACCGCCCATGAGCACGAGCGTGCGTTCAATCATCGCCGGCGTCCACGGCGTCAACCCGATGCGCTTCTCCTCCTTGTCCGACAGTTCGCCGGCGAGAAAACGGTCGACGTAGTCCGCATCGTGGGCGAGCAGCAAAAGCGACGTGTCGACGGGTTGCGGTTGGTTGATACGCATCGCTTGGTTTGCGCCGGTCGTTTCAAACCGGTCGAGAAGACGCTGGTAGCGGTCGCGAGGAAAGCGCGCCTCGGGGTGAATGCCGTCGGTGTAGAGGGTGTGGTACCACATCCCAAACAACGGCGACGGGGCCATGATTTGGTGGTCGGACGAGGTGTGAATAAAGTCCTGTGTTGGTGGCTGGACCGAAGAAATGGGCAAGGTTGGGCAAAAACAGCCCTACTTAGCGCAGACGGGCTGGAGGCTTGGACATGAGCGGCGTCAGCCTCTACGAGCGAGTTCTCGGTGACGCCACCGATGAACGGCTTCGAGGTTGGGCCATCAATGCGGCCATTGCAGGCTTTTTGCTCCACGTTTTGGCGTGCACCCTCCATCAGTTTTCGTCCTTTGATGTCCCCGACATGAACGGTTTCTTTGACTCCTACTTGGACGCCCTCTACACGCCCTTCTCCATCATCCTCGCCTACGAGGTCTACGAGCTCATCCGAGCCATTCCCGAATCCTTCTCCATCTCCATTGGAAAGCAGTTCGAGGTGATGAGCCTGCTCGTGGTGCGTGATATGTTCAAGAATTTGGCTGACGTTGAGAAAGCCTCGGGAAGCGCCGTGGACGGTGATGTGGCGCTGATTGCACTCGAGGCCGTGGCCTTCCTCGTGCTCTTCACCACGGCCCTGTACTTCAGGCGGGTGACCTTGACGTCAAAACACGACGATGACACCGATGAGGGCGTGACGCGCTTCGTTCAGCAGAAGAAGGCTCTGGCGTGTGGCCTGGCCGGCGTGTACGTGGTGTTGGCGCTGTATTCCTTCACGTCGTGGTCGCTCAGCACCCTGGACGGTGATAGCGATCTCAGCCGCACGGTGTTTTTCCTTGATTTCTTCACCTTCCTCATCCTCTCCGACATCATCATTCTTCTCGTGTCCTACAAGCACATCACGGATTTCCCTCAACTGGCCCGCAACACCGGCTTCGTGCTCTCCACGGTGACCATCCGAGTGGGCATCGGTACGCCAGGGTTCACCGGTGCGGCCCTGTTCATCCTCTCTGCGCTGCTGGCGGCGGGTGTGTTGCGGCTGAGTTTGATGGAAGCAACCGAACCTATTGGCGGGCCAGCTGTAGTCTCAACAGCGTGACTGAAAGTTCATTATTCCACGCGCTCTCAGCAAGTCATGCGAACCGCCTTCGTCGCACTCCTGTTGCTGGCAGCCCTGAACCCCATGATGACTGGAACCACCCTCGAGGAACGCAACGTTTGGTTCACGGGATCTGACGGTGTCGAGGTCATCAACGAAGTTGAGCCCAACAACGCAAACACCTCTGGACAGGAGGTTTACCCCGGCGATGTGGTGCGAGGCGCCGTTGACATGTGGGACGACAAGCACGACTGGTATTCGGTTTGGCTCGAGCCCGGTCAAACCCTGTTGCTCACGCTCTCCCACGCCTCGGGCGACGGTGTGTCCATGGCCGTGTGGGACGAGGAAAACACCCACCACGCCACCTCCAACCCCGGTAAGACGCGGGACACGGTCTTCCTTGGTGAAGACGAAACCGGTGTGGGCGGTGTCTACAGCGTGGCTGTCAACGCCACCATGACCGAAGCCGGTGGCGGCGCTTACGTGCTTGAAATCGATGCGGGCTACGACGTGCAGTGGTACGCTCCCTCCGCCGGCTGGTACGTGGCTGCCGACACCTACGACGCCAAAGGCAACATCATGTACACCTCCACGCTTTCATCTTTCCAATTCGCCAACGCAGCCTCCACCGACACGCAAAGCGCCCCGGTGTGGACCAACGGCGACTACTGGAACTTCTCTGTCTCGATGCCCTCCATGATGGGCATGACCTACGATGAATACCACCAGATGACGGTGACCGGCGTTGATACCGTATCGGGCAAGGAATGCTACCGCGTGAGCATCGAAGGAAAGTCCACGCTTGAAATGAGTCTGATGGGCATGACGACGAAGACCGTTGACGAGGAATCGGGTGAAGCCTGCTACGCCAAGGACACCCTCGTCCCTGGTGCACGAAAACCTCACCCACACCAGCTCGATGGAAATGAGCGGTGGCTTTGGCGCCATGAGCGACACCTCGGGCCGATCGTGCACCGATGAGTGGGGCGACCCCGATGCGGACTGCGACGGCGTAGCCGACGACTGGGATAATTGCCCAGGCACGGCTGATGGAGCAGAGGTGGACGCTTGGGGCTGTTCTGACGAACAAAACAACGGCGGTGGTTCCGGTGGTGGCAGCGATGACACCGACGGCGACGGTGTTCCCGATTCGAACGACGCGTGCCCCAACGAGGCTTCCACATCAGAAAACGACGCCGACGGCGACGGTTGCCCCGACGACAACGGGGGCGGTGGTGACGGCGGCTCCGGTGGCGGCGGCAGCGGAACGGCTGACGCTGACAACGACGGCGTGAGCGACGACGAGGACAGCTGCCCCGACACCCCTGCCGGAGAATCGGTGGACTTCTTCGGTTGCAGCGACAGTCAGAACGGCGGTGGCGGCAACGGCGGCGGCGACGGCGGCATGGGCGGCGGTGGAAACGCCGGCGGTTCCATTGAGGACGGCTGCATTCCCATGGGCGTTGACCAATCGACGACGATGAAGATGGACCTCACCTACGCTAACGGCATGAACGAACTCAACTTCCCACTGACCGAAGGCAAGGTGTGGAGCGAAGCCGCTGAAGGCAGTGGCACGCTGTCCATGCAGGTGTTGATGGGCGGCTGCACCATGCTCGACATCACCTTCACCGACTCCGGCGCACTCCCCCTCAACTACCGACACCTCGGTACGCAATCCTTCGACGTGAACGGCAACCAAGTGTCCGCCAACGGCATCCAGTCCTTTGCTGGACGAGAAGGCAACAACGATTGGGCCACGCCTGATTTCACCATCTTGCCGAGCGTGCCCGATGACGTCGCCAAGTTCGGTCTGCCGTTTGCAGCATGGGTGAACGTGGTCGGGTTCAACGAATTCAACAGCACGGTGGACATCAGCGCCACGGTGAACGCACAGAACGCCCCCCTGATGTACGACAACCAGCAACTGACCATCAACGACCTCGGTGCGGTGGTCGTGGACACCATGAACCTCAGCAGTGGCGAGTACGAATTGACCATCACGGGCACCCATGACGGTCGAGAACGTTCGGTGGTCGTGCCGTTCACGGTGGACAACACCCCGGACTTTGAGATTCAAACCATGGATCCGTGGATCGTCCTTCCCGGCGGTGTACCGTGGGTCGTTCCAACGCCCATCTTCATCGAGCCCGTGAACGGGTTCGGCGCAGACGTGAGCCTGTCGGCCGTCGTTCCTGAAGGCGTGACCGCCGAACTCGACTTCGCACGAGGCAAGGCCCCGTTCATGGCCGTGCTCACCCTCACTTTGGCGGACAACCTCACGGAAGGTGACTACACGGTGGTCATTTCGGGCCAATCTGGCGACACCGTTCGCTCCGATGAAATCACCTTCAGCATCACCTCCCTCCCCGAATTCTCACTCGACATTGACAACCGAGAGCAACTGCTGACCAAGGGGGAGATGACCATTGCAGGCGCCATTGACGCTCACAACGGCTTGGACCTGAGCATGGGCGGCATGCTCGACATCATCGTCGAGCCGTACAACCAGGCCCTCATCGACAGCGCGGTCATCACCTGGGGCGAGATCGACGCCAACGGTGACCTGACGTTCTCCGTGGTCTTCGACGTTGACGAGAGTATCCCGCTTCACGAGTACACCATCCAACTCAACGTGGTGACGCTGGACGGCGGCATCGCCCACGCAGCATCGGTGGCCTTTGTGACCGAGTCCTCCACGCTTGACGGCACCGCTGTCGCCGCCGAAGGCGACGCGGTGGTTTCCGGTGATACCTCACAACACGACGGCACCGATACCGTCGCTGAGGCTGTTGGTGGCGATGACGATGGCGGCGGCGCTGACAACGGCGGCGACGACGGCGACGACACCAGCGACAGCGAGGCACAATCCTCGAACACCATGCTCGTCGCCGGCTCAGCCATTGGCGTGCTCGGCATCATCATCGGGGTCGCTGTCGTGGTCCTGCGAGGCCGAGGCAGCGCTGGCGGCAAAGACTTCAGCGACCAATTGTGGACGGAATCGGCCACCTCGCAGGCCGTGCTGGCCCAACCCGGCGTGATGGGCGCTCCAGCCCAAGCGACGATGATGCAGCAGCCAGTGGCACAACAGCCCGTCCAACCCGTGGTCCAGCAACCCGTCCAACCCGCGGTTCAGCAACCCGTTCAGCCCGGGGTTCAGCCCGCGGTTCAACAGCCCGTCATGAGCGCTCCAGCCCCACCTGCCATGGCCACAGCCCCACCGCCACCCGCTCAACCAACGACGGTGGCGGACTACACGGGCCTCCCACCGGGCGGCACCTACGACCAATCCACCGGGCAGACGGTGTACATTCAGGCCGACGGTGTGCAGTGGCAAATGATGCCGGATGGCACTTTCAACCGATTGAACTGATGCGTGAACCACCCAAGGTTGGAGGCGGAAGCCGTCAACCCCAGAAGCGGCGAGTCCGAGCGTATTCGACTTCAGCCTTGTGAATCGCTTGGAGCAAGCCCTCGGTATCGCCGGGTGAAACCTTCACCAACAGTCGATTGGCGGTCGCTTCAGCGATGCCACGTCCCATCAGGCACATGATGGCCTCCATGCCTCGATTGGCGACCAAATCAGCATTTTTCATCATCCGGTCCTGCTCTTTTTGGTCGTCGGACGAGACCCATTTCTCGAGCATTTCTTGCAGCCCCTCACGGGCACAAGCGAGGCGCTTTCCGCCGCACTTGAGGCAGGTGCCCGGCCGGTCCATGGACTCGAATCGAGCGACGCGGAAGCGACGAATCCCGTGGCATCGCAAGCAGCACAGCACCGCACGTTCGTTGGTGAGACGGCCACGCAGACGTTCTCGCAAGGCCGCATTGTCCCAGTTGGGCAGGAGCATGTCGTCTTGGGTGCGGTTGGACAGGCCCAGCGGGCCCTGCGCCGTGATCTCAAGCGAGAGCACACCGGACTGAAGCCCTCGAAGCACGTCGGTGGCGCCCTTCACGTCCATGCGCTCGTGGAAGAGTTTCGAGAGCACCTCCTCCATGACGACGGTCCCGCGGTACTTGCGAAGCAGGGCCTGGAGGTTGATGCGACGCGGGTCGACGCCGTGGCGCAAGATGCCGAAGATTTTGGCCACCTGCGCAAATCGCCACCTCACTTGACGGGAATTTGGCACGGTGATGCTCAGCAGTTGTTCGATGGCTTCTGGCGGTGTCTCCATCAGCCAGCTCACGATGTCCTCAGGCCGCACACCACCGACCTGAAGCGCAATGCGGGTGGGCTCAACGATAAGCCGCCCCCAACTTCCGGATTTGGTCGAGGCCATGGCCAGCAGGAAGTTGCCCAAGGCCTCGTTGATCTTCGAGCCCTGGCAGCAGTTCAGGACAAAGGCGTCGTCCCGTTCCTCCAGCGTCATCTTCCGGTCGGTGGGCAAGGTGCCCGTGGCCTCGACGTGTGCGGCGATGGTTTCAGCGAGCATGCTTCTGGCCTCGTCGTCCAGCGGATAGTCGAGCAGCCCTGCCGTTCGTGGCGGAACCAAGGCCAGCGGGTCCAAGTCAGGCTGCTGCGGCGCTTCGAGCAGGCCGAGGTCGTGAGCGATGAGGTGGCGAAGGTAGCCGACATCGCGCGCCACGGATTCAGGCACGGGCGGTAATTCACCCAGCCACTGAGGTGCTTTGCCGTGATCGCTCACGGGGGCCACGAGCAATTCGGATTGCTCCGGGTCAGCGTCCACAATGAGCCAAGTTCGTCCTGCGATGACGAAGCGCCGAGGTGTTCCATCATCGTCCTCCCCGGCATCGTTGAGGCTGAGAACGAAGGCTTCGTCCACGTTGCCGAGGCTGCGCCGAGTGACGGCATCACGAACGCGGTAGGTCTTCTTGTCGGGAATCATCGACAGGTGTTTGGAAACCCATTCGCGCGTCTTTCCTGCCGTGGACAACCAGCCTCGAGCAAATCGCTTCGGCACGTCCACCGTTCGTCCGGTATAAATTCGTGGAATCGCTTCGTCGGGCGTGTTGTAAAGCGGCAGTTCTTCAGGAAGTTCCTCCCCCCGAGCGACGGCTTCCTCACGGGCGACCTGGTAGACGGCCTTGGGCCAACGGTACCACGGAACTTCGCTGGGCACCGGCGTGAACCGCAACACCCAGCGTTCGGCGAGCACCTGCAGGATGGCTTCGGTGTCGGCCCGCTGCCAGCCTTCGAACTGAGGCGCTGCTGCAAGAAGGCGGGTGGCTTCGTCGATGCTGACCGCCTTGAAGCAGTGCACCATCAACACCAGTTGATTGGCAGCGATGACACCAGGGCGTGGACGCCAGACCACCGGCTCAATCTCGCCCACCATGGCTCGCTGGGCCACAACCGCCGATTCGAGCAAATGGTCAACGTCCCATGAAACGACGTGGCCACGGCCCACGCCGCCCAACCTGTGGTCGGCACGCCCCACGCGCTGCAGCATGCGGTCGACCGATTTGGGTGAGTGTACCTGAACGATGCGGCGGACGCTCCCGACGTCAATGCCGAGTTCAAGGCTTGAGGTGCACACCAACCCCGAAAGGGTCCCGTCGCGCAACTCATCTTCCATTTGCTGACGCGTCTCGGCCGCCAGCGAACCGTGATGCACGCCGATCTTGAGGTCGGGTGCCATCGCCTGAAGTCGCGTGGACAAGGTCTCAGCGTCGCTTCGACTGTTCACGAACACCAAACAGGGCGATTGGGTTCGCAAAATGTGGCAAAGATGGCGGTACGCGGCGTGCTGCTTGGGACTGAGGGCCGCGTCAATGGCGCCGATTTCATCCTCGGGAAGCGGCGTGGGCGATTCAACCGTGAGTTTCGTAATGCGCTGACCCGTTGTGATGAGCGGTTTGGCCTTGCCGGGCGAAAGCCAGTGAGCGACGGCATCGGGGTTGCCGACCGTCGCTGAAAGTCCCAGCCGCTGAACGGGCCGGCCCGTGAGCGCCTCGAGGCGAGAAAGCCCAACACCGAGTTGCCAACCCCGCTCCGAAGCGGCCAAATCGTGGACCTCGTCCACCACCACGGCTTGAACCGTGCTCAGCATGGCGCGCAAATTTTTGCCGCTGAACATGAGCTGGAAGGTCTCGGGCGTGGTCACCAGGAGGTTTGGTGGTTTCCGCGTTTGTTTGGCACGTTGCGCTTGGGTGGTGTCGCCGTGGCGAACATCGACTCGCAGGCCAACGGCCTCGGCCAGTTCGGTCAGTCGCCGGTCAACGTCCCGGTTTAACGCACGAAGCGGTGTGATGTAGAGAATGGACATGGAAGGCCAGCCCTCATCGAGGCAACGATGGAAGAGGGGCAGGATTCCCGCCATGGTTTTCCCTGAACCGGTGGGAGCGATGACGAGGCGGTCATGGCCTTCCATGACATCGGGCAGGACGTTCTCTTGGACGGGCGTCGGCTCCCATCCTTTTTCATCCAGCGCAGCGGCAAGGTTTGGATGGAGCCGGGAGAAGACGCGTGACATACTCTCCCCACCCTCGTGGAGATGGCCTCTGCCCACTGCATTTGAGGATTTGGCTTTCCTCAACGCTCAGCGCAGCGCTCAATCGTCGTCGTCGTCAAAGTCGTCCTCGTCGTCGAAGTCGTCCTCGTCGTCGTCTTCCCAGTCCGCTTCGTCCTCGGCAAAGGCACCCTCGCCGTAATCGATGGAGGTGCGCGTGGCGACCGTGAAGACCACGGCCAAGGTCATGATGCTCAGAATGGCAAACATCCACGCCAGTGGCTGCTCTCGAACGGAGTCAAACCAACCGAGGTATTGACCGTAAGCGATGGTGACGGCGTGTTCAGCCGAGTTGTCGTCGTCGTTGGCTTCGGGAACTTCATCCTCGTAATCAACAACGACACGAACGCGGTCCACGTCCTCCGATTCCCAAACGACCGAGACCGGGTACATTTCGCCAGCATCAATGCCGTTCACGCGAACGACATCAAACGGCTTTTCCGCAGAGCCTGCGAAGAAAGCGACCTTGAACTGCGAAGTGGTGTTGCCTCCAGCGTTGTAAATCGTGGCCGTGATGTCGATGTTGGCACCGGGGGCGATGTGATCGTCGCTCATCATGATGTTCTTGACCCGCAGTTCGGGACCCACAGCGCCCAAACGCACCCATTGACGCTCGAAGTCAATGTCGTCGGAGGCCAATTCTGGGATCGGGCTGGCCTCGGAGTTGGACACGACGGGGAACTGGTTGCCGGCAGCATCGTAGCCGGTCACGTAGAAGCCAACGAAATCACCGGCCTTGGGGTCGATGGTCCCACCAGCCGTGATGTCAACCACACCCGTCCAAATGACGTTCTGGCCGTCTTGCTGCATGCCCAACAACGTGGAACCTGCACCGATGGTCATGGTTCGAGTAGCGTCTCGCATCACCCAGTGGACCACCTGCTTGGAGCCGGTCAAATCGGCGTCTTCGGTGCCTTGGAACTCCACTTCGATCTGCGTGAGGTCGTTGGTGGCAGAGATGTCGATGACGTTGAGCGGTGCGACACGGCGTGTCACACGTGGCGCTGCGTCGTCGACCACGACCTGGAGCGTGGTGGAGACCAGCGTTCCCGTCATGTCTTCACCACGGCCGGGAATGTTCGTGATGGAAATCAGGCAGGTACGGGAAGGCGAGGATTGCAGCGTCAGCGCAGATGAGAGCGGCACTTCGACGGCGTAGCCGCCATCGCTGGTCAACGAACCGTCGGACCAGAGTTTCTCGCCGTCAAACACCTCGACGAGGATGCCCACGTCTCGAGGTGCTGGTGTTTGGCTGCCTTCGTAGACGACGCGACCGGTGAAGGCCAATCGGTCGTCCTTTCGAACACGACTGCCGTCAGCCACCGGGCCCGTACGAGGTTCGCTGATGTCCTCGACCGCAAAGTCGGTGGGCGAAAGCATCAGGTCGTTTTCCACGCGGTAGGTGTGTTCCAACAACAAAATACGGCTGGGGTCCGAACTGCCCAACTCCTTGTACAGCAAGGCCACATCGCCCATCTCCTCATCGGGCCAATCCCAACTGAAGGTGAAGTGGAAGTCAAGCAGGATCCACGGCAAACCGGATTCGTTGGTGGTCTGCACCATGCGGCTGGTGGGCAAGAGATGGATGTAGGGTGAGTCCGACCAGAAGGTGTTGTTGGTACCGGAATAGGAGATGCTCTGTGCGTCTCGGGCCGGGTTGGGGCCTTCAAAGTCAAACACGAGGGAGATGAATTCGAAGTCGATGGCGGTGTTGGCATCGATAAAGCCGAGCGAGATGGTTTGCTCCATGCCCGCAAAGACGGCTTCGTTGTCCTCGTGGCCAAACCACTCCAAACCGGTGAAGATGGCGGAGGAGTCCTTTCGGGTGCGGAAGGTGGCGTCGTCGTAGAGGAAGCCTTCGCTGGACTCGAACATCAACAGCTCGTCTTCGTCGTTCATGACGGTGAAATGGAGCGGGTTGCCGGCTTGATCGCCACCGTCCCAGAAGTAGGACACGCGTCCCATGTTCGGGTTGCGAGAGGTGTCAATGGTCGTGATGAACCACTTGGCGCGAGCCTCGGTCGTGTTGGACACCGCCTTGGTGACGTATTCTTCGGGGTCGGCCTCGCCGTTGCGGTTGGCGTCGTGGTCGGCTTCCACCCAGTAGTTGAGTTCGAGTTCCATCGGATGGCCGACCTTGTCTTCGACCAGCACCTGAATCGTTTGCTCGTTGGTCGCTGCCTCGTACGCATCGTCAACCGGGACAACCTGCTTGCGCTCTGGATGCGTGGCGTCCACGAGGAAGGTGCGGCGCCATTCGCTGTTGGGTTGCTGGACGTGGTCGGGGTTGCGCTCGTTGTAGGTTTGAACTTCGTAGGTGAGGCCGTCAGGCACGTCGATGGCCGGGAGGTCGATTGGGATGAAGAACGACCCGTTGTTGTTGGTGGTGTCGCGTGCCGTCGCCTCGACGTAGCCGTTTCGAGAAATGCGAACGTCAAAGGCGCTGTCCTTGGGAGCGTCGTCGGTGTCTTGGAACCACATGGCGCCCACGAAGTAGAGTTGCTCACCGGCAGCGACCCACGAGCCGTCCTCAACGTCCAACGAGGTCAACTCCCCGTCGTTGTCGCGAACGTTGAGCCAGCCCAGACCAAAGGAGCGGTTGACGCGCAGGCCTTCGGTGGAGGTCAGCGGTTCAGGGGCGAAGCCTGCCGTTCCACTGTCGTCAAGGCAACCGACACGGAAGCGAACGTTGTCTTGGTCGGGCAGTTCGCTGGTGATGAAGAACTTCCAGTGAATCTCGAGAATACCGTTGCTTTCCACCGAGTAGGAGGTGGGGTCGACCTCGATGTATTGCGCCGGGTCGTTGGGGTCGGGGAACACGTCGCCGTACTGCCAGGAAATCACCGGCCAGTTGGCGGCGCTGCCGGCGGTCATCAGCGTCAGCTCGGCGCTCACCATGGAGTTCGCCGCTTCACCGATGACGTGGCGGGACACGACCTCGTAGGGCGTGATGCGCTCGTGGAGGATTTCACCCTCGGGGATGGTCATGTCGAGGTTGGTCGTCTGCATCGTGTAGGTGATCTCAAACGAGACAATGGACAGTTTCCCTGCCGATTCTGACGTGAGTTCAACCGGGATGTCAACCGTACCGGATCCAGTGTTGGGGATGGCGTCGTTGAGTTTCTGCAACAGGGTGTTGCCAGATTGTTGGCTCGTGACCGTCGTCGGCCCGATGAGGGCGCCTGCTTGTGCGGAGCGCTGCCAAGCAGATGCCCCGTCGATGCTGAGGCCGGGCTGGCGCGGCGCATTGGAGTGAAGCGCGATCGAGAGGTCCGTGATGGAGGGTGTTGCGCCAGTGGACGACGTGGAGAGCATGATGCGGACACAGAAGTAGTACGAGGACCCGGTCATCGATTTCGTGGTGTTGGGCGAGGTGTAGGACTGAACGCCGGAGCCGCCGGTGCCGCAACTTGAGGAACTGGTCTTGTGGCCGACGTTCACGGTGATGGAGGTCCCCGCAGGCCGCGTTTCGTTCCAGTCCACCGTGGCGGCAACCACGCTGCTGCTGCCTGAACCGATGTACTGGTAGGCGTAGTAGTAGCCGCTGGTCTGGTAGTTGGTCGTGTAGGACAAGACCACATCACCGAGCACCGGCGTTTTGGAGGCCGTGCCGTTGAGCGTGGCTCGCCATTTGATGGACGTGCCCGAGTTGGCAAACGTGACCTTCTGGCCGACGCTTCCTGCCTTCCAGGTGACGCCACCGTCGTTGGACACGTCCACGCGGACGCTGGTGCCGGTCGGGAAGGAGCCGAAAATACCGTCCACGTCGATGGTGTTGACCGCACGGGAAATCGACGTCGTTTGACCGACGATCATCTGCGAGGACACCGAGGAAGAGCGCACGTCGAAGTGAGCACCGTCGCCGTAGGTGTGGACCTTGCGCATGCCTTGGCTGCAATAACTGGTGCTCGACCAGTGGCAGGAGAACATGACCTTGTTGTCATCGGTGTCGACCATGCCGTAGTGACCACCACCCGGCATCACACGCTCACCCTGGCTGGAGAGCAGGCCGCTGGCCATCGTGTAGTGGAAATGCTTGCTCTTGTAGTCCGTGTTCATGTAGTAGATGTTGTACATGACGTTGGGCATGCTGACCGAAAGGCCTGCGCCGTGGTCGTAGTAGTACGACGTGGAGGTCATGAGCCACGTACCGGTGACCACGGTTGGCGAGGACGGGTTGACCTCCTTCAGGTAGTGGTTCTGGGCGGAGGTGTCGTACACGCCGATGTACATCTTGCCGGTGTTATCGTCGAAGTCAACACCCGTGATGTAGTTGGGGTACTGGTAGTTGTAGGAATTCTTGCACACCCACTGCACTTGGGTGCCTGCCGTGTTCCAACCAACTTCCCACTTGTTCACCGTGTAGTAAGAGTAGTGAGCCGTGTAGACGTTCCCGTTGTAGACCTCTGCGTCGTGGATGCTTCGTGTGGCCGAACTTCCGCACGTTCCGGTGATGTAGGAGGCCGTGCCCAGATACGCACCCGTGCTGGCATCGATTCGCATGATGCTTGTGGGGGCGTTGGAGATGTACTGGCTGGAATAACGGATGATGTGAATTTCGGAGTTGTTCACGGGAACCGCTACGCCCGTGTAGCCCCACGGTGTGTTGCTGGCCGCCGTCAAATCAGCGAATTTCTTGGTCGGGCTGGTGTAGCCTTGGTCGCTCAGGGCCACGAATTCGCCGGTGGTGTTGAGGTGGGCGTTGCCGAGGGTGGCAACTGAATTCGAGGAAGAGAAACGGGGCGTGAGTTCCGTGGGGTTGCCTTTCAGCGACATGGTTTGGCTGGACACCTCAACGTTGTCACGCCGGGCGGTGGTGAACGGAGAGGGCATACCGGCGTTGGAGCTGGTGTAGTCCTGGTCGCCAGCGCCGCCGTAGTGCGAGTCGGTGGTGAAGTTGGTGTACGTTGAGGTGCTCGCCTCGCCGAGCAGGTTGAAACTGGCCGATTGGACGTTGGCACCGATGGGCATGGTGATGACACCGGCGGGGCCGGCGCCCTTCTGGGAGAAGGTGTGTTCGTAGGAGGTGGAACCGTCCTTGAACTGCGTTTCCGTGGTCGCTGCAGCGGCCAACGGGGACATGACGGAGAGCACGAAAAGGAGCGTGAGGAAGATGGCTTGACGCATGGTGGTCACCCGACTGTTTCATGGATGAGTTTCATCGCATTTCAATGATGCCCTCCGGCGACAGTCGGTCAACGATGCAAGCAACAGCGATTCATGGGAGGATTGAAGGCCTACGGTTCATTGGTTGGGCCGGTGAAGGCATGAGTGAAGAAGCAGGCTTCTTTGGGCGACTTTGGGCCAAACAACACGGAAAGCAATTCGGCATCAGCGCTACGGCGACCGGCGCCAGCGGCATCCTTCTCGTGGCTTGCATGTACCAGATTCTCTTCCTTCAGGACCACGCCGAGTGGAACGAATTTACCGGCGGCGCCATCGTCGGAGCGGTTCTTTCCCTCATCGTGTTTCTCGTCGCTTTCCCGGAATTCCTGCGATTCCGCGGCTATGTGGCCCTGCTGGAAGAGATCAAGGAGATCCAATCCACCGCCGAATTGCGCCGTCGCAAAGCCGAGGGTGTTGAGGCTGCCGAAGCCCTGGGAGCAGGCCACCTTGAGCAGTGGAATGCTTTCCTTGATAACCGCGGCGTGAAGCGGTAAGGCTGAGGGCGACCCATGTCCGACCACGACCCGCTGCGATCGCTCGTCCTTGAGATAGGGCTCGCCGTGGCCATGATTGCGTGTTTGGTCGGCGCCATGTACGTCCACACCGGCTCCATGCCACCCCTCGTGGTCGTGGAATCAAAGTCCATGATTCACGACGAAGCCGGCGAAATCGGAAGCATTGACGCAGGCGACCTCATCCTCGTTCACGATCAACCAGCGGAGACCATCGTCACCTACGCCGAAGCAACGGACGAGAACCATCCTGCCTACGGCTACGGCCAACACGGCCTCGAAGGCGATGTCATCATTTACGCCAAGAACGGCGAGGGCGGCACACCCATCATTCACCGGGCCATCATGCGCGTGGTGGCCGAGGAAACCGTCGCACCAAACCGCACCTCGGACAGCCCCTGCCCGGAGGAAGCCACCTACGACGAACTGCGCGTGGCCGAAGACGGATTACCCGGCTCCTGCATCCTCACCTGGTCGGTGCCCGGCACGAGCGTCACCAACGTCAGGAACGTCACCGTGAAGTTTGACGGCACGGACGCTGGCTACTACGATTGCAAACGCCCCGCCCACGGGAACGTGGAGGCGCACCTCGTTGTGTGGCAGTGGGAACCCCGCCACGAAGGGATGCTCACGCTTGGCGACAACAACAAGTGTTCCGTGGACCAAGGCGGCGGGGCCACCAACGGGTCGGCCGGTGTTCACAGCGCATCGGGCGTTGTCGGCCCCATCCGCGACGACTGGGTCCTCGGGGTGGCCGGCGGCGAAATTCCCTGGCTCGGTACGGTCAAACTGATGGTGGGCGGGCCGGAATCCTACGGAACCCGCGACGTTCCCTCCATGTCGTTCATCGCCCTGTTTGCCGTGCTTGGTGGCGTGGTGTTCGCACCCGTCGTCAGCGAGAAGGCCTTCCGCTGGTGGCTGAACCGCTCGCCTGAACTGGTGATGATGGCCAAAACGAGCAGCGATCACGACGACGAGGCATCGTGACCGGCCATCTTGAGCGCTTCGTCCATCGTCAACTCGCCGCATGCCACGCGCCGAGCGACCGCTAACGAAAGGCTGAGGCGCCCCTTGGAGCGTTGACGGCTGATGCGCTGAAGGTTGCGAAGTTCGCCCTCGGTTACCTTCACGTCTCGTTGCTCATGGACGGGTTTTCCAGTCAGCATGGCGATTTTGATGGCCGCCGCACCGTGAGCGTGGCGAGGCTGTCCCGTGCTTGTGCGGTGTTCGTTGACGATCTCCACGTGATAGCCCATGGAAAGCATACGATTGACCAACCGGTCACGGTGCACGGGTGAGCCGTGGCCAACCCGGACCAACACCTCCACCGGCCTGATGTCGTTGACCAGCTGAACCGTTGAATCGATGGCGTCGTCGATGGTTTCCATCTCTCTCTTGCCCAACACCACGCCATCGGCGAGGAAGGCGAAACCGGGTCGGGGCCCGGGGTCAACCCCCACGACCAGCCGTTTTGGAGGCGACTCAAGTTGACGTGAAAGCAACCACGTCGAGACCGTCGAGGCCACCGAATCCACGTCCACGGCCACACCTCGGCCGCCCAAGAAGGCCACTTCCTCCGGTGTTCCAAACCAGTAAGCGCCCTGCTCAACGGGTTGTGAGGGAGAAATCTGCTTGACTGGGAGGTTCCGCTGCGTGAATTCACTCAGCAGCCGGTGAGCCAACCGAAAGTCATCCGTCCGGACGTAAAGCGGCTTCACGCCTATCTACAACCCACCCTCCCGTTCTAACCTATCGGTCGGCGTTCAGTCCCCCGCATGGAACTTGTTTTCCACTGCGCCTGGCTCGCCGAAGTTATCAAGAACGATGGACATCGATGTCGGCCCATGACGGGCGCTTACGAGCGTGAACTCAGGGAGGTGCTGGCTGGCACCGACAAAGGCGTTCACGCCGTCACCAAGAGTTGTTCGCACGAAGAACAACAACGCATGGGTCGGGTGAAGGAGCGGCCCTTCCTCGTGGTCCGTGCGGCTGGCTCTGGCATGGAAGGAAGCGGGGACCTCGTGGCGCTGCGAGGCGACTGCTGCTTTCCCATCGAAGTCAAATCAACTCGGGCCGAGAAACTCTACTTCTCCGGACGAACGAAGGACCAGTTGCTCGCCATGATACGAGAGGGTGAGCGGTCCGGTTTGATGCCGCTCTACGCCCACCGGAGGAAGGGCGTTCGTGGCGATTCATGGCGGATTTTCCGTGTGGAGACCGAAGGCTTGACCGGGACGCTGGCACGCTTGGCGACGATGATCCCTTCGCTCCCACTCACACGAACCGGTTCGCCGTTTATCGATTGGGAACAAGGCATGCCGCTGAATCGATTCATCGGCTTGCTGTGTTCGCCCGAGGGGGAAACGGCTCCGCTGCGCGCCTTGAGCAAGCGGGCGTCGAACCAACGGACCACCATGGCCGAGAATGAAGAGCAAAGCACCGACGACATTTTGGCTGAACTCGCCCGCCGTCGCTCTACGTTGCTGCCGTTCACAGGTAAGGAATGACCATCGTGAACAGGAGCATCATGAGCAAGACCAGCGATGAATAGCTGGAGGCTCGGGTCGAAAGATGGTCAACCCACATGGGATGCAAGTCCCACAGTTTGAGTTTCCGACCCACACGTTTCACCCCGCTTAGGAAGGCGTGCAACATGTCCCGAAGCATGTGGCCCCCGTCAAACGGCACCATGGGGATGAGGTTGGTGAACCCCAGCAGGATGTTGACCCACATCAGCCAAAACAGCAGGTGGGTCAGGAACATTAGCACGTCCGTTCCAAGCAGACCACCGACCAGGCCGTCGCCCGTCACCATCAAGGCCTCTTCAAAGGGGTGAATGGCCACGCCGCCCATCTCGAACGGAATCAGCAAAATGGTGAGAATGTGAAACGGCAGGGAAAGTGCACGCTGGCCCCACGTTCCCTCGAAACGCGGCGACAGAGGACCGGCCAGGCGGTCGATACCGGCCGTGCCTTCTGACAGACCCTCCACCCCAAGGAAGGGGTCGCCAGGTTCGACCTCGAGGTTGGCGAGGACCTCTTCGCTCCAGCCAAGATCAAGGTAGTACTGGTGTTTGTCACCAAACGTGGCTTGGAGGGTTTCACGTGTCCCGTTTTGATGAATGACCACCATGTCAACGGTGTCGTTGCTTGAGTACGCTGACAGGATGGTTCGGAAATCTTCCGTGGTGTGAACGGGCTGGCCATCGATGGAGACCAGCGTGTCCCACGGTTGCATGCCGGCTTGGTCCGCACCGCCGTCGAGCACGACGCCCTGAACGTGAATGTAATCCTCGTCGGCCACCAGCTGCGTCGCAAGTCCGCCCAAGAGCAGAAGCATCACGAACGCAGCAAAGAGGTTGGTCGCCGGGCCAGCAGCAAACATCCGCAGACGTTCCCGCCGAGGGGCACGCATCAACTCGTCCGACTGAGGCTCGGCGAACGCACCGAGTGGCAGCGGTCCGAGTTGAAGCAGACCGAACGAGCGGACGCGCATGCCGTGGCCTCGGGCCAGCAGCCCGTGGCCGAATTCGTGAATCACCAAGGACACGACGAAGGCCACGACGCCCCAACCGAGGGGAATGACCGGATTGATGCCTGGCACAGCAACGAGTTCGCTGGCCGACGGGGGGGTGGCGGTGGGCGGTGAGATCAGCGAAGTGATGAAGGCCAACAACACGACCAGGCCAACCACCAACATGGAGACCGAACAGACCCACAACGAAACCTCACCGTAGGCTCTCCAAAACGAACGGGGGCGTGCCATCCAGTCGAGCAAGCGTTGCCCGCGCTGGGTGCGAACCATCAGCACGATGCCGAGGGCGCGGGTGGCGTTCCAACGGTCGAGGGTCCCGTTTCGCTCCCATGTTTTGATGAGAACATACCAGCCGATAAGCAAGGCGAACAACACGGTCCAGTCGGCCTGAACCGACCCCCAACTGCCCACCATGAACCAGCGACGCGCTGTTCCGTCTTGAACATTGATACCGCTGCAAGGCAGGTCAGCGGGACAAACCTTGATGATGGGTTGGCATCGCTTGTGGTGCATGCATCCCCACAACATGGCGATTGAGGTTTGGTGTGAGGAGACCTGGGGCGAGCGACCGGTTCGCGTCTCTGACTGGGCCAACCATGACGACGTCGTCCAAGTCCTCATTCGCCTTTCGGCCAGTGTTCTCATCGCTGATTTTCTGCTCGACAGCGACGGCTCGTTGTTGATTCAGCAGCACCTCCATATCCCCCTTGAGACATGGAACCCCGGGTCGATTCAAGGCATTCGAACGAGCGATGGGAAAACACGGTTCCAACATCGCCGACAAAGCATCTACCTGTCGAGTGAGCTGCGCGTCCCCGAATGGGGGCTGCGCTCCTTGAGGAGTGGTTGATGAGCATGCGAAGTGCGGTGAACCGACCCAAGGACCGAACACAACGCATCAACGAAATGAAGCGGATGAAACTCTCCGTTGAACGAAATTTGGAAAGCGCATCGCTGTCAAAGGTCAACGACGAGCGGAGTACACTCGACGCCAAGTTGGACCGCATTGACTCGCGATTAGCGAACTGAGTCCTGCATCGTTGTGTCCACACCGGGGAACTGATCTTCACCTTCTCGGTAGACCGTTCGCATGTTGCTGATGAAGTTCTTCTCCTTCACCACGATGGTGTAGTTCCGGATACCGTAGTCCTTCTCGCCGTCCATCATTTCGAGCAAGACCTGGAGGGTCAAACGAGCGCCCTCACGGTGGGGGTAGGCGAAGATGCCCATGGAAATCGGCGGTGAAACGACCGACGAAACGTCGCCCATCTCCTCGATGGTGGCGAACAGGTTGGCATAGGTTTCAGCGAGAAGTTCACGGCGGGATTCATCCTGATTCGGGCGACGGCAGTCCGGTCCGACCGCGTGAATGATGTGCTTGTAGTTGGATTCGAGCGCAAACGGTTCGGTGACGACGTTCTTGGTGACGGCGCACGGAGGGGCGTTGATCTTGCGCATGTCCAGGCAGATGTTCCGCGTGACCTGTGTCAGTTCCTTGCCCGCTTTTTGGTGAATCATCGCGTCCAAGCCTTCGCGCCCCGAGAGACGGTTGTTGGCGGGCGTGATGAGGACATCACCGCTGTGGTTCCAAACATCGCCACCCATCACGCGGAGGACACCGTGCTTGCACGTTCGTGCCATGTAGAGTTCGGCCATCAGTCCGGAGATGAGGCGACCCTACATATTATCTACGCCGGATTCCGATGAAACACCCCAAATCGCAGGGGTCGGGCCGGCGGAGCCGGTTGCCGTGAAAGCGATACGGCTAAAATGACGCTCGCGGTGCAGACAACATGTCGACGAAGGCGGCGAGCATCGCTTTCGTCGGGCTTCTGTTGCTGTCGCTTGTTCCGCCAAGCCCCGCAGCAACCTCCCCGAGTTCCTCGCCGCTTAGCCTCGGTGAAGAAGGAATGTTTCACGGGTTTCTGGTCGGGGAACAAACCGATGTGTGGAACCAAACGCCATGGCCTTCCATCGCCGTGCCCGAGGGGTTCACGTACGAGAGCGTGATCGACTACAGCGACGTTGGCGTTCTCATCAACAACCTCTCAGAAGAAAGTCAAACCATCGGATGGGCGTTTGTTGCAGCGAGAAACATCTCCCTCGATCGCGTGTTCGTGTTCAATCAATCCGGAACGCCCACCGGGGAAACCGTCAATCGAAATCAGTTCAACACGTACTTTGCAACGCCCTTCCTCGAGATGCTCCAAAACCGAAGTTCGGTGAACAGCCTCAACTACCTCGTGACGACCAAAGGCATACCGCTTCGTGTTTCGGGCGGCAACGACAAGGCCAGCTTCGACCAAGAATTGTCCCTTCTCGGTGGGGCGTACAACAGCACCATCGGTGCCAATTACTGGGGAACGCACGACTACGGACCGCTGGCCGGCAAGGCCATGGAGCCTTTCACCCGAAGCAAGTACGGCTTCTTTCTGGTCACCCGCCTCACGGGCTACACGGTTGAAACGGCCCTCGACCTCATCGAACGCGCCAACCAAAGCCTCGGCAACCAGGGCACCTTCGTCCTTGACCTCGCCACCAACCGAAACAACTCCGGCTACAAGTTTTGGAACGACGACCTCTACACGGCGAACACCACGCTCAGCAGCATGGGCGTGCCCGTGCTGTTCGACGAAGAGACGGAATTCATCACCAACGTCTCCAACGTGATGGGGTACGCCTCGTGGGGCAGCAACGACGGAAATTGGAACCGGAACTACTTGCCCAACAGCGGTTTTGACACCCTTGACGCCACCTGGCAGAGCGGTTCTCGCTATTGGAACCACGCCTCACCGACGATTGCACCCGAGGACAATTTCACATGGACCTACCAAACCGACACCAAGCAAGGTGGAAACGGCGCGTTTGAGGCCAGCCTTCGCACCGATTGCGACCAAGACGGCGGAAAAGGGATGCAAGGCATCTACGGCGAGTACTTTGACAACGACGGCGTGAGTTTCAGTGCCGCCAGCATGCCCTCGCTCATCGACCGGCATCCCGATCGTGTCCAAATCGAGCCGCAGCTGAACCGAGGGGTCTCCAACAACGCCTATCCCGGCCTTGACGACCGGTTCAAGCAGCATTGGGGGGCTCGTTTCAGCGGACTGATCGATGTACCCCATGCAGGCAACTGGACCTTCTTCATCAACTCAGATGACGGATCGGAAGTTTGGATCAACGGTCAGTCCTTGGCCACCAACTACGGCATGCACGGCATGCGAGAACGGTCCGGTTCTGTCAACCTCACCGCAGGGCTGCATGATTTCCGCATCGAATTCTTCCAAGGCGGGGGGCCTCACGGGTTGATCTTTTCCTGGCAAGGGCCAAACACACCGAAGGCTGTTATCCCGTCAACCGCTTTCTACGTCGCATCCGACATGGCGCCAAAGGCGTCCAACCTCGTCCACCACTGGTCGTTTGAAGATGGAAGCGGAGCAACCGCAGTGGACAACGGTACCGACCAAGCCAACCTCTCGCTCAGCGGCATGGACAACACCAACTGGCGAGCATGCCCCGATGGAGGATGCTTGTGGTTCGACGGCACCAACGATGTTGCGAGTGTGAACGTGGACGATGTTGATGGAAACATGACCGTGAGCCAGTGGGTGTGGGCCAACACCACCTCGCCCTCCAGTTATGCCTCCACCTTTGCCGTGAGCGACCAAGCCGGCGCCAACGCCTCCTTTCAGCACATGATTTCAAATCAGCAATGGCGCCTTCACAACAACCAAACCAAAACCTTCGGCGATGTCATCGCTCAACGCTGGACCCATCTGGTCACCGTGTTTGACAACGGAGACCTTCGCCAGTACATGGATGGCGTCCTCGTCAGGGAAGACACGTACCCCAGCGGTTCGTTCACCAACGTTGACCTCTACAAGTTGGGCGTCAACCGAGCCGGCAGTGCCTATTTCGAAGGCATGATCGACGAAGTCATGGTCTGGGACGTGGCCCTTGAGGACCACGACATCACGGCCTTGCGCCGGACCATCATCGACAACTGCACCTCCTACACGGGAGCGGGGGTTGGGGCGGCCACGCTCGAAACCTCGTTCTCCATTCCTGCCGACCTCGTGGACCACGCGTGGAACATCTACGTCTACGGCCAACGAGAAGGCGAGGTCAACGGCGCGTTCTCACTCAGCGTTGATGGTGTTGACAGCACCGGTACCCTGCTGTCCACCAACACATCCAACGCCAAGACCTTCACGACCTCGTGGGACTACCAAACCATGCGAATGCGCCCTGCAGCCCAGGCCACAGCGTTGAACATCAAGGTGGTGCTCGACGTTGAGTCCACCTCCACCGTTGGTTCGCTCTACATCGATTCTGTCATTCTACGAGCCATCCGGCCCCACATGGACTGGGTCAACGGTTCCATTGCAGACACCGCTGTCTCCACGGGTGGACGTTCGTTCAACTGGGGCACAGCCTACGGACAATCCCTCGTTGCCGACCTGCTGGAAGATGGCGTATCGGGGGTCAAAGGCTACGTCTACGAACCCTACCTGACGGCCGTCGGCTTGCCGAGCACCTTCATGCCGACCTATGCTTCTGGCTACAACTTGGCCGAAAGTCACGCCGCTGCCAACCTGTACACCGGATGGATGGCCGTGGTGGTCGGCGATCCAAAGATGGCTCCCTACGTCAGCACCCTTCACGATGTGAACGTCGTTGCAGCTCGTTCGGTTGGCTTTGTCAACCTCGGCGAACCAACGACGATCGAAGTCATGGTCGAAAACCTCGGCATGGCGGCGTCCAACGGAACCTTGGAGATTCGCGGCGTGCTCGGCAACACCCTCCTGAACCAAACCCCGTTGGTGCTTCCTGCAGGAGACCAGCACGGCAGCCGCACCACGGTGAACGTGACCGTTGTGCCAACATCAAGCGGATACCTTGACCTCCGCGTTCGCTACGTCAACGGAACACCTGAACGTCATTTCGGGAACAACCTCCAGTCCCTGTCGGTCATCGTGAACGCCCCTCCGAGCATCGAGGACGTGTACTGCAGCGCATCCTTGCTTTCGCGGGGGGGCTACACGATTTGTTCGGTGGAAACCAGCGATGACATCGGCGTGGTCAACGCCACGCTCACATGGCAAATCGTTGCTCCGAACGCCACGCTCAACGAAACGATGTGGAACGTGCTCCACCTCGGACCGGTTGGCGAGACAAGGTGGGAAGGTTCGCTGGTGATTCCAGCCGATGCCACCCTTGGCGGCGTGGTGCTTCGGGCGACGGTGGTGGACGAACAACAGATGGCGGCGACGATGACCGTCAACAACGTCACGCAAGTGGTGGATGCTCCCCAACGTGGTACGGCCCGCACGCTTCGGGCGTTGACCCACCGTCATGGAACAACGCTTCCTTCCTGCCAAACAAACCACCGATTGGACTGCCCCGACACGAAACGACAACGCTCACCGCCTGCGTGATGGACGCCGACTACGACCAGAACGCGCCTGCGCCGGTGTTCATGACCAATCGCGGCACGCTGGGCAACACGTCGTACGTGCCTCAATCGGTCGCTCACCTCTACTGCTACACGACGACCTTGGCGCTCGAACAAGGCAGTGACCTCGACGATGTGGACCTCGAAGTTCGCACCGACGCCGGCTCACTTCTGCTTCAGCGCACCCTACGGGTGGCCGACCGAGCACCTGTTCTCACGGTCCACGTTGAATCGACCAACGGCACGGTGCTCGACCGCGTGGTGGGCAACGCTGAGGAACAGGTACGAATTGAAGTGGCCGATGTGGACGACCCGAACACGTCCTTTGTCGGTGATTTGACATTGCAGTGGCCCGGTGGCGAACCCATTCAACTCCCGCTTGACATCGGTCAGGGTGAGCGAGAGGTGGTGATCTCGCTCGGCCAACTGATGGTCCCGCTGGAGGGCGGGGATTTGCAGTTGATCGCCAGCGGGCGGGGGATGCACGGTTCAACGGCTTCGGTGAGCCTCAGCGTTCCGTTCCTTCTCACACCTCCTGCCATCGTCCTCTTCGAAGCATGCGATGACCAAGGCCGGGTAACCAACATGACCTTTGGGCAGGTCGCTACCTTGATCGTCGTCGTGGAAAGCGACCGACCGCTCCAAAGCACCAGCGCTCAGCTTGCCCAAACAGGGTGGGCCATCAATGCACCGTTGATTGAGGCTCCGACATGGGAAGTTGCACCGGAGGCTTGCAGGCGCACGGTGCAGGATGATGCGCACCAGGTGTTTTACTTCCGACTCAAATTGGACAACTCCCTGGTCGACGGCGAAGGGAAGGCGGTGTTCTCCGTGAGCGACCTCGACGGGTTGGTCAAATCTCAATCGCTTGACTTGTTCTTCCAGCACGCTCCGACGGTCATTGAGGAGGTGACGTTCTCCCCGGCGAAACCGGGCAGCGACCTCTCCACCAATTACACAGTCAGCGACCTTGACGGCTTGGAACAGGTGGCGTGCGCCTACAACCTCTACGGGGAAGCGGGAGAACTTCTGACCCAAGCCGTGGTTACCGGTGGAACTGAAGGGATGTTTACCAATGTCCTGCGATTCCAATACCCCATCCCCCTCAGCCTTGCCAACACCACGCTCACGGCCAACCTGACCTGTTTGGATGAACTTCAGCAGGCCTTTGCCTCGTCGGACTCCGTTCTCATCGGTCCTGCTGAAACCTGTGTTGGATGCGAAACGGATGACGACACGCCGCCAAAACCAACCACACAAGGCAACGAGTCGCTCAGCCTGATGCTCATCGGTTTGGGAGGTCTGGCAGCAGCGATGGTGGTGCTTACCACGGTGCTTCGACGTCGAAGCATGAACGGTGCGGACAAAGCTTGGGGCAACGATGTGTTCGACCCACTGCAAAACACGGAAGACCTGTTTGAACGTGAAGCCGTGTCGGACCTGTTTGCGGAGGAGGTTGACGAATCCTCGGAAGTCAGCAGCGGCTTGAGTTCGGAGGCCAACAATGAATCAGAGGCCGAAGACGCCGTGCCAAGCATCGTTCCGGCAGGGTGGACCCTGGACGCTTACCGCTCGTGGTTGGAAGGGCCCACGCCCGACGGTTGGACGGACGACCAATGGACGACCTATGTTGAGGCGTCCAAAGCCACACTTGCAGAAGCAGCATCGGAAGGGTGATGTGCTGGCACCACCAGTGACCACCATGGCCATTGGATACGTGCTCATCAACGTTCAACCCGGAACCGAACAACGCGTCTACGAAGGCGTGCGTGCGCTTCCTCATGTGACGGATGCGACGGTTCTGTTCGGCGATCACGATCTGATCGTGAAGTTGGAAGCCGAGGACTTGGCCACCATCGCCAAAGCCGTGGTGGAACACATCCGTTCCGTTGAGGGCGTGGTCGACACCAAAACACTGGCGGGCGCCGACCTCGATTGAGGTCGTTTGAAACCGATGGACTGCGCCAATGAGGCTGAAAAACACGCTCCGGAATGGGGTACTGTGCGCCATATGTGGCGCAGTATGCGTGTTTTTCGGCACAAATATTATATGCTCTAGGGTGAAACGGTGTACCGGAGGAAATCCAAATGGCAGACGGAAAGAAATACTTCGTTCTCATGGAGAACGGAAAGGACACGACGCAAGTATTTGCAAGCAAGCAACCCCGCGGTGCAGCCCTCAAGGCTGCAACCCGTGGACACACCGACATCAAACTGCGAGAGCGTGGCACCAAGCGTGTTCACCACTTCACTGGCAGCATTTCGATGGTCGACAAGCCCGCTGGCGGTCCTGACTGGCTTCCTGACAAGATCAAGAAGGCCAACGTCAAGAAGCAAGGCATTCTGCACCTCGACTGAGGATCGCAGCCTGTGCTGACCCTTCTTCCAGCTCTCTGAGTTGTACAACGGCCTCTCTGGTGCCAAGGCACGAGACAGGCCCCTTCCCTTTCTTACCCTCATCATCAACGATGAGTTCATAAACACGGCCGGCTACTTCTCTGTGTCCTCAGGGACACGGGATGCACACCCGCTCCGGCGGGAGGCGGTGACGCCAAATGAACGAACGAGGGATGCGAACGCCACAACCGCAAGCGCGGAGGCCAAGTCAACGTCGCCTCACGCAAGAACAAGTGTCCCTTCCCGCTCGCCTCATTCACCTTCGCCACCTTCCCTGGCTGGAGTGCTACCGTCGCCAACTGCAAACGGAAAACAAATCCGAAAACACACAGAAGTCCTACTTTTACGGACTCCGACCGTTGGTTGAAACGGTGCTTCCTGGAGAGGACGTGCTCGACGAAGCAACGTACGAGTCCCTCAGCATTGAGACGCTCGCAGAACGGATGGAGCCCATGAACGGTCGCCTTGACCTTTGGGCGCACAGCATCGCGGGCCTCAAACCGACGACCTACAACGCCCGGATTGCCGCTGCTCGCCACCTGATTCGTTGGCTCGGGCTCATGTGGCCCGACCACCTTCAGCGGGCACGAACCGGAAAACGCCTGCCAAGGACGTTGACTCGACGTGAATTGACCTCCGTTCTCGAAGCGGCGGCGCTGAGTGAAGATCCAGCGGCCTCGCTGGTGGTGACCATGATGCTCGATACCGGCATGCGCGCCAGTGAAATCTGCGAGCTGAACATGGAGGACATCGATTTTGATGATGGCTCCGCTCGCGTTCTGGGCGGCAAAGGCGACAAAGACCGATTGGTGTTGTTCACCAAGCGGACCGTTGAACGCCTCCAGGCATGGATTCCCATTCGAAACCGTCTCGCACCCGCAGCCGAATCGGCGTGTTTCGTGAACCGACACGGACGTCGCCTCCAGCCGCGCGGTGTCCAGCGGATGATGGATTCGCTCGGGCAAGAAGCCAACCTCCCCAAGGGGAAGTTAACCCCGCACGTGCTTCGCCATAATTTCGCGACCGGGCTGCTCGAACGCGGTGCCGATTTGGTCACCATTCAGCGCTTGATGGGTCACGCCACCATTGCGACCACCCGTGTCTACCTCGAGATTTCCGACCAAACCCTGCGAGAGGTCTACCATCGTGCCCAATCCATGCGCGAAGACATGGACGAACGCCCGATGGAAAGCGCCCCTGTTGAGGAGACCACACCGTCCACCAGTACGCACGGCATTGTGTGATCATGAGGTCGATTTTTTCCGCTTCATCACCCGTTCAGGACCCACCCAATCTCGGTGCGGGTGAATGGTCTTCCCTTGATGACCCTCGATGGGGCAGTGTTTGCCCGAGCGACAGCGAGAGCAGTTTCCTTTCGGGGGAAGTTCGACCGTCTTGCGAAGGCGACCGTACTTTCGCCTTGGCATGGGAAGAACTTAGCGAGAAGGCCTTCAAAGGTAGCGGTTGAGCATCGGTGGCTTCACCGCTTCTTGAACCAAGGCATGTCCTTGACGGACTTTGGAACACTGATGTTGGAGCCTTTTCGGTCCTTGTCACTCGACGTTTTGAGGCTCGTTCCTGCCGATTTGGTTTTCTCGACGACCTTTTCGGCCACGCTCTGGCCTTTTCCAACGGCTTTTTCAGTGGCCGCTTTGGTCGAGGAGGCAGCTTTCTTTGAGGCGGATTTGGCTTTCGTAGCAGCCTTCTTTGAGGCGGATTTCGCCTTTGATGCGGCCTTCTTCGCTGCGCCGGCTGCTTTTCCAGTGGCTTTCTTTGCTGTTTCTTTGGTGGACGTCGCTGCCTTGGCGGCGGCCGAGACCTTCTTGGCAACAGCGGCCGAGAGCCCTGCTTTTTGGAGGTCGCCGACGCTGGCTTTGGCCAACTTGGCCACGCTCCCCAATTTTGCTGCTGTCAGTTTCTTTGCCGTTGCTGCACCGACGCCGGGCAACGACGTGATGCCCGAACCGCTTCCTTTCCCTGCCATGGTTTCACCTGTTCCGTCATGGAATGGGCCCAACTTGAACCTTCCTGCATCCATCAACGGCGCCAAGAGCCGGTTCCTTCATCAGTGCCTCGGCTGTCCACAGGGTGTCGTGGGGAGTGCCGTGGACGAAGTGGTCAATGCAACGCATTCGGTGTTGGTCGCACAAGTGCGGCATGCTGATGCGTCGCACAAAATTGACACAGCACATCAACTGCTGCGCGGCAAGCACTACAGCGGCCCAAGCCGGGTGGTCTACCTCGGTGATGTCGCCAAGGCCATCTTGGCCCAACTCGCGCATCCTGACACCCCCGTCTTCACCCAAGCCCCCGGTTACAATGAACAACGATGGACGCTCGTGACCAACAGCGGTGGCCTTCGCGTGGAAATCCAATCCCTCCCGTACTGGGGTTGGGGGCTCGTGACCTCGGGCTACCTGAACGTGATTCGACTGGATGGACCGCTCGCCGAGCGAGCGCGCCTCGTGCTCGACACCTGCAGCGCTCTGGGTCAATCACCGTGGGAAATGGCTCACTTGAGAGGGGCGGAACGATGGGCAGGACGGTGCCTCAAGGTGAACCTCAAGGAGAACGAGCGGCACTGGCGAGCGCTGCTTGAAACCGGAAAAACCAACCTGAATGAATTCATTGAATCCATGCGTACTCGGGCCATGGAGGCGTGGTCGGAAACGATTGATGAGGCTGACGAGTGGCGGGCCATCATTGACGACGACCTTCACATGGCCCGACAAGCGTTGGCCGAAGACAATGCACCCGGCGTTGAGCGAGCCGTTGCACGCCTTGAGGCGACCCTGATTCAGATGGCAGCCAATCCCGAGGCCGATTACATGCCTGCTCCAACCACGCGATTTTCTGACGGAACGGACATCATGAACAAGAACGGCGAACGCGCTGTCGGCGTGCTCGAAGTGAAAGCGTCATTGTTGGCCGAAGAAGATGTCCCGTTCATTGACCTGACACAGGACACCCTCCTTGATGAGGAAGAATGAACGACGCGTCGCGTTGATAAGGGGGAGGTCGCTGGCCACAACCGGTCCCCATGGCGACGAAGAAGAAAAACGACGGCAGCGGCATTCAGCAGGCTGCAGGTTTGATTCGATATTTCGATGAGGAATCCGAAGAATCTTGGAAGATCACGCCAGCGCAAGTGTACCTTGCTTGCATCGGCCTCGGCGGTTTCTTTTACCTTGTCAACCAAGGTGTCGTTCAGGCCATTTGGAACCTGTTCTGAAGCTACAACGGCTGAATCAGCACGACCCGTTGGTCGTTCTCTGCCATGCAACGAGCCACTTCAAGCGCCGTTGAGAGGTCTTCGGTCACGCCCAACACCTCTTCGCCGTCGCTCGTTTGAAGGACCAATCGATGCGTGAGTTCCTGGAGTGTAGCGGCTTCGATTCGTTCAAAGATCCAATGCTCGTTTTCAATGCGGACCAGCGCTGGAACCTCGGTCAATGGACCCATTTGTTCACCGATACGCTGTGCACGTGATGTGAGTGAAGCGAGGTCCTGAACCGGTCGCCAAAGTCGTTGGCGCAACGGCATGCGTAATTTTCGTCGTGGTTCAACGCCTGCGCGAAAAGCTCGTGCCATAAGGGTCCCATCCCTGAAATCCGAAGATTTCAGTTGCCGCTTCGCTCGTGCACTCTTAAAGAGCGCGACCGACAGAAGGGTCAAACCACCGATTCCACGGGGCTTCGCTGACGCTCACGTCGGTACCATGCGGCGGTGTACGCGGTGGTGGACACCGCCGTCGCCGCAGCCCAAAACAACCCTCGCTCAGGTGATGACGAGGCACAGAGAAGCCAACCCCCCAGCAGAAGGCAAGCGGCCAAACCACCAGCTGTCCGACCTGACGGACCTGCCATGACAAACAGGTGGACCACAGGGAAGACGCCACCGGCCACCAACATCGCCGGCAGGAGGAGCCAACCCCCGTCGGCCATCAGCACAGCCACCGGCAGAAACAGCATCGTCGCCATGCGAAACCACCACGCTTCCGGGTGGTGAGCAGCATCGAAGCCAACCATGGGCAAGGCCATGGCCATCACCCCTGCTGTCAGCGCAAGCGCTGCCCAACGCCAACCGGTCAAGGCAGCATCCAAGCCCGTACCGTACACCTCGACGGCGTTGGCGGTGGTGGAGGTGATGCTCACCAATACGACACTGGTGATGACGAGGGCCCACATCAACAGGTTGGCTTGACGAGCGGCCGCTGAGTGAAGGCCCTCGGCCACCGTGGAAAAGGCGTGAACCGTCGCCATGAGGGTCGCATAAACGGCGATGAGGAGGCCCGTGGCCAGTCGACCGTCCGTCATCGGCCGAGCCCACCAATCGGGCGTCATCACGTCGGTTTGCATCAACAACCACCACGCAACGGCACCCGCCGCTGCGGTCTTCATCAGTGCACGATGGAACAACAACCTGGTTTCGCCACTCGACGCCATGCGCGCCGTGGCGCTCATGATCTCTCCCGCCATCATCAGCAGGAGGGTGAAAAGAACGGTGGAAACAAACGCCCACCAGGGCGCCACCGTGAGCGTGGGGGTCGCAGGGGCCGAGGCCATCGGTTCGTAGGCCGAGGGGGCAAACAACACCATGAGCGTGAGCAACCCCCACCAACCGGCGTGGGTCATCATCCGGGATTGGATGGCTTCCTTCGTGGCCGGAGAAGCGCCACGTAGGCTGGGCAACCCGGGCGAGAGCACGGCGAACACCAACAACGAGAACAGGGCACCTTCAACCGCGCGCCCTGACCGGTGAACAAGACCTGCAGTCGAGCCGCCATGCTGGCACCTTGACCCAAGATCAGCGCGACTTCAGGATGGGTGAAATCAAGACCGATGAGGTCGATGGCCCTCGAGAACAGCAGGCCCAAGACCATGACGGGCGGCGTCCAAACGTACAATCGCCTGAACAGCGGGCGTTGCTCGAGGCTTCGGAGCAGCGAAAACGCCGCCGTCCACGAAAGGCAGGCCAGGAACAGCGCTGGCAGGAACCACGGTGCAGAGGCCGCCAGCATGACCGGGAAGGCCACGCCTCACCTTTTCATCATGGCGGAAGACCAAAAGCGAGGGTGGCCGAGCCCAACCTGTGCGAGGACCAACGGACGCTGCTGAAGAGCGACGGGCCTACGCCCAACGCTCCTCCTTGACAGCGCTAGCGCGCCATTTGGGTCGGGACGAAACGAGTTGGTTGGAGATCGCACTTGAGCCACTGCCGGAAACATTCCGCATCTCCCTCCACCGAAGCGACCGAGCGTGGACCGTCGAGCAAGTCAAATCCCTCGGAGCGATTGAACTTCCTTGGATGGGGGATGAAACGGCCTTCGTCATGCCCTTTGCTCGAGGACGAGCGCCCGAAGGACGAGCGCAGCGAATGATGGCCCTGCTTCACGAAACCGGCCGAATCACGCGCCAAGAAGCCGCCAGCATGCTCCCCGTGCGACTGCTCACGACGAGCAGTGGTGCGCTTGTCCCTTGACATGTGCGCCGCACCTGGCTCAAAAACCACGCAACTCGGCGAACGCTTGCATCCAGGCGGCGTGGTCGTGGCCAACGAACCGGTCTCGGGTCGGCTCAACATGTTGGTCAGCAACCGCAGCCGTTTGGGCCTGGCCAACATCGTGGTCACGCAACACGACGGTCGACACTTCGGACGGCTGCCGCCTCCTGGCTTTGATGCCATTCTTGCCGATGTGCCCTGCACGGGGACGGCCACCACACGAAAGAACCGAGACGTGTGGTGGGATTGGACGCCCAAGGAGAGTCGGAAGATGTTCAAGATGCAGGTGGACATCACGGTGCGCGGCGCCTCGCTGTTGGTACCGGGCGGCCACCTCGTCTATTCCACGTGCAGCTTGGACCCGGTGGAAAACGAAGCGGTGGTCGCTGAGGTGCTGCGCCGATGTCCCTACCTCGAACTTGTTCCGATGACCCTCGACGGCATTGAGCTCCATCCCGGTTTGACCGCATGGCCCGCGCTTAACGAGGATGGCGAGTCTGTGCCGCTCCCCGAGACGAAGGACCTGCCGTTCTTCCAGCCCGAACACCTGGCTCCCAGCGACCGCCTCGCCCTTGGCGTCGGCGATGAGGGGCAGGAAGCAGCGGTGGAATCCCAACTCCCTCGCTGCCTGCGATTGTGGCACGACGACAACAACACGGGTGGGTTCTTTGTCGCACAGTTCAGACACGTGTCCGAAGGGCAAGAAACCGTCGCCAAGGCCTACCGTTCGCGCCGAGCGACGCGCCACGACAGCGATTGGACGCCCACCGTCAAGGCGCCCCCGAAGCCAACCTCCAACTCCGTTGTCAAGGCCCAGGCTGAGGTCGTTCAACTCGTGGAATCCATGTACGGCATCGACTTCAGTGGCTCTTCGATGTGGCAGCGCGGTAAACGACTCAACGTTGCACCACCGATGGTGCACGAGCGATTGTTCAAGCCGCCTTCACCCACCAACAAAGGCGATGTATGGGGTGGTGATTCCTTCCACCCCGTGAGGGTGGTGCACGCCGGTCTCCCGGCCTTTACCCTCAAGAAAAATTCGTGGCGCTCCCGTCAGGAGGCGCTGTACGTCTACGGTAACCAATTCGAGAACAACGTCGCCACCGTGACCCCGGAGGTGTTCGTTCGACTTCTTCGCGGTTGGGCGCCGCTGCTCGAGGAGTTCGCCGGAGAAACCCACCTCGACAACCTTCCTGCGGGTGCCTTCCTGTTGCGAAGTTCACTGCCCTGGGGCACGGAAACCATCTCGGTGTGGGTCGGGGCTCGAATCACGCTGATGATCGACGTGAACGAACAAAACTTCCTGCGCTACAAGCTCGACCTCCCCTGGCGGGACGAGGAGGAATGAACGTGCATCAAACCATGCTGTGGTTGGTGCTGACGCTCTTGGTACTTCCCCGGTGCGTTTGCAGCAGAGCAACCGTGGGCCATCCATGCCACCGATGAACTGCAACCCAGCACGGCGGATGGGTTGGAAGAAGTCTACGTGGCATCTTCCCTCGACAACCTTCCCGAAACCAACGAAGACCTTGTTCGCTGGACGTGGTGGTCGTGGAGCGATGAAACCGGCTCGAGTTGGCCGGACGATGATGCGCTCTACAGGGCGTCGAGCCGCAACCTTTCCGTGGAGGTGAACCAGACCAGTCCGACGGTGGAGGTGCATGCACTCCCCACGGCGTCCATGGTTGAGGTCACGGGCGAGGTCAAGGTGGTTTCTGCAGAGGACGGTGCACGAATGGTGGCGTTTGACCTCGAGGTCATGCCACTGTTCAACTTGAGCAATCACACCATTCTCTACGTGGTTCTGACCGAGGACCGTGCGGCTGACCAACACCAGCGGCAAGCGAATCACCTCGTTCGTGAACTTCGCCCGGAGGTTGGGTTTTCCGTGAAAGCCAACACCAGCACACCCTTCGTTTCCATGCTTCCTGCCGACCACCTCGAGGCGGCCGGCGTGGACCTGATGGAGGTCCCGACCGGTTGGTCCTACACCGTGGCGGTGTTTGGCGCAGGTGCGGACGAAGACAACGAAAGCCGACTGCTTTGGATGGCGCACGGCAGGCTCCCCTCACCGCAACAGAGCGTCAGTGCAACCCAAACCTGGACGCCGTTGCTGCTCACCGCCGTTACAGCGGTCATTGCCGTCTCCATCATTGGTGCTCTCCGGCAGCGGGAACAAGCCATTCCGAACCTCCAAGCGACATGGTCAACAGAGGAACCCCTGCAGGTTCAGGTTCGCCTTCATGCAGGCACCCACCCGTTCAAGATCACCGCTTGGACGGTCAGCGAACCTTGGCAGTTCAAAGGTCGCCCCTCGAGATTGGAACTCAAGGCCGGCGAGAACACGCACACTACGGTCATGTTTCGGGAGGCGATGGACCAAGACGTACACATTGACGTGGCCATTGAGATCGAAGACTTTGGAGCGTGGAAGCAACACCTGTGGTTGAGTGTGCACCCCTCGGAGGGAACCAAGACCTCACGGTGAAGGGTTGAAGGCCTGCGTGGACCTCAGGTGAACCATGGACTTGGACGCCACCGACCGTGCCTTGTTGATGCTGCTCAGCGAAGACGCCCGTGTCAGCCACCGTTCGCTTGCACGAACCCTTGGCTTGGCCCAAGGAACGGTGACCAACCGCATTCGCCGTCTCGAAGACGAAGGGGTCATCGAAGGGTATCGGGTGGCCCTCAACCCGACCCAACTCGGATGGTCGATGACCATCATGGCTGGCCTACGGATTCAGAAAGGACGCATGATTGACGTGCAGCAGAAAGTTTCTGCTGACCCGCGTGTGTTTGCCGTGTACGATGTTACAGGTGACTGGGATTCCATCGTCCTCGCTCGCGTCGAGGACCGAGCCGACCTCGACAACCTGACCAAGACCGTCTTCACGCTGGACGGCGTTTCACGCTCGTACACCCACGTCGTGCTCAACACGGTGAAGGAAGAGGCCTTTCCTTCGTTGGTCAGCGAAGATTGAGTTCCTCGTCGTACATATCAATCAGCGGACCAAGCACCTCCGCAAGACCGGCCAAGCCTTCCACCACCCGCGTCTCAGGCTTCAGGCAGCGCATCAGCGTTGAGCGAAGCTGTTCGTCAAATCGAACATCGAGCGACTCGAGGTTTCGTCGAATGTTGGCTTGAAGGCGTCCACCCGTGCGGTCCCAATCCATGAACACGATGACGCTTGGACCGCCGTCCTTCTCGCTGCGACGACCGTAGGTCTCAACAAGATACACCAGCACATCATCCACCGGCCAACCACGATTCAAGACCTCGACGCACCACTGAACCCCAGCCGTTCCAAGGCCTCTCGGTCTCGTCGACCTTCAACCAACATCACAGCGCCTGCGCTTCGATTACGCTGTCGGGCATGGGCCAACGCTTGGGCCGCTTGGTGCCAACGCTCCTCGGCGTTGGACGACCCTCGGCCCAATCCGTGGAAGGAATCCGCCGTCATGGTTGGTCATCTCCAAAAGGTTCCAGCAGCGTGGCGAGTTCGCCGACCGAAATCCCCTCAACGCGGACCGATTTCAACCTTGAGCGTTGACCGTTGGTGATGGAGAGGGTGGACGGATCAAGCCGGAGTTGGGTCGCCAGGACATGAATGACGGCTCGGTTGGCCTGGCCACCTTTCGCAAGGGCCTTGACGGCGACGGACACCCGAGAACGCCAGGGATTGAAACCCGTGATGCCCTGAACCTTCGCACCGGGTTGAGCCTCGATGTCCATGAGAACCGCACCGTCCAACGTCTCAGAAAGAGAAGAACGAACGGCCATAATGAACACTCGCCGCGGGGGGTTCAAGTAGCATCGCCCGGAAGGTTTTGACGAGGCTGGGTTGGGTGCAAAAGGCGTTCAATTTCGAAACGAAAAAATCGCGAAAAAAAAGCGCACCGTGGCCCCATGTGGTGGTTGAAACACAGGAGCGTTCTAACCCCCATCAAGCAACGCTTAAGGGGGGGCTACACGGCCGGTCAAACAGGGTGGTTGCATGGTAGCAGAAGATACGGTATTCGCTGTTCTCTATGATAAGTTCATGTTTTGGTCCATTCTGGTCGGCATCTTCACGTTCGGCTGGTTGTTTTTGGCGATGCTTCGCTACCGAGAAGGCGTTGAGCCCGATACCACCCATATTGACCACATCGAAGTCGGTTCGTTCCCGGTCGACCGGCACAACACCAAACTCGAGGTCTTCTTCTACGTGCTGCCCACCGTGATCGTGGCATGGCTCATCGTCCTCGCCCTCTCTTCCAACACGGCCGTCTGGGTCATTCCCGGCGAAGATGACGCCCACGACATGAAGATCACCGGCAAGCAGTGGTTTTGGGAATACGAGTACAAGGACGCCTTGACCTGGGAAGACGACCCCGCCATCACCTACATCGACGTTGACTGGAGCGGTACGGCCTTGACCGTGTCAAGCACCAACGCCGCAGCGGTCAACGTGTCCATCCAAAAGGGCGCAGATGCGCTTCCAGGCACCTCCTTGATACGGTCACGGGCGAAGCGCTCGCCGAAGTGACCTTTGACCCCTACAAGCATTCCATCGTCGAAGTCACCGACGCGGACGGCAACGTGCTCCACACCTGGATGCACATTCCACGGCAGCACGTGTTCTCTTCTGCCCTTGGCGAAGACATGATCCTCCCTTGCGATGAAGCCGTCGTGTTCGAGATGCACTCCGCACCCTCCGACGACTCCAACCCCAACTACATCGGTGTCCAGCACTCGTTCTGGCTCCCTGAATGGGGCGTAAAGGAAGACTTGGTTCCCGGCATCGAAGGTGGCACCTACATGACCATCACCGCCGACGACCCCGGCACCTTCCCCATCCGTTGTGCAGAATACTGTGGCAACCAGCACTCCATGATGATCGGTCAGGTGAAGATCGTTGCCGCTGAGGGCACGGACTGTGCTGTCGATACCGGCGTCAAAAAGAGCGGTGAATCACCGCCTGCTGGAGGTGCGTACTGATGCGCGGACGTGCCACGCTCCTGCTCGGTGTCTTGCTCGTCGCCTTGATGGCAGCACCGCAATTTACGGCCGCCCCAGGCGGTATCGGTGCTGCAGGCGACCAAGGCTGTACCTGCCACGGCGGTGCATCGCCCGATACGACCGTCATTGTCGACGGCTTGCCAGCAACCTACAACGCCAGCGAGACCTACACGTTCACCGTGACCGTTCAGAACGACGTCATGGAAATCAACGACGTTGATTGGAACGGTCGTGCTGGCGGTTTCCGCATTCTTGTTTCCCACGGCGACATCGTTGCCGTTCCCGACTCGCTGAGCCAAATGATGGACGGCGGCCTCACGCACACCGACGAGGCCAACACCGTCCGCTCGTGGACCTTTGAGTGGACCGCTCCCGCGGCCGACGACCTCAACGTCGAGATGACCATTTACGGCAACGCTGTGAACGGCGGCAACGGTGCCGGCGGCGACCACTGGAACGTGGCCACGGCCTCCATTGCAGGCATCAACGCCGGCGCGGTCGCCCCAAGCGCCAGCGCTCTGGTCATCTTTGTCACCTCCATCGGCCTGGCCGCCGGACTCATCTTCACCGGTATCCTCTGGGTGTTCTACCGACGGTCCCCCGAGACCTTCACCATGGAGAAGTTCTGGGTCTTCCTCAAGCCCTGGTTGACTACGACCGCCCACAAGGAAGTCGGTATCATGTACTTCCTGTTTGGGTTCTTTTTCTTCCTCGTTGGTGGATTGTTGGCGCTGCTGTTCCGTATTCAGCTGGCCCTCCCAGAGAACGACTTCTTGACCTACGACGAGTACAACTCCTTCTTCACGCTCCACGGCACGACGATGATTTTCCTCGCCGCCATGCCAATGATTGCTGGTTTCATGAACTACGTCCTCCCGCTTCAGATCGGCGCCAAGGACCTTGCCTTCCCCCGCATCAACGCCATGGGTCTGTGGCTGCTGGTCTTCTCCGCACCGCTCATCTTTACCGGCGTCTTTTCGGGCGAAGGTGCTGACATCACGTGGGTCATGTACCCGCCCTACTCCTCGCTCAACGAGGCGAACTTGGGCTCCACGCTCGCTGATTACGGTTCCAACCCCGGTACAACGGCGTTCATCTCGGGCATGCTCATGCTCGGTGCGTCCTCGACCCTGGGTGGTGTGAACTTCATCACCACCGTGTTCACGATGCGTGCACCCGGTGTGACTTGGATGAAAATGCCCCTGTTCACCTGGTCGGTCTTCATCAGCGTGTTCATGCTCTTCATGTCCCTGCCCGCCCTCATCATCGGCGTGGCCTTCCTGCTGTTTGACCACACCATTGGAACGCAGTTCTTCGTGGCTGGCGGCGACCCGTTGCTCTTCCAGCACCTGTTCTGGTTCTTTGGCCACCCCGAAGTGTACGTGGTCATTGTGCCGGCCTTCGGTATCGTTTCCGAAGTTCTGGCCACCTCGGCTCGCCGGTCCATCTTCGGCTACAAGTCGATGGTGTTCGCCATGGCCGGTATCGGCATCGTCGGTTTCATCGTCTGGGGCCACCACATGCTGACCTCGGGTATGGACCCGTTCTGGCGTGCCCTGTTCATGATCATGACCATGCTCGTCGCCATCCCGACCGGTGCGAAGATCTTCAACTGGTTGGCCACCCTTTGGGGCGGTTCACTCGTCATGAAGACCCACACCTTGTGGTCGCTGGGCTTCCTGGTCACCTTTACCCTCGGTGGTATTTCGGGCATGTTCTTCCCCGTGGCCGGTCTTGACATCCACTTCCACGACTCGTACTTCGTGGTCGCGCACTTCCACTACGTGTTCATCGGCGGTACCGTCTTCGCGCTGTTCTCCGCCGTCTACTACTGGTACCCCAAGGCCACCGGTCGAAAGTTGAACGAGACCCTCGGCCTCTGGCACTTCCTCATCGGCTTTGCTTCCTACAACGCAGCCTTCTGGCCCATGCACGCCCTCGGCATCATGGGGATGCCTCGACGAACCCACACCTACACCATTGAGTCCGGCTTTGCCGAGTACAACATGGCGGTGTCCACCTTCGCCTTCATCTTCGGCATCAGCCAGCTCCTGCTGGTGTGGAACATCCTCTACTCGGCTCGCCGTGGCGAACCTGTTGGCAAGGACCCATGGGGCGGATGGTCGCTTGAGTGGTCCACCACCTCACCACCGCCAACGCCGTCGTTCCACGACATTCCAACGCAGCACGACATGAACGAGGAGTTCGGCCATCACAAGCACGACGGCCCGTCCCTCAAGGAGAAACTGTGGTCTGCTGAAGCCAAGGGGGCGGAAGAATGAGCGGTGGAGAAGCGGACGTCAAGAACAGCATCTGGATGCGCGCCGTGCTCTACGGCGGCGTGTTCCTCGCCGTCGGTATCCTCGCCTTTGCCACCATGGGCGTGGGCGTGGCCAACGTCAAGCATGCTGACTGGGACGAAGAAAACTGAACTCGAAAAGAATACGGAGCAGTACACCGAAGCGACGGCCGATTACAACCTCGCCAACGAGACCTACAACGAAGCTGCGAGCGACGAAAACACGACCAGTGAACAACTTGCGTTGCTGAGTGCGGACAAGGAAGAGAAGAAACAGATCAAACTCCAACTCGCAGATGACAAGTACGATGCGAAAATGGACAAGGTCGACGCCCACCTCTCCTACTTGACGTGGCGAACAGCGGGCATCACCATCCTGCTGATGTGCATCACCTACATGGCGTTCATCGGTCTTGGCGGCTTCATGAATTCAATTTACCCGACGACCACGGTCATGACGACCACGGCTATGGCGGCGACGACCATGAGCACCACGGCTCAGGTTCGCCCATCGTGTTCTCCTCGGTATTCTCCTGTTTCTCATGGGCTTCCCGATGTTTGCCAACACCCTCGGCAACATGCTGAGCGGCGTGGACGCCAACATCGGCGACCTTGGCCTTGAGCATGCTCGGATTGACAATCATCACGGCCGGTGTCGCCAACTGGTGGCGTGAGGACTTGCCATTCATCGGCAACCACGAACAAATCGCCACCTCGGACCCCTTCCAAGGCCAGCACATCCGCAAGGCCGGTATCTGGGTGTTCATCATGTCCGAAGTGATGGTCTTCGCCACCTTCTTTTCGTCCTACCTTCGTATGCGGACGGAGTGGTGCACGGACTGGCAGTACTCCGCAGGAAACTGCGAATCGGTCAACGTGCTGACCGCCTCCGACTTCCTCCGACCAAACGGTGGCACGCTCAACGGCGTCGGTGGCCACGGTGATTTCATGACCATCTTGCCCGGTGCCATCAACACCTTCGCTCTCATCATCTCGTCTTACACCATTGTGCTGGCGCTCAAGACGGCCAAGCAAAAGGACTGGACGGCCCCCAAGGGCCTGATGGGCAAGTTGATGCCCGACCAGAAATCGGCGGTCCGTAACTACCTGTTGGCCACCTTCTTGCTCGGTTCGATGTTTATCGTGCTCAAGCTCGTTGAGTGGAGCCACCTGGTGGCGGAAGGCTTCTCCATCGGTGTTCAACCTGCGGAAGGCGTGATTGACTACACGGGCCAGGCAGCGTCCATCTTCTACATCTCAACCGGTGCTCACGGCGTCCACGTGTTCGTTGGTTTGTTGGTGATGCTGTACCTGATTTTCAAGGCCGACACCGTCGGCTACGACGAAAAGAACGCACAAGGCATCGAGTACTTCGGCCTCTACTGGCACTTTGTTGACTTGGCATGGGTGGTCATCTTCCCAGCCTTCTATCTGTATTGAGGTGAGACTATGGGAGAACATGAAACAACTGGAATCTTTGAATCGATTGTTGACAAGTTGCCTGGCAACTTTGACATCTACTTCTGGAACTTCGTCGTGCTGATGTTTTTCACGCTGTTTGAAGTGGCTGCGGTTTTCTTTGAGAAAATCCCCGGCACCGACATCCACATCACGCTCTCCGCGGTGTGGGCCATTCTCATTGGCGTGGGTGTCATCAAAGGCTACGGCATCGCCGCCTACTTCATGCACTTGAAAGGCGACCCACGCATCTACACCCGAACCGCACTGTTCCCGGTGCTGTTCGTCCTGTTGATGCTCTGGGGTATCGGTTTGTCCAACCCCGGCTCCGTCCAAGCCCTCCCAGAATGGTGCACGCCCAACTGGGACTTCGCCATGGAACGCTGAGGCAGCTCCATGCGCCTGAAGAGCATCCTTGCTGTTCTGCTCGTCACCTTGGTGCTCACTGGAACCGCGACAGCCTACAAGGGAAAGCAACTCGCTCGGGAAGCGATTGACATCGCACCCCTTACCGACCAGAACGGTGAGCAGTACGCCCTGACAACGGACACCAACGGCGTGGTGGTGGTCTCGTTCATCTTCACCCGTTGCCCTGACGTATGTCCCATCCTGACACAATCGCTCATCGCCGTTGAGGCCTCGTTGACCGATGAAGAGCGAGAGGACGTGACCTTCGTCTCCATCACCGTGGATCCGAACCATGACACGCCCGAGGTGCTCAAGGAATACAGCGAGCGCATGGGCGCGACTTGGCCGCACCTGACGGGAAGCATGGAGGAACTCGAGGAGGTCTGGGCCACCTTCGCTGTCGTCGTTCAACAGAACGTCATTGACATGCACGTGGCTGACTACCAGCCCGGCGAGGCATCGGTGACCGTTGTGGACGCCAACAACAACAGCTCCCAACACATGTTCGCTTGGTCGGGATGGACCGCCACCAACCTGATGGCTGAAGAAGCAAATTGGTCCCTCAACACCTCGGTGAGCGAGTGGGGGCGCATGCTTCACGGCATCAACGGCGTCGATTCGCCCTCAGACTGGTCATGGTACTGGGAACTCAACCTGTGGAACGATACCAACGCCACCTGGGAAGCCTCCGGTGTCGGCATGGACGATCTGGACGCCACCGAACACCGACATTTGGCGTGGATGCCGTCCACAAGTAATCGCTCTGACCTCCCACAACCCAACGCCAGCCAAGCCTCCAGTGTGAGCGTCCTCTGGCCCAACGGAACCACAGCGCAACAGGGGATTGACACGTTCAACGCCTACCACATCACCGAAGGCGCACTGACCGCCGCATCGGTCAACCGCATCATCGAGGATTCATCCTACGGCCACTACCTGACCAGCCTTGCCGACCATGAGGCCCCAGAGGATTACAGTTGGTGGTGGAACCTCTACGCTTGGAATGCTGGCGAAACCAGCTGGGAATCCTCCAACCTTGGCATGGACGACTTCGTCGAACCGCACCACATCGCTTGGGCCCCCTCCTACGTCAACGCCTCCTCCATCCCCTCACCCGTCGCCGGTGAAAGCAGCGACGAAACCGCCTGTAACGGACACGGTTGGGAAATGGGCAGCGGTGCCTCGAAGCACTGCATGTGCGACGAGGGCTACACCTGGGCGGAAGGTGATCAACTCAGTTGTGTGTCCGAAACCACGGAAGATTACAACGTGGGCCATTCCACCATCACCTACATCCTCAACGACGATCTCGAACCTACCGTCGCATGGACCGGCGACAACTGGCGCGTCGAGGATTTCACGGCTGATGTCCGAGAATTGTTGGAGAAAGAACAACTCGGTGGAAACACGACCGAAGTGGTGCCTTTCCTTCCGCTGACCATGACGCTTGGAACCCTTATCCTGGCGGTCGTGACGGGTCGGTTTGCTCGCTCTCCAACCAATGAAGGTTAGGGGCGAAAGAAGAAAAAGCGAGGCGCTACCCGCAACACGAAGCAGTCGTCGCATAGCCTGGTATTGCGCCGGATTTGAAATCCGGTGTCCCCGTGACTCGGGAGTTCAAATCTCTCCGACTGCGCCATCTCCCCACACTTGCCTTCAGCAGGGAAGACTTCTCAAACTCCACCCGCCCTCATTAGCCCATGCGCAGAGCCGTGCTCGCCTTTTGCCTCATCGCCAGCATGGCCTTAGCCGGTTGCCTCGGGCCTTCAACGGCCAGCTGGGGAAACGGAGCTGGAACCGTTAACGTCGATTTCTCCATGGAGGGTACGACGGTGAAAACGACCCTCGCAGGCGACGCTCGCACCATCACTGACCTCCAGCCGGTGGGGTGTACGCCTGGCTCCGACGGTGGAACCCTTGCCGCCGGACAGGGCGAGCCGATCACCTTCACCGGGTACTTGGCCTCCAGCCAGTTCTACGATTCACACGACACCATCATGGGTGCGAAGGGCCTTGAGTTGGGCGTGACCACGGCCGTGGCCATTCAATCGATGTCGTTCGACCAAGCCGCCGCCGTGGTCGACGGCGATGGCGCCCGTATCGATGTCAAGCAGTGGTCGCTGCCGCTTCAGCCAGAAACCGGTGCTGGCAGCGTCGACCTCGACGAGGTGGATTCCGAGTCGGACACCGACTGGTTCATCCTCGGTCTCATTCCAATGTCCGAACACATCCTCGATGGAATGACGGCCCTCAACGAGTGGCATCAACCCGTGGTGGTCCACGGCTACTTGGTCGCCGCCGGTAATTCAAGCAACAACCAGTACGGCTACCAGGCCACATGGCACAAAGCCGACAACGGATGTGCCATGACCGTCGGCACACAAAACCGAGCGGATGCCTTGGTGTTCGTCAGCAAAATCACGTTGGACGGCGCCACGGTGTCGTCCAGCGGTGAGGCTGACGACGAGTGGGTTCAGGGCGATGTGCCCTTCCTGGGTCGTGGCGGGTTCATCATGTTCTTCCTGGTCGTTGGCCTCGGTGGCTCAGCCGGTTTGTTCATCGTGTCGAAGCAAATGATGATGAAATCTGCCAAGCAATCGATGGCGAAGCTCATCGGCGATGATGGCATGAAGAAGGCTGCCAGCGTAAAAGCCGACGCCAAAGCAGCCAAGAAAGCAGGGATGGAATCACCGGAAGAGCGCCAGCAACGCATGGACAAGGAGCGAAAAACCGCTGAAAAAGAAGCGGCCAAGCAGCGCGGCCCACCGAAGAGAGAAGACAAGAAGCCACAGAGCGGTGATGCGCTCGGTGGATTCGACCTCGACAGCGTGCTGGCCTCCACGTCGACCGGAACGTCCGGACCCGGCGGGTCGGCCCCAGGCGGGCGAAAGAGTTCCGTCGTGGCCACCGACGCTGCGAAGGAAATCGATCGCATGAGCACGCAAGAGCCTGCAACGACTTCGCTCCCCGCCTCCATCGGGCAGCCACGCGGAAGTGCGCCGCCCAGCATGTCAAACGTAGGTGAAGCGGCGGCCGCCCCAGAACCGAGCAAGAAGCCCCCCGTGCGCCGCCGAAAGGCCGTCAAAAAGACCAAACCCGCTGCTGCGAGCGAGCCCGAACCGGCGTACGAAGCGCCTGCACCTGCGTACGAAGAGGAGGAAGAGTTCTCAGACTTTTCCTTCTAATTCATCATGAATGAGGATTATGCAGGACGCATGATTTTGACGGCATGCTCCAACACTTCCATGCGAAGCGGCGTGGATCCGATGTTTTCGCCATCGATGTTGATGGCCGTGGGTTGCTCGGTATCGATGGACAACGTCCTGAATCGGTGGTAGTCAACCCGAGGGTGATACACGTGCCTGCCTTCGCTCTTGAGCATGCCAAAGGCCTTGAGCACGTCCCTTCGGGTCATTTTCTTCAAAATCCCGATGTCCATTTGCCCGTCATCCATCGAAGCCCCCGGTGCAAGCGGGAGCAGTGAGCCACCTGTTTGGCTGTTTTGAACCAAGAACAACGTGAAATCATCGGTGATGGTACGGTCATCCAGTCGCAAGGTCGCCGTACGACGTTTTGCAGCAAGGATGGCCAAGACGATGCCGACGTCGTACCGAATCGGCCCCATCCACCGCATCTTCTCCGCCTGAATGGTCGAATCAACGCCAAGCCCCCATGTCACCAAGTTGTGAGAATACCGGACCATGGGTTCACCGGTTGAGCCCGGCAAGCCCTCCGTCAGTTCAACACGGGCCAGGTCAAGCAACTGGCACCGTCCACCCAACATGGCATCAACGGCATCCTCGGTCGAGGAGAGGCCGAGATCGTTCGCTTGGGAATTCCCCGTTCCAGCTGGTATGATCGCGAAGGTTTCGCATCGGTCGGTGCTCACCTGCATGCGCCCGGTGATGACTTCTGAGAGTGATCCGTCACCGCCGACGACGGCCACCACCTCGTCATTCCCCACGTCCAATTCCGCAGCCAGAGCGACCAAATGCCCGCTGTAAGCGGAAAAGGAAGCTGAAATGTCCACCCCTGCTTGCTTCACCTGGTCGATGACCTGGGTAGCTACGGCACGTCCTCGTTTCTTGCCTGAAAAGGGATTGACCAACAAGTGAACCTTCGCAGGCTTGGTGGAGGTCGTTCCATCGAGGGTGAAGACATTGGCAAAACGAGGGCGGTGGACACCCTTCCGCTTCTTTGAGGAGGTGTCGGGTGCGAATTCAATCGGGTCCCCGAGGCCCGTCTTAGCGGTGTTCGCCATACCAATTCTACCCATGAGCGGGCCTTTGAAGCCTTCTCAACAACGGGTTTTTGTCATTTATTCTTTCTTAATAATTTAGTATTCATTACGCATACTTTCACCCCATCGCGCCCGTTTGATGCCGGGGCCCATGCAAGCAGTCATGAACGAGTGGAGGGTGGGCCAAGCGTGAGCGCTGATTGGAGCGACAACGACCGCGTGTTCATGGAGCACGCGCTGCTGGTGGCTGAACGCGGCCGCGGCAAGGTCAGCCCGAACCCCCTGGTGGGGTGTGTGCTCGTCAAGGACAACGTGGTCATCGCTGAAGGATGGCACGACCATCTGGGTGGATTGCACGCCGAACAAATGGCCATTCACGATGCAGAGGAAAAGGGGCATTCTCCCAACGGCTCGACGGCCTACGTGACCTTGGAGCCGTGCAACCATTTCGGGCGAACACCCCCCTGCACGGAAGCGCTCATGTGGGCCGGTGTCAGCGAGGTCGTCATCGCGCACCACGACCCCAACCCTACCGTGCGAGGCAACGGATGCAGGGTGCTCGAAGAGGCCGGCATTCCTACCCGTGTTGGCCTGATGGAATCGGATGCACACGAACAGATGCGGGCCTTCATGCACTGGTGCGAGCACCGTCGTCCGCTCATCACGGTCAAACTGGCCCTTGATGCCAACGGTTCGGTGGACGACCGTTCGGAGGCAGCCCAACGGTTCACCTCTCGTGGCTGCCTCGAGAAGGTCCACGAATTGCGACGTGATTGTGACGCCGTGTTGGTCGGTGTGGAAACCGTCAACCGCGACGACCCTCAACTCACCGTTCGCCTCGTCCCTGCCCCGCGCCAGCCGCTGCGCGTGGTCATCGACCCGCAACGACGCATCAATCCAGAGGCCACCTTGCTTCACGACGGTGCCGAGACGTTGTTGATGCAGGAAGAATTTACCAGCCTTCCCTCCCTGCTCCATCAACTCGCAGACAGGGACATCCAGCGCGTCTTGGTGGAAGGCGGCCCTGCAACCGTTCATCGGTTCCTCAAAGCTGGTTTGGTGGACGAAGTGTTCTTGGTCCACAGCACTGCCATTCACCAATCACCCGTGCCTTCCAACCTTAATGGACAGGTGCTGGCCGACGCTGGCCTTTCCATGCACGAAGAACTCGTGTGGGGCGAAGAGCGGGTTGAGCACTACCTCAGGAACATCAACGCAGCGTGAGGATCTCGTCCCAGCGGTGAGAAGAGCCCTTTCGAAACAACCCCTCGTGGAACGCGCGTTGGTGCATGTGAACGCATCGGGAAAGGCGGCCGCGGTGGTTGTAGCAACCCTGTCGGGTGTGGACCACCACCAACAATTCATCCAACGAAACCGGCGGCCCGGTCGGTTCAGGCATGGGGAGCGAAACGCGTTCGGTCGTTCCGTCCCATTCCACGTCCGACGTTGATGGAGGTTGAAGCGTTGGGTTGTGCTCGAAGCGAACCGTTCCCTCTCCCAATTTTACCGGGCGCCAGGTCGAGCGAACCCCGTTGTCCAACCATTCTCGGATGCGCTTGAGTTGTTCTTTCGAGGCCATCCCCACGTGGCTGACCTCCCACCAACCCGGGGTTCGCGCCAGCGTGACGTGATGAACACCCGGATAGGCGTCTCGAGGATCCAAGCCATCAGCCCACGTACGGCAAATGCCCTCAAGTCGAACGGGAATCAACGGCAGCGGCCCCATGTTCATCTCTTGAAGCCGGTAAGGGTTCGCCAGCTCACCTTGAAGCAAGATGGGTCGGCGCTCACGCAGCGGCGGCGCTCCAGCCTGCTGCAGCAGTTCGTCGAGCGTCCCATCGCCCGTGCCGTACGAGCCAACGTAGGCTCCCAGGGCCTCACCCTCAAGCGTGTCTTCCGTCATCGTTCCTGTGAACCGGTCGAGCCGGAGAATCGCCTCCTTGGTGAACAGGACAGGATGCTCCGGAAGCGGCAGAGGTGAGTTGTTCGAGGCGTAGGGCCATTGCCGCGGGGAACCCTCGTGCATGAGGGTGGCTGTTCAAGGCCCGTACATGAACCTCGCTTTCAGTGCGTGTAGGTGGTTTCGAACATGCAGGCCGGGCAGGTGACCTTGATGGGACGAATGTCAGGAATGCCCAGTGCAACGCCGCAAGCAGAACAGAGGATGGCTTGGTTGACATGTTCCCGACGCTGTGTTGCCTCCCTCGACGGGTCGTATTCGAAGTGAAGGCGTTGCTTGTCCACATAGGTCGGCGCTGTAGGGGCAACGGCTTGTTCCAAACCTGGCACATCTTTGTGGGTGGTGTCCCATGAGCCATGGGCAGGTGCTGGCGGAGTTTGGGTGGTTGGGGCGTTTCCAAGATTGGCCATGGCCGCTTGAAGGGTGGCTTCATCGACGCCATAGGCTTTGCACAATCGGTCAAGTTCCAACAATTGGTCGTAGCCTGTCATCGCTTTGACAGCACGTAACTCATGCTCGGGAACCGGTGCCATGGACATCCGTCACGCCTGCTGGAATTTATTTCTTGAGGGTCACGGTATCGTCTGCGCCTCCAACCACATTTTCCGGATTCAAGAAATCATAGGGGGTTTTTCGGAAGGGTTCAAAAGAGGTCGGCTGACGGGGCCGATTGAGTCATCATGGCCACACGACCCTTTTCCCGCAAGGCCAACAAAGCCCATGCTTCTCGCCAAGGTGTGCGTGAGGTCCTCTGTGGAAACGTTATGCAGCACGCTCATGCCCTCCTGACCAGCGACTCGATGGCTACGGTCCTCGACGTGCTGACCAAACACGATTGGGACCACATTTTCATCGTGGATGACGAGGGGGTGCCCATGGGCCGCATTCACGCCGTCGACCTGCTCAAAATGGTGGCCAAGAAAACCGTCAACCGGGACATTGCATGGATGCATTCCATTCCAGCACAGCAAGTGCTGAACCACCCACCCATGACCGTTCGAGCCAGCACGCCCCTCCTGAAAGCAGGCGCATTGATGTTGACGCACGACCTCAATCAGATCGGCGTCGTGGACGCCGAAGGTGCGCTCATCGGCGTGGTGGGCCACAGCACGGTGGCTAAGGTGCTGCCGAGGTTTTTGCTCTGATCAGATGCCCCAGTAGCGGTCAGCCTGCGCTTGTCGGGTCTGCAAGGTGCGGACCACGGTGGTGACCATCCACAGCACCGCCACCCATACGATGGGCGTGGTGAGATCGTCGAGGATCATTTGGACACTGAATTCGTAAGACGTACCGCTGAGCACTCGGATGGCAATGTCGAGGGCAGCGTTCAGGAAGGAATAGACCACCATACCGAACACGCTCAGAACGATGAGGCTCCCAGAAAAGGAACCGCGCTTCAAGCGCAACAGCATGAACCCGGCCGTGGAGGTCAAGAACGCAATCACCGTCCATGCCAGCGAAGAGTGAATGACACTCAGCCACAACACCGACTGTGAATCGACCGTTCCTTCGGCCAGTCCGAAGGCTCGCCAACCTTCAGCCACTGCGAAAATGGCACTGAACAAGGTCGCCGTCCACAACAGGGAAGAAAACATGGCTGCGTCGGCGTTCTCTCGCATCTCCTGAATGACACGGTTGACGGTTGATTCGATGCCAGCACCCTTGCTAAAGATGTACAAACCAAGGACGAGGGGTAAAGCGCCAATGACCACGCCGCCAATTTCGTTGGGCAGCATGATGCCCAACCCGAAGATGGCCAAAACGGCACCCAGCGGGATCATGAACCGTGAGCGCCACTTGGGGTCCTCGAGCGCCTTGACGATGTAGTAGTACGTCCCCTCGATGCCTTTGGATTGACGGACGATGACCTTCTCAACGTGGTCGATTCGAACTTGCGAGGTGATGATGGGCAGGACGCTTTCGTCCTCGGCACCGTCGGTGACCAGAATGGCCTGGTCCGGCTGGAAGGCTGAGACCACTTCGTCGAGTTGCGCAGCGATGGCTCGGTCGGAGCGGACGCCGACCTTTTCGTCGCCGGTCAAAATGGCGACTTCAACTTCGTCCTCCTCGCCTTTTGATTCCACGATTTTGTCGTTTTGGGAGAGCGCCCCAAGAATCGCGTTGGTATCGCTTTCCTCGGGGTCGGCAATGCCGAGTTTGAGCGCCGCCGTGAGAACATTGCGTCGACCGACGACAGGGCCGCGAATGGACGTCTTCAACCCGAGGTCGTTGTCTCGATCAACCGTGATGACCAACGTTCTCGTCACTCGTGTGCACCCCCGTTTGGTCGGCCCACCGCGCTTCTTTCATTCAAACCCTTGTGAAAAAATCCCCTTGCCATGAAGCTCAGGCAGGGGCGCTGATGGTTCGGAAACGCACCGAATCGATGTCGTCCTGGCCCGGGAGTGGATCTTCCCAATCAGGGTCGCCAGGAAGCACCAGTTCCGTCCCGAGGCTCACCAGTTCTGCCGAAAGATAACGCTGCTCGTTCACCAAAGCCGCCCAATCGTTTGATTCGTCTTTCCAACGGCTCCATCGTCGCAGGTTTTGTGCTCCGACGACCAACCTGGCGTACAGCTTCAGGTGCAACCTTGCAGAGGTGGGCCACCATACCATGAAGACCAAGAACACGCCGATGGCGGGGAGTTTGGTGACGCTAAGCAACAACCAGTGCGAGAGAAGCACGGCATTGAGCGGGCTGGCGGAACTGAGCAAGGACCACGTGATGAAGGCGGAGGCGAGCACCCACCAAATGGGAAAGAACACGATGGCGGAAAGGACCTTCATCGAACCGATGGCAGAGGAGTCAATCTCCCGTCGTTTCATGGCGTTGCTGAACCACCCGTTGGCCTTGTAGGGAACGGCATTCCCCGCCACGGCGCTCCACGTGACCAAGCCAAACATCCACGAAAAAGCCCACAGCCACTGAACGAAAATTTTCACGTACGCCAGCGGCGAAAGTCGCTCGGGGCGTGAATCCACATCGTAGGGTGTGATGCCTCGGTTCTCCAATTCCGCAAAGTGATTTCTGCAACGCTCAGCCAGTTGATGTGTTTCATCGGGCCGATGCTCGGCCATGAACTCCCAACCGGCTCGTAGACGGCGGGCGGCGAGCACCGAGGCCGAGAACGAAGGTTTGGTCAACTTGTCCCCGGCCATTCGCTGTTTTTCAGCATAGACCAAACTACGACCGCGCCAGATGAGCGTCCGTTCAGCCCACGAGGATTTGGCGTGATTCACACGGTGGAGTTCAGCAGCAAAGAGTTCGGTAACCTCGTTCACCCATGCCCGGTCAAGCCGGTCCTGCGCCTCGCCGTCCTGCGCCTCGCCGTCCTGCCCGAGCGAGGGTAGGTCGGGGAGCGCCATCGTGCGCTCGATCACAACGGCTGCACGCTCGCGGAAGCGTTCCGTCTCCGAGTAGTGGAGGCCGACAGGAACGACGTGAGGTCGTGGGAGCCCTGCAGCATCGGCTTCCCGCAGCGCCGCCAAAAGGATTCGAGCGGCTCCCGACCGAACGCGTCGAACCCCCGAATCGCTGTGCGTGGAGCCTTCTGGAAAAATCAACACGTCCTTGCCCCTCGCAAGGCCGGAAGCGAGACCTGCCAGGCGCTCAGCATTTCGCTGTCGTGCACCGTCCGGGTCGCTGGTGTCGTTGGCCCGTTCGACAGGAACAACGCCGGAGAGTTTCAACAAACGCCCCAGGAACGGCACTCGAAACAGGGTGTGCTTTGCAACGGTGGTCAACTGACCGGGGAGCACAGCGGTCATCAGCATGGGGTCGATGAGGCCACTCGGGTGCCACGTGATGTACAACCGGCCACCTTCAGGAGGAAGATGCTCATCGTCCACCACGTTTACCTCTCGGAACCCACCACCGGTCAAAAAGCGATAAAATCGGCGGACCAATCGATAGGAGAATGGGAGGGGACTGTCCTGGGCTCTGGACTCCTCACCTGCCTCCATGACACAACCTTGGCATCATTTGATTTAGAGAACACGCCTACAGCGAGGCTCAACCTTCAGAATTGGTGCCCTTTCCGTCCACGGCTGCATCGTTCCCGGATACCTCGCTGGGTGCAGGGCGTTCCGTGAGCCGTTTCCAACGTTGCGTCGCTCGAATGTATTTCAACGGATGGTCCATCCACGACTGGTCGCAGGTGCGGTTGTCCCCTGGGAGCACAGGGCAATTGTGGTTCACCTTGAGTTTCCCACAACCGGCGGGCGTGTATTCGTGCTGATACACGTGCTGAACTTGGTAGGAGGTGGTGGCTTCGCTGAAATCGGGGGCCCCACGGAAGAAGTTCACACACGACTCCTGGGGCAGCGCTAGCGTGGCGGACATCGAGGCGAGGAACAACCGCCCGAAGTGGTTGACGTTGACGCCACCAGCAAGGTCGGCGATGATCTTCTGCATGCAGGGCGGCCAATCGCTTTCCTCGGCACCGACCAGTGCAATGGCTTCGCTGGCTTTGTTGGCCATCAAGTTTCTGACCATCCCGACGGGTTCGGCCAACCGGACGGCGAGATCGGTGGTAACCTCCGCCATTTTTTCAAGGGCTTCCGCCTCGATGCCAGCCTTGATTCGTTCACGCAACAACCGGGCCAATTTGGCCGACGAAGCGTATTGACGCTCGTTGTGGAGTTTGACCCAACCGTTCTCGATGTCAACGTTCGGCAGACGCCACCGGTTGCCGGTGATCTTCGGACAGACCTCGATGAAATCTGCAAGGCCGACCCGCCATTCATTGGACGGGGACTGGCGAAGTTGGTGCATGGACATGCCAGCCATGGCGGGGGATGCGATGGCCGAACCGCTCACGGATTCCACTTGGGACAGGTAGGTGTTGGCTACGGCAGGGAGGTTGCTTGCGTCCTGAATCAACAATTGCTCAGCTCGTGCCGCCTCAGCCTGCGCCCAGCGAGCGATGAGCCGCTCGTCTTCGCTGGCGCACATCACCAAGCGAGCGTAGTAGAACGAGAACGCCTCGATGAGGCGCCCCTCCTCGGTGTGAATGTCGCCGCCGACGACCTGAACGCCCTCCTTGGATTGCACCGAGTCGATGAGACGGATGCGTGCCCGCTGGCGAGCCTGTTCCATCCACGGCCCTTCCAGCAATTCGTTCAGGTCGATGCTGTGTCGAACAGCCATGTTTCGAATCCAATCCGAAGCCTGAGGAAGGAACGGATACCGGGCCAGGGTGACCTCATCCGCAATGGAGGGCGGAGAGGTGGGGACGGGCATGGTGGGAGGACGGGGCCACGGATTATGAAGTTCCACATTGGGTGGAGTTCTTGACCTGCAGCCGCTCCACTCGGCTCATGAGGCTGGCTGCTCACGCATCGCTGGTATCCCTTCAGCATGAGGTGAGAGCCCATTTTGGCTGGGGATACGAGGCCGACCAGCGGAGTGCCGCTATGCTGCGAGAGGCGTGCAACCATCATCCCCAGGCCGAGGCCTGTGGTTGGACAGCCGAGGCCAGGGAAGCCACGTTGAGCCACCTCCACCAAACGCTCACCGAAGCCCAACACATCGTGCTGGTCGGTGCAGGTGTGCGTGAAGAGGACTTTGAACAAGCATGGGACGAAGGCACCGTTTTCGTCGCCGCTGACGGAGCCGTAGGGGCGTGTTTGAACCGCGTGGAGGTGGTGTGCGTCGTGTCCGACCTCGACGGCGAACCGCACCTGTCCAAAGCGGTAGAGAGGAACATTCCCTTGGTCGTTCACGCCCACGGAGACAACATCGAAACATGGCAGGCTTGTCTTCAACGATGGGCTTCGTCGGGCGGCATCCCCTTGGTGCTCACCCACCAGTGCGACGAGGTCTACGAGGACGCCTACAACGTCGGCGGATTCACCGACGGCGATCGAGCAGCCTGCTTCCTGTTGGCCTTGGGCATCCCCACGGAGCGGATGTCCTTTGTCGGCTATTCAACCGACCGCGTCGGGCCATGGTCGGGAACAACCGACCCTGAACGGAAACTCGCCAAACTCGCTTGGATGGCGCGGGTGTTGGACCTCATTGACCCGAATTGGGTCCAACGCCGACGGTAAACACCTGACGGTGCAAGGCGAACATAAGGCTAAGAGGACCACGCCGCAACTGCCCAGCATGGAGAAGGCATGGTCGTGGCAAACCGTGCTACTTTGGGCAGCGGCTATCGTCTTGGTCAACGTGCTGTGGCTCAACGTCGCCGGCCAATCCGCACCCAATGAAATCAATGCTGAAAACCAGTTCCAATCCTATCGTGAAGTGGACATATCACCCGTCTTTGGCTCCTCTTCGCCCATTCCTGCCTCCTTCGAAACCGCCTTTTCCAGTACGTCATTGGACGAAGGAAACGTCAGCTACGCCATCAAACTCGAGAACCAAACCACCGTCCACGCTTGGTCGGGCCTTCTCTCCGACGGGGCCACGGTCTGGACCGGCGAACTTGAGCCCGGAACCTACACGATTGAAACCATGGTGGACGAAGGCATCGTGGTCGAGCAACAGCTCGAACTGAAACCGCTTGCAGCGGTGCAAACGGTGGGTCACGGCGTGCTCACGGCGTTGTTGGTTCTGCTCGCTTGGGGCGAACAGGGGGTTCGTACACTGCTGGCTCGTCGTGCAGTCTCCAAGCCCACCCAGCAGGAAGAAAAGGCGCCGTTCAAGCCTGCAGGTTATTCACACGAAGAGGACCCGTTGACGTGGGATGCCTCAGATTCGCCGTGGCGCGAACCTTTGCGCTGATCACAAAAAGTCGGACAACGATAGTTGCTTGGCGCGGTCGTTGTTGAACAACGAATCGGCGCTGGACGCCAACCACTCGGCGTTTTGTCGGGTGTACAAATCCACGCCGTAGTGGTCCATGACGAAGCGCATGACTTCGATGTACTTTCGAACCGCACCCTCGGAGACGGTCAGCGCTAAGTTTCCGTTGCACAAGCCGCCTTCTGCCTTGGCAACACCCATGCGGGCAAGACCTCGGCCGGTCTCCTTCTTCGGCTGGATACAACTGCCGGAAATGGGCATACGTCGGTAGGAATGAGCGCATTTGAGGCAGCGGACTTTTTGACGGCCGTAGGCGTTGAGGTTGCCCCGAAGGTCCGGAAGGAAGTGAGACCGCACCACGCTTGAGGCCACCTGGCGAACGTTGACACCGCGCAAACGATGGCCGAGGGCCAACTGCCCGTTCATTTTGTCAATCATCGTCTCAAGCGTCTTGTACGCTGAAAGCGCCGGTCCTTGGTCGATGGCATGGCAGTCGTGGGTGTAGCCGTATCCACGCACAGCCGCCACGCTTCCGAGCCGACGTTCAACGAAATCCATGCGGTCCTGAATGTCCTTCGGGTGGGGCTGGCTCAGGGTTGCCTCGTAGAAATCGCGCTCGTAGAACCATGCTGCGTCGACGTTGAGGGCCTCTTTGTCAACTTCCGTGGGATTCAAGCGGGTGGTCAACACGAGCGGCGCGTCCATTTGACCGCCACGGTTGGCAGGCAAAATATCACGGCTGAAGTTGAGCAGACCGTCCATCAACAGCATGATGGCGTCTTCATCTCCGTCACAATTTCGCCGCTTGGCGGCATGGAACAGTGGATGAGCGTAGCCGCCTGAACAGTCCGCCCAACCGATGATGCGAGACAGTACCCCGCCGCTGGTGTGGGGTGCAAGGGCACAGATGAGGTGGCCGACGAGGTCGTCGGCCTTGTCAGCGTTGTAGTAGGGTTCCATGTTGTAGAATCGTATCAGCAATTCGTCGATGTACTTGGCCGTACGAAGTAAGAAATCGGCCGCTCCTTTGGCGACGATGAAATCCTGTGGGAAGAGTTCGAGCATTTGTTCGTCGTCTTCCAATGGTGCACCGCGGTAATCGTGCGTGTAGCCCAGACCGTGCAAGGTTTTCCATGCCACGCCGATTTCACGTGGCGTGAAGTGCGTGGTTGGCACGTCGCTCATGTCGTACCGGACCGTGCCGTCCCTGAACACTGGCAACTCGTGCTTGGCACGGAGGATGCCTTTCTCAATGGCTTCCGGAGTTTGGTCTCGACTGTTCAGTTTCTTCATGCATTTGACCTGCGCAGGCAGGCGGTCAATTCCAAGACGGATACGAGCATCCTCCACCATCTCGTCCATGCGCACCGATTGGACCTCGCCCCGCCGGTAAGCGTTGGATTTCGTGGGGTTGGCGGTGGTTGGGCCACCGCAGGTTTCGCCGGCTTTGCCCTCGCCGTGGGCATCCAGTGCCCGATGGTGGCAGCGGAGGTAAGGCGATTCTTGGCCGCAGGTTGAGCAGGTACGCCGGCCGAGTTGGACGCGTATCGTTCGCTTGTCGATGGCGTTGTTGAGCAAGCGTTGGTTGCCACCGTTCAATTCGATGGGGAACAACGAGTGCGTCATCGGGTTCATGACCCGGGGCGCTGCTTTCTCGGGTCGCCCCATTCTGCAACCAACGCGAACCGGAGCGCTGTGCTCCCAGCGAAGGTCCGAGAGCGACCGAACGAGCACCATGATGCCCTCAACGGCGTGCTCGTCTTCGAGACGTTGAGCGGCGAGGTAAGCGGCGGGGTCGCGAGGGCCAGGGTCGGGAACCGAGGCGGCCGCATCTCGGCCGACCTGGTCGGTTTCTGCGATGCCCAGCCCCCGCTGACGGGCCCCGGTCTCGGCAGCGATTCGAATGGTGGCGCGCTCCTTTTCCAGCGCACCTTTCCGAGCCCGTTCCTCGTTCAACACCTCTTTGGCCTGACGGAGAGCGTGAATTCGTTCGTCCGCAACATGATGGGCGTTCTTCGTTCGCAGAGGCTTTTCCCCCTCGAAAGCGAAGCCAAGACCCTCGAGGAGGGCTTCCCATCCTGCTGTCACCACGATGTCGTCGCCCTCATGGTGGTGAGGAAGACCCAGGAGCATCATGGCGCCTTTGACCAACCCGTGCTGGTGAAGGGCCCATCCCTCGGGAAGTTCGTTGGCCATGATCGGCGCTTGGAGTTCGGCCTCGGACCCAGGGAGTTGAACGGTGTCGAGTGAAGGGAGGGTTTCGGGTTGGAGTTCATCCATCTTCTTTGGTGTCCAATTCCGAGCACCTCCCGGCAAGCGCAAACGGCGTTCACTGGGCAAGGGGCGGGCTCCCTCCGGCGCTTCGCCATCGGCCGGTTGCGCTTCAATGATCGAGGTTTCAATCTGGGTCAACAGGGCAGGAAGCCATTCGAGTGGGAGATCCTTGAACCAGGGATTGTGGGGCGGGGGCAGGGAGGTGGCGTACCGACGGGCAAAGCGATGCGCTTGACTCCACGTCAACTCGCATTGACGAAGGCGTTCATGCCAGTCGCATCGAACCCAAAATTGAGCGTGGCCGTCCTCTGCCTCCGAGGCAAGAAGGCCGGGCGCACCCGACGGCCAATCCGACCTGTTCTCGCCTACCACCTCAAGGAATGCATCGATGTCGTCTTCGCTCACGAGGTTGTCCAGCATGTCGCTGGCCCACCAGTCCATGGTGTAGCCTGCAGGGACGAGGCGCTTGTTGTTCTCCATGAATTCACCATAACCGATGACCAACTCGCCGTTGTCCCACACCTGCTTGACCCGATGGCGTAGCACGGCGTACGCCGAAGGCTCGTCAATGCGCAAAAATCGTCCGTCCTCCAACACCACCCAAGGACCCTCGGCTTCATCGCAGGGCGTGATGGCGCAGGCCTTCCCCGGCCGTTCGATTTTCATCTGCGTCCCGATGGTGATGAAATCATCCAGCGCCAGCATGGAGGCGGTGTTGGTGGAGGCGGCCGCCAAGCCCGAGGGGCGCGCCCGACCGTAGCGGAGGCGGAAACCGCCCGCTTGAAGCGGCCCACCAAACACCGGTCGTCCGGCGATGATGTCCTTCATGAACTTGGTAATCGGCTGAATCTGCTGACTTTTGAACGTGGCTTTGCCGGCGTCCGCCGATTCTTTTCCACGCGCCGCAAACTGAGCGATGAAGTCCCATCCGGGCACGCTCAACCGTTCGGTATGCTTCTGAATCTTCGGTGCTTTCAGGCACATACCTTCACCGATGACGAGGAGGACACCGCCTCGGATACGGGCCTCGTCGATGTTTCGGACGTTGCCATAACCAGCGCACTCGATGCGTTCGGTGGATTCACCGTTGATCATCACCGGGCACGCACGGACGATTTCGTCAATTTCCTGGGGCGATGGTCGATACTGAAGGTTGCCCCGATAGAGACCAAATTCTTCCTTCACACGCTCAACTTCAGGGTCCGTCGGCTGATAGTGCCCGATGTTGAGTTCCCGACGAATCATGTCGGCGATGAGAACGGCCAGCGCTTGGGCGGTTCCACCTGCGGCGCGAATCGGGCCTGCGAAATGAACCGAGACGAACTGAGAGCCGTCGATGTTGTTGAGAAGACGGACTTCACTGATGCCTTCCAACGGGGCCACAAGAACGGCCTCGGTCAACACCGCAAGACCGACACGAAGGCCAACATCAATGGATTTCTCCAAATCATAACCTGAATCTCGGAACCCGCGGGCCACCGACTGTGCGATGATGATCGAGGTGGTTTCACGGTCGTGTTCCTCCAAGAGGTTGCGAATGTCGTCGGCCACCTCGTAGCCCTCGAGGTGTTCGATGAGGAGCTTTTCCGTTCGGCCGGCCAGGTCGGAGGCCCGGGGGATTTCCACCCTGTCCTTGTGGTCAAGTCCTTGTTGACGGGCTTGTTCAGCAATGCGATACGCGTCATCCGCTCGTTCGTCGAGCCACTGGTGGTAGGACGTCATTTCGCGCTCCAAACGCTCAACGTCGACGCCAATGAGAGGGTTTTTTGCCCCCAAATTCACGCCCTCGTCCGCTTGGCTCATGTTCGCTCGGATGGTGTTCATGCCGACCCTTTATCATCACCTCGGTAGCGTTGAATGGCCGTGTGAGAGAAGGAAAGTTCATGTCGTGCCCACCAAGGAGGCGACCATGGGCGTTCACGACACTGTTCGCAAGCATGAGCGATGGTCAAGGCTGGCCGAATTGGTGCACGACTTGGCCTTTCTTGACGGCGGACACGATGCAGCGTTTACCCTCGCCAGCGGACGGGAATCTCGCTGGTTCTTCGACACCAAACCCGTGATGATGCACCCCGAAGCCGCCGGCATCATGGGCGAGTTGCTCAACCTACGCATCAAAGCCATGGGCGCTTCCCTCGTCGGGGGGCTTGAGTTGGGCGCCGTGCCCCTCACGGCCATCGTGGTGACCTCCCCTCACGCACCCAGCACGCTTCGCGGCTTCATGGTGAGGAAGAACCCCAAGGGCCGAGGCGGTAGGAAAACCAACAACCCCCCCGGCATTGAGGGAACCTCATTGGAAGCGGGCGGCAACGTGGTCATCGTTGAGGACGTGACCACCACCGGTGGGTCGTCGATTCTCGCCGTTGAACGTATTCATCGGGACACCTCGTGCCGAGTCGTCGGCGTCATCAGCATTCTCGACCGAGAAGAGGGAGCGGAAGCAGCGTTTGGCGAGGCGGGTATTCCGTTTGAGTCCCTCTTGACGCGGTCTGACATCGTGGCGTTGTGAGGTGGTCCGTTGCACCGGAGCCTGACCCCAAGCGAAACCACCACCGAAGGGTTGGTTGAACGGGCGCAGGACACCACGGCCCCGGAGGGGTTGGTGTTCTATCACGCCAACGAAGGGCGTCCGTTGGCCACGCCCTGGCAGGTCGCTGCGCTGCGTGCGGGGATGGTCGGCCATCACACCCTGCCAGAGGGCTGGGTGCTCGACTGCGCCTGTGGAAGTGGCATCCAGTTGGCAGCCTACGCCACGGCCCTCAAGCGGCCCGTGCTGGGCGTCGAGTTGGCGGAAGAACGCGCAAAGGCCAGCGCCGTGAACGTCCGTTCGCTGGTTGAGCACAGCCGCGCAAGCGACGAGGGTTGGTACCGTTCCAGCCGCATCATCAGCGGGGACGGAACCGACGCCGTGGGCGTCCTGAAATCATTGGATGAGCCGTGGACCACCGTGGCGTTCCTCCATCTCGATCCGGCACGGCCAAGAAACAGTCGGACGCATGCGCTCGAGGAAATGCAGCCCCCGTTGCACCGTGTGCTGGCCGCATGGGCGCCGCACTTTACCCCGTCCGAAGCGGGGCCGGCGGTTCTCCTCGACCTCTCCCCCCGCCTGACCGCTGCGCAGCGGACAGAAGTCGAAGCCATCGTGGACGAGACGTGGCCGGGCATCGCCAGAACGTGGGAGTGGACCTCTCGAGGCCGGGGTCGTGTGGACCGGTTGGCGTTGTGGCTGGGTGGCGCTGCCGATCCGAACGCCACGCGCCGCTTCGTTCGTGTCCCTCCATCGATGGCCGACCAGCCGGTCATTCTCCGTGCAACCACCAACACCGTTGAACTCGAGGAACGCCATCACCCGCCGAAGCGAAATGAACATGTCAGCATCCTCGACGCCGCCTTACTGGAGAGCGGTCTGATGGTCGACTGGCTGCAACGCGTCGCACCAAACGATGAGGGGCGTTGGGCCACGCTTGAAGGACGACGGCCTCAACTTCATCACGAACGCCCGCTCCAACTTCAACCGAGCGACCAACGCCTCGTTCAGGCAACCGGTAGGGTGGTCGAACTTCTCTCGTTCACGCTCGACGAGACGACGGTTGACCGATTGGTGGCCGTCGCATTGGACCATCGCTTGTCCTCCGTCAAACTCCGCTTTGATTTGGACCCGGCCCTTCAGCCGAAACTTCAGGGTTCACTCGATCGACAACTCAAGCGAAGACACGGCGACCGAGTCGGATTTGTTGCCCGCCACCCCCACGGCGAGGTGCTCTTGCTCTGCGTTTCTCCCAACACGTCGGATGAACCTGCCGTGATTTGAGGGCTTTTCGCGGCTCAGTGGCGCGGATTTCATCATCGCGGTCTTGATATATGGGAGGTTGGTCGGAGGGATGCTTGACACTGTGGTGTTAACGTTAAGGTGAACGATATGGCACGACCTAAGGATGAGGACCTTGGTGATGACTTTTCTTACATTCTGCGAATGGCAGATACGGACATGGACGGCTTGAAGCCGCTGGCAACCGCCCTGACCTCGGTCAAGGGTGTCGGTGCCCGCACCGCCATTCAAATCTGCAAAAACACCGGTTTTGACCCCTACGCCCTCGCTGGTTTCCTCGACACCGACCAGCAAGAGCAACTTCGTGTGGCCATCGAATCCTACGCCGAGAGCGTCCCCCTCTGGATGCTCAACCGACAGCGAGACCTCGAGACGGGCAACGAAATCCACCTCACTGGACAACAAGTCCGATTCACCCTTCAAGACGACATCAACCGCCTTCGAACCATGAAGTGCTACCGTGGTGTTCGACACGCCTCCGGCAACAAGGTCCGTGGTCAACGCGGTCGCTCCAATGGCCGTGGTGGCCTGACCCTCGGTGTCAGCCGAAAGAAGTGATGAGGAGGAATCAACATGGGAGAGCCAAAGTTTTCACGACCCAAGTACGACACGCCTTCGCACCCTGGAAGGCTGACCGAATTGAAGAAGAGCACGCCATTCAAGGCAACCACGGTCTCAAGAACATGAAGGAGATTTGGAAGGCCAAGTCCCAACTCCGTCGACACCGACGTCAAGCCATGCGCCTGATTGGAAACATCGACACCACCGAAGGCCACGGCAAGCGTGAGCGCGAAGACTTGCTTCGCTCGCTTCACCACAAGGGCCTCATCGAATCCGATGCTGAACTCGGCGACATTCTCTCGCTCAGCACGGAGGACGTGCTGAACCGTCGCCTCCAAGCCCAAGTGTACTACAAGGGACTGGCCTGCACCATGAAGCAAGCCCGCCAACTCGTCACCCACGGCCAGATTTGCATCGGCGACCAGAAGATCACCATTCCTTCCTACGCCGTGAGCCGGGACGAAGAAGGCGAGCTCCGCTACCACCCCGCTTCCCCGCTCAACGATCCGAATCACCCCATTCGAAAGGCCATTGAAGGCGTTCGTGAAGCCGCCAACTACGAAGACGAAGACGTCAGCCCCGAAGCCACGGCCGAGTTCGCTGAAGAGGTTCGAGAGGCTGCAGAAGCCTCCACGGAAGCCATTGAAGGAGGCGATGAGTGATGTCCCGCAAAGCCATTGTCAACATCTTTAGCTCGTACAACAACATTCTCATGACGGCCACCGATTTGACCGGTGCCGAGACCATCACCACCTGCAACGGCGGTGAAGTCGTGAAGGCTGGCAAGGACAAGGGCGGCCAATTTGCTGCTACTCGCTCTGCTGAGCGCATGGCTGACGCACTGAAGGACAAGGAGTTCACCGAACTCATCGTCAAGTACCGTGCTCCCGGCGGCAACCTCTCCAAGAACACCGGTCCCGGCGCTCAAGCCGCCATCCGTGCATTGACCCGTGCGGGCATGACCATCACACGAATCGAAGACGTCACCCCCATCGCTCACGATGGTACCAAGAAAAAGGGTGGCCGACGTGGCCGCCGTGTCTGATGAAGGAGTTGAACACACATGAAGACCGAGATTGTTGAAGGCTGGCCTCAAGGCCACGAGATTCGAATCCTCATCAGCGAAACCGACGCTTCCCAGGTCAACGCCATCCGTCGTGCGCTCATCGCCGATGTCCCCAAACTCGCCATCACACGCGTGGATTTCTCGCAGGGTGTCACTCAGGACAACAAAGGCGAAGTCGTGGAGTCCGTCAACGTGCTTCCCGATGAGGTGCTCGCTCACCGCTTGGCCATGATCCCCATTCCCACCAACCTCGACGAGGGTTTGGTCTTCCCCAACGAGTGTGCCAACTGTCAAGACGTCGTAGAGAAGGACAAGGGCTGCCCCATGTGCCAGGTGCTCTACACGCTCTCCGCTCGCGGTCCGTCCGCCGACGCTGAAGAGGAGTTCAAGACCGTCTACGCCGGCGACATCACCACCATCTCCGACCCCGTCTTTGACATCCGAGACGAGCACAAGCAAATCCCACTCACCGTCCTGTCCAAGGGGCAATTCCTGGAATTCTACGCCTTTGCTGTGCTCGGTCGAGGCCGAGACCACGCCAAGTGGTCCCCTGTGGCTGCTGTTGGTTTCCGCCCGCACCGCGTGGCCGTCCTCAACAAGCCCAAGAAGGCCAGCGTGCTGTTTGACCTCGGCTTGACCACCTCGGACGGTACGGCCATCGACGCCAAGCTCTTCGGCAAGGACAAGAAATTGACCGACATCAACCACGTGATGGACCTTGAGAAGGCCCTTCACCAAGTGGGCGAAGGCACCGGTCGAGAGGAAGCCTTTGACGACGCCATTACCTTCGAGCCTGTTGAAGGCGCCTACGTGTTCTCCTACGAAACAGACGGCAGCCTTGACCCGGTCACGGCCTTCAACATGGCCCTTGACGAACTCAAGAACCGGTTCGACAACCTGAGCGAAGACTTGGCCTCCGCTTTGGCTTGAACCGGCGCGGGATTCATCAGCCGATGCCCCTTCGCTTGGAAGGATGACCACCATTACGCAGCGCTGCGGTGGCCACATCACCCTTCTGTTTACGGTTGACAAATCAACCACCTTGAAACGAAGTCAAGGCAGCAAGGGCGCGGGGTTTTCCATTCATCATGGCGTTGAAATCAAAGGAACCCTCCATCGCAGGAACACCTCCGATGTTGAACCCATGGCGGGGGAAACGCCCGACCTTCGGGCGAAACCACACGCACCGGAGCCCTCCACCGTGACGGTGAAGGACATGCACGGCGAACACCTTGAACGCGTGGATCTCTACCTAGATTTCATCGAGGCGTGTTATGATGCCACGCTCCTGCGCTCAAGCGAACACATCAACATGGAGGTCACCCTTGAGTGCCCGACCAGTCAAGGGTTCGGCATGTCGGCCGCCGGCCTCATCGCCGCCGGCCGGGTCATTCACGCCCTCACAGGACGGGGGCGGGCCACGCAATACCTGAAAATCGCGCATCGCATTGAGCGCACCCACGGAGCTGGACTGGGCGACGTGCTCGGAGCCTCCGTCGGAGGGGTCGAACTGAGGTTGGCACCTGGTGCACCCGGTTGGCCCGGACACGCCACCTCCTTCGAGGCCAATGTGCCAGTCTTGCTGGCATGGGACCCGCTCGAAGAGCGACACACGTCCACCTACATCGATGACCCAGCGTGGCAGCGATCCATCACCCTCGCAGGCGAGACCGGTGTATCCGCGCTCGCCGCCGGGCCGTGGTCACCCGAGCGTTGGGGCGATCTTCTGCTGGCATCGAGAACGTTTGCCACCGCCTCTGGCATGTTGGAGGAAGAGGAGCGAGCGCGGATTCGCCGTCATACCCTCCAAGCGGTGCAGGACGGAGGCTGGCAGGCTTCAATGGCGGTCCGTCTTTGCATGCTCGGCAGTTCGGTGGCTGTGCTCCCCCGGTCGTTGGACGACGGCGTCAGCATGGAGGCGTTGGAAGACCTTGCTGAACGCATTCGCCAACGGGGATTTGCCTGTCTCATCACGAACATTTCGCCGGTCAGTCATCTGGATTGAGCCGGGAGAGGTCGATCGGGCTTGCATCGAGCATCAGCACACCGGGCAAGAAGAGGTTCTCGGAGAACCCATGGCGGAACATGATGGCTCCGCTGCCCCATTCCTCGATGTAGCGATTCATCTGTTTCTTCATCTTCTTTCGCTGGAACTCGACGTCCGCCCCGTAGAAGTGTTTGGCGTCAATCCAAGCCACGGGCTGACCGTTGATGTAGACGTGATCCAAAAACAGCAGATCGGGCGTTCGTACGGGGCGGCCGAGCAGTTCAGACTGTTCCTTGACCATCTCGGGCTGACGGCGCAGACGAATCCCCTGTGCTTCGAACCAATCGGCAAGGATGTCCTCAAACAGGTCGGCTTTGACTTGGGTCTCGGATTGGTCAACGCTTGAGACGCGGTCCACGGCTTCGGCCGCTTCGAATTCCTCTCGCTCTCGCTGCTTCATGGACGAGGGGTTTCGCAAACTTTCCTTGATGCGCTTTTTCGACCACCCCATCGCTTCGAGAACGACACGGAAAATGTTGACCGGTGGGAAATCATACTTCTTGGAAAGTTCGACCACCGAGGTTCCCTCTCGGTAAAGCCGGGCAAGTTCGCGGGCCTTTGATTTCAGCCGGTGGTGAGAATACACGGTCTTCTGCTGGAGAAGCGCGGACCGGAGGGAGAGGGCTTGGTCGAGGTTCATTTGCTCGGATTCAACCTGTGCGGCAATGGTGTCAACCCGCTCATTGCTGAGCCAGCCAAAATCACCGCGCTTGACCACCAGCGATGCGACGCGCTCCTCGGCCTTCAACGGCACCGGTTGGGGCGTCCACGAGAGGTGAAACGTTCGAGGTGGTTCCATGTCCTTGGGAAACGCCATCGGAAGCGGTGTACGGTCAAACCGCGATTCAGCATCGGCGTTCATCGAGGCGACATCGCCTGCAAATCGCTCCATTTGTTGCGAGCGCTTCGGTCCGCCATAGCGGCGTTTGGACGACGAACCACGCCGTTGCTGTTGCCGACGATTCGGCCGCCGTGAACCCTCACCCATGTGCTTCTCTTTCTGACGACACTCAATGAAGGCTCCCCCAATCCCGCCCTCACGGAAACACGAGGGGTTCTTATGCAGAGGCACCTTGGTTGATGTGTGAAAATGAGTCGCATCGTGCCGTTCTTGCTCGTGAGCATGATGCTGCTCGCCCCGTTGTCCATCCCCGGCGGAAACGAAGGTGGGGCAACCCTGCGCCAGTTCACGCCCGGCCACACCTCGGCCGAAAACGCCAGTGGATGGTTGGCCAGCGCAGGAGGCGCAAATTATGAGCGCGTCCAAGGCATGGTTCCTTTGCCCAACGGCAGCATGCTCGTGGGCGGCATGTTTGAACAGAACGTGGAATTCCACGGCGACGTGGTTGGTTTCTCAAGCGACGACTCCAGTTTTGGCATTGATTTTTTCCTGGCATGGATCGATGAAAACGGTAACTGGACTCAAACCGTCGCCGGTACAAGCGATGGACTTGACGGTATCGACGCCATGGACCGCATGAGCGACGGGACCATCATCGTCGCCGGAACGTTCTGTGATATGACCAAGGGCGATGCATGCAACATGACCCTGGGCGAACTCGCCCCTATCAACAAATCAGCTGACGAAAACGAAAACGCCGTCTTCGTGGCAGGCATGACGTCAACAGGCGAATGGATGTGGGCAACGAGTTTTTCCAACCCCTACCTGCTCTCGGTCATCGACATGATGGTCGGCCCGAACGACGAAGTTCACCTCGCCCTCCTTCATCGAGATTCGCTGACCTCCGGTGGCGAGTTGGCACCTGGAAGCCTCTCCGAGGACTCCGTGGCCATCATCGTGCTGGACAGCACGGGGGAGCATCGACACATGCACACGGTGTTCTCCAGCCAGAACCTCGAAAACACAGGGTCCCTGTGTTCAGACTACAACGGTGAAACCTACTTTGCGACCTCGTTCCTCGAACTCGTCAGTTTTGGGGAAAATGAACTCACCAGCGAGGGAACCTCGCATGTCGCCGTGGCCAAATACAACTCGGGCGGATGGCTCTGGGCCGCCGGTGCCGGAGGTGCGGGGGACTCCACAGCCACCGATTGCGATGGTCGCCATGACGGTGGTGTGGCCGTCGTGGGTGATTTCCTCCAAAACATGACGTTTGGCGACATCGAACTCCCGCCCTCGGTATGGGTCGATTTCTACGAAGCCCATCTCTCACCCCAAGGTGAATGGATGCACGCCACCGCCTTCGGGGGCGGTGCAGCGGACCACGCCGTGGCGATTCATCTCACCGAACAAGGTGATTCGCTCATCTTGGGCAAAACCACAGGGACGCTCGTGCTGGGAGAGTACACCCTCACCGATATCGACGGCATGAACGACGGAAACCATCACGACCTCTTCCTCGGACGGCGACAAGCCAACAGCACGTGGGATTGGGCCATCTCAGCAGGCGGGCAAGGCGACGATCTCCCCGACACCCTCGCCATGAGTGCAACCGGTTCACCGGTCATCTCCTTCATCGCCAACAACGATGGCGTTTACGGCGCTCATTCGTTTGAGCAGCGCGACAATTACGACATGGGCGTATGGCTGTACGAGACCGACCTGGACCTCGACGGGGTGCTGGACGGGCTCGACAACTGTCCTGGTCTGGCCAACAACGACCAAGCCAACCTCGACGGGGACGCCTTCGGCGATGCATGTGACGATGACGTCGATGGGGACAGTGTGCTGGACGTGGACGATGATTGCCCGACGGGTGACGTCGGATGGGCAGCCAACACCATCTCCGACCATGACAGCGACGGGTGCCGAGACCTAACGGAAGATTTGGACGACGACGAAGATGGTATCTTCGACGAATTCGACCTGTGTCCCAAGGGACCTGTTGGATGGGTTTCCACCGAGGAGAACGACATCGAGTCCGACGGGTGCTCGGATGAGGATAACGACGAGGACGGCTTCGTTGACCAAGCGGATAATTGTCCGGCCGTGGCCAACCCTACCCAAGCCGACTTGGACAACGACGGCATCGGTGATGCTTGCGACGCCGACAAAGACGGTGACGGCATCGCCGTTCCTGACGACAACTGCCCCAACGACATCCAGTCGTGGGTCTCCTTCTCTTGGAACGATTACGACAGCGACGGATGCCTTGACGAAACCACGGACGAGGACGATGACGACGATTCGGTGCTGGACGTCAACGACGCCTGCCCCATGGGCGAAAAGAACTGGGGTGACAATGCCTCGGTGTACGATAACGACGGCGACGGGTGCCATGACGACCTCGAGGACAACGACGACGACCAAGACGGCATCAAGGACCCGATGGACCGGTGCCCTCGCGGCCTGATCGGCCCTGCACAGCCCGGCCAAGACAACGACGGCGACGGATGCATCGATGCGGTTGAGGACGATGACGACGACCAAGACGGGGTGCTTGACCCGCTGGACCGCTGCCCGAACACCGACCCCGAACAAACCGCGTCGCTGAACGGATGCAGTGAATACCAGCTGGACGACGACAACGACGGCGTGGTCAACGCTTACGACTTCTGTGGGAATTCACCGGTGGACGCCGTGGTTGACGAGCGCGGATGCGAAGCGACCGTTGTCAACCCTGCGGGCGAGAGCGATGACGGTGGCGTGAGTGCATCAACCCTCATCTTCCTTCTTGCTGGTGCCGTCATCGTGTACGCGGTCTACACCAATGCACAACGACCTGGCCCACCACTGCCAAAGACCCAACCCGAATCCATCACGACCCCACCGCCCCGTCCTGCCATGGACGAAGAGGCTTGATCAGACATAGACAACCGCTGGCGAGAGCGGCATGGCTGAGGCGGCTCGCCCGGTGCCATCGTCCTCGCTTTCGCCGAGCACCACATGAACCGTGCTGAGTTGAAGTTCCTCTGCAATAAAGGCGTGAGCAGCAGCAAGCACCGCCGCCTCATCGAGGGAAGAAGCGACGACGGCCTTCGAGGCATCGTCCCACTTGAACACCTGAGGCAGCATTTTCTTGCCCCAGAAACCCATCATCTCACCTTTCCGCTCACCCTGCGCCAGCGGGAGTCCTTGGAGAACGGGAATGAACTGTTTGGGATGCCCGCCGTCCTGAATGAACGCCAACGCTGCTTGAGCCATGCTTCGCTTCCATGCAGGCGAGACCACAAAAGTGGCTTCGGTCGCAGGCTGGCCCAAGTGACGCTCGGCCACCACGCGGACCTTTCGAGCCTGCTCCAGCACGTCGCGGATGTACTGCTCACCGTCGAGCAGGGTTTGCTGTGCTTCAGCCAACGGGGCAGGCACGGTCATCGTGCTGCCTGCGACGAGCCCGCTGGTGTCGTCCAGTGCAGCCCACCATTCCTCGGCGAGGTGAGGCGTTGACACCGAGACCATCTGGGCCCACGATGGGAGCCAGCGCCGGGCAACGTCCACATTCTGACCGCCCCTCCGGGTGTACCAGTTGATGTCCTTGATGATCTCATAGTGAGAAATTTCCACGGCTCGTCGCAAATCGTAGGTCTCCATGGCTTCAGCGAAATCATGCACGCGCTGGGCGAAACGAGCCTCCAGCCAGCCGTCCAAGGGTGAGGCTGTTTCAGACCACCCCAACAGCTGCTCCGGCATACCACGCATTTGCACCATCACGCGATGGTTGGCGTCAAGCGCTGCGTCCGACCAGTCCATGCCGGCCGTCGGGTTGGCTGCAAAGAGAATGAACAGGCGAACGGTGTCGGCGCCGTAGCGGGCGATCATGTCTTCGGGTGAGACGGTGTTGCCCAGCGACTTGCTCATCTTGGCAGAGCGAGAACCGAGTTCACTCCCGCAATGGGGGCAAGGTTGGCCCTCGTGGGCCGTGGACAAGGTGACACCGCACGGCTGGCAGAAGGGAGCGGTTTTGTTGACCATGCCCTGGCAGAGCAGTTCGTTGAACGGCTCGTCGATGTCAACCAGGCCGAGGTCGCGAAGCGCTTTGGTCATGAAACGGGCGTAGATGAGGTGCATCTGAGCGTGTTCAATGCCGCCGCAGTAAAAATCGACGTGCATCCAATGGTTGGCCACCGCCTTGGCAAAGGATTCCTCGTCGTTCAAGGCGTCGGTGTAGCGCAGGAAATACCACGATGAATCGATGAACGTGTCCATCGTGTCCGTTTCACGTTGAGCCGGTCCACCGCAACGGGGGCAATCCACGTTCAGGAAGGCCTCGGAGGTGGCCAGCGGGTTGCCCTGGCCGAACACCACATCGCGAGGCAGTTCAACCGGAAGGTCCTGCTCGGGTACGGGAACGGGGCCGCATTCACCGCAGTGAATCACAGGAATAGGGGTGCCCCAATAGCGCTGTCTGGAGATGAGCCAAGGTCGAATTTTCCAGTTGATGGTTTGGGACCCTCGTCCCATCTTCTCCAGGGCGTCGCATACGGCTTGCTTCGCTTCCGACCCGTAGAGGCCGTCAAAGCCCTCGAGCGGGCTGTTGACCATCCATCCAAGGTCAACCTCGGCCTTGTCCATGGGGGCGTCGCCGTCGCCGCCTTCCTTCACCACCAGCACGCGCTTGATGGGAATGCCGTATTGCTTCGCGAAATCATGGTCACGCTCATCGTGGGCAGGTACAGCCATCACGGCACCAGTTCCATAGGTGGCGATGACGAAATTGCCGATCCAAATAGGGACATGTTCACCGGTCAAAGGATGAATGGCGTAGCGTCCGGAAAACACACCCTTCTTCTTGTTCATGTTCTTGATGCGGTCAAACTCCGCCATCGAAGCGACTTCATCGTAGAGCGCTCTCCAACCTGCTTCGTGCTCGGTTCCTGCGACCAAGGATTCGGCCAGCGGGTGTTCGGGAGCGAGGGTGACGAAGGTGGAGCCGAACAACGTGTCGGGACGGGTGGTGAAGACTTCGATGTCCCGCTCATCGTCCACGATGCCAAAGCGGATGTTCGCGCCCTCGGAGCGGCCCAGCCAGTCTCGCTGGAGCGATTTGACGTGCTCGGGGAACCCAATCGTGTCAAGCCCGTCCTCAAGTTCTTGGCCGTAGGATGGGAGGTCGAGGAACCACTGATTCATCTCTTTCTGGGTGACTGGCCCGTTGCAGCGCCAGCATCGGCCCGCCTTCACCTGCTCGTTGGCGAGCACGGTGTTGCACGAATTGCACCAATTCACGGGAGAGAACTCACGGGTCGCCAGGCCGTTTTCCATGAACTTGGTGAAGAACCACTGGTTCCACTTGTAGTAGCGAGGGTCGTGACTCTTGAGCGTGCGTCGCCAGTCGTACGAGAAGCCCATTCGCTTAATCTGCTCCGTGATGGACGCCATGTTCCGTTCGGTGATGTCATGGGGATGGCCGCCCTCTGAAATCGCGGCGTTCTCTGCGGGCATCCCAAAGGAGTCGAAGCCCATGGGGTAGAGCACATCAAAGCCCATCAGTCGCTTGAATCGGGCCACGGCGTCGCCAATGGAATAATTTCGAACGTGCCCCATGTGCATTTTTCCCGACGGGTATGGGTACATCTCAAGGCAGTAAAACTTGGGGCGATCGCTGTGAATGTCAGCGTGAAACAAGCCTGCTTCGTCCCATCGTTGCTGCCACCCAACTTCGTCCACGGGTTCTGCCTCGGCTGACATGGTTCATCACCGTCCACTGGACAACCGTGGCCACTCAACGACACGCTATGAAATCCACGCCTCGGTTCTGCACGGGAGCGCCAACCTCAGACGAGGTCGTCGTGAGCGAAGTCATCGCTGGTCTCCAACAGGAACACCGCTTCCCGGGTGAGTTTGTATCGGTTCTTCACACCCATCTTGCGTCGCTCGACCAGCCCGTACTTCTGGAGGGTTCGCAGGTGATGGGAGATGAGTTGCTGGCTCTTTTCCAACCGCTTGGCAAGTTCGGCCTGGGTGGGGAATTGGCCCATGTCGCCGTCTTGGTCGAGCAGATTGAGGATCTTGCCCTGGAGGCTGTTCGGGTCGGGCGAGAGCGGTGGCACAGGGAGGTCTTCCTCGCTGGTGTTGGGGTGAAGTTTGTTGGTTAGCGGATAAAAGCGAACAAGGCGACCGTCGTTCTTTCGCCACACGTGCTCCTCGGCCTCGAGGATGCGAAGGTGGTGCGTAATTTGCCCGTTGCTCATGTCAAGGGCACTCATGAGGGCTCTGAAGTGGCACCCGGGGTTGGCCGTCAGGTAACCCATCAGTCGACCGCGCTGATAGCGCCCGTCCGTGGTTTCATGCGTCTTGCCGATAAGCCCGAGGAACCACAAGCCAGCAGCGGTCGCTGGCAGACGAAGACCTTCGTTGGTGGCGGCAACCATGACAAACATCGACAGAACCGATGCGGTGACCACCACGCTCACCGCAGTCACAACTGCGTTGGATTCTACCACTGTGGTGGTGGGTTCGTCCAAGACCACGACCGGGGCGGCTTCTTCGCTGGCGATGGGTTGCTCCATGCGAACCTCAACCACTTCGACCGACGGTGCAAGGTAGTCGCTGCAGGCAGGTGAGGACGAGGTCTCGACCACGACGTAAACGCCTTGGTTTTGAGCGCTGGGCTGCCAGTTTGGAAGGGTGCGTGCGTTGGACAGGAGGAAGGTTTCACCGTCGGCGTCCATGACAAAACACGTGCCTTGGTCGGTGAGAAGGCCTGTCCATGTGCCCGTCAATTCGAACGGTTGAACCGTTTCAACCACCGTCGGTTCCTCTTCCTCAACACCGTGGTCGGCGGGCCAAGCGAACGGAAGTGTGACTGTAGAAGGTGAGGTGGACAGCATCGTGAGGCTCAGGGTGTAGTAGCCATCGGGAAGAAGCGGGGTGCCGTCCTGAATCATGCTGATGTCAATGGCGTCAAACTCCAGCGGCTGTGAGGCCTCGGGCAAGAGGACTTTGCGACCGTCGTACGCGTCGCAGAGGGTCTGGAAGACGTGAACGACATCACCGCCCTCGTTGAGGAAGGCCACTTCAAACGTGCACGGTTGGGCCATGCGGAGGTAGGTGGCTTGGTCGGTCGAGGCCTCCGTGTTGAGACGGAGTGTTTGGTCGTCCTTCCACATCACCGATGCCTCCAGTTGAGCAACGTCGGAGGCAGCGCACGGATTGGCTTCCACGGAGAAGAATTCAACGGTCTTGCTGGTGATCAACCCGTGCTCGGGCACTTCAGCTACGACCGTGTAGGAACCGGGTTCAACCATGCACCCGGCGGCATCGTAGAAATTCCACTGTGGCAACGTCAAGCGTTCAGGGGTTTCTGGTTCCACCGTGACTTCCAAATCGATCCCCGTGCAGGTCTTCCCCGTTCGACTGTCGTAAACGACGGTCCCGAGGTCATCCACCACCCACATCTCGGCCTTGCAGGCGTCGGTGAACTCCACTTGAACGGATTCCGTGGAGGAGGGGCGCAACAGCACCTCGCTCACCAACACCTCACCCGGGCTGAAGGCAGGCAATTCATTGCCGCTCAACGCTAAATCCATTTCAAGCTCGGACGATGACGTGCCGGCCGGCTCACCTTCTCCGCTGTCAAACACAAAGAAATCGCCCGGCGTTGAGATACTGACCACGGCCGATGGACTGGCTGAAACCTGCTCCACCATCATCACTTCACCGGGCATCAGCGTGCTCACACCACCGGTGCAAGGCGCACCGAGGCGGTGCTCGGCGTCCACCGAAATTTCCAGTCGGCAGGTCGCTGTCTCTTCGAGGTCGACGCTCTGAGCGGTGGGGTTGTACAAGCTCACCAGATGAACCGCCTGTCCCTCAGTCGTTCGCTGGGTGGTTTGAACGGCAAAGGCCACCTCCTCGGGGAGAGAAGCCGGCGTCTGGATGGTTGCTTCGGTGATGAAGGAGGCGCCTGCTGAGTGAAGAAGTTCCACGGTGTAGGTGCCACTGTCAAGCCACGCCCCCGTTTCGTCTATCATGGACCATGATACGGGCTCGAGTGCGAGCTCTTCGCCAGCAAACAGATCGAGCCCTTGCTCGCGGTCGGGGCAATCCGAAGAACCGTTGACGACCATGACATTGGAGGCGTTGTACACGTTCAACACCACCGGACATGCTGGGTTCATCAGCAACGAGACTTCGGGTCCGTCGTTGACCAATCGGGGCTCAAGAACAAGGGGTTGGCCGGGTTCGAACCAAGGCTGGTCAGGGGCGTTGAGGACACTGGCCGTCAAGACCACGTCGCCTTCATCCGCCGACACCATGCCGATGAACAGCGAGGTCACCAAAAGCCCCGCCAACATCAACAATCGGCCTGTCGGCTTCTCGCCCATGTGAAAACATGGCCCGTTCCCCTTTGAAAGGTCAGCGGTGCAAATCATGTGTGATGGGTCAGAGGTTTTCGAGGTCCATCATGGTAGGAATGGCTGCTTCTTGAGCCGCTTGCTGCTGCAGTTCATGTTGCTTCCATTCGGGCAACCCTTCGGTTCCTTCCCAACCCAGCGCACGTGCTTCTGCATAGTTTCCTTCAGCGATGTAGTGTTGAATCCAGGCTTGGCGGCGCTCCTCTTCCTCTGCCACGGAGGCTTGAGCGAGTTGGTCCTCGCGCTTGTTGGCCACGGCTTTTCGTCGACCGGCGGTCTTGGCCACTTGGGCGACGACGATCAGGGCGAGCAGGAAGATGATGACGCCACCCATGATTTGGAGCGTTCCGCCGTTCCCACTTAGAAGGGAGCCGGCTTCGCCGTCGTCGTTGGATGAAAGGCTTGGGTCTTCGGAAATGCCACATACGGCCGTAGTTCGGGAGCCCTGAGACACTTCAGGGTCCCACGGACAGGGGTCGTATTCGTCGGCTGTGCCATCACCGTCTGAATCGGGACAACCGAAGTATTCCTCGTAGTCGCCGGTGGTGGACGTTCCTGGCACCTTGTAGCACGCATCAAACTGGTAGCCGGTGGTATTGTCACCGTAGCCGTCCCCGTCGAAGTCCAGCCATTGACTGGCACGAAGCGGGAAGTTGTCCACGCGGTTGGAACTGCTCTGGTTGTCGCCCCAACCGTCGCCGTCCATGTCCGACCACTGACTGGCGATTTGCGGGAACGCGTCGCCACGTTGTTCTCTCAATGTCAGGAACAGGCCTGGGTTGTCCTCGTCAGCCACCGTGCTGTTCTCCCAGTAGTAGTTGTCACCGTAGCCGTCGCCATCAAAGTCAGCCCACTGCTCTTGGTCGGTAGGGAACACGTCATCGACGTCGGCGTAGCCGTCCAGGTCAGCATCGGGGCAGCCCAAGCGGCCTTCTTCGAAGGACTTCCCGAACTCGTCGACGCAATCGTCGCCGCTGGGGACGTTGGTGTTATCACCGTAGCCATCACCGTCGGTATCGGCCCACTGGAAGGGGTCGTCAGGGAAGGCGTCGAGCGGGTCGGTCACCCCGTCGAGGTCGGAGTCGGGGCACCCACGGCTGAGTTCAGCCTGCGACTCGCCATAATCCAACGGGCAGACATCGCCGTCGTTGCCCTCGGTGTTGTCGCCGTAGCCGTCTCCGTCTTCATCACTCCACTGCGTGGCATCGGATGGGAAAGCGTCCCCGTTGTTGCCGCCGGGGTTGTCGCCGTAGCCGTCGCCGTCGCTGTCCTTCCACTGACTGGTGTCGTCGGGGAAGGCATCGGGGTTGTTGCCCGAAGCGTTGTCGCCTCGGTTGTCACCGTCTCGGTCGGACCACTGTGTGGGGTCGTCGGGGAAGGGGTCGCCGGCGTTGGAATAACCGTCGCCGTCTCGGTCAACACAACCCACGCGGTCGATGGTGGATGAGCCGGCGTTGTTGGGGCAATCATCAGGATTGTTCCCCTCGGGGTTGCTGCCGAAGCCGTCGTTGTCCTCATCGCACCATTGCGTCGGGTCAGCAGGGAAGGCATCGGCGCCGTAGCAGTCGGTGGTGGTTGGCCAACCTGCCGTGGGGTCGGAGTACCCGTCACCGTCGGTATCAGGACAACCAAGGCGGTCGTACTGTGAATCGCCGTAGAGGTTTGGACAAGCATCGGCGCGGTCGCTGTTCGGGTTGTCGCCGATCCAATCGCCATCAGAATCCATGTGCTGCGTGCGGTCGAGCGGGAAGGCATCAGGCGTGTTGGCGGCTGGAAGCAAGACGCCGGGCCATTCTGCGGGACGGTAGGAATCCCACGAGGCGTTCTCGTAGTTGTCGCCGTACCCGTCGCCGTCGGTGTCGTTCCATTGGGTTGGGTCGTTGGGGAAGGCATCACCGGACTGGTTCACGTGGAGTTGGTATTCGTTGAGGTCAAACCGGTAGTTGTCACCGTAGCCGTCCTCATCGGCGTCAACCCACTGGAAGGGGTCCAGGGGAGCCCAGTCACCTGCATCGGACCAACCATCGCCGTCGGTGTCGGGGCAGCCGAAGCGGTCTTGCGTCGAGGTCCCTGGCGTGGTGATGCACTCGTCGGGCTCATTGGCTGGAGCGGGGTTGTCGCCGAAGCCGTCACCATCGGTGTCGTTCCATTGCGTTCCGTCATCGGGGAAAGCATCCACGACGCCGTCGCCCTGGTCCGTGGAGTTGTAGCCGTCGTTGTCGCTGTCGAGGTCGGCAAACAGGAAGTACAGGCCGTTGTAATTTCGACTCACACCTGCCGTGATGTGAATACCATCAGGGTGCCACGAGGCGCTGTTGACATTGCCGCAGGGGTTCTGATTTCCGTTTTGACTGCAGGTGTTGCTCCCTCGAGCAAGCGAGATGGTGTCGACCAGCAGCGAGGTGTCGATGTCGTACACCAAGACGGTCCCGCCGTTGCTCCCGTAGTAGCCGATGGTGTAGGCCACCTGCGTGCCGTCCGGTGAGATGTCAACGCCGTAGCAGGAGCTGGTCGCTTGTTGATTGAGGATGGATGCACCCGAGGAGGTGTTGAACACGCGGAGTCGGCTGGCGCCGTTGTCGTAGCCGGTGCACATGGCGATGGTGTTGCCGTCGGGTGAGATGTCGATGCTGTGGACGTCGCTGCCCGCACCGGGGTTCATGGCGCGCACCGTGGTCCAACCGGACGTCTCAACGAGGTAGGCTGTGCCTTCGCCGCCCACGGCCATTCGAGAACCATCGGGAGAGATCGCCACGGATGAATACTCGCCGTTGTTGCCACCGGGCTTGACTTCTCGCCAAATTTGACCGGTCTCAACGCTCACGAGCATGATGGCGCAGCTGTTGCAGTTTGCACCGCCCCAGCCGCCCGAGTCCTCATCGACGACGGCGAAACTCGTGCTGTTGGCCAGGAAACCCACGTCGGAGAAGGTGCGAGATGAGCCACTGTGCGTGATGCCGTCATGGATGATCGTGAGGTTGCTGGCCCACATGACCACGGCGGTGTCGTCGGAGAGGGAAGCGGCAATGTACTGGTCGTCGGGGCTCCAGTAGAGGCTGGTTACGTAGGCGCCGTTGCCGTCCACCAAATCAGGACTCGTGACATCGATGGTGAAGGTGCCCGTGGAGAACACGCGAATGCGGTCGCCGATAGCGGCAGCGACCAGGCTGCCGTCGGCGTTGTGGTCAACGGAGTAAACGCTGGTCCCGCTGACGTGGTAATCTTGAGCGAAGTTGGGGTTGTTGGAGGACCAGCCGTCGTTCAGGTTCGAGGTCCCGTCTCCATCGGCATCCGGGCAACCGGTCAAGTCAACGGTGGACGTCCCGTAAGCGTACGGGCAATCGTCCACGCTGTCGTCGTAGCCATCGCTGTCAGCATCAGCCCCGGAGGCCAAGGGGAGAACGGCGAGAAGCATCAACCAACACAGCACCATGGCAGTGGCTCGGGGAGGTCGGCCGAGGTTGGCTTGAGAATTCATGACTCGCCATCATCATCCAAATAAAAGGCTTGTTGCATTGTTGCGTAAACAGTGCTCGTCAAGATGCGCGCACCAAGCCGAACGCTGGGGGCAAGTGTTGAACAATCAAAACCGACAGCCAAAAGCATGGCGGGCGACATCCCCAAGGTGAATGTCGCTGCCAAAGACAGGGTGTTGCTCCATCTGCTGGCCAACGACGAATGGGCGGACCGCTACATGGTGCCCCCGCCCTCACCCGTCCCGGCATCGCCGAGGCGTGCGCGCAACATCCTCCCAACGTGAGTCGAACGATGCGCGACCTGCTGAAGGACCTCCTCGTGGAGGAACACACGCGCGCCGTCCAAGGCGATGAACGACGTCAAAAAACCTGGCAGTTAACCGACGAAGGGCGCCTTCGTGCACGCCAGCGCCAGGTGGCCTTGGACGACACGAAAGTGCTGGTTCGAAACATGGACGGGGAGTTGTTGGAGGTCAAGGCCTCAGAGGCCCCGGAACTTCTCGAAACCGAACTGACGCTGCTGCAGATTCTCCTCCATGCCCAACACGAGGGGGTGCTGACCTACGGTGACATCCGCTTCGGAAGCATTCGTAAATCAAACGACGACAACCTTCCCGAACCCGGCAGGTTGACGCCGCTGGTGGGCGTTCATGCGACCTATGCGAATCGGCCGCCGCCCACGCGTCCGGTGTACGGCCGAGACGCTGAGTTGGATGCCCTGCACGCTTGGTTTGCCGACCGGCACCCCTGCATGGTGGTTCACGGCATTGCCGGGATTGGGAAATCAACGCTCATCGCGCACTGGCTCCAGCAACACATGGAAACCGACCCGCACCTTTCCGTGTGCTGGTACACCTGCCAGCCATGGGACCGAGCCTTGGGGCTGGCGACCAGCCTGCTCCATCGGTTTGGCATTGACGAAACGCACGACCCGTACCGCATCATTGAGACCTTACCGTTGACGCCCGGCGCCGACATGGACGTGGATGCCTGGCGCCGCCGACTGATGGCCTACATGACCGACGCCAACACCATCCGTGAGCGCTTCAAAGACAGCGTTGGCGGCCCACCGCCGTATTGGCTCATCGTGCTGGACGACGTTCACCACATCAGCGAGAAGGCTCGCCACCTGCTCGGTTCCTTGTTGCAACTGGCTCAGAAAGGGCCGCTCCGTGTTCTGCTCGTTTCGCGCACTGAACTCAACGTCTATGACCGACGGGACGTCCACATCCGAGACACCGTACGCGAATTGCCGCTCAAAGGCCTCAGCCTCGAAGCGACCGAAGCATGGCTCTCCAACCTTGATGGCGGAGAAACGCCGCCTGCCGAAGACGTTCATGCCGCGACGGGCGGTCACCCGCTGGCGATGGAGTTGCTGGAACTGTACGGCCAGCCCACGCACAAGGACTGGCTCAGATTCCTCGACGAGGAGATCCTGCTTCGACTGCCCGACAAGGAAAAGGAACTGCTGGCAACGCTGGCCGTTGCAGAAGCACCCGTTTCTTGGGAAACACTGGCAAGCGGGGTCGGTTGGAACGGTACGCCGCCGGAGAATCTACTCAAGCACGGGTTGTTGCTGGAGCTGGAAGAAGGCATGTGGCTTCACGAGGCGTTGCGGGAACGGTTGCTCCGCGACGTGGGCGAGCAGCAAGAGGAGCGGAAAAGCCGCGTGTCCTGACCTCAGAAATCGTCGGCCGTCATGACCTCGTCAATCCATGCGAGGAGTTTGGCCTTGGGCATGCTGCCCGTTTTCTGGGACACGATGGTCCCGTTGCGGTACATGAAGAGGGCCGGGATGCTTCGCACGCCCAACTGCGCGGCGGTGGTGGTGTTCTGCTCGGTGTCGACCTTGGCCACGAGAATTTCTCGCTCCTCGGCAACGGCTTCAAGAACGGGTCCGATGGCTTTGCACGGTGCACACCAGGGGGCCCAAAAGTCGACGATGACCCATTCGGTTTCCTTGACGGTGTCGTTAAATTCGCTGTCGCTGACGTTTCTCACTTCGCCCATGTCTTCACCTAAAACCCCGTCAAGAGGACGCATTATAGGCGTTTGCGCCAAATCGGATGGCATCAAAAAAGGCAAGTCTCTTCAAATGGCGACCACTGGCAAGCCCTGAGGGATGACATGATCATTGCACCCAGCGTCCTCACCGCGGACCTCGCCGACCTGGCCACCGACTGCAATGAAGCGATGGATGCAGGCCTTGATTGGCTTCATCTCGACGTCATGGACGGCAATTTCGTGCCCAACCTCACCTTCGGCCCGCCCGTGATTCGAAGCCTGCGAAAAGCGCTCGGCCCCGACGCTATTTTCGATGCTCATCTGATGGTTGAAAACGCCGAAGCATGCTTCCAAGACTACATCGACGCAGGCTGCAACCACCTCTCGGTCCACGTTGAAGCCGTCAAGCACCTCCACCGCCTGCTCGGTGCCATCCGACAAGGCGGTGCCACGGTCGGCGTCGTGTTGAACCCGGCAACCCCCGTTGAGGCCGCCTTGGAAGTGCTCAGCGAAGTGGATTTGGTGCTCATCATGAGCGTGAACCCCGGGTTTGGTGGGCAATCGTTCATTCCCAACGTTGAGGCGAAAATTCGCCGGCTGGCGGTTGCCATCGAGGAACAAGTGGCGAGCGGTGGACGCCCGGTCCAAATCCAAGTGGACGGTGGCGTCAAGGCCCACAACATCGCCATGCTACGCGACTGGGGCGTTACCAACTGCGTCGTCGGTTCCGGCCTGTTCAACGACCGAGCCAGCGTCGCCGAGAACCTCGCCGAAATTCATCAAGCGCTCAACTGAGGAGGCATCTCCATTCAGATCCTCGTCGTCTCGCTGCTTTACCCCGTTCCGAGGAACCCGACACGGGGCGTCTTCGTTGAGGACCATGTTCAGCTCCTTCGCGAACTCGGCCACGACGTGAAGGTGGTCAACCCACTCCCTCGAATGCCGCGCTACGCCGAAGCACGCCGCTCGACCATGATGGGCGTGGCCAAGGCCCCGAAGCGTTGGCTCCACAACGAGACCGACATCCTCGTCCCCCGTTTCTTCGCCCTACCGGACCACCCGTACCCTCGCCTCACGGCTTTCAGCGTTCGTCGGAAGGCAGCGTGGGTGGAGAAGCAACTGGGCGACTGGCGACCAGACATCATTCTCTGCCACACCCTTTGGCCTGTGGCTCATCTCGCCGAGCGACTCGCCACGCGCTGGAGCGTGCCATGGGTCGGCGTCGTTCACGGCTACGACCTCGATGTGGGGCTCGGCCTGAAGGGGGTCGGAAGCAACATCAGCGCCTCGGTGGCGTCCTGCGATGCGCTGGTCTGTGCCACCGAGCGATTGGCCACCGTCGCTGCCGGCCTTCACTCCCCGCCGAAGCGTTTGGCAACCGTGCCTTGCGTCACGGAGATTCACAAGGAATGGCGACGACCGGTTGCACCGATGAAAAAAACGTGGAAGAAAGAGCCCATCGATATCCTGTTCCCTGCCGATCCACGACGACCAGAAAAACGCCACCTCTTGGCGCTGCAAACGGGTGAGGCGCTGGAACAACGCGGGTGGATGGTGGGCATCACCTCGTTGCGCCATCAACCACGCGACATCGTCTACGACCGCATGTTGACCGCCGACGTGACCCTCATCACCTCGACACGAGAAGCCGGCCCCCTCGTGGCGAGGGAGTCACTCTTGTGCGGTACGCCCGTCGTGAGCGTTGATGTTGGTGAAGTGAGCGACTACCTTCCCGATGAATGGGTTCGCGCCGAAGACCCTGAAGCCCTGGCCGACGGCATCGAAGCGGCGCTTCGAACGGGTTGGGCCGAGGAGGCGACCGTGGAAGAACAACTGGCCTTTGCCTCGAAAGAAACCGTCAGTCAAGCGTGGAGCGAACTGCTTGCCAGCCTCGTGGCGTAAAGAGGAAGAGCGGGAGACCCAACACCCACCAGGCGGTGCCAGACGCCAGGCCAACCACCACAAAAGCCGTACCGAGCAAGGCCAGCGCCCAATCGTCCTGTCGGCCTCGAACCAACGCCCAGCCTTCGCTCATGTGCCACGAAAGCATCAACAACACACCTGCGGAAAGGGAACTGGCCACCGCAGCAGAGAACAATTTCTGGCCGGGGTCCGCAGGCCCTTGCATGACCAAACTGTAGCCCAACAGCACAGCGGCCAGCAGCACGAGCACGATGAACAGGGTGAACCGCCAAGGGCGTGGTCCGGCCATGAGGCTGGTGTAGGTTGGCGTGGCCAGCAGGGTGAGGGCCCACCCAGCGAGCAGGACGGTGAACACATCAACGGCCGAGGCCCCGTAGGTGCCGTCGAGGTACGAGGCTGGAAACGCCAGGGGTGCGAACACCGTCATGATGAGGTAGCCACCGAACAAACCGTAGGGAAGCAATCCAAAACAGAGGTCGGTGGCCTGGTTCATCTCGCGTTGATGGCGCGCCGGTTGGTCCCGTGCTGCACCGAGAACGGGCAACAAGGCCGAGCGAATCGCCGCAGGCACCACCAAACCGGCCAGCCAAGCCAATTGCGCCACGTGGAACACAGCACCAAGGGTGGCATCACCCGATGCGGCCACCATGAATTTCTCAACACGAATCACGTACGGTAGGATGCCCAGCGTGATGGCGAAGGGAAGGGCCGACAGCAGAAGCGCGCGAGGCGAAGCCCATGCCTCGCCCAATCGCTTCCATTCAACCCGCTCGGGGTCCGGTGGAGCCACTCGAAGCAACCCCCACAACGCCATGACCCAGCCCGTGAACGCTCCGCCGAGAAACGCAGCCGTAAAGGCTGTCGCTGAGGTTGACCCTTGCCATACCAAGACGCCGTAGGCGACGACCGTCACCCCTCGTTCGGCCACCTTGGTCAGCGCCTCCAGCCGTGCTTCACCCAGCACCCGCAGACCCGAACGCGGCGCATACGAGGCGACGTGAACAAGAGCGATGAGGGCCGCCAAGAGCAGCAGTATCGCCGGTGCGTCCACGTTCAGCCACGCTTCGGGACGAGCCACGAGGGCGAGAATCACAAACGGCAAGGCGGCCATGGCTTGCCATCGGTAGGTGCGCCACACGGCGGCTGGAACCAGGGAAGGTGCACGCGTGCCGTCCCGTGCAAGAAGGGTTGGAAGCCCTAAATCGATGATCAAAAACAACGACGCGTAGAGGTCGATGGCCAGCACCATCCAACCGTAATGTTCGGCGAGGAGCGCGTGCGTGAGCATGATTTGACCGATGAACGCCAAGGCCACGGCCGCCAAGTCTGCGCCGACCAACCACGAAGCATCGCGCCCGCTGGAGGGCGTACGCGTGGTCGTCTCGGTCATGATTCCCCGATGCAGCGCAGGCTTTCAATCACTTCCGCCACGAGCGGCCGCCTCGTCCTCATCAAGCCCCCACGCCCATCGGCTCACCGTTCCACGCTCGCCTTCGACCGAACCGATGCGATGGACAAAGGGAGACTTGCGGAGTGCCCGTTGCAGAATGTGGGCACGAACCGCTCGGCCTTCGGCCTCGAGGGCCTCGATGATTTCTGGGGTGGTGGCGGGACCGTTGGTACGAAGCCAGCCGACGATCCATTCGGCCTGTTCTCGGTTGGCCTTTCGCTCTTCACTCCAGCGAGAAGGGCGAGCCATGGGGTGGGCTCGGGGGCGTCGTACATAACGGGCTCGTGGGCACGCCGCTACGGATTATTGGACGAGACCATCCCCTCTGCAGGCGTTTCTGCGATTGCTTCATGTATGATGGACCGAGGCTTGTGGCCATGGATGAGCCTTCGGGTAAGCCCTCGTTCTTCAAAAAATGGGTGATGCGCCAGTATTGGCGAATGCAGCAATCCCAAGCGGTGGTCAGCCTCCTCTTGTGGGGCACCACCATCACGCTCCTGGTCTGGCCCTACCTGCGGTGGCGCTTTGAGCCCGGTTGCGGCGACGGCATGCTCTGTTTCGGTTCCGAACTCTTCGGCATTCCCACCACCTACCTCGGTTTGGTGACGATTTTCATGGCGGTCATGTTTGGTGTGTTCACCGTTGGTTTCCTCTACGACCAGGTGTTCTCCCTGTGGACGGAATGGCGGAACGTTGACACCGAACGAAACCCCTTCGCCACCTACGCTCTTGCACCGGTCTGGCTCGTCCTCTTTGCGGTCCAAGCCGAGACGCTCAAGCGACAACTCGGTGATGATGAAGTGGAGATGAAGGAGCAGATGGACTGGTACCTCAAGTGGTGCAAGTCATACACGCAAGGCGAGATGTTTGCCCGCGCCGTTCAACAGTGGGACAAAGACCTAGGCGAAACACCGACGTTTTGGTTCACCGATGAAGCCGCCATGAAGAAGGCGCGAGAATTGAAGTTTGACGACGACAAAAACTGACGTCAAGCTTGGCGACCGGCGTCGAACATCTCACGAAGACTGCCGTCCTGCAGCATCTCGAGGGCGATGTCCGAACCGCCGATGAGTTCGCCATGGACGAACACCTGAGGCATGGTGGGAAAGTCCGACCAGGCACAAATGGAGGGAATGGCGCGGGGTCGCTCAGCACGTTCACGGAAGCGAATTCCTCACCGAGGCTTTGGAGCACTTGGGCCGCACGGTTGGAAAAACCGCACTGAGGTTGGTTGGGGCTGCCCTTCATGAAGAGCACGAGAGGGTGGTCGTCAACGAGGCTTTGCAGTTCTTCTGGGCTCCAGTTCATGGGGTTCACTCCTTGTTTTTCTGTATGCGGCGGATGTGGATGCCTTGCCCGCCGCCGTGCGGGTCAAAGGCCGTGTCGCCAGCCGTTTCGGCCTGGGCGGGGGTCATGCACTTGAGGTCAAGCGCGTGAACGGGGTGAGGGATGTGCTGCTTCATGACGGCGAGCACCTGCTTTTGGCGCTGAAGGGGACGAACGCCCTCGAAGGTCTCGGAGATAACGCGCACGTGGAAATGGTCGCCTGAGCCGTGCAGGTCGATGACTTCGACCGTGGCTTCGGGGACGGCTTTGAGCACCTCTGCTTCAATCCACGCCGCTTCAACCATGACCACGCCTCATTCCAACCTAAGGGAGCACCTTCTTTGAACCTGCGCCCGAATCCCTGTGGTTCATTCAGTGGCGAGTTTCTCGAGGATGGCGTTCACGCCGGTGGCCTTCGACACCCGCAGCCACGGTTCGATGGTTCGTGTTTTCATGTCGGCTTTGAGGCGCTGTGTGCCACCCCCGCTGATGTTCAACAAAATGCAGTCGTCCTTGTCGACCTCGCCCCTCTCCAACGCTTGAAGCAGGCTGGCGGCTGCGACAGCGCTGGAGGTCATGATGTCAATGCCCTCCGTGGTTTCAATCAGTTCCTTCAGACGACTGCCTCCGCCCGCTCAACGACGTATGTCTGACCGTTGGAGGCCTCAAGGATGTCGTGGACCGCACCAACTTGGCCGTAGGCCGGGCCTTTGTTGAGCAAATAGTCGGAATACACCTCCACCTCCTCATCGGGGAAGTCTTCGGGCACAAGGTGGTCGCGCCCCGCCTGCCAGGCGCTGTGGATGGGGTGATGTTCCACGTTTTGGGACACGTGCTGGCGTGGAACGGGCCCCTCAAACAACTCGGCGTCGATGAGGCGCTGAGCCATTTCATGAATACCGATGGGACCGGGTCCACCGCCGATGCCCTGGAAGTAGTGGTCGGGAAGACGACCGATGGTGTGGGCCGCATCGATGATCAGGCTTCCGATACCGTCGCGGCGAGCGACGTTGTGAACGCTGCCTTCCATTTGCCAGCCGGGAAGTTGGGCGGCGATGCCCTTGGCGACGGTTTTGGCGTCGTAGTAATCGCCGTCCTCAACGACCACAAGGCGAATGCTTTCTGCGTCGTTTTCAGGCCTCGCCCACAAACGGTCGGCGTGGTCTTTGCCGACGACCACGATGAGGGGGACGCCGTCCAGCCCGCAGAAGTGCGAAAACGCCCTGGCGGTGTTGCCGGCACTGGCACAGATGAGCCCCTTGCCGCCATGGTCGTGGAGGCGCTGGATGGTCGGAACCGCTTCCATGTCCTTGAAGCTCCCCGTGGGGCACAGGCCGCCCTTTTCTGGCCAGTAGCCGTTGAAATTTACCCAGAGGTTGGACAACCCCATGGCCTCGCCGAGGGCTTCAGCACGGTAGGTAACAGTGCCGGCCACGTAGTCGTTGGACGTTGAAACTGGCATCCACGAGAGGAATTGCCAAACCCCTTCTTCATCGGATTGAAGTTCAAACGGTTCATGATAGACCGCCTGAAGCAGTGCATTGTCCGTGTAGTGAAGCGTGTAGTTGTCGTTGAGAAGGTCGCCTGTCTTCAAGCACTTGAGTTGATACTTCATTGTTTCACCATGCCAATCAATCGGCTACGCCCTTCCGTCATGGGGCTGTGGTATAACTCTTGGTCTTAGTGAAAGTGAAAATCGCATCTGCTCTTATCCTATCATAATCCATCCCTCAGCAATGGATGAACTGGAAGCAAGTCAATCCTGGACCAACACAACACCTCTATCAATCGTTTGCAATCCTACAAGGAGGTGTCAGCATTGAATTTGATGTGGCATCAAATAATTTCACAGGAAGTGATTTCTACAGACTATGAGCACTTAAACTGGACTGGGAGACAAAAAATGTGCTCCATCATTTCCAACGAAATTCGTCAAACAGACTTCAAAATCTAAAATAAATGAAATCAATGGTTTCTGCCGGACGAAGGTAAAACGCCAGACACAGCATGAAACCGCAGACTAAGCCCCAAACAACCGGGTGTTGACGAGCCAACCATGCTTTTCCTCCCCCATCCAGCCGCTTACACCATGAAGTAAAATGAAACATCCAGCCAGAGCAAACGTAAGGAACTTGATGTCGGGCAGGAACTCGTACATTTCTTCCCAATTAAAATGCCCACCCCAACCGAGGAAGGTCTTCATCGATGGAACGAGGACAGCGGTGTCTTCAACTCGGAAAATGAGCCAAGTGAAGAACACGAAAAATTGAGTGATAATCCACGAGAGCATCACGCCCCCTCGGCCGGATGCTGAGAAAAATTGCTTGACGAGGCCAATTTCTTTCCCAAAGCGATGGACGATGAGCAGTAAACCATGCACAAAACCCCACAACACAAAGTTCCACGAAGCCCCGTGCCAGAGGCCACCGAGAAGCATCGTCATCATCAAGGCGAAAATCATGCGGTTTCGACCGTTTCGCGAACCTCCCAGCGGGATGTAGAGATAATCCCGCAACCACGTTGAAAGGGAAATGTGCCATCGGCGCCAGAAGTCTTGGGGTGAAGTTGCGGCGTAGGGCGTTTTGAAATTCTCAGGTAATTCAACGCCAATGAGATGAGCGGAACCGATGGCGATGTCCGTGTAGGCGGAAAAATCACAGTAAATCTGGATGCCAAAACACAACGTAGCCCACCACACCAAGCCGATGTTAGCGAGATGCTCACCCTCAACAAAAACCTCGTTGGCGTGAACAGCGACGTTGTCGGCGATGACGAGTTTCTTGGCGATTCCATAGATGATCAGCGTCAATCCGAGGCGAAATCGATACGCTGAGGGCGCCAGCGGTTCCTTGATTTGCTCTCGGAAATGGTCCGCTCGAACGATGGGCCCGGCCACAAGTTGCGGGAAAAACGCTGCATAACAAGCGAAGTCAAGGAATGAATCGTACGGATTCTGTTTCTTCCGATAAATGTCGATGGTGTAGGACATCGTCTGGAACGTGTAAAATGAGATACCCACCGGCAAGGCCAATCCCAGCGCGCCAATTTCAGGCTGTCAGAGAGCCGAAGTGAGACGATGTTCCAACTTTCGATGATGAAATCAAGGTACTTGAACACGCCAAGCAGGCTAAGGTTGGTCACCAAACTGATTCGAAGCCAACGCTTTCGCATGGCCGTGTCGTCTGTTTCGTGCATCTTTCGCCCTGCGGTCCAATCGATGCAGGTTGAAATCAGAACAAGATGAGGTGCCATCCAGAAGCGAGCCAGAAGAACACATAACTCATCACGAGGAGAATGAGAATTTGACGCCGGCGCTGTCGTGAAGCAAGACCGAACGTAAGCATGAACACCAACGGAAGGAAGTAGAGGTAGTAGGATGGGGTTACAAAATCCATTCATTCACCTCAATTGTCCGTCCAACACTTCCGCTATGCGTTCGCAAGCATATATTCGACCCTCATCGCCAAGATGATTTCGATCACGAAACATGCTTTGGTCCCAACTTTCCCAAAACCAGTTGATTGAAGTTGCTCCATATGTATTTTCAAAATAAGCAAGCGTGGAGTTATGTCCGTCAATCTAGCCGGGTTCAAGATAGTCGTACACCAGCGGATGGTGCGGCACAGAGAGCATGAACACCTCAATACCTGCTTCAGCTCAGGGAACGAACAGTGTAGTCCAGCGCTGCGTGATTGAGCGTCCTGTTGGGCAACGGGTTGTAGACACCGTACTTCACCCGATTTGGCATGTTTTCCTCAAACCAAGCATCCACTTCTGATTGATTTTTCAACTCAAAGAGGGGAGGGCAAAAACCCGGGAGTTTGCAAGTAGTCCAGCCAACCTTTATGGCCAACTCCTGGCATATTTCGGTCGATTTAAGTCACACCCAGTTCATCATGGAATTCAGCCGCCAGTGCGTTGTCGAGAGCCACCTGAAAGTATGATGCCGTCTGTTGAATTCGCTCTTCTAAACTGGAGGCGATGAAGGCCTGATCCCGATGTCGAATAATGTCGCTCCAAGCCTGTTCTCCCCCAGATCGAGGGTCAAACTCAGGATGGTGAAGCGAAATTGAATGTATTCGTCGAGGCTCTCGGATTCGTAAAAATTCCACAGCGAATTCGGGCCAAGATCGACGATAACGGCCCCTCGGTTTCGTTTCGATGAGCGAAGGAATCTGAATCATTTCTGTGTACGGGTTGGCGCCTACAATGGCCAAGTTGTAGACCTGGGTGTTTCCATCATCCAAGTGTTGACCGATGCATTGGCCGTCCGTGGCGTATTGGAGAATGGAGGAACCGATGACGACAATCGAGTCACTCTACTCGGCTGCAATGGATTCCAAGGCTGGATGGGTGACCGCATAACGGCCGCTTCGAATGAAATTCCCTCAATGAGGCCGTCGTTAACCACGGTCGGAACAACCGAGCCGGAAAGAAACAGAAACACAACGAGGAAGACACCCAAACTCAACGCAAACTGTCCGGTGGACAACGCAGCGGGATCCTTATGTTGCATCGTCCGATGATAATGAGGACCCATTGCAATTTAACGTTCCTCAACAATCCATCACCGACAACGGGGAGAAAGGAACGGATGAACCTGTTCACGGGGAGAGCGGACGGCCAACGGCATAACACTCCCACCCGGTTCCTCCAGTGATTCCAAGTCGAGCACGCGGCGACCGTCGTAGATGCGCGGCGTCTCCATGTTCTGTGCGAGGGCAGACCAGTCCAGGTCAACACAGGCTTTGTGCGCCAGACCAAAACAGCCAGATGGTGGCCTTTCGCCTGGGAAAGATCCGTGATGACCTCCACCGATTCAGGGAAGGTCTTAGGGTCGATGTGCGGGTCGAACACGCTGACGTTGATGCCGCGCTGCTGGAGCGCTTCCGCCAGGGGTTCTGCTGGCGTTTCACGAGGGTCACCCACTTCGGCTTTGTACGACCACCCGAGAAAGAGCACCTTGGTGGAATCGGCCGAAAGCCCGGCCTTCCAAAGAATGTCAACGAGAACCTGGGCAACGTGATTGGGCATCGACCGATTGACGGCACGAGCGGCGGTGATGAGGCCGGCAGGCACGCCCACATCGCTGGCTCGCTGAATCATGTAGTACGGGTCCACTGGAATGCAGTGCCCGCCGACGCCCACGCCCGGCGTGTAGCGATGGAAGTTCCATTTCGTCGCTGCAGCCGACAACACATCTTCCACGTCCACGTCCATGGCCGGGAAGATGCGAGCAAGTTCGTTGACCAGCGCGATGTTGATGTCGCGCTGTACGTTTTCGATGACCTTGGCGGCCTCAGCGACCTCGAGCTTGCCGACGTAGCGGACGTCTTCACTCGTGAGGTGTTGATAGAACCGAACCAAGCCATTTCCGATGAATTCGTCATTACACCCAACCACACGCGCAACCTTTCTGACCGTACGTTGTTCATCACCTGGATTAAACCGCTCAGGGCAATATGCGATGTCCACTTCTTTTCCTTCACTCAGGCCGTACTTCTCAATGAGTGGACGCCATGACTGATTCGTAACGCCAGGATAAACCGTTGATTCAAGCACCACGGTCGTATGCCTCTTTTTGTCAATTGAGGCAAAGATCTTCTCACCTGCTGCGCAAACATAAGATAAATCAGGTTTGGAATCAATCGTAATCGGAGTTGGCAATTGTTACCAGAATGATATCGCACACTGATGTCAATTCTTCGATGGATTCCGTAATATTCCAGGTGTCCAAATCCGAGGACGGAATTTGACCGTCCAGTGCGTGGTCGCCGATTGGATTTCTTTTTTCCTTCAGTGCTTGAATGACTGGTTTCGATGTATCGCACCCCCACACCCGAAAACCCGAATCGTGGAAACCAATCGCAGTAGGTAAGCCGACATAGCCTAAACCAACGATTCCGACAACCGCACCAGAATTTGGCGTGAAGTCGTGAGACATCGTAGGAGTAGCCATAATCCGCCGAGGCGGCTTTACCACATCAATTCAACGATTCCTCCTAATCAATGGATGGATTTCATAAAGGTTTGACTTGATGGATTTCATATGGAGGAGATGAAGGTCACTCGACTTCGCGAAGTTGGGCCAAAGGACTCGTTTTTCCTTGCTCCAATCTCTTCTCTCTCCATCCTCTTTTCTCACCGTTTTCTCATCCAAAACCTGTTGAAGAGAGAGACGAAAGGACGGTACACCAATTCATTTCTCGGGTATTCATGGACGGTTCTAGAACCAGCTCTTCTCTCCGCTGTGTATTATTTCCTGTTCATTATGCTCGCAGAGAACCCAGACCGATACTATCCTGCGTGGGTGATTATTGGCGTCATTGTGTGGACATGTTTTGGAAAATGTTTGCAAAGCACTGTCACCTCACTTACAAGAAATGCATCAACCATCCATCTTGTTTACTTCCGCGTATCATATTCTCGTACTCATCCATCGGTTCCACAATTTGGACGACGATGATGAGTTCACTTGTCCTCCTACCGCTCTTGTTAGCCTACGATGTCCAAATCTCATGGCAGTTGCTTCTCGTTCCTCTTGCGATATTCCTTTGCGGCCTTCAATGCGGTTGGTCTCGGTCTGCTTTTGGCGCCAGCGAATTGTATCAATCGAGACATTGAGCACCTCATCCGGTTCATCGTTCGTGCTGGCTTCTTCGTCTCTCCTGTCATGTGGACCTGGGACATGGCTGTCGAGCGGGGATGGGCAGCTGATGTTGTTGTGTGAATCCAATGGTGTTCCCCATTACATTGGCACGAGATGGTTTTCTGGGTCGTGTCACCGAATTCCCGGTTCATGGTGTAATGATTTCAATTGGCTGGGGATTGTTGATGTGGATCATCGGTTCAGCCCTTTTCAGTAAATACGAACACTCGGCGGTGAAGTATCTATGAGTGAACAATCCATCGTCGTTGAGGATGTTTCCTTGTCATTTCCAAAGAAGAAGAGCATTCTCCAAATTTTTAAATCATCAGATTCCAGTAGTTTTCTAGCGTTGAACAGTGTGAGTTTCTCAGTGAAAAGGGAGAAGTCTTGGGCATTATCGGCCGCAATGGTTGTGGAAAGTCAACGTTGCTCCGAGTGATTGCAGGCATTTTTTCACCTGACACAGGGCAATGCAGGTCAGCCGGGAAAATTTCACTGTTGGCTGGCCTAGGCACTGGATTCACAGGGCACCTTACAGGACGAGAAAATGCGTTCCTGTACGGCAGCATCCTTGGACATGAGCAAGCCGTGATGAAAGAGCTCATGGAGGAAATCATTTCCTTCAGCGAGCTTGAAGCATTTATTGATGAGCCACTTCGAACCTACTCGGCAGGAATGAAAGCGAGGCTCAGGCTCGCCGTCGCAAGCGCCCTCAATCCAGAAATCTTGCTTATTGATGAGGTCCTTGGTGTTGGAGACCCGGTCTTCAAAGAAAAATCAAAGAAAAAATCCTCGACATGGTTGCTGAAGCGGGCACGGTCGTCATTGTGAGCCATTCATTCGGCCTGATGACATCCATCTGCGATCGAGTCATTCACATGAGCGGAGGGGAAATCAAATTCATTGGTGATCCGAAGGAAGCCATTGCATCGTATTATGCCTTGGAAGAAGGGAGGAAGTAGGGTGAAACAGAATCACATTCGAGTCAACAAAGAAGCAGAGAATTCCTATTCATTTGCAGTGGGTGATGAACTGAGGAAATCCCTGGTTTCTCCATGGAAACTACCATTGCTCCCCTTCTCGCTGACCAAACGAGTGATGTCTCACCGAAACAGCAGATCACAAAATGCTGCTGCGCCTTCGTTGGTTGAGTGCATCTTTGTCTATGATCTGGAGAAAATGCGGATCTCCGATCAGAAATCATTTACAAACCAATCACTCAATTATTCAGAAAGCATTGGAATAGGCATCGGAAATTCATTGATTGATGCTAATTTTCGCCATTCCATCCCCACTCGTAGAGAGATGGAAATCGAAGCCAAAGAGTGGAATGCTTTGCTTGAGAAATTTCTGTTGGGCATCATTCGAGCATACCGCCCCAAAAAATTTGTTTTTGTCGGAAAATACCCTTACGCAGGGCTCATGTCAGTCATACGAAAATGTCAGACTGAAAATGGGTTTTACTGGATTCACGTGCGTGGCGATGCAGAAACTGTTGAGCAGCGCAGAGAAGTTCACCAACTCAAAGCCAATATCGTACTTCACAGACCAAGACACCATCGTACGGAATACAATCTTCTTCGACCATACACCCTCGGAGAAACTCGGAAAGCAATTGAAATCAAACGGTGTGAACGTGATCAGCACGCCGGAACATGCAGAATATTTGGTATTGGAAGACAGTGAGGTAAATTGCAAGAATGTGTTGATGAGGAATCAGACGGTTTTCATCTCTCAATCCGCCCAGTCTTCACTCGGCCACATCCCGAATTATCTCCTCCCAAATCTTGTCGTGTGTGATGAGAAGCAAAGAAACGAAGTCATCCTCTCAGCCGTCGTCTTCCGCAAGAATCAAGTCAACAAGAAGACGCCGCTAATGTCGGTTGAAGCAAAAATTGACCTGTGGTTGAATTGACCCCTCATTCCGCAAACAAATTGAGGCTCAACAACGTCTGCACCTCTGTTTCAGACATGGGTTCGGCAACTGCGTTCAATTTCTCTGTCACGTACCCTTTGTAGGCATCGGGGATAAGGTCCAGGAAAGCTGGGATTGTACCGTTCAATCATGGAGTAATCTCCCTCAGTAGTTCTCCAACTCCTGGAATCGATTTCGGATGGAATCCTGTTGCGCTTGGGGCAGCCGCTGGATGGCATACAACGTGGAAATGGCTTGCTTGAGAGGTTTTTTGTTCAGGAAGACTTCAATTTCACCTTGAATTTGTACTTCTTTTCCTTTCAACGAATTTTTCCTAAAACACTTCCAGCATTTTCCACAAACTTTGCCCGCTTCTTTCGAGCGCAGGCAACTTTCTGCATATTCAGAATATGGAGAATTCTCCACGATTCGCTGATTGATGATTTCTGATGCGCCCGAACTCGGGAAAATGAGGTCAAGTCCTGCTTTTGCTAAAATGGATGAATGGGTTTTCCAATACGATGATTGGTTGAAGTCTCTGCCTTTGTGCCCGTGGAAGAGATATGAATTTTCAAGAGGCATTCCCATAGCGATTGAACCCAGTTCGAAATAGTCAGCCAAGAGTATGACGTGAACAGCACCAGCAAGATCGGTACTGAAGCTAACTGATTTTCCATGATCAAGTCGGATTTGTTCATGGTTGCTTTTCACGGTTCAAGCAACTTGTTTTCCATCCTCTCGCAACTTGTTGATAAAGCGGAAAGCATTCGCATGGTTCAACTTTGAGTCAAAACCATCCCGTTGATGATACATTAACACAGTTTGGGGTGGCATGAGCTCCATGCATGCCGTCGAATCCACACCTGCACTGAACGCTAAACCACAACGCCAACCTTGCGGCCTGGTGGGCTCCCAGTTCTCAAGAATACCCTTTTCCCAAGGTGAGCACAAAAAGTGATGGGCGGCGCGGAAGAGGTCGGGATGCGTCGTATCTATGCTCCATCCTATGGGCATCTCAAAGAAAATCTCTCTCCCATTGGCATCGAAAATAAGTCGCTGTCCGGACTGAGACCAACGGGTTCGTGGATTGTAATCCGCGATAACGTTCAGTACTCGCTCTATTTTTTCTCGTTTGAACATAGAAATCCCATGGGAACGCTCTCCAGAATTTCTTTTGTCAGGCTGATAAATGTTTGAAAAGAATTTGGTTTCCGCCATTCGTCTCTCATCCTGCGCTCTGTTTCCTTGTCAAGACTGTCCACAAATTCCTGCCAGCGCACTCTTGCGGTATTCTTCTGTTCCCCAGCATTGGTTAGGTGACGTTGCTGACCATGAAATCTTCGTAGTAAAATGTATGAGCCAGTGTGATCAAGTTTATGTCCAGCTCTTGCATTTCAAGATTCATGATGTAATCTGTGCCATAACTGTAATTTTCATCATAAGGGAATTCAAAAGAACAGAACTTCTTATCATGCTTGCTGGATGAAGCATGACCTTTCCACCAAACAAGATTTGGCTATACCCGTGTTCTCCTCCTGGGAAATATTCGTGATTCAATTCCGCATCCTGGTCAATCCAACCACCATAGCTTCCGGATGAACCATCGGACAAACAATCCAATTGTTCTTGTACACGATTAGGCATCATCAAATCATCATCATCCATGATGACAATGTACTCTCCTTGGCCATTTGGACACCAATGTTTCTTGACTTGGGGATTCCAGATGGCTCCTTTTTGACATAACGAATTCGATTGTCAACGAATTGTTTGACTGTTTCTTCTGTTTCATCCTCAGAACCATCATCTACGATTAACAATTCAAAATTTTCATAGCTTTGATTCAACACACTACGAATGGAGTCGGAAAGGAGTTTTGACTCTTTCCTTCGTGATGATGACAACTGACACAAAGATTTGAGAATCCAGATTCCTTGATGAATTTGGTTGATTTGGTAAACTTGACACACGCGGACCACTGAACGAGAGAATCTTTTAACATTCCATTCGGGTAAACCCATTCGTTCAATCGACTTCTTCATGGTCAAGAACGTGTTTTCAGTCTGAATTTTTGATTTTCTTACTGAAGTTGATTGTTCATGAATAGTGTATTTGTACAACAAATGATCATGGAATTCAATGTCGCCAACTTCGCTTAATTTTTGAAAAAAATCGTAGTCCACGGCATTTTGAAGGTCTTCGGAAAACCCACCGACCCGAGACCAATCTCGTTTTCTAAACAAACGGGGGTGATGTACAATCATGCCGTGAAGCATTCGCTCCCTAGTGAAATTCGGGTAGTGCCATGCTTCTTCCAACGAATCTTTTCCTGATTCCACTTGTAGTGTCGACCGTAGACGCAACTGACTTGCGAATCTCTTCGTATTTCCGGCAACAAAGTAGCGATGGCATCCGGAAGCAGTTCGTCATCGCTGTCAAGTTGGAGAATGTACATCCTCTGGCGGCGCGAATGCAAGCATTGCTGGCAGCACCGATACCGCCGTTGGACTGGTGAATGATCTGAATTTTGGGATGATCGCCGTACATCAAGTCAAGATGCTCTCCGGTTCCGTCTGTTGAACCATCATTGCAGATGACGATGTCAAAATCACGATAGGTCTGGTCCAAGGCAGATTGAATCGCTCGATCGATGGTTTTCTTGGCATTGTAAGCAGGGATGTAAATCGACACCATCGAGGTGGTTGATTGTACGTCTGGGTCATAATCCCTGTAGGTAGGCACCATGTCAAGAAGCATCGGCCTTGTGATTAATTTCCCAGCCTCCCGGTCAACGAATTCTCTCCCGCCCGGAGGTTCCTGGTGAAGACCCAATGCATCCAATACAGGAATGAAATAATATCCAGCATTCATGACCCTGTAGCCGAATTCATTGTCTTCCGCTCCCCAGGCGGTAAAACTCTCATCAAACGGACCTGCATCGGAAAATTCTTCGGTGGAAGCCGACGTTCCCACACGATGAAGCCCTAACGGATGAGGTGATGATTTCAAATTATTCGTTTCAGAATAGATGGCTTCTCTCAATCCTTTGATGGAGATTGTTTCATGACCGCATTCTTTGTTGCTACAGGGGGAAGTTCAAGCATCACGGACGGGCTTTTCAGAACATCTTCAACTGGAATGTCGTTAGCGTCAACATACCTTCTGTGTCCGATGAGAAGTAATTTTTCGTCAAGACAAAGCCATTTTGCGAACAGTTCAACCAAATTTGGAACCGGAGCCATATCACAATCCAAAATGATGATGTTGTCATGTTTAGCTGCTCGAACGCCTAGATTACGTACATGAGATAACCGGTACCCCAAGTCTTTTTGCCGAACATAATTAACGTCAAAGTAATCTTCGAATTCAAGAATTAACTGTTCAGGATGATCTGAAGAACCATCGTCTGCAATGATGACCTCCATGAGGTCAAGGGGATAGGTTTGGTGTGTAAGCATGGCCATGGTCCGGCGGAGCATGTCAATTCGGTTGTAAACCGGTAACACAATTGAAATCGGAATTTTTGGATTAGAGGCCATGGCCTTTGCTTCGAGAAGGAATAATCGTTCCCTTTTCCATCAATGACTGGAAGCACCATACCATGAGGCAATCGGTCGCCATACGATGTCATGATTCAGCCTCCTCTTTTCGTGGTTGAAGGACGGCCCACTTTCTTTCTTTTCCACTTTCATAAACCGAGGAATGGATAATGCTCTTTCCACCATGCCATGCCAGAAGTTGTTCAATAGATTCGATTCATCTTTCGCGATGAACATCATCAACAATGAAGGTTGCATTTTTTGGTAAGATGTCGGTGATGGAAAGTAGTCCGTGTCGTCCAATATCTCCGGGTGGGCCATCCACAATGAACACCGAAATTTGCTGAGATGTTATTACATCGATAATTGCTTGTGGATTGTACCAGCCCCTTTGATTGTGCTTGCAGACATGGTGTTTTTCTTGATCTCGGCATGAATGTAGGTTGACGCAGAAAGGCCCAACCAATCTGGATTGTGCTCGACAGAGATGAGTTCAAATTGCTCCGAAAGCCGAATGCTTCCGTGGCGTACTTCAAATTCTAGAATCTTCGCTCCTGGTTCAAGGTTCTCTTCAAGCCAAGAGAAGATTTCATCCGGCATCATCCAGTCTGAGTTCATCGCTCAACCTCCAATTTTGCAAGAAGGTTCATGCTCAAGGTTTCAGCCCCGTTTTCCTTCATGGGGTGGCGTTCTGCGCCTCCATGTTTCAATAATTTTTCCAACTCCAGCCCCGATATTCTGTTGCGTTCTTTTTTTCCACAACGTAATCAACCCACCCTTCTTCTTCAGCCAACAAACATCGGGCGAGTTGGTCATCCATTCCTGTTTCGAGATTCGGATAGAAAAGAGCGGGAAGTCCAAAGGCTCGTGTTTCATGGAATGAATTGTATCCACCGGCTTGGATAACAGCATCAAAGCCGTTGAAGTATTGGGCGTTAGGGTAATCTCGTAGAATGTGAACATTTGGCATCTGTACATCTATTCTTGCGCCAATCATGGATTCACCCAGCACCACATGAATTCCATCGTGGTTGAGAAGTTCATCGAGCGTCATGCGAATTTCACTCTCAATGTCATTGATTTGCCCTGCCCCAAGTTGAACGTAGACGGCGCGACAATCCTGAGGTATTCCAAGACGATATCGTGCTGTTTACTTGGGTGAGCAACTCAGAATCATCAAGAAGGACCATTGGAGGGCATTTGATCAGTTCAACACCGTGATTAAGTTCATCACCATCTTCGTCGATTGCATCTCCTGGTCGAACGATGGCATCGAAATGTTGGATGCTATCGACTGGGATTTTGCTCCTTTCCGAAACATTCCCCTTCGCATCCAAACTTTGTTGAGATTCTCTCGTCCTTGGACGGCCCTTAGCATCCTGCGGTAGGGAAATGCGCCGTCAAAGATGAACATTGACGGTTGATGAGTTTCGAGGCATAGGGTGAGTTCTTCCCTCAAGAAGTGCATTCCACTGAGCTGAATCCACGCCTTTGAAGTATTTCGGACCAGCAATGTGATGGGCTGGAATACCGAAAGGTTTCAACAGGTGCAGAGTTGGCATGGTGGTAAAGAAAATGACTTCAAGATCTGGGTCTTTTTCTTTCACATTCTTTTTGCCAAAGCAAGCATTCGTGTGAAGTGACCAAATCCAACCCCGTTTGTAGGGAACATTACGACACAATCACCTTTCACCTTTGGTCGACCCGCCATGTTTGTGTCAAGGGCTCTTGGTTGAGCCTTCAGACCGATCAGCTCCAGGCCGATCATGAACATCATCCATGGAAGAGAGAAGATGAGAATGGAGCTCGCCATGGCTTCCGGATGGCCGAGGTAATGTGAACTCCGAGTCGCAGAGACGGTGAGGTCTGTAAACGGTGCAGTTCTCTCTCATCCTCATGACACTCGTCGTGTTCTCTTCGATGATGCACCCCTCCGTTGATTTGTCACGTTGAGGGCGTTATGGTCATGTCGGTGATTCATCCGTTTCTAGCAAACGATTTTGTCCTCAATTCAGTTATTCGTCAAAGTGGTTCACATCATGCAGGGCATAGGGCTCTGGCATGGTCGGGAGAATCCCTCGCACGGCGGTTTCAATCGATTCCCGCCATCGCTCCGGAAGCAGGTCAAAGCCGGGCGGGTACACCTCGGCCCACCACGAGAAGTCCTGTTTGAACAAGTGATCCATGTCGGGAAGTTCGTCCTCATGGCCCATCTGTTGCAGGGCCCAGATGGCGTGGGTCGCCGTGGGCATGGGACGTTTGTTGAGGTAGGTCTGAATCTCGTGGGCCTTGATGTCAAACGGCCGTCCCAGCGGCCCGTTCTTGTGGAAGCATTTCCAACAGCGTCCGCAGCCTTTGGTGCCGTCACCGCGCATGCAGGAGTTCAGGTGGTCGACCCAGTGGGATTGCTTGACGATTATCAGGGCACCGGCTTCCGAAATGGATGAAATGGGGAACAGCAAGTCAAGCCCTGCCTCGTGAAAACGCTTGGTCCAGTACGTGAAGTAGTGCGTCTCCTCAAAGGCCCGAAACTTCCGCCCCTTCCACAGAAAAGTGTTGTCGATGGGCATGCCGAACCCAATGGCGCCCAGATTATAATGGTCAGCGAGCAGAATGAGGTGAACGGCGCACGCAAAATCGCACGAGAACCCAACCGGCTTGTCGTGGTGGGTGCGAATCAATTCGTGGTTGGATTCGATTTGCAGAACTTCTCGCTCTCCGCTGCCGTTCAAATGACCGATGAGGCGTTCCGCGTTCCTGTGGTCGAGCATCGAATCAAACGAACGGCGGTGGTAGCCGAGCAGCGTGTCATCGGGCATGACCAACGCCGCCGCCGTGGAATCGGTACCGGCCGAGAACGAAAGGCTGGCCCGCTCTCCGACTGTCCTTCGTGAACTTGGAAACGGAGGCGCAGGTTGAAGTCTCCCACGGATACAGCAAGGTTTCGGCTGCTAAGCAGAGCAGGGCTTCATGTGTCGAAGAGAGGTCAAATCCCTTCGGCATGTCCCAGTACACGTAGCCTTGCGGGTAGCGAAACCACAGCCGCTCGCCCTCTTGTGAGAAATTCGCCGCCATGTCCGTCGTGTTCCATTCCATGGCGTGGCTGGGTTCGGGTTGCTCGCTGCGTAACCGTTCCAAACGGTCCTGCTTCATCGGTGTCAATTTTTTCCTGATGTTGTTGGCACTCAAACGATCTTGGGCAAGCGCACAGTACGACGTGGCCAATTCGTCCTCCCACTCGAGAGGCCACATCGATCAGCGCCTGAAACGCTTGCTCGTTCCAGTAGGAACGTACCATGACGCTTCTGGCCAGCGCTCGCTCCTTTGGATTCGAAAGCAGGCGCCGTGCATGCCCCTGGCCGTCTCGTAGCGACCGGCGTTGTAGGCGCGTCGCATGAGCACACGCCGGAGCATGATTCCACTCCCTTCATGCGCCCTATCAAGTTGCTTCAACCCAAGCGAACCTTGGCCTCGGTTTAGCGAAGGCTCATCAACGGGCAAACCCAGCAATCAATCCATGCCAACCCTGCTCGTCACCGGTGGTGCGGGTTTTATCGGAGGCCATACAGCGAGCATGGCCCTCGATTTGGGATGGGACGTGCGCATCCTCGACAACCTCTCAACGGGTCGCCAAGAAACCGCTGAAGCACTGCAAGCCAAGGGGTGCGAACTTCATCATGGGTGACGTGCGCAACGAAGCAACGGTGAACAACGCAGTGAAGCGGTTGTGACGCTGTCGCCCACTTTGCCGCCCAAGTCTCGGTCCCTCGTTCGGTGGAACATCCTCAAGAAACGATGGAGGTCAACGTTGGAGGGACATCGACGATCCTCAGGGCCTGTCAGGTCCACGGTGTCAAGCGGTTCGTGATGGCCTCCAGCGCTGCAGTGTACGGTACAAAGGACGATTTTCCGTTGCGTGAACGCCACGCCGGAACGTTTCATTCACCCTATGCGGACTCCAAGTGGCAAAATGAACATCAGGTGCTCGAGGCCAAAGAAGCCGGCATGGAAGCCGTAGCGTTGCGATTCTTCAACGTCTACGGGGCCGGTCAACGGTCCGATGGTGCGTATGCGGCGGTCGTGCCGAAGTTCATCGAACTCGCGCTTGCGGGTCAAGCAGCCACCATCTTTGGCGACGGTTTGCAAACACGGGACTTCGTCCATGTTAGCGATGTCGCCAACGCGGTGTTGATGATGGCCACTCAACCGTGGGACGGTGAACGCGCCCATGTCTACAACGTGTGCACCGAAACGGAATGTTCCCTGTTGGATTTGATGCGTGAAATCCACCGGGTGCTCGAGGAAGTCGCCCCGCACGTCGCTCGCCATGCCCCCAACCACGGGCCCGAACGAGCCGGCGACATCGCTCGCTCAATCGGTTCCAACGCCAACCTGTGCCGCGACACCGAGTGGACGCCAACGGTCGAATTCGCCACGGGTTTGCGCCAGCAAATTCTCACCACCCACCAGCGAGTGAACGCCTTGAACGTGCTGTGGTTGACCGGGCGCTCCATCAACGACCTGTGCTCCACCACTCAGCAGGCGCTCATCCACGGCCTGCTGGAGCGCGGCATGGCGTGACCTTCGTCAACGCTGATTCAAACGTCAGCCTCAGTGGCGAGGGATTCACCCACGTGTCCCTTCCAAACCAAGCTCGTCGCGGCCTCCAATCCCGAACCCTCGGAAAGGCGATGCGGGCGTGGTTGATCGCCACTTCGCCGGACGCAAGCGTCGCCGTGGTGGAGTGGCGTGTGGCAGCGTGGGTCGTGCCTGAACTCGAACGGCGAGGCATTCCATGGACGCTCATGGACCGAAGTCCGCCGGCGGATGCTGGTTGGTTAGGCCGACTTCAGTGGCGAGGATGGAAGGCTGCATGGAACACAGCGGTTCGGGCTGGTGCGGATGGCTTCGTGGTTTCAACGGCGCACCAAGCCTTCGTGGAACAAAAGACGGGGTACGCCAACAGCACCGTGCTTCAGGCGGGCGTCGACCTTGATCTGTTCAAGCCGAAGGCAAAACGGCACCCGACGACCATGGTGTATCACGGACGATTGGACCGCCACCGAGGTGTTCTCGCCTGCGCCATGTTGGCGCAAAAGCGCGCTTGGAAGGTCTCGAAGTGGACGTTGTGTTCGTGGGCGAAGGGGATCTGATGGCCTCACTGACGGCGCTTGCCGAAGCCAATGCGTTCATTCACGTTCATGGCACCATGCCACAAAGCGAACTCGCCGAGCTTCTCGGGACCTGCCACCTGGGCTTGCTCCCCATGCCAAAACGAACGGTGTGGGCGCTCGCCAGTCCGCTCAAGCGCAGCGAATACCTTGCCAGTGGACTTCCTGTGTTTGGTATTGACCACGAAGGGCACGGATTGGGCGGCGTTGATGACGCTTGGTTCAGGTTGGTGCCCCAGGAAGACTTCCACCTCGACGGGTTGGAGGTGCTGAGGGCACTTGTTCAACAACCCGCATCAACGGATGGTCCGCGCACCTATGCCCAAGAACACCTCGCTTGGACGGCGACCGTGGAACGATTGGCAGGCGTCTTGACCGCACGTCAACGCAAGGATTCGTAGACGGATGCCCACCGCTGTTGAACGTGTTCTACGGTGTGCTCAGCGACCGAAGATTGGAGCATGGATGGTTCGGTTGGATGATGAAGCATCTCACGCACAACAGCCGTCCATGCTTCCACATCATCCCATTTCGCTTGCCTGACGGTGGCGGGCAGGCCGACCACGCGATCGCTCACGCAAACCGGCAGACCGGCAGAAAGCGCCTCAAGAGGTGCTACCGGCTGACCTTCAAAGGCAGATGGCAGGAGTAAAACGCTTGCTTGAGCGAGCAGGGCGGTCTTTTCTTGTTCAGAAACCCAACCCTTGGCGTCCACCCAATCCTGTTCGCTGCGCGATTCTCCCGTCATGGTCAATCGGAGATTTGGAAATTCTTGTCGTAGGTTCGCTGCGACATTGACGGCAAAAACGTGACCTTTGACAGGATCCTTTCGGGCGAGCAGCAGGAGGTGGTGGTCGTCCCGGGCGATCTCCTTCGATGTGTCCAGCGACCGATACGGATTGCCAACGACTTCGACAGCGCCGATCATCGGTTGCAGCCGTTCCTCCCAGGCCGACGACAAGACCACGCCTCTGGTGTTGGCGACCAATCGGCCGCCGTATGGACGTGAACGACATCGGGACGGAGGGTTGGCATCGCTGCACCGCCGCTTGAGTTCACGCCGAGCCCGCCGATAGGCCCGCCATTTCGCCCACAGCCCTCCCGGGGCATGCGAAGCGAGCAGTTCGGCTTCCCACCCTTCGGGCGGATGGTCGGCCAGCGTGTGCATGACGGTCGCCATGCCGCCAGGCGTATCGCATGGACCGACGTGCAGCACCTTGCGCATGGCCTTGCCACCGCCTCCGGGATGAAGAAATGGTCGGCAAATCGCCGCCGGAGTGTTCGGGGTTTGAGGAGAACATAAGGGCAAACCGTCGTCAAGCGGTTGCATGGTCGTCGTGCCTGCCATCGTTGAGGGGGCAGCGATGGGCATCGCGATGCTTCCCTTTGTGTTGCACCGATGGGACATGTACCGCTGGGACCGAGATCATCGACATCAGCACGCACCCAAAGGGACCAACCACAGCGAACGCTTGACCGTGCTGCTTCCGGTGTGGAACGAAGCGACGGTGATGGAGAAAAAACTCGACAACCTTGCTGCTCAACGCCTCCCGATTCATCTGCTGGTGGTGGATTCTGCGTCAACGGACGGGACGCTTGACGTGCTCAACGACTGGCGTTCTCGCCACCCTGAGGCCTTTGCCTCCGTTGAGGTGATCCGCATGGAACAGCGTCAGGGCAAAACAGCAGCGGTGGTCAAGGCGTTGACGCACCTTGGACAGCACGCCGAAGGCTTGGTCTGCATGACCGATGCGGACGCCTTGCTCGAACGGGGTTGCTTGCAGCGCATGATGCAGTGGTTCGCCGACCCGATGATTGGAGTCGTCGGCGCCGTGCCCAATCGCATCGATGCCCGACCGGACGAAGAACAACATCGAGCGGCTTGGGAAGCGATGCGCTTGGCTGAATCGATGGTGGACAGCACGCCCTTCCTCGAAGGGTCGTGCATGATGTGGCGGCCGTCCTGCCTCGCCATTGACGACCTGTACCCCGGCGCCAACGCCGACGACGCTCAAATCGCAACCTCCGTGCGATGTCAAGGATGGCGGGCCATTGCCGACCCGCTGGCCACCTTCATCGACGCAGCACCCTCAACCGTTGAAGGGCAACGACGCCAGAAACTGCGACGAGCGCAGGGCCTGCAGCGGTTGCTGACCAGGATGAGGAAACGAGCCACGGGGAAAAGCCAGGGCGTCTTTGGACGCATCTTCCGGCGTCAGCACCATTTCCACATCATCGCCCCGCTGGCCGTGATGGTGGCCACGGCCTCGGCCGTGCTTCGCTGGGGGTTCATCGCGCTGTACGGATGGCCGGCCACCTTCACGCTGGCCAACAGCTTGCATCTTGGATTTAGCATCGCTGAAGCGGCCTGCTTGGTGCTGTGGTGGCGCAGTCGAAACGGACGACGGAGCGGACCCCTGTCGCTGCTCGGCCAGTGGCTTTCGAGCATGGACGTGTTGAGTCGTTCGCTGATCACCACCGCACGTGGTCGTTCCCTGCATCAATGGGAACAACACAGCGACGTGCGTGAACGCATCGTTGAGTTGGAAGTTTGAGAGAAAAGGCCCCCCCGGCGGCCTTGGCCGCCGGAGGCGTTGTACAGGTCAGAGACCTGGAAAGAGTGGCTACTCAGTGATTGAAATCACTCAGCAACGACGCCGTTGGTGGTGTCGATGGTCTTACCTTCACGGGTGTCCGTGACGGTGACGTCGATGGAACAGCTGCCGGAGCAGATGTCCTGACCGTTCTCGACGACGGTCACACCATCACCAACGGACCAAACTTGGTCGTCGGTGTTGCCAAACTCGACGAGTTCGCACACAGAGGTGCCGTCAACGCCGGGGTTGTCACAGGTCACTGGGGCAGCACCGTCAATGCTCAGCTTGACGGAGACAGCGGCCCAGTTGATGTCGCCGCCTTGGTCCATGGTCAACATGATCAGGTTGTCAGCGGTACCGGTACCTGGGGTACCTTGTGCGTCCTTTCCGCTCATGGCGTAAAGGGCCAGGTTGCCGTCGGTGTTGCCTTCAGCGAGGGAGCTAGCCCACACGTACAGCACACCAGCCAGCACCACAGTGATCGCCACCATCAAGATGGTAGCGATAACGGGGCTGACAGCCTCTTCGTTTCGGTTTTCGTTTTGCATATTTTTGTCCTCCTTTCCCCATTCGGGGTAGGCCTGCCTATGTCCATCCTCATATTAAACCCATCTGCCTTTTTTCTTCGCCTCCGCGCGAGAAATAGCGGTTTTTCGGAAAAATTGCCCATGTTATATTTCGCGCCCGAACGCGCCGACGAGTGGTACATACCGTTTGTAAATACCAAAATGAACACGAAACTATCCGGCGTTGCTTTCGCTGATGGTGGAGTAGAGGTGAACAGGGTGAGAGAAAACGAGAGGGGATGGGATGCACTCAACGAGAACTTCAACAGCCCTGTTCATGAAACCGTAGTTGAACGCGGTTTATATGCGTTTTTGATGAGAAAAACGCCGCTTTACTCAACGGTAAGGATCTCAGGACCGCCGGAGGTGACGTGAACCGTGTGCTCAAACTGAGCAATGTTGCCCCCGTCTTTGCAACGAAGCACGTGGTAGGTTTCGAGGAAACGAATGCTGATGAGTTTCTTCACCAGCGCATTCCACTTGCTCTGAAGGCTGGCTTCGTCAGCGTCGGGGAAGGGTTTCTTCAGCATCGGGAACGCCCATCGCTCGGCAAACGGAAGGGTGGAGTAGCGTTCTTCCAGATTCCGTGCCATTTGAGCACCCAGCGGTTTGAGTTGGTTTTTAGCGCGCGCCTTCCGGGACGTGGTCAGGCCGGTGACGCGGTAGATGTTGGATGAATGGGGGCGGCCAATGTTCTCGATGAGGCCCGATTCTCCGGTGGTGTTGAACGGTTCAACGGCGTACACGCCGCCCTCCTCGACCACCCCAGAAAAGCCTCGGTTGTCCTTGCCGCAAGCGTAGGACGGAACGGAAACACCGGCATGGAGTTCCCACGGTTTGAGTTGGTGACCGCACAGGTTTCGGATGGGCTGGAAGCCAGCATCCAAGGACGGTTGTGCAGCGGCTTGGCCCACTTTGTACCAGGGCGTTCCGGGATGGAGCATCTCAATGGCGGCGTCCCGTGCTTCCTTGGCGGCCTTGATCTGTTCCGTATGCTCGTTACTGTTGCCGATTTCCAAGGTCAGGGCGTTATCACCGATGTGGCCTTTGATGTGGACGCCAAAATCGATCTTGACGCAGTCGCCCTTCTGCAACACCATCTCCCCGTCCCATCCTTCCACGCCTTCGACCTGATGGTTGGTGGTGAAATGGGCTGCCAAATCATTAACAGCGATGGTGCCAGGGAAGGCAGGCTTTCCTCCGTGTCGGTGAATAAAGCGTTCAGCGGATTCGATGATTTCGTGGAAGGTCTTGCCCGGTTGGAGCTCGTCCTTCATGGCTTCAAGGGTACGACGGGCCACGTGCCCTGCATCCCGCCAATACTTCAAGTTGGATTCTTCCACCATTGAACCACGCTATGCGAAGGTACGATGCCCTCTCTCATAACAGTTACCTCCACGCCATCGGCGCCCTCGGTCACGTTGAGGATGGTGCTGCCCACACCTCCCGGGCAATCACCGGCCAAAATGGCATGATGTGGTAGGCCGAGGGATGCGCCCGCTGCTTCGGCGGTGGCTTCGGGAGGCTCGCCGGATTCGTTGGCGCTGGTGGCCGTGATGGGTCCAACGGTCTCCCCCAGCGTACGGGCCGTGGGATGGGCCAGGCATCGGACGGCCACACGCGCCCCGCCCAGCCTGGCGTCAAGGGGCTCGACGGCGTCCAGAATAAACGTGAAGCCGCCTTGAGGAAAGGCCGCTTCCAAGGCCCGAACCTTGTCGGGAACATGGACGAGGCTCGTGGCTTGGTCGAGGGAGAGCACGCCCAAACTCACCGGTTTGTCAGCCGAGCGTTGCTTCAGTTCAAACAGGGCGTCAAGCGAAGCTTTCGTGGGCAAGCAGGCCAATCCGGGTAAGGTGCTGGTCGGGTAGGCGACGACGCCACCGTGGTTCACATGCGAAATGAGGTCGGCGGAGAGCATCGTCAACCCTCAGGCCTTGACCCAATGGGTCACGTGCTGATGAGCCACGTCGGCGGCCAGGTCTTTGTCCTCGGTTCGCACCATGAGTTTCCCGCTCGGGTAGAGGGTCATCTCACACCGGCCCGTGAACGTCCAACACAAGCGAGAGCGAACACCCACTTCGTACCCCGCCGCATCGATGGCACCCCCCACGGCATCGAGATCGATGGTGGTGATGTCGTCAGGAACGATTTGGTACGACCCCTGGGTGCCGCACAACTCCATAGCAAAACCATCGGACATGGGCATCACTCACAATTCAGGGGGCCGGGAAGGTGGGCCGGATGGAGGACCACTTGGGGGGCCAGAGGGTGGACCGGACGGAGGGCCGCTCGGAGGGCCGGAAGGCGGACCTGATGGTGGACCGGATGGAGGGCCGCTGGGAGGGCCGGAAGGCGGACCTGATGGTGGACCGGATGGAGGGCCGCTCGGAGGGCCACTTGGTGGACCGCTCGGAGGACCTGAGGGGGGACCACTTGGCGGACCGCTCGGAGGACCCGAGGGAGGTCCAGAAGGTGGACCGCTCGGAGGACCCGAGGGTGGTGCGCTCGGCGGCGTGGATGGCGGTGAGGGTGGCGTGGGAGGTGGAGTGGAGGTTGCTGGCTCCGGCGTAGGTTCTGGTGCTGCAGCCACCGGCATCAACGGCGTGAGGAGAGGATCTGCGGCGGGCTCGGGCGCAGGTGCGGTTTCTGCAACAGGCGGTGTGAGCGGCGTCAAGGGCGTGAGTTCTGCCGGTGCGCTGGGTGTTTCAAGCGGTGTGAGCGGGGCTGGTTCAGGGGTTGAGGTGGCCCACGGTGGGGTTCGTGGCCCGTCTTCCTCTTCGACGGCGTCGCCTCGCAGCACCTTCGTGCCGCCACCTTCCATGTTTTCACCGACGTACGAGGTCATCACCACGGACGAAGCATCGATGATGCCGCGCTCTTCCGTGTTTCCAAAATCCCCCAGGTGGTTGTCAAAGGCACCGCTGAACAAGCTCGAACCGATGGCGTTGCCGAGCGCGCGCCCCTTGTCTGCCGCATACTCAAAGTCGGCTTCGTAAGGGCCGAGTTTCATGGCTTGGCCGCCACCGTTGAACTCAAACGTCCAGGTGCCGGAGTGAATGTGGGCTTCAAACTTGAATTGACGGGTGAGGCCGGGTCCGATGGAACTGATGCCTTCGGTGGGCTCGTAGCGGGTGCCCTTGGCGTCGACGATGGTTGCTTGCAAGCCTCCGATGGGGATGGAGGACTCGTTGACCACATCAATCACGACTTGGATGATGTCCTCATCGTCGTCGTCGATCTCCATCTTGACCGACGTCAAATGGGCGTTCAAGGAACCTGCACGGGCGCTGTGGTCATCACTCACTCGGGCTCACCGGTTCCTACTGAACGGTGGCATTACTTCAATGGCTTGCCCTTTCGGGTTGCCATCAACGCAATCGCAAGCGGGTCTCAGCAGGCAGCGACCAGTCGACGGCAGCCACCGTGTGGTGCTTGCGGTCAACGGCCGTGCGGTACTCGGCCTCGGTGGAACCGGCGCTGTACGTGTCGCGCAGGCCAAAGTAGAGCCAACCGATGAAGGGGATGATGTAGATCATCTTGGCCACGGCACGAGGCCCCCAGTGGTGTTGTTCGAGCACGGTGCCGTTGTCGTGGACGATGGCGATGCGGAAGCCGCGCTGACCCAGGGATCGACCGATGGTCTGGCCGGTGTACTTGAAGTACAGATAAAATGCCGCACAGAAGACAAACCAGTTCATGAAAAATTCAGCCGTGTATCGTCCTCCAGCGGTGACGAGTTCGTAGTTGAACAGGCCTTCGAGGAGGCGGAAATTGGTGAAAAATCCGAGCACGATGCTGATGAGCATCATGTCGAGCATGAAGGCGAGCACGCGCTTCCACGACGGTGCGATGAGCATGCCTTCGGGAGCAGAACCGATGATGTTCTGCGCCAGCGTGCCGCCCTTGACGATGGTCACCGGGTCCTCGGCCATGCAGCGGCTACGCCTTCCCCTTTGTCAAATGGCGCGTTGGTCCCATCAGGAACTGTGGGTGACGTGCCAGGCGAACAGTTGGTGTTCGTCGATCCAGTCGAGGTAGGACTTCCACGTTCCATCATGACGCAGTGTGGTTGGATGACCCAGAAGAATAAGTCCACGTTTGGCACGCGTGATGGCGACGTTGAGGCGACGGTAGTCGGCCAAAAACCCAACCTCGCCACGCTCGTTTGCTCGAACGGTGGAGAAGACAATGACTTCTTTTTCTCGACCCTGGTACCCGTCAACGCTCTTGATTTCCAAGCCGTGGTAGGGTTGGCCGGGCTCTCGTCCGCCGGCTGCTTCAAACAGGCGAACCAGTTCACGCACCTGCCCGTTGTAGGGCGAAATCACCCCGATGTCGTCGGGTTGGAGGTCGCCCATGGCGAGCAAATCGTTCACGACGCTCAACACCTTAGCGGCCTCGTCGCGATTGGACCGACTCTTGCCTTCCTCATCGGTTTCTTCCACGCCCTCCACCGGCACGAAGGCCATCGGACGGTCCCAATCCGGCCAAAGGAAACCTGTGGGGGGTGGTCGCTCGTCTGAAGTGCAGCCGTCTTCGAGCCGATTTTCATAAAATCGAGCGCTGGGAAATTCACGGAGGATCGGATGCATTCGGTACTGCGTGGTGAGCATGTTGGACGACAACCCGCAGGCGATGAGGCGGTCAAACAGTGAACGGTTGAGGCCGCCTTGCTCGGCTCGGCGACTCAACACCGTGGGCGGAAGTTGCTGGTGGTCGCCAACCAAAATCAGTTGCCGACACCCTTTGACGATGGGGACCAACGCGCTGGGCTCGGTGGCTTGGGTCGCCTCGTCCATGAGCACGATGGGGAACTTTCTCGACGACAACAAGCGATGACCGCACCCGATGGTCGTGGCGCAGATCACCTCGGCTTCATCGAGGACGCTCGCCGTCATGGCGTCCTCCATGCGCCGAATTTCCTTCTGGTTGATGTTGATGTCCCGGTGCATGAGGCCTTTCTCTTTGCCTCGCAGGGAGGGCAAGGCCTTGCGGAGTTCGCGCTGCTCGTCCTGCAGAAAAGCAAGCTCCTCCTGCATTGGATGGTTTTCCAGCACCGCGTCGAGGGTGGCCGACCGAAGATGCTCTCGAACCTTGACCGGTCGACCAATGCGGAGGGCTTTGACGCCCAACGCAAGCAGACCTTCGAGCAGGTTGTCGACGGCCACGTTGGACTCGGCGGTGGCGAGCAACGGTCCGCTGCCCTGCTGAGCAAAGTGGTGGAGCAGGTGGGTGGCCGTGGTGGTTTTCCCGGTCCCTGGCGGACCTTGAATCAGGGTCAGACGACGAGACAGGGCAGCCTCAATCGCTGCCTGTTGCGAAGCGTTGAGATGCTGGTGGTTGGGGAGCGGCCCGCGTTGGATTCGCTTCCCACGAATGTCCGGGGAAAGTTCAGCGCTCTGGTTGATGTCAAGGACGTTCCCGAGGATGAGTTCCCGAAGCACCGTCCCGCCGTCGCCTTCGGTGGAATGGAAGGCGACCAGGGCCTCGTGCATGCGGTCGTGAGCCACTCGGTTGGCGCCTCGGTCAAGTCGCCAGCCGCCTTTTCGGACGTCGCGAGGTCGTTCGCTGACCACCACGCGAAGACGCGTGGGGCCTCGGTCGAGCACAACCCCTTCGACCACCTTCTCGCCCCACGGACGGGAGCGGGAAATCAGAACGATGTCGCCGTGGGAAAAGCGATGCTCGGGGAGGCGCCCGCTGTCTTGGGCCTCGAAGACCACGATGTCCTCGCCGAAGAAACGGCCTTGGATGCGTGCCTTGAGGTCGAACAGTGACACGCCCGCCATCAGCAAGCGTTGCTTGGACCAACTCTTCCACCGTTCTTCCACCAGTTGGGTCTCGTCGTCCAACTCCTGCTTGATGAGGTCCGTCATCGTGGAAAAGTGGTCCTGGCTTCTGCGCCAGCGGTCGGGAGCAGGTTCGCCCTTGGCCTGCGGCAACTCGGGGTCGCTGGCGCTGTTCATGCGCTTGACCGAACCCTTTCGCGCCATGTTTCAACCACGGGTTGGCCCCTCATCATCGTATGGATGAAGATTGAAGCGATTCCCGAGCGACAAACCCTCAGTCTTAAACAGAGAATCCACGGCCCACAACCGGGCGAGTTCATGTTTGGTCGCAAGAAAAAGGACAACGACGTCGTTGGCGTTTCCTGTCCCTATTGTGGCGTGAACAACCCGCTCGGCTCGGAGCAATGCGAGCAGTGCTACTATTCGCTCAACAAGTCGGCTCGAGACCAGCCCATGGCCGAGCCCTCCTCCACCAACGACGAGATCATGAGTCTCCTGCTGGGCGACAACGAAGAGGAAGAAGACACCGGGCCGGTGGTGGAAGCCGTGCTCTCCCTCGACGACGTAACGGTCGAGGTTGACCAGTACAGCATCACCGAAACGGAGCACGACGAGGAAGGCGAGCCCGTCCCCGAATCCTTTGAGTTCATCGGCAGCCAAGGCCCCACGCTCTCCTCTACCGTGACCTCGCAGGAGCCTGCTGAAATCGAGTTGACGGCGGAAGACGCTCCGAAAACCTACGTTGAATTTGATTTGGGCAACGTTGACCCGCTGGCCGAAGTGGCCGAACCGGTTCACACCGGTCGAGGCGGCTTGTACTCGCCCACGGTTGAAGCGCCGAAAGACGATGATTTGCTCGGCGAAGTGGGCCCAGCCCCCAACGCCACCCCCGACCTGCCCGACCTTGCCTCGCAAGCACCGCCTCAAGGCGCCAGTTTGGCCCAAGCCATGGCGGCCGAAACACCCGACCTTCCTGACCTCCCCGACGAAGCCCCCGCTGCTCCAACCCCAACCGCTGCTCCACCGCAAACCGCCGATGTTGCCGACTCCGTGCCTGCCGCCTCCGTGCCTGCCAACCCCGTTCCTGCCGCCTCTGCCACCTCTGTGGAAGCATCCCCTCCCCCATCGCCGTCCGCTGATGTTGCTGCTCCCGAGACGCCGGACCTTCCCGACCTCCCCGAGGACGAGCCAGCGGCGGCTGAGGCGTCCGAGGTCAACAAGCCAGCAGCAGCTATGGCGCCCGAACCCGTTCAGAGCCAACGCATCTGGCCCTGGCCCAAGGGCGAGGCTTGGACACCGACGCAGGTGTACCAAGAGGTGGTGAGCGCCATGGAGCATGTCAAGCACGGACGCATGGAAGCAGCCGCCAACGCCCTCGACCATCTCGGCCCGCATCTGGAAGACCACCTCGACATGCTGCTCCACGTCTCGGTGTTGATGCAGCACTTGGGGCGCCATGAGCACATGAAGTGGACGCTTGACATGGCGGCTTACGTCCATCCAACCGACCCACACGTTCAACAAGCAAGGGCTCAACTATTGACATGAGGGACGGCCATGGTTGAGACACCGGAACTTCGGGTCAACGACGGCATCGTCCTCCGTCCAGCGACCAACGGGTGTCTGGTGTCCATGTTTGAAGCGTACCAAGAAGACGCTGAAGCGGCCCAAACCGCCCTGCCTTGGCTCGACCCGAACGATGATGTTCGCCGACAGCTGCGTGATATGCTGTACGACATCGAAGCACAAGCGGGGACGGACCGGTTGCACTTCTGGTCCATTCACGACGTCAACAGCGAGGCTTTCGTCGGCCTTGTGGGACTCGGTGACGAGCTCCAATCGCTCCACGCCGACTTCAACCTCGGCTACTGGGTGTGTCGAGCCTACCGCCGCCAATCGATTGCATCAGCGTGCGTTGATACGATCTTCACGTGGCTCAGCGAACGGAACACCACCACCACCGTGGAAATCGCCGTCCACCCTCACAACGAGGCAGGACTGGCCACGGCCAGCGCCATCTGCGGACGCTGGAACGGCGAGCGACTTGCGGAGTTCATCGGCATCGAATTTAACGAGCGCACGGTACCTCACCACCTCCATTTGGTTGACCTGGGCCCGGAGGCCTGACATGCCAACATGGATGACCGTCGACACCGACGATCTGAGGCATTTGCCGAAGCACCAAGGCCATCCCACCCGGAGTACCCAGCCGTTCACCGGACCAAGCGACGATCTCTCACCTGAGTTTCAACAGGGTTGGGCCGGGTTCGTGGATTGGATGGCCTCCCACCAAGGGGCCGTCACCCTGTTTGTGATCACCGACCTGCTGGAGAACCCTGATTTTGCGAGCGCCCTCCGGGACGCACTGAAGGTCTGTTCCGGTCGATTGACCGTCGGCTGCCACGGTCACACGCATCGTTCGTGGTCTGCATGGGGCGAAGACATCGAAGGTTTTCGGGCGATGTTGGAGACCTCCACCACCTTGCTCAAGACCCATGCTGGCCCCGCATTTCGACCGTACTTCCGCGCCCCGAACGGCTACATTGCCCCGTGGATGGCGGCCGTGCTTGCCGAGGCAAACTATGTCGTTGACACCTCGGTGAACCCGTCGTGGCTGGTGAAGTCCAAAGCCGGCGGGTCCACGTGGAACGGCGTCGTTGACGCGATGGATGAGGCCGGGGTGGTGGAACGGTCGTGGCTTACCCGCTGGACGCTGCCCGTCAACGGTCCGGCGCTGTTCAAGTTCCCGCTCTCGCTCAACGCCAAGTCCGCTTGGAGGCGAGCCCCGCCCCTGCTCACGGCTGACCAGTTGAATCACGTGGAAGACTCGAAGCAAGCCATCACCACGCTCTACTGCCACGTGCTTGATTTCGCCCGGAACGCCGGAACGTGGCGGCCCCCTCGTTGAGGCATAGAGCCAAGTAAAGCCGTCGTCGTGGGCGGACCATGAGCGTCGTGAACTTCACGGAAAAATTCGCCCTGTTTTCCGACCACTGGTCGCCCAAGGTCATCGCCGAGATGAACGACTACCAGTTCAAACTGGTGAAAATTCAGGGTGAATTCGTCTGGCACGACCACGGCCACACCGACGAGGTGTTCATCGTCATCGAAGGCAGCATGAACATCGAGTTCGAAGACCGCACCATCACCCTCAACGCTGGAGAAATGCACGTGGTTCCCAAAGGAACCCGCCACAAGCCCTACGCCGACCACGAATGCAAGGTCATGCTCGTCGAGCCCCGTGGCGTGGTCAACACCGGCGAAGCCGACTGTGAACTGACGGCGGAAAACGATGTGTGGATCTGAGCCGCTCAGTGATGCTGAACGATTCGACGGTAGGTTTCACCGCTCGGCCGAAGCGTGCGTTCCTGCGTCTCGAAATCAACGTGGTGCAAGCCAAACCGCATCGAATAGCCCTCGGCCCACTCAAAGTTGTCCAGAAGCGACCAGTGGTGGTAGGAGCGGACCTCGTGGCCGTCGCGAAGGGCGTTGGACAGCACCCACAGATGGCGACGGAGGTGTTCCTCACGCAGCGAGTCCTGAGCGTCGGCCACGCCGTTTTCGGTGATTTCAATCGGCACGCCCAGCGGTTTCAGGAAGTCGAGGGCCCGTGCCAGGCCTTCGGCGTACATGGGGTAGCCGAATTCGGTGGCCACCTCTTGGCGTCGCTTGGGGAACTTCATCTTGAGCAGGGAGACCGAAACCGGACCGACCAGCACGTGGGTGTAGTAGTTGAGACCGACAAAATCCAAGCTGGCTTTTGCTTCCGGGACGTCTTTGAAGAACATCTTCCCGCTCTGAATGCCGCTGCGCCAGGCCCCGTTCCACACCCACTCCATGAGACGGGCCAGCGGCCAATCGATGGGGCTCCAGCGGTTCTTGGGGTCGAAGAGCGTGACATTCTTCGCCACGCCAAATTGAAGTTCAGGGTGTTTGGGTTTGAGGGTCTGGTAGACGGTGCCGTGAGCGAACAGTAGGTTCCGCATCACCCGCAGCGTCGTCGGAATGGAACGACGGCCGGGAGGAAACATCCCGAGGGTGTAGCCCATGGTGGAGAACACCGTGGGTTCGTTCACGGTGACCCAGGTGTTGACCCGGTCGGCCAGGGCGTTCACCACCCGCTCGCAATAAGCGACGAACGCTGGGATGTTGGTGCGGTCAGCGAACCCGCCTTTGGCTTCCCACCAGTCGGGATGGGTGAAATGGTGAAGGGTCACGACGGGCCGGATGCCGCGCCCCACGAGGTCGTCCACCATGTCCGAATAGACGGCCAGGGCGGCTTCGTCCCATGCACCTTCGGTGGGCTCCAAACGACTCCATTCAATGGAGAAGCGGTAAGAGGTCATGCCGAGGTCGGAAAGCAGTTGGAAGTCGTCCTTCCATCGGTTCCAGTGATCGCAGGCTGCTCCACTGGCCTCCAGACCTTTGGCCACCTCGTGAACCGTCCAGTTGTTCGCCTGATGGCCCTCGACCTGGTGCGCCGCCGTGGCCGTACCCCAGTGGAAGCCTTCGGGAAAGTGCAGGTCGTCGAGGTTGACGTTCGCCCAATCCTCGTGCGGCTCAGGGTATTTGCGACGCCGGTAGGTGATGAGGGTCACCTTGAACACGACGAACGCCACCAAAGCGGCCACCAGCAGGCGTTCCCACATCGTGAAAACCACACCGGGCCTTCCCTTTGTAGTTGGGTATCAACCCGACGGCGTTTCCAAGAACAAAGGCGTGAAAAAACGCAGTTCATGGCTCAGGGTACGCCGTTCCAGCAAAAGGTGTGGGCGGCCCTCCGAACCATCCCGCGCGGCGAGGTGCGGACCTACACGGACATCGCCGTCCAAATCGGCCACCCGTCCTCCGCCCGGGCCGTCGCCAACGCCTGCGGAAAGAACCCGTACGCACCCGAAGTCCCCTGCCATCGCGTCATCCGCTCGGACGGCGCCATTGGGGGCTACAGTGCAGAGGGCGGCTCGGAAAAGAAACGGGCCATGCTGCGCGAAGAAGGCGTTCACATCGACTGAACGGTTCAAAGCGAAGCGATGTCGTCTCGGCCGGTGGAGACGGCGAAGTTCTTCTCCGCCTTGGCGTAGACCTTGGCGTCGAGTTCACCTTCACGCACGAGCGAGGACAGGGCGGCCAGCGCGATGGCGGCGCCGTCGATCTCAAAGAAACGACGGAGCGCTTCCCGGGTGTCAGACCGGCCAAAGCCGTCGGTGCCCAAGACGGTGTAGGGCCCGCTGACCCACTGACGGATCATGTCCGGGACGGCCGCCATGTTGTCGGAGACGGCGATGGTGGGCAACGGTTCAGCGAGCAAGGCCTCCACATAGGGCTTCTGAATCTCCTCGGTGGGGTGGAGGCGGTTGTGACGGTCGCAGGCCAAGCCCTCTCGTCGGAGTTCGCCGTAGGAGGTGGCGGAGTAGATTTCACAGCGCACGCCGTAGGTCTCGAGCTTCTCAACGGCGTCCAGCACTTGGACCATGATGGGGCCCGAGCCGATGAGGCGAACAAGCGGGCCGTCGCCTTTGGGTGCGCCGCGAAGCAGGTACATGCCCTTGATGATGCCCTCGTCTGCACCCTTTGGCTTGGCGGGCATCGGGTAGTTTTCGTTGTAGATGGCGATGTAGTGGAGCACGTCTTGGTTGCCAACGTACATCTCTTCGATGCCGTGGCGAATGATGGTGGCCAACTCGTAAGCAAAAGCGGGGTCCCACGCTCGAACGGCAGGGTTGGTGTGGGCCATGAGCAGTGAATGCCCGTCTTGGTGCTGGAGCCCTTCGCCGTTGAGGGTCGTGCGTCCGGACGTGGCGCCCATCAGGAACCCACGGGCTCGCTGGTCGGCGGCTGACCAGATGAGGTCGGCCACGCGCTGGAAGCCGAACATTGAGTAGAAGGTGTAGAAGGGCACGGTGGGGTAAAGATGGGTGGAGTAGGAGGTGGCGGAGGCGATGAAGGTGGAGGTGGCACCGGCTTCGTTGATCCCTTCTTCGAACAGCTGGCCTTTGGCCGATTCCTTGTACTTCATCAGCACGTTGTGATCGACCGGTTTGTACAACTGGCCTTCGGGGTGGTAGATACCAAACTCGGCAAACAGCGGGTCCATGCCGAAGGTTCGGGCTTCGTCGGGAATGATGGGGACAACGCGCTGACCGAAGGCCTTGTCCTTCATGAGTGCCCGAAGCACGCGCACGAAGGCCATCGTGGTGGAGACTTCCATGGTGCCCTTGGTGCCCTCGTCAAACTCCGCGTAGGCCTTGGCGTCAGCGAGGTCAATCGCTTCGCTGGGCACCACGCGCTTGGGCATGGAGCCGCCCAGTGCGCCTCGGCGCTCTTTGGCGTAGGCAACGAGTTCAGGAACGTCCTCGGGCATGACGTAGGGGTAGGCTTCGAGGTCCTTGTCCGTGAAGGAAAGCCCGAGGTCGGTGCGCATGAACTGCATGGTTTCCATGTCGGCCTTCTTCTTCTGATGCGTGGTGTTGCGCCCAGCAAACGCAGGACCGAGCCCGTAGCCCTTGATGGTGCGAATCAGCACGGCCGTGGGCTGGCCTTTGTGAGCCGTGGCAGCAGCGTAAGCGGCGTGAAGTTTGGTGAAATCGTGACCGCCGACGTCGGCGCACAGGGCCACGAGGTCATCGTCGGAGAGGTGGGCAACCAGGGATGCGAGCCCGTCGGAGTTGAACAGTTCCTTGCGGATGGTGGCACCGTCAGCGGTCATGATGCGTTGCTCGTCGCCGTCGACGAGCCCGTTCAGACGAGCCGCCAGCAGACCGTCGGTGTCCCGAGCGAAGAGGTCGTCCCACGAACTGCCCCAGAGCACCTTGATGACGTTCCAGCCGGCACCTCGGAAGCGGCCTTCCAACTCCTGGAACGATCTTGGAATTTCCACGGACGGGACCGTCGAGGCGTTGCAGGTTGCAGTTCATCGTCATCACGATGTTGTCAAGGCCCTCACGGCCGGCGAGGGAGAGTTGCGAGAGCGATTCGGGTTCGTCGGATTCACCGTCGCCCATCGTGTACCATACACGAGATGCGGCGGTGGTGGCCAAGCCGCGGTCCTCGAGGTAGCGGTTGAAGCGGGCTTGATGGATGGCCGTCATGGCGCCCAAGCCCATGCTGACGGTGGGGAACTCCCAGAAGTCGGGCATCAAACGAGGGTGGGGGTAGCTGGAAAGGCCTTGGCCGCCGACCTCTTGTCGGAATTTTTCAACGTGCTCGTGGGTCAATCGGCCTTCAAGCCAAGCACGGGCGTAGATGCCCGGTGAAGCATGGCCCTGCCAGTACAGGTGGTCGCCGGACGACCCGTCGTCCTTGCCTCGGAAGAAGTGGTTGAAGCCCATCTCCCAGGCGTGTGAGGCGGAAGCGTAGGTGGAGATGTGGCCACCGATCCCGTCGAAGTATTTGTTCGCCCGGGTGACCATCATCATGGCGTTCCAGCGAATGATGCCGTGGAGGCGTTCTTCCATCGCCAAATCACCGGGGTAGGTGCCCTGGTCTTCGGGGTGAATGGTGTTGAGGTACGGTGTTTCCACCACTTCGATGTCCACGCCGGCATCCTTGGCGGCGTCCACGGTGGCGTGAAGAAGACGACGTGCTTCTTCCTCGCCCCACTGCTCAGCAACGGCACGAATGGAGTCTCGCCATTCTTGGGTGGTAACAGGGTCCGGGTCGGGCTGCGTGGACCGTCGAGCAAACCCCATGGTGTCTCCCCCGTGGTGAGGGGTCAGTGGTGAGGGTTTTCAATCCCTCGCAACAGGTGAACCGGTTTCCACCGCTGCCGTTCATTGATTTCCGAGGCAAGCCATAAGAACCGACTTTCCGGACCGAGGGTTATGTCCGTTGAGGCTATGGTACAGAAGATGATTGATGATTTGAACGCCGCTCTTGTTGACGCTGCAAAGCACGACAAGGGCAACAGCGCTGCCGGCACCCGTGTGCGAAAGGCCATGCAGGAAGCCAAGGCTGCTGCACAGGACGTTCGTGTCAAGGTCCAGGCCGACAAGAACGCTTGATTTCCCAAGCCGATCCATCGGCGCTGCGTCCAAGCGGACGCATAGGTTGAATTGACCCCCGCTGAAGGCCAGCGTATGCAACCGCTGTCCGGCGTTCGCGTGCTCGACCTCTCTCGCATTCTTGCAGGCCCCCATGCTGCCCAAACACTGGGCGACCTTGGGGCGGATGTGCTCAAACTCGAGGCCCCGTGGGGCGACGACACACGCTCGTGGGGCCCACCGTTCCAATCCGGGTTTGATGGCGGAGACGTCGCCTCCTACTTCCTGTCGTGCAACCGTGGCAAACGCATTGAGACGGTCAACATCAAGAAAGAACAGGAACGAATACGTTCGCTCGTTGCGGACGTTGACATTGTTGTTGAGAATTTCAAACCGGGAACCTTTGATGCCATCGTCGGCGAGGTGCCTGAGGACACCATCGTGTGCAGTATCTCCGGCTACGGGCAACACGGTCCTCGTCGAGACGAGGTGGCCTTCGACCTGACGATGCAGGCCCGAAGCGGCATCATGTCCATCACCGGTGATGCTGATGGTGGCCCGGCCAAGGTCGGTGTTGCGTGGATCGACGTTATGACCGGAATGAACGCCGTGTCTTCCATTCTCGCTGCCCTCTACCATCGTGAGAGGACTGGAAAGGGCGCTCGCATCGACGTCTCGTTATGGGACACGGCGCTGGCCTCGCTCGTGAATCAAGGGCACAACGCGCTGGCAGGCATCACGCCCGGCCGCATGGGCAGCGCGCATCCTAATCTCGTGCCCTACAAGGCCTTCGAAGCAAGCGACGGATGGTTCGCCATCGGTGTGGGCACCGAGAACCAGTGGCACAAGCTCGTGGCGGCGTTGGAACTGGACGTGCCCGAACACTGGAAGGCCAACAGCGCCCGAATTGAAGAGCGAACGGCGGTTGAAGCCACCGTGCAATCGGCCGTTTCATCGCTGGATCGAGCCACCCTCGAGGGGTTGCTGAAGGGCATTCCGTGCGCACCGGTGAACACCGTGAACGAGGCGTTGGCGGACGTGCAGACCGAGGATCGAGGAGGGCTTGTGGAACACGAAGGTGTGATGACGCTGGCGAGTCCGTTGCGTTTCATTCAGCCGTCAAACGAAAAAAGCGAGGTCTGACCGCCTTCGCGAAGGTGGCCGCCTTCCTTGAGTTTCTCAAATGCCTGGTCCATGCGACGCTGGCTGAACTGGCGCTCTTCCTGAAGGAATTGAACGAGGCCGGCCCGGTCGACGTGGCCTTGTTTGAGGTCGGCTTCTTCCACGTCCACCGCGGGATGGTTGAGGAAGATTTCACGGATTTCAGACAACCGCTCTGGAACCTCCTTTTCCTTGGCCTCGCAAACCGCTTCGAGCGTGCCGTGTTTCTTGATGAGTTTCAGGCCGGTCTTCGGCCCGATGCCTTTGATGCCCGGGTGGTAGTCGGTGCCGATCATGATGGCGAGGTCCACGAGTTGCTCTCGGCTGAGTTCGTTGCTCGCGAGCATCTCGCCCAAATCGATGGATTGAGCGTGAACCACGCGCCCGTAGCGCTTGGTGCCGTCGTCCATGAGGTTGCGAACGAGGACGGGTGAACCGTAGAGCAGGGCGTCCCAGTCTTGGGTGGCGACCACGTCAAGTTGGCCTTTGGCGGCCATGACGGCGGCTTGGGCTTCTCCCTTCGGCGGCGGCGGTGACCCACGGGACACCCATGAGGTCGAGGAGGCGTTGCGTCTCTTCCACCATTTGCGGGGAATAGTGCATGATGCGGGCGGCCATCTTCTGCGCCAGGGCAAAATCGCCGGCGGCCAAGGCCTCTTTGTGAACGGCTTCGGCTTCCAAACGACGAGCACGGCGGGCGGCCATCTCGTCGGCTTTCAGTTCGGGCGAGGTGCCGTCAAAGACGTAAACGGGTTTGATGCCCATCGCCAACAGTGTGGCCGTTCGGTGAAGGAAGCCCATCAGATGCGACACTGGGTTCCCGTTGGCGTCGCGCAGCGGCATGCCGTCGCCTTGAGGTGAGCGGTCGCGCATCGTCGTGAGGAACTGGAAGGCGGTCAAGAAGGCGTCAATGCCGACCCGCTTGCCAGCCAAATCCTTGAGGCTGGTCTGTTCCGCCGGAGCGATGTCCTTGAGGTTGCAGCCCATGATTCAAACAACAGGTCACCGTATGTAGGCGTTCGCCTGCGATTCCATCAAGAAGGCTGAGCCACAGGACGGTTCATGGGCGACATGTTGGCGTGCTTGCGCGGTTGGCATCCCGGCTTGGCCAAAGCCGAGCTTGCCGCGCTCATGCCCGATGCTCGGCTGGAAATGGAACGTTCAGCGCGCTGGGTTCGAGTTTACGGCGGAAGCGATACTCGACGAGACGAAGCCCTTCGCCTCGCCAGCGGCCTGCAGTGCTTCCTCCTCGATGCCGTGGTCTCAACCACGGACGATGTTTCACCGGAGGCTTGGTTGGAGAACATGGCCGGTCGCTTACGTTGACGCACATCCCGTGGAAGGAACGGTGGCCGTGCGTGCATGGAAGCAGGGTGCGAAAATCCCCGGATGGAGTACATCCGAACTTTCTCGGCAGCTTGGTGGGGTGCTGTTTGAGCGAGGTTACAGCGTCGACCTCGAAGCCCCCGACCACGTTTTGGCGCTGGTGACCGACGGGCCGACCGCTTCGCTGGCCTGTGGCTGGATGGAAGGGGACGGACAAGCCGCCTTTTCCAACGGTGAGCGAAGAGCTGGAGAACGGCCGTTCTTCAAACCGGTCAGCCTTGACCCTATGCTGGCTCGTTTGGCCGTCAACATGGCAGCAGGGCCGCTTGAACGTGGACCGGTGGTGGACCCGATGACGGGCACCGGCGGCTTTCTCATCGAGGCCTCGCTGAGCGGACGGAACGCCATCGGCATCGACATTCATTCCGAAATGGTGCAGGGCGCCAACGCCAACCTGCGTTGGGCGCACGGTGGAAATGGTCCTCGAACATGCTGCCGTCAAACGCGGCGACGCCACCCGGCTCCCGGATGTTCTGCCCGGCGAGTGGATTGGGAAGGTCGCTGGTTTTGTCCTCGACCCACCCTACGGTCGCAACTCCCACGGCAGCATGGCCAACGACCCGCTGCTGGAAGCCTCCCTTCGCAGTGCTCGTGCACGTGGCCCATCCCGAGGCAGGTTTCGTCCTCATTCTCCCCCTTCATCCGCTGGCCGAACACACGACGGACGGCCTGCCCTTTGACCACCCCTTTGCGTTGCTCAACGGTGAATGGTCGGACGTGCAACGGGTGGTGGAATCGTGCGGTTGGGCCCCACAATCGGTGCACGTGGAACGGGTCCACCGGAGCCTCAGCCGGCTGATCCTTCACGCACGATGCGCTCTTCGAGATTGAGCAGGACCATGTCCATGCCTTCGGGTGGCGATGGGAACTGGGACCGGTGAGGACAACCTTCGTCCAAGACGGCACGGTCTTCATGATTGAGCACGTAAGGGTAGGTCCGGCAGCCCTTGGGGCGAATTTCGTACACCGAGCACATCCCTTCAGCGTTCAGGTCGGCGGAGTCGGTCAGAAGAAAGACACAAGCCCGGGTTTTCGCGTTGTTGAGCAGTGTCAATGCGCCGTCATTCATCACGGCGAATTCCTCCTGCTTCATGCCCGTTCGGCGAGCCAGGCGCGAAGCCTCAGCCTGCGTGATGGGCATCGTGGTCTCCCTGCAACAGGCCGAACATCCGCTGGGAATGCACGGGAGGGAGCGCGCCATGGACGAGCCATGCCACCCGCCTTCTTCAAGAAGGGGGGGCCTCTCGGGGGGTCTACGGGCGATTAGGGTAGTCTGGATATCCTTCCGGCCTTCGGAGCCGGAGACGGGGGTTCGAATCCTCCATCGCCCGCCATTTAACCCAACGAGCAAAGCGTACGCACGGTCCATGCAGCATCGTAACCGGCGTTCTGTCAAATTCGCTCGTCCGTCAGGTAATGTTCGCCCTCGCTGGCAACGCCTAAGCCGCTTTGAATCTCGATGAAACACCTGACGAATCATCCCGAAACGCATCCGCCGGCAAAAACCCTTGTTTTCGATGCCCAGGTGTACGACATGGTGGAAAGAAAAGATGGCCTCACATCATCCGCTAACCATGGGGTCCCACGGACATCCCAACCGGCGTTTATTATCCGCCGAAGCCTACTCTAACATGAGAACACCATGAGAGGAAAAGGTTCCCAGAAAAAGGCCCGCTTGGAGCGGTTGAAGAACGAAATCGTCGACTACGTCGCTACAGCGCCCGGAGCGTCCGCGGCTGACATCGTCGCCTTCTTGTCGAACGAGCGCAAGATGCGCAACCACGGTTTGACCACCCGAAAGGTCGGCTTGTTCATCCCACGCTACCTTTCCGAGATGATCAACTTCCGACTTGACGCTTCGACGGGCAAGCGAATCTACCACCTGGCGTCCTGAGCCATCACCACATTGATGCCCAAGCACCGTTTCGACGGGGCATGGACTGGGGCGGTTTGGCTGACGCTGCAACCCTCTTCCCCTCCTTTTCCGGGGCGGAAGACGGGCACCTCCCCACCCTGCCCGCTGATGGACCCGTCTGGCAACTGCTCGACCCGAAGCATTCCAGCGGTTTGAAAGCCCAAATGGGCGGCATCACCGGCGGGATTGCTTGTGAGAATCCCGGCTTTTTCACCCGTGGCGAGGGCATCGTCGTCGACGCCACGGCCACCGTGGAAGCAGGCGTCTACCTCATCGGCCCCTGCTACGTTGGACCCCGAGCCGTCGTTCGAAGCGGCGCTTATGTTCGTGAATACTCGTGGATTTGCGCTGACGCCGTGGTCGGTCATGCAACCGAAGTCAAGCATTCCATTCTCTTGCCCGGTGCCAAAGCACCGCACTTCAACTACGTTGGTGATTCCATTCTCGGAACGGACGTCAACCTCGGAGCTGGGACCAAACTCAGCAACCTTCGCAACGACGGCGGTGAAGTTCACGTGCGCCTGAACGGCGAACGCCTTCCAAGCGGCCTGCGAAAGTTCGGTGCCGTGCTGGGCGAAGGTGTGGCGACAGGATGCAACAGCGTCACCAACCCCGGCGTGGTGCTGGGGTGCAACAGCACGGTGTGGCCCAACGCGACCGTCACCGGCATCCACGGACCCGACAGTCAACACCGGTGAGGGATGACCGTGAGCGCCTCGTTCTTCGGCACCGACGGCATTCGAGGCTCCGTCCGTCTCGAAGCCGTTGAGGAAGAGGAAGCCATTCGCCTCATCGAGCACGAGCGAACCTTGACGCCGGCCTTCATGCGTCTGGTGGGCGAAGCCCTGTCCTACACCCGGCCCGCCCTTCCTGGAGAGGGCGAGGTGGTCGTGGTGGGCTGGGACCGGCGTCCGGGAAATGCTGCGCTGGTCGCGGCCCTGACCCTTGGCCTCCGGCTGACCGGCAGCCACGTCATCCACATCGGCGAGTGCGCCACACCGACCCTCCACCGCGCCGTGTTGGCCTTCAGTGCACGTGCGGGATGCATGATCACCGCCAGTCACAACCCCGTCTCGGATTCGGGCATCAAGGTCTTCGACAGCTTCGGCTACAAATCCAACCGAGCCTACGAGGCTGACGTCACCCAGACCGTTCGGCAACTCGCTGAGGAGGATCGGGACGTTGATGCCGTCGACCGCGAAGCGCTTGCGCTTCCAGATGAAGCCCATCACGATTGGAGCGAAGGCGCTCACCGCACGTGGTTGGCCCAGCGATGGTCGCAGTTCGAAAGCGTGTTTGGTGTGTGGGACGGTATGGATTCGGACGGGTTCGCATCGCCCTTGCTGATCGATGGCGCCAACGGCTTTGGCGCCTCGTGGCTGGCAGAATTCTTGCGTGAACGCGGCGTGAACTGCCGTGAAGTGAGTTCACCCTCGGGCGTGCTCAACGAAGGATGCGGTGCTGGCGACCTTTCTCCGACCGCCACATGGACCCACCAGGAGGCCGAGGCGTCATCCCATTTGTTGCTCAAGGCCCTGAAGGCGGCTCCCGAGGGCCAACTTGTGGGCGCTGCCCTCGACGGGGACGGCGACCGATGCCTCTTCATTCAGGCGACCCGAACCGGCTTTGCCGTGGTGGACGGCGACGCCATGGCGGCCATGCTACTCGGCGCTGCAGCGGACCGCCCCTGGTCGTTCGCTGCCAGCATCGAATCGGACGTGGCCCTGTTCGGCCATGTTCAATCACTGAACGCTCAAACCGAGTGCATCGAGACCGCGGTCGGCGACCGGTGGTTGTCCTACGCCCTGCGACCGAGCGACGGTGGTTGGCTGAGCGGCGCCACCATGCCGGCGAATTGCGGCATCGAAGATTCGGGGCACGTCGTTCTTCCAGCACCCCACCCAACGAAGGACGATGCCTGGAGTTTGGTCGGTGACGGCGCTGCTACCCTATGCGCCGTTCTTCTTGCCGCTGCCAATCAAACGGAGGCTGTCTTTGACCGCGGATGGAAAAAGCGCGTCTCCATCAAAGACAGTCGCCGCGAGCGCTGGGGGGCATCCAGTGAGCTCTTCTCGTCAACAGAGGAGAACCTCCAAACCGCCTTGGAGAGGTTGGGTTTTGAGGCCCAGCGACGGCGGATTGAGGGCGAGCCTGACCTGTTGTTGATGCATGGCCGTTCGATGGAGGGCGTGGCCTCTTTTGGAATTCGCAACAGCGGAACGCAAGCAAAGACCAGCCTTTCTGTTCGGCTTTCAAAAGACCTCGATCCAGCACCGTTTGTGGAACTGCTGGAAGCTGTCACCAGCGACCTTGCCGCCGTGTTGACCGCAGATTAATCGTCCATCAACGTCGCTTCGTTGGCTTGCGTCAGCGTGGTCACGGCAAACAACAGCACGGCCGAGGCGACGAGGAGCATCAACACGTAGGAGGCTCCGATGCCTGCCACCAAGGCCACGGCCGCCACCATCCACGCGACGACCAAATCAGCAGCACCGATGATCCTCCACGACTTACGCTGGGTCAAAATGCCGCTGACCCAAGCGGTGCTGGACACCACCAAGGCCACGAGCGAAAGCGCTACCAGCGAAGCCGAGAGGACGGCCGACGACAGGAGCAGGCCATGAGTTGACCACAAGGCGGCGGAAAGCCAGAGTCCTTCTTGCCGGGCAACGACCACGGCCGCCCATGTAACGCTCGCTAAGCCGAAAGCGGCAGCCACGTTGGTCGGCGTGAGGATGGACGAAGCAGGGGCGAGCGCCCAAGCCACGAGCGCTTGCACGGCGAACGGCGCCAACAACACCACGGTCATCGCCACGGCGGGCTGCTTCCAACCGAGGCTTCGACGCAGCCCGAAGACCAGGGCAAGCGCGCTCACCGGCCCGAGGGACAGCATCACGGTGCCGGCCACCCAGCCGCTTCGGCCCATGGCCGTACGATGGTCGTCCAGCCCTCGGCGGAGACGTTCACCTTCCACCCAATCGAACAGCAAGACCATGCCGAGAAGGAGGGTTTCGATGCCAAACAGCGGCAGAGCGCCGGTGGTGAGCGTCAGTGCGGTCGGGTCGGTGGCCAACGGAAGCGGAACTTCGCCCCCGATGAGAACGCACACCATCCGGTCGATGACCAAGAGCCCGAGCAACGCCTCGAGGGCGCTTGGAATCCTCAAGCCGAGGTCGTTGCGACCGATCAGCCCCATGCCGACCAACAACACAAGCGTCAAACTGAGCGCCGCCAAATGAACGGTGGATTCGGTGAGCACCCCGGTCGTCATCCGACCGGCCACATGGACCAGCACCATGCCAACCATGGCCACGGCGATGGGGAGTTCAACGCCCGCCACGTCCGGAAGGCGCAAACCGATGGCGTTGGCGCGCAATCGAGCGAGGCCCACCAGCACCACGGCAAACCCAGCACTGAACAACAGCGCCAGCAGGGCGTGCGGCGTGGCGTAGGCAAACCACATCGACCCGATGAACGCGACAGCAAGGAACAACAGCAACACGACCGGTTTGTAGTGGATGTCACCCACGAGGACGTCGTCTTGGCCGGCCGTACCGCTTCGTTTGGCACGACGTTTCTGACGCTGGGCGAGTTCGAGAAGTTCAGCGTCCAATTCACGCAACCCCACCGTGGTGGAACCGTCGGCCGACACCGAGGAGACCAGCGTCTGCATGCGCTCGCGCTTGGCGGCAAACGACGCTTCACGCTCTTCTTTCGTCGCCAGCGCTCGCAGACCCGAGCGGACATCGCCCTGGAAGGCCAAGTACGCCCCGACCAGCACGAACATGACGAGCGCTGAGAGCTGCATGGTGTCGGATTCAACGCTCTGACCGGCAAGCGCCATGCTCACAAGCAAACCGATGGCGGCCAAGGTGGGCGGGAGCAAAGCGTCGACGATCCGCAGCCGCTGCATGTAGACGACAAGCGATATCGCCGCCATGACCGACAGCACGTCAAGGCTCAACACGTTCGTGATGGCCGCCGTGCCCGTGAGCGATGCGGTTCGTTGAGGACCGAGCGCTATCACCAGAAACAGGGCCGTCATCATACCAAGATGGACCGTCAACAAGCGACCGGGGAGCATGCGAACGGTGGGGTCGCCTTGCGTTGCTTCCATGTCGTCTACGCGTCGCGCTGCGGCAGCGATGAGCACCACACTTCCGGCGGTCAGGGCAGCGGCCCATCCGGCCTCGAGCCCGTAATTCCACGAAATCGAGAGCGCTGCGAGGGACCACACGATGACCAGGGTTTGCGGGCGGCCACGATGGAGGCCCAGCCAGGTCATGCCCGCATGGGCCAGAAGCAGGGCCGTCATACCGCCCAGCGTCCCCAGCGCGGTCACGCCATCGGGACGGGTGGTGGCGACAAACGTGAAACAAGCGAGCACGAAGCCAAGGTTCCACAGCGTAAGCATCTCCGAATCTCGAAGGCGAGAACTCATTTCGGAAAAGCCAGCCACTCCACCGGCGAGGTTGAGGTTGGCATCACCCAATCGGTGATTCACGGCCATCTGTTGAACGACGAGCAGTACCATCCACACGCCGAGGTCCGCTTCGGACAGCACGATGGGGACGAGGTCGGCGTTCACCAAACGTTGTTCCACGTCGGTTGCAAAGGCGAGCAACCAGAGGTAAGGCGCCAGCACGGCGACACCCGCAATGGCCGGTGAATGCCGCAACACAGCGATGGCTCCCAAACCCACCCAGACGGTGGCCTGAGCCACGAGGAGCAAGCGGCCCTGGCGGCCGCCCTCCTCGGCGGGAATCAGGAGCGTTAACAGCACGACGATGACCAAGCCTCCCATCCACAACACATGGTCTGACACGTTGGCCTGATGGGTCAGCAAGACCCCGATACACAGGGCCGTTGTGGCGATGGCGAACACCGAATACTCGCTCAATTCGAGGGGGAAGGTGAGGCTCACGACGCCTACGTTGAGCAAGGCCAACCCGGCGATGAGGAACGGCATGGGGGCCAACACGAACGGCATCAGTTTGGTCCAAGGAACACCACGGACAACGAGGTATGAGGACGTGAACGCCAACGTGAGCAGCATCAGTTGAGCGAGCGCATAACCCGTCTCGGTTCGATGGGCGGCGATGGTCATGAGGGCGCCCACCATTCCGAGGGAAACCGACACCGCCCACAAACCGGGTTTGCCGAGGCCGACGGCGTGAACGCCCTGGCTGAGCCAGTTTTCATGGTGAACGAAGGCTGCGGCCATGGAGGCGTTGGCGGCCGTAACCACGCTCAAGAGGAGGAAGAGGGTGAGGTCGTTCTCGATGGGAAGCAGGGTCAGCGAGAGGATGGTCCAGTCGTTCGAGAGGGCGTGGACGCCCACCCACAGGTAGGACATCGAAATGCCGAGGCTGGCCAGGTTGCCAGAGGAACGAACGAGTGCGAGCCCGTGCATGAGCGCCATGGCCATGACGATCAGCACGGCAATCCCGACCTCACCGTACACGGCACCGGCTGAACTCCCCACGGCAAACAGCACCAGCGCCGATTGCGCGGCGATGGCGTCTTCGTCGTGGCGGAAGGCCAGCGCCACGTTCATGCCGACCAACGCCAACATCAAGCCCCCGAGCACCTGGCTTTCCGGAGCGCCAAACTCGTCCAACCAACCCCAACGCCAGGCGTCGAGGGCCAAACCGTAGAGGAGTTTCATCGAAATGATGACCCACGTGATGCCCAGCAAATGCATGGCGTCGCGCCGAATCCATCGCTCACCCAGCCAGAGCCCGACCATGGCCATGACGAAGAGTCCCAATCCGCCCAGCAGGGGAGGAAGCACCGTGCCGACCAGTGCGCCGATGGCCGTCCATACCACCACCATGGCGACGGCCAAGCCTTTGCCGATGGTTTGTTCGCCGTGGATGGCCATTTGCGTGGTAGAGTCCACGGGGCGTTCCTTGCTTACCTCCATCGTGAAGAGGGCGCTGACCTCACCCACCGCAGCGTCCATGTTGGCCGCTTGGCTGGTGGGGTCCAACGCCTCGTGTTGATCATTGACCTCGTGCGGATGTTCAACGGCGAGTGTTGCGCCGTCAGCCCCCTCGCTCTCCGGGCCGGCATCACGGGGTAGGCCATCATCAGTAGCGACATCATCGGAGGACGGCGTGGCGACCATGAACGAGTCAAGGTTGAGGCCTTGCGGACGCTTGAACGACTGTTCTCGGAGGACATCGTCGTCTGTGGAGGGCGTGGTGGATTCGGCCCCCTCATCCCCTTCCATGCCCAACTCTACGGCTTGCTGAACATGAAGTTGTCCGCCTCAGGCCGCCGTCGTGACCGATTTTGGTCGGATTTTGATTTCCGCAAGCGGTTGTGTTCTCACGCCCCGGGAACGCTGACAGCCACTTGTCGCCGAGCCAAAAGGGACAAAGAGGGGCGGCGGAAACGGCCGGCATGGGCGGCACCCACGGCACCCCTTCCGGCAGCCTCGAATCGCACGGCATCTCCCCCAGCGGGGATGTCTACTGGAACCTTGAAGCCAACGCACTCATCGACCTCGCTGTTGAGCGCGGTGAAGGCTTTCTGAGCGCTCACGGAGCGCTGGTGACCGAGACCGGTGAGCGAACCGGCCGTTCGCCCAACGACAAGTACATCGTCGACGAACCGTCGGTCTCCGACGACATCAACTGGGGCGACGTCAACGTCTCCACCGACCTCGATACTTTCACCCGCATGCGAGCCAAGGTCGTTGATTTCCTGTCCCAGCAGGACGCCCTTTTCGTTCAAGACTTGTACTGTGGTGCCGACTTTTCAGAAGCCCTGCCCATCCGCGTCGTCAACCACAACGCTTGGCACAACACCTTCGCCCGCAACATGTTCATCCGCCCCGGCGCCGAACAACTGGCCAAGCACGAGCCGGAATTCACCGTTCTTCACGCACCGCACTTCGAGGCCGACGCCGCGAGCGACGGTCTGAACTCCCAGTGCTTTGTCATCGTCAACTACGCCGCCAAAGAAGTCATCATCGGTGGTACCCGCTACGCTGGTGAAATCAAGAAGTCCATCTTCTCCGTGATGAACCTCATCCTGCCAAAGAAGGGCATCCTCCCCATGCATTGCTCAGCCAACACCACCGGCGAAAACACGGCCATCTTCTTCGGTCTCTCCGGTACGGGGAAGACCACGCTTTCCGCCGACCCAAAGCGCGCCCTCATCGGCGACGACGAACACGGCTGGGGCGCCAACGGCGTGTTCAACTTCGAAGGCGGTTGCTACGCCAAGCTCATCGACCTCTCTGAAGAGGACGAACCCGCCATCTTCGCCACCACCCGCAAACACGGGACGGTGCTCGAAAACATCGTGGTCGACAGCGAGGGCGTGCCCGACTTCCACGACACGTCAAAGACGCAGAACACTCGCGGTTCCTACCCGATTGAATTCATTGACAACCGAACGGCTGACTCCAAGGGCGGCCACCCGCAAAACGTCATCTTCCTGACCTGCGATGCCTTCGGGGTTCTCCCTCCCATCTCTCGCTTGACGCCTTCCCAGGCCGCTTACCACTTCATCTCCGGCTACACCGCCAAGGTGGCGGGTACCGAAGTCGGCGTGAAGGAACCCCAAGCGACCTTCTCGGCCTGCTTCGGTGAGCCGTTCATGCCCATGCACCCCGGCGTCTACGCCGACCTGCTCTCCGAGAAGATGGACCAGCACGGCTCCACGGCCTGGCTCATCAACACCGGTTGGTCCGGTGGCGCTTACGGTGAAGGCAGCCGAATGAAGATCAAGTACACCCGAGCCATGCTCAACGCGGCGCTTGACGGGGATTTGGACGGCGTGGAATTCGTGACCGATGAGCGCTTTGGTTTCGAAGTTCCCACCTCGTGCCCGGGCGTGCCCGCTGATGTGCTTCAGCCCAAGTCCACGTGGTCAAACGGCGAGGCTTACGACGCCACCGCCGACAAGTTGGCCTCGATGTTCAACGAGAACTTCAAGCGTTACGAAGCCGGTGTATCCGCCGACGTCAACGCTGCGGCGCCTGCTTCGCTGGCGTGAGCCCGTCCAAGAGCTGGCGAAGCACCGGGATGTTCTCGCGTTCGCTATCATCGAGGGCCAATTCGGCTTGAACCATGCATGTGCTAAGTGTCTCGTACCGGTCCTCCTCTTCCGCCATCATCGCACATTCCATGGCTTCGTCAAAGAGTTCGATGGCCAGTTATGGCCTGTCGATGGCAAGCAGCGCTCTGCCAACCCGTTCAAGCATGGTGGACCCACCTGAAGGGTCGGCCATGAGATGAGAGGAAGCCTTGCTAACCCATGCCTCCGCAGCGGATGCATCTCCAGTTAATGACGAAGCGATGGCAGCGAGTACCATGGACGGTACGGCATCAACCTCCTGTGTTGTCGGTTGATTCGCAGCCGTGGAAAAGAGATCGAGTGCGCGGGAGGCGTCCTCGCCCTGGAGCGCCAACATTCCCAATCGACGCATGGCTTTGCGTTCCGAACCCACATCATCCACCAGTGTCGCCAAGTGAAGCGCTCGAGCAAGGTGTCGACGCGCTTTTTGTTGATGTCCAGTCATGCGCGCCATCAACCCAAGGGCTGATTCGGTGCGCAAAAGGCTCCCTGCCATAGCACGATGAGCGATTTCAGCCTGTTCTTCACCTAGAGGAGCCAGCCCCATCCCGACCTCTTCCATCACATTGGTGAGCAACATCGATGTCGTCTCTATCGCTTCTTGAAGCCGTTCGTCCGCCTCCATCCGTAAGGTCGAGAGATGGTTGTCCAACATGGAAACTGGGGCACAAATCTCCTTGAGTTCACCGAGGGCTTCCAGGCGTTTTGGTTTGACCTTGTAGCCCCTGATCACCCGGGTCAAGTCGGCAATTTGACGGCGTTCCACTCGGTCTGCATCCTGCTCATCGTCGCTTTCCAGAACATGACTGGAAGAAAGCAACGAGTCGACCATCCATGTCAGTTTCCGCTGGACATCGTATTCGCTGCGCCGGCTAATGGCGTACTTCATTTCTGCAGCACGAACCTGGCGTGAAAGGCTTCGAAACCTCGCATCCCGGCCTGCATCGGGTGCATCCGCCACCAAGCGTTGCAGAAAGGTCGAGGGTGGGCATGTCTCGAATCGCAGATCGGTGCGCTCAGCCGTCGTGGTCATTTTGAAATCGTCCGACACAAGTACCACATCGCTGCTCTCCGCACCCAAGCCATCGGCCAGCACCATCAAGGACAAATCAACATCTTGTGGAGCAGCCGATTCACCAATTCGTTGAGCCAACGACCGGACATCATCTTCGTCAACTGGAACAGAATGGAGCATGGCATCGAGAGCCTTGAGAAGGTTTGGCCGACCTTCGCAGCGGCGCAATGCAACGGTGGCGACCTCCTGCTCAACGCCCGGAGTAATGAGCAACCGACGGCCTCGCAAAACTGCTTGCAAGTCCTCAATGAAACCGTCTTCTGCTTTTTGGCCGAGGTGAATAAAACAGTTTGAATCAACCACCCAAACAGAACCCATGCTTACCATGGGGTGTTCTCAAATCATGATGTTTCCGCTGGAAGATCACGAGCGGTCGTCTCGTCGCGGCTGGCGACGGTGAGATCGATTTGACTGGTTCCGGTTGGAGGCGTTTGAACGACCTTGCTGCTTGCCTCGGCTGTAGTTTGACTTCGGTGGTCTTCCACCCTGCGGACGGTTGGGTCGGTCACTCTTTTGACCGGGCTTGTTGGAACGGTTCGACGGTTTTCGACCACCGTCCCGTTGACCGCCACGGTCGCCGTCCCGTGGCCTATCTTTGCGACTGCGATCGTTGGCGTTTGGCCCGCCACGGTTGTAACGGCGCATGTTGTTGCCACGGCCCGTCCCACGTCGTGATCGTCCGCCTCCGCCTCCGGGTCCACCCTTGACGCGACCGGGTTTTTGACCGGGTTTGGGACGAGCTTTTTCGAAGTGATAGGGTTGATCTTCGAGTACCTCGATGTCTTCGCCAAGCAGTTGTTGAATGCCGACCAAATAACCGGACTCCGTTTCATCGCAGAAGGAGTATGCTAGGCCTTCACGTCCGGCGCGAGCCGTGCGCCCAATGCGGTGGATGTAGACCTCGGGCTCGTTGGGCAGGTCGAAGTTGAACACGTGGGTGATGTCTTCCACGTCGATGCCACGACTCGCGATGTCGGTCGCCACGAGAATGAACACGTCGCCGTTGCGGAACGCTTCCAGCGCACGTGTGCGCGCAGTCTGACTTTTGTCGCCGTGGATTGAATCTGACGGGATGCCAACCTTGTCCAGTTGCTTCGCAAGACGATTCGCTCCGTGCTTGGTTCGTGTGAACACAATGCCGCAAGCCACCATCTGCCCCTCAAGCAAGTCGACGAGCAGTTGGCGCTTGTCGGCCTTCTGGACGAAGGCAACGTACTGCTCGATACGGTCGGTGGTCGGCGCCTCCGGGCTGATGTCAACCTGCACGGGATTGTACAGCATTTGGTTCGCGAGTTGGCCGATTGCCTTGGGCATCGTCGCACTGAACATCAAGTTCTGACGCTTGCGAGGAACAAGGGCGAGAATGCGCTCCACATCCTTGCTGAAGCCCATGTCAAGCATGCGGTCGGCCTCGTCAAGGACGAAGTGTTCCACTTCGCTCAAGTCAACGTGGCCCTGCTGATACAGGTCGAGCAGGCGGCCGGGTGTCGCAACCAGCACGTCCACCCCCCGACGAAGGGCCTTGACCTGTGGCGATTGCCCGACACCGCCGAAGATGACGGTGGAGTAGAGCGGGAGGTGGCGCCCGTAGACGCGCAAGCGGTCGCCGATTTGCGCCGCCAGTTCCCGAGTAGGCGTGAGCATGAGCGCACGTATAGGCCGGCCGTTGGAGGGTTTCTCAGCGGCGAGATGGTGAAGGATAGGAAGGGCAAACGCAGCCGTTTTCCCAGTACCGGTTTGGGCAATACCGAGCACATCTCGGCCGTCCATCAAGGCAGGAATGGTTTCCGCTTGCACCGGTGTTGGTGTGCGGTAGCCCTCGCCGTCGAGGGCCTCTAAAATTCGTTCGTCAAGGTGAAGATCAGTGAAGGTTGACATGTGGCTGCCTCAAGGACGAACACCCCGTGACCAACGTCAGCGGACCAACCGTTCCATGCGCGCCTCCCGGCCCACTCGTTATGAACACCGAGGGTCAACCTCATCCAAATGCCTCGGTTCGCGACCGGCCCCTCCAACGCCGGAGCGGTCGACGGTGCTCACAGGGGCAAGGCGTCAGGTTGGACCCGGGTGGAAAACCGCTGAACGGCGCCGTCTTCATCGATGATGAACTTCTCAAAATTCCAGCGGATGTCCCCGGCATGGCCGTCAGCATCGGCTGTCTGGCAGAGTGCTTCATACAAAGCAAGACGGTCAGCGCCGTTCACATCGCCCTTGGCCATCAGCGGGAACGAGACGTTGAACTTGGACGCCGTAAACTCGCAGATTTCATCGTGGGTTCCCGGCTCTTGTGCGCCGAATTGGTTGCAGGGGAAGCCAACCACGGTCAGATTGTCGTCTGCCTCGTGAAGCGCCTGAAGACCGGCATACTGTGGCGTAGCGCCGCAGGCGCTGGCAACGTTGACCACCACCCAGCGCGTGCCACCGAGGTCGCGTAGCGTGGTGGTTTCGCCGTTCATGGTCGCAAAGGGGATGTCGATGGGGTTGCTCATGGTTCATTTTGTAGGCCGGTAAAATATCAACCTGTGCTTCCGTGCAGACGAGGCAAATCCTCTTCAAGTGCCGCTCTGTGGTCGTGGCATGCAAGTCCTCATGGAAACCAGCGCAGGCAACATCACCATCGACCTCTTCCACGGCAGTGCCCCCGACACCGTCGCCAATTTCGTCAAGTTGGTGAACATGGGTCACTACGACGGGCTCCATTTCCACCGCGTCATTGAGGACTTCATGATCCAAGGCGGCTGCCCCCACTCGAAGGACCCCATGTCCCGCCGAGCCGGCACCGGTGGCCCAGGCTGGCAGATTCCCTGCGAGCCCTCCGCCCTCGCCCTCAAGCACGACAAGCCCGGCGTGCTCTCCATGGCCAACGCCGGCCGCAACACCGGTGGGTCCCAATTCTTCCTGACGACCGTGGCTACGCCGTGGCTCAACGGCAACCACGCTGTCTTTGGAGCCGTCTCCGAAGGCATGGACGTCGTTCACACCATCGAGCGCTGCCGAAAGCTCCCCGGCGATCGTCCCGCTGAGCCCCAGCAAATCATTCGCTGCAGCGTCATCGAGTGAGGTGAGCGCGTGGTCGTTCTCGCCGTGCACGGTGGTGCAGGAGGCGACGGACCATGGCGCGGCATGACCGACGCCGACCCGCAGCGCGTGGCCTGCATGGAGGCGTTACTTCACGACATCGGCGAGCGTCTCACAGCCGGTGAACTCACCGCACTGGAAGCCGTCACCCTCGCCGTTGAAACGATGGAAGACGAACCGCTGTTCAACGCTGGACAAGGCTCGGTGCTCGATGAGGCCGGCGAGGTCAGCATGGACGCCAGCATCATGCGCGGCCACGACCAAGCGGCCGGTGCTGTCGTCGGCTTGACCACCACGCGCCATCCCATCCGGGCAGCGAACCGCCTCTTGGAACGGGGGTGGCCCGTCATGCTCGCCGGTGCTGCAGGCGATGCCTACGCTGAGCGAGAGGGGCTCGAGCAGGTGGACCCCACGTGGTTCGCCACCGACCTTCGCCGAGCACAGTGGAGGAAATGGAAGGACCAGCGTCTTCGACCCGGGGCCACCGATGAAGAAGACGCCTTGCTCGACCACGATGGCGAGGAAGACGGTTGGGGCACCGTTGGTGCCGTGGCCTTGGACGTCCACGGCCACGTTGCCGCGGCCACGTCGACCGGTGGCATGACCGGAAAACCACTCGGACGGGTCGGCGACACGCCGATCATTGGTGCAGGCACCTGGGCTGACGCTTCGATGGCCGTGTCGTGCACCGGCGTGGGCGAGGCGTTCATTCGAACCGTCGCGGCCCATTCGGTTGCGGTTCATCACCAGCATACAAGTTTGGAGGAGGCTGCGGAGCGCGTCCTCAACGACGTCGCGCCCTTTGGAGGACGCGGCGGACTCATCGCCGTCAACACCCAAGGCGACGTGGTGGTGCCGTTCCAAACCATGCTGATGTATCGGGGACTGTACCGTGATGGAAGCGTTAAGGTCGGCATCGGACCGGACTTCATTCAATCATAAACGCCCCTAAGTTCATGACCTGTTGAGAGAAGGGGCGCAGTATGCCGGTTGACGCCGATGAAGCCTTGCGCAGAGCAACGCTGATTCGAAGCGACCCCTCACTTCGAGGTGTAACGCGTCAAAACATCGCCACCGAGGAAGGTGAAGTGGAATGGCAGTACCTCGCACCCGACGGTGAACCGGTGGAGGAAGAAGACCGGATTGCACGGTGGAACAGCATGGGCTTACCACCGGCGTGGGAGGACATCTGGATCTGCCCCAACCCGCGCGGCCACATCCAAGCGACGGGGCGAGACGTGAAAGGACGACTGCAGTACCGCTATCACCCCGACTGGACGGAGATCACGACGGAAATGAAGTACGACGACGTGGTCTACTTCGCGTCCCAGCTCCCCCGCTTGCGCCGACAGGTCAGTCGAGACCTGGCTGAAGGTGGCATGACGCTCAACACGGTCGCAGCGCTGGTTGTGCGTCTGATGGACCTCTACAACATTCGAGTGGGGTCGGACGAGTACGCCAAAGCCAACGAATCCTACGGACTGACCACCCTCAAGTCCATGCACGTGAAGCACATCAAAGGCGATGCGGCCGAAGGTCGGCACGACGCCGTGTTCTCGTTCACGGGCAAGTCCGGGAAGGACTGGCACATCACCATCGAGGACGACGGTTTGGTGGATTTAATCCTCAAGACCAACCGTCTGGGGGCCAACGACGCGGACCTGTTCATGTACATCTCCGAAGCTGGGAACGAGGTGGACCTCAAGGCCGAGCACATCAATCAGTACATCCGTGATTCGAGCGGGATGGGGTTCACCGCCAAGAACTTCAGAACCTGGGCTGCCACTTCGCGCTGTGCAGAACGGTTGGCCTTTTTGTCGACGGAACGAACGGCCGCCGAAATGAAAAAATGGCTGAAGACCATTCCACCGGCGGAATCCATGGACAAGTTGTGGTCCGAAGGCGATTGGGACGTGCCGGACACCGAAACGGGGCGCAACAAGGCCATGCTGGCGGTCATCGATACCGTGGCTGCCGACCTCGGGAACACCCGAACCGTCTGCCGTTCCTCTTACATCCACCCGTGGTTCCTCGACGCATGGGCCGACGGGCGCTTGGGCGAGGCTTGGGCTGAATTTGCGAAGACATGCGGGCCATGAACAACATGACGGCAGGCGAAAGCACCACGCTGCGCATCCTCAAATCGGTCGTCAAAGCTTGATTTGAGCGGATTTTGACATCCGCCAGCGTGTTGATGGCGCCAAATGATCGTTCGGTCATATTTATTAAACGCCTTTACGGGCTTTGAAGCATGGCCAAACACCGTGCCGGCGACCGCCGAATCATGAGCATCAGCATCCCCGAAGACCTCGCCAAAAAACTGGACCGAAAGGTCGGCAAAGGCCGCGCAGACGGTCGCTCTGCCACCATCGCTCGCCTGATTCAGCAGGGGCTTGAAGGTCAAGCCCCTGCGACGGTCGCTCCACCAGCGCAGTCCCTGCGTGCCGAGGCACCGGAAGGTGACGTGCGCATCGAATCCGACACCATGGGTGAACTCGAGGTCCCTGCCGACCGTTACTACGGTTGCCAAACCGCTCGTTCGCTGCTGAATTTTGACATCGGTCACGACACCATGCCGCTGGGCGTGATTCGTGGATTCGGCATCCTCAAGCAGGCCGCCGCCAAGACCAACGTGGCCCTCAAGCAACTTGACCCCGAAGTGGGTGACCTCATCATCGCCGCTTCGCAGGACGTCATCGACGGCCACCTCAACGACCACTTCCCCCTTCGTGTCTGGCAGACCGGAAGCGGGACGCAATCCAACATGAACACCAACGAAGTCATCGCCAACCGAGCCATCGAACTCGCCGGTGGTGTGCTGGGCTCCAAGGCTCCCGTCCACCCCAACGACCACGTCAACCGAGCGCAATCCTCCAACGACACCTTTCCCACCGCCATGCACATCGCTGCGGCCGAAGCCTTCACCCATCGCCTCCTGCCGAGCGTCCGCGCCCTGCGCGATGCCCTCCATGCCAAAGCCGTCGAATGGGCTGACATCGTCAAGATCGGTCGCACGCACCTGATGGACGCCGTCCCCCTGACCCTCGGCCAGGAAGCTTCGGGTTGGGTGGCCCAACTCGACGCTGACCTTCGTCGCCTTGACTTTGCACTCGACGACCTGTTCGAACTCGCGCTAGGCGGCACCGCTGTCGGAACGGGTCTCAACGCTCACCCGCTCTTCGCTCAAATGGTCGCTGATGAAATCGCCAACATCACCGGCTTAACCTTCTGTTCGGCCGAGAACAAATTCGCCCAACTGGCCGCTCACGACGCCCTCGTGGCTGCATCGGGCGCACTCAACACGCTGGCGGCCTCGCTGATGAAAATCGCCAACGACATTCGCTGGCTCGGTTCGGGGCCTCGCTGCGGTTTGGGCGAACTCGCATTGCCCGCCAACGAGCCGGGCTCCTCCATCATGCCTGGAAAGGTCAACCCAACCCAATCCGAAGCGATGACGATGGTGTGCTGCCAGGTCATGGGCAACCACACCGCCATCACCGTGGGCGGCAGCCAGGGCAACTTCGAACTCAACGTGTTCAAGCCGCTGATGATTCACAACTTCCTCCACTCCGTGGACCTGCTCACCGATGCGTGCCGTACGTTCCGAACGCGCTGCGTGGAAGGTTTGGTCGCCGTCGAGGACAACATCCAGTCCCACCTCGAGAATTCATTGATGCTGGTCACTGCGCTGAACAACCACATCGGCTACGATAAAGCCGCCAAGATCGCCAAAAACGCTCACGAAAAGGGAACGACCCTGCGGGCTTCTGCGCTTGAGCTCGGCTACCTGACCAACGAAGAGTTCGATGAGTGGGTGCGACCCGAGCAAATGACGGGGCCAAAGCAAGGCTGAGTCAGCGACGAAGCGCCCGCAGTTTCGCCTGAAGGGCTGACGTGCGTTCGTCGGCCTCTTCGGCCGGTGGTGCATCGCTGTTGAGACGACGATGGAACATCTCCCGCTCCCACACGTGAAGACTGCCGTCCTCGCAACCGACGATGAGGCGCTCGTTGGTTCCGTGCATGGACCGGATCTTGGAGAACGAGCCTTCGGCCAGCATGCCGCCCCGGTTGGTCGCCCACACTCGAAGGGTGCTGCCAGCGCCGTCGGCACGGGCTAACCAGAGCAGGGAGGCACCGTCGTGTTCCATGGCTTCGGATTGGGCCGATACCGGAGCGCCGTCCGAGGACCAGCATTGTTCGCCGGTTTCGGTTCGACCGACGGTCAATCCGGCGTCCGTTGTGGCCACGTAGCCCTTCACCATGCAGGTCAGATGCTCGATGGCACCCGCTTCGGTGGACAGGACCGACCCTTCGTGGGAGACCACGTAGCCGTCGGTTTGGCCGAACAGGCCTTGTGTTCGCCCGCCCGTGCCGCAGGTGGTCGGTGAGGAGGTGGGGGGTAAGGTGTGCGCAAACGGTGGCGTGCTCGACACGTCGAGGTGCCCGCAGCGCGGCCGGCCAAGGCCTGCAAGAAGACGGTCGTCAACCTGAATGAGGGTCCACGGACGCTCGTCCATTCGTTCCACCCATTGGAGCTCACCGTCTGGGGAGAAGCGCCAAATCGCTGATTCAATGAAGTCGTTGTGTTCGATGTCGTACACGGAAGAGACCGCCACGACATCGCCCTGCCACCACACGACGGCATCGGCGCTTCCTTCCAACGCCATTGACCAGCGCTCTTCGCCCGTCGCCCGGTCAAGGGCCACGATGTGCAAGCCACTGGCGACCACGGCCACGTCCTCGCTGAGGGCCAGTGCGCTGATGCGGTCGTTGGTTTGGGCCGTCCAGACATGTTCGCCGGCTTCGTCCCAGTGCGTGAGGCGCCCGTCCGAGCCACCCGCAAACACGCCGTGGTGCTCGTCAAGGTGGACCATGGACACGGGTTGCTCCAACTGGCGGACCATCCACGTCGCGCCGTTCAGGTCCATGACGGGATGAGGTCGCCCCTCCACCATAAGGAGGTCGCCTCTCTGTTCCCGAGGCCCACGGTTCCATCACAAACGGACGAGCAACAACAAAATGCTACCTTGCGGGGATGGAGTGCATGAACGACGCACAAGCCCTCATCGAAGCCTTGCAGGCGGCCAACGCCACGTACGCCGCTTCGTTTGACGCCGAAGGCGTTCCCGGAAAAGCAGGCCAGCGGCTCCTTTTGCTGACCTGCATGGATTCGAGAATCGTCCCCCACGCCGTGTTCGGGCTCAACGAGGGCGACATGAAGGTCGTGCGAAACGCAGGCGGCCAGTTGAACCCCGAGGTGACCAAGGACATCGTCCTGGCCAGCTACCTGCTGGACTGCGAATGCATCGTGATTATGCCCCACACACGCTGCGCCATGGCCAGCCTTTCCGTCGCCGACGTGCAGGACACGCTGGGGGAATTGTCCGGCAAGGATTTCTCGGGTTTTGAACCCAGGATGATCGCCGATGCTGACGCCAAACTTCGCTCGGATGTCGCAGCGCTCCAGGCCAATGCGATGCTCAAGGACGGCGTGTCGGTTCACGGTGCGGTCTACGACGTTGACACCGGGAGCGTTCGCTGGATTTGATCACTCCAACGGGATGTGGCGACGGGGGATGGCGAACGTCAGCACGAAGGCCAGCAATCCAAAGATGCACGCCGAATAGTAGTGGCCCATGGTGAAGAAGGCCAGAACCGAAGAGGTTCGCAGCAACACCACGGAGCCGGCCTTCAGCGCCCAAAGGGAAAAACCAGCGGCGATTAACGCGAGCCCCATGAAGGCAAACCCAACCAGCACGTAGCCGGTGGCAGCGCTCGGGTCCATCAGCGGGTGGTCCATCTGAGAAGGCGTTCGGTCAATGGTTCGAATTTCACACTACCGAGACATCGTTGCCGCACGGCTCCTGAGCGAACGCCTCTGCCGACGGGAATTCAAAATCAATGGCCGTGAAACCGATCGGTTCAATCAGGGCGGGCGGTGAGAGCAAGACGCGATTGGAGAACACGTCGCGGTGGTCGTCTCGCTCAACGATGATGTCAACCCGAACCAGCCCGGGGTCGAGCTTCTCGAAGCCGAACCGGCCGCTTTCATCGGTCAGGTTTTCCTCAGAAACCCACATGCCGGTCGCTTCCTCAAGCCACGAAAGGTACACCGTGGCGTTGACCACAGGGTTGCCGCGGTCGTCCACGACGCTGCCGGTGAAGGTGGCGGTGTCGTCAGGAGCCGTCAAGGCAAGTCGGTAGACGAATTCGTCAGGACGGACCAAACCGTCGTTGGGCGAAGCGTAGTCCAAGCCGTTGAGAAAGCCGAGCATGCACGTGAAGAACAAGAAGATGGCCGTTGCCTTGCCCATCGGATGGAGGTTTGGGTCCTCGATGGTCAGCACGGTGTCGGAGGAAGCAAACAGCACCGGATGTTCGTCCACCACGTCGTCGAGGTAGGTGAGTTCCTCCCCCGCCTGCTCCGACATGGTTCACGGGAAGCGTGCGCCCTACTTGATGTCAATGCGAGCGCCCCAGCGAGCCTGCAGTTGAGCCTGACAGGCCGCTGTCATCCACACGTTGAGCACCGTGGTGTTCGCCTGCGTGTGGACCTGCTCAACCATGCCTTGGTCGTAAATCGATGAGATGATGCGTTCGCTGGCGTCACTTGAGGCCGTGGTCGGCGGGTGGACGTGAATCGACACGGGAGCACCAAACAGTTGCTCGCGAATGAACTGTTGAAGCTCCTCGATGCCGGCACCGGTCAAGGAAGAAATGGCGACGGGTTTGGGGAACCCTTGCTCGATGACGAGGTCGCTGATCGCTTGTTGTTGCTGAGGTGCCGTGGCGTCAATCTTGGTCAACACCACGTGTGGCGTTCGCGCCTCCTCGAGGGCGTCGGGTTCGTGTTCCTGGCGTTCAAGCACTTCGCGGCGCGTGGTCTCGAGTTTTCGGCGAGCCTCAAGGAGGGCGTCGGAGGTGTCGAGCAAAATCAGCGTTAAATCAGCATCTATTGCTTCAGCAATGGTTGCTTTAAATGCCGCTAAAGTGGCATTTGGAATGTTATCAATAAACCCGATGGTATCGGCCAGCAGAATTCTCGGACTTTTCTCCATCCTGCCTACCGTGGTCTCCAACGTGGAGAACAATTGGTCCTCAACCAGCACCGTTTTTCCCGATAAATGCTGAAACAACGAGGATTTTCCAGCGTTGGTGTAGCCCACAAAGCCCACCGTCATCGCACCGCTTCGCACCCGCTGTCGACGGTGCTCTCGTTGAGCGTTGGCGTGTTTTTTCTGGCGGCGCCGCAGGTTGGTTAACTCGCGATTCAGGTTGGAGATGACGTTCTGGAGGGCGGTCACACCGCCACCACCGTACCCAGCACGCTCACCGGTCGTCTGCTGCTGGGCCAATTCCCTGAGGATGGTGCGGTCGGATTGAAGCTGGGCGATTCGAACCTGGGTTCGGGCTTCCACCGAGGAAGCGTGGGCCGTGAACAAGGCAAGGAGCAAGCGGACCCGGTCCCAAATCTCGATGCCGAGTGCCTGGCTCACACCCACGAGTTGCCGAGGAGTGGCGTTGGTGTGAATGATCGCCAGATCCACGCCCTCCCAAGGATGGCCCGGAAGCGTGCTCTTGCGCTCGTCTGCGATGTCCTCAAGCCGACCTTTTCCGAAATAGGTGCGTGGATCGATGTGGCCCGACTGCAGCACCGTTTCAACGATGGTAATGCCCATCGTTTCAGCCAAGGCTCGCAGTTCGGTGGTGTCCTCGGTGCCCCTGACCAAGAGGAGGGCCTTGCGCCCTTCGTGGTTGGTTCGGGCCTCACCCAGCACCACACCACCGCTGCCCGCCACGACGAACGGGTCATCGGTGGGCTGAGGCATGCGTTGAGCGAACGGTTAGTCTCATATCAGCCCACCTCAAGGCGTCACCATGACCGAAGAGCACGTGATGGAAGTGCGATGGTCAGGCAGCAAGGCACTGGGAGAAGCCATGACTGAAGCTGCCCAAGCACAGGGGTACGAGCCGGTGTTGGAAGCCGAGGGCGCCGAAGCGACGCTGACGGTCACGGTGGCCGCCAACGATTTGCAAACACTCCGGGACCGCGTGGACGAACTCCTCGTGGCGTTCAGCACCCTCGAAGAAGCGCACAACGGGTGAAGCCATGGTCCAAACCACAGTGCTCATCGATGCACACTGCGTCATGTGTAACGGTTTGGCTCGGTTCCTCCGAACCCGGGCCAAACCCTCGGCTCAGCTTGACATCCACGGCATTGAGTCCGATGAGGGCCAAGCCCTGATCGCCACCTTCCCCGCTCGTCTCCAAGCCATGGACACCGTGTACGTCGTGCGGGACGGCGTCCCCTATGCTCGCTCGGCCGGCGCCATACGGCTTCTGCTGTGCATGCGCTGGTACTACGCCATGTGGTTCCCCTTTGCGTGGCTCGTGCCGCTGCCGCTGCGCGACGGCGTGTACTGGATGGTGTCCAAGGTGCGCCACCGTTTCGGACGGCTTGAGGATTAGAGGTTCAGGTCGAGGACAACGGGTGCGTGGTCGGACACATCAATGCCGCCCTGTCGCACGATGGTGCAGTCCTCCAACGCTGCTGCTGCCACCGAATTGAGCAGGAAATAATCGATGCGCCAGCCTCTGTCTTTGGCTCGTGCTTGGCCCCGATTGGACCACCACGAATACACCTTTTCACCGGGTCCAACCTTGGTCCGGAACGCATCGACCCAGCCGTCCTCGAGCAGGTCGGTGAACCAGGCTCGTTCGTGAGGAAGGAAGCCTGAACTCTTGGCGTTACCTTTGGGGTTCCAAATGTCATCTTCCGTGTGAGCGATGTTGAGGTCGCCGCAGACCACCACGGGGCGCTCATCGTCGAGGTAGGGGCGAATGAACGTCCGCCATTCTTCCATCCAGCCTTCCTTGAAGTGCTGGCGCTCGTCTTTGTTTGAGCCGCTGGGCAGGTAGGTGTTGATGCAGACCACGCCGTTGACCTCGGTAACGAGCACGCGCCCCTCGAGGTCGGACGGGTCAAGGTCGCCGCCTTTTCCGGTTTGCACAACCGTGTGGGGGCTGGAGGTGCCCGTTGCTACGCCGGAGTACCCTTTCTTTTCGGCCGGGTGAAGGGTTACCTGCCATCCACTGGGCCACGACCACCCTTTCGGGAGCTGTTCCTCGAGCGTGCGGGTCTCCTGAAGCATCATCACATCAGCGTTCAAGTCCTCGAAATAGGCATCAATGCCTTTGCGAATGGCCGCTCGCAGGCCGTTCACGTTCCACGAAACAAAGCGCATGACCACCCGTCATCTGCGGCGGTGAATAAGGGTTCAACGGATGGTTTGTCCGCACAGCCGGCCCGTGGCCGCCGCGGCGTCGGCGAGGGCGTAGTCGGAATTCACCCATTCACCTGCGAGAAGGATGCCGTGGTCAGCATAGGCGTCGTACGCCGGTTTTTTCCCGGTGGTTTGGACGGTGATGTCCCGCTGTCGACGCTCGTGGAGCACGTGCTTCCCCCAGCCCTTGGCGTGCCGGTCGACCATCTGTTCCAGCCGCTCGAGGCGCTCGTCGTTGGTCTCGCCTTCGCGTTCAACCATGACCGCCGAAAGGAAGGCCCCTTCCAGACCCAATTTTGGTTGGATGTTCGCCACGTCCAACACGTAGGCGCCTTCTTCGGGCTCAATGACGCCGTGTAAATCGCCCAGTGGTCTTGACGAGAGGGTGACATCGAGGGTGCTGGCGCGCACCGGATGAACCCCCTCAAGGGCTGCTTCGTCCACGGTTTGCAGCAACCGTTTGGCTTGGGAAGAACCACAAGCGAGGACCACGACATCGCTGTCAAACGTTCGCCCGTCTTCAAGCGAAACCTTGCCTCCCTTGACCGTGTTCACCTGGCAATTCGCCTCGATGAGCACACCGACTTCATCCAAGGCCGCAGCCATTCTTCCAACCACGCCTGCCCATCCTTCACCGACCACCGCCAGCCGGCTTTTTTGCAGCCCAGTGTACCGGTCGCCGAACTTCATCACGCCAGAGCCCGCCAGCAGAGCAGCAGCAGCGGCGGCGTGAGAAGCCGGGTCTGCCTGTTTCAGCTCTCGACGGAGTTCTGCAGCCAGTCGGACGTTATTGCGAGGGCGAAGCGGGCCGACGCCCACAACATGGAGGCGGTCCATTCGTGGACTGGCGAGCACGACCGGCAGGCGGCTGATCTTCTTCACGACCTTCATCAGCGGGCCTCGCTTGTCGAGCAGGTGCAAACCGTAGCCAAAGGGTGCACCGTCCACGGTTTGCGAGGTCGCCCGTCCACCGAGCCGGTCGGTTCGGTCGAGCACCACCACGTGATGACCTGCGGTGACGGCATACAGGGCGGTGGTCAGGCCGGCGATGCCCGCACCAACCACCGTCACTCGAACCATGGGCTGGGGAGGGGCTGCGAATGAAAAGGTCGTTGGAAGGGGTGGCTTGAAGTGGTCATCCGCGCTCCCTCCCCTCATGGCCGATGCACCGCTCTTGCCTCACGACCGTGGGCATGAATTGTGGACCATGGAAGACGGCGCCAGTCGGAAACTGATTGGAAGCATCGACCGTTGGGTCAGCGCCATGGTGGGCGACGACGGCATTGACATGCCCCTGTCCGGCGCAGGACCGTCCATTGAAGCCACCGTTTTTGCTCGTCAAGACGGGTTGGTCGTGGGATGCGCCGTGGTGGATTACATCCTTCAAATCTGGGCGCCATCGGTGCGTGTTTCGTGGTTTGCCGGCGACGGCAAGCGCGTATCATCCGGTGATGAAATCGCGGTGTTCAGCGGTGTTCGGGACGATGTCCTGGCCGTGGAGCGTTTGGCGCTCAACGCCTTGGGACAACTCTCCGGCATCGCCACGGAAGCCAAGCGCTGGTCGGCCATTGCTCCCAAGCAGATTGCGTGCACCCGGAAAACCGTGTGGGGCCTACTGGACAAGTGGGCGGTGCACATGGGTGGGGGCTTGACCCATCGGCTGTCGAAGGACGATGCCGTGATGATCAAAGAAAACGACTTGGCGAGCATGCACGAGGAGCTTGAAACGCATGCTGAGCGTTTGGTCACCTACCTGCAGCAGGTGGATCCATCGGACGTTGGTGCCTTCTTGGAGGTTGAAACCCGAACGGAAAAGGAAGCCATGATGGCGGCGATGGTTTGGTCTCAACGACGAGGTGAAGAGGGCGTGGACCGTTTGGTCATCATGCTCGACAATTTCACGCCCGACCAGTGCAAGGCCATCAGCGAACAAATGGAAGACCAAGGCGTTCGCGAGCACGTCGTCCTCGAAGCCAGCGGTGGCATCGTGTTTGACGACCTCAAATCGTGGCACGAGTGCGGCTTGGACGTCGTGTCCACCAGCGTGATCAACCGTGGTGTTGCCCCGCTTGACATGAGCATGCTCGTCAAGGGCCTTTGAGGCGATAGCATGGACGACATCGCGGCCGACCCCAGCCACCCACGTTATGCCTCGTTGCTGATGCGACACCGCTTGGAGGTGGCCGCGAAAAAGGGCATGCTGGCCGACAGCGCCATGATCGCCCACGGGCGTGGCGAGGCATTTGACTACCTCTTGGGCGAGCGAACCACGGACAGCGCTCTTCGAGCATCCCGTCAAGCGTTGGCCGCCCTGCAGGCTGCCCAGCGTCCGGTGTTGAGCATCAACGGCAACGTCGCTGCCCTGGCTTGCGATGAAATGCTTCGGCTGGCCGACGTGCTGTCGTGCCCGGTGGAGGTGAACATCTTCTACCGGACGCCCGAACGAATGGAAGCGATTCTCGGTCATATCAATGAGCGAAAGACAGCACTGGGCCTCGATGTGCCGGTTTTGGGTGATGCGCCCGACGCCCGCATTCCCGGCTTGAAAGGCCCTCGAGCGGCCTGCCATCGTGAAGGCATTCTCGAAAGCGACGTCATTCTCGTTCCGTTGGAGGACGGGGACCGATGCAACGCCTTGGTCGCGATGGGCAAAACCGTCATCGTGATCGACCTGAATCCGCTTTCCCGCTCGGCTCAACAGGGCAGCATCACGATCGTCGATGAGTTGTCACGAGCGCTCTACGCCATGCTCACCATGGCGGCTGACGAAGGGCAAGTTAACCTTGACAAGACCTACGACCACCAAGCAGTGCTGAACGAAGGACTCGCCGAGATGCTTTCAGCCTTGAAGAAACCCTAGCAAAGGGTACCCTTTGCTTCGAATCAGCGTTCCTTGAGTTTGGCTGCCAAACGGTCAGCGATGCTGATGCCGACGTCGGAACACGGAAGCGGTTCCACCGATGTCGTAGTCAGCATCTTGCCGTCCTTGGGTGGTCGGCCACGCTGTCATCGATGAGACGGCCAATGGCGACGAGGTCGTCGTCGTTGTTCTTGCGACCGAGGTAATCCATCATCATCTGAATGGAGTTGATGGAAGCGATGGGGTTGACCTTGTTTTGACCGGCGTGCTTGGGAGCGGAGCCGTGAACGGGTTCGAAGAAGGCGTGGTCGTCACCGATGTTGCCCGAGGCCGCCATGCCCATACCGCCTTGAAGCACGGCGCCGAGGTCGGTGGAAATGTCGCCAAACATGTTGGAGGTCACGACGGTGTCGTAGTGCTCGGGAGAGCGGGTGATCCACTGCATGAAGGCGTCGATGTAGCCGTAGTCGGCCTCGGTTCCGGGGTAGCCTGCAGCCACTTCGTCGAAGGTCGAGCGGAAGAGTTGGCATCCTCGGGTGACGTTGGACTTGTCGATGCAGGACACGCGGCGAACACCGTCGGCTGGTGCACCGTTTCGGGTCTCAGCGATTTCAAAGCCCATGCGAATCAGACGCTCGGAGCCGCTCTTGGAAATGGGGCGTGGGTCGTAGGCCACTTCGCCTTCAAGGCCTGGGAAGGTCATCGGCTCGGGCTCGTACTCTTCTCGTCCTTGCGCACGATCGGCGGACCTTCGCAACAAAGCGTGGTAGAGGCCTTCGGTGTTCTCACGGAGAATCGTCATGTCGACCATACCGGGCTCCCAAATTTGGCGGAAACCGCCGTGAATTTTGTGGGGCACCCCTTCGTAGAGTTTGATCGGGCGCACGTTAGCGTAGAGGTCCAAGCCGCTGCGCAGGCCGAGGATGACCGACCCCCCGGCAAGATCACCGTTGGGTAGGCGAGCACCGGGGTAGCCAATGGCGCCGAGGAAGATGGCGTCCGTTTCGTTTTTGCAAATATCGAACGAGCCTTCAGCCCATTCTTCGCCGGTGGCCATGTAGTGCTCACCACCGCAGGGAATGACGGTTTGGTCAAACCCGTGGTTCGAGTGTTCCTGAATGGTATCCAAGATGCGCTGAGCCTCCAACGCCACTTCTCGCCCCGTCCCGTCGCCTGGCAGAACCGTGATGCGATGGTCACTCATGGCTTGTCGCACATGGCGCTTCTACATGAACGCGACCCTCGCTCCACGAAGAACGTGGGGGCATCAACTGTCCCGTTTCGGCGTTGGTGAATCTCGTGCTGTTTTCGTGAACATCGGTGCCCTGCACGGAACGAGAAGGGGATGTTTCATAGGCCGTCAAGCCGGAAGATTAAGCATGGCGGACGAGCACAAAAACGAGCAGGAACGTCGTGTCTCCGTGGAGGACATGCCTGCCGAAGTGCGCCAACTTTCGGATGCCATGTTGGGCGTGAATCCAAACTGGAACCTGCACGACTGGATCGTCGAACAAGCCAACATGACGATGGATTTGCTCGCCCTTGATTTGCTGCGTGAAAAGGTCGTCATCGACCAGCGCCTCCAGCGCCTTGACGACTTGGGTCGCCGCTTGGAGCCTCATGCCTCAACCGAAGAGCAGGACGACCCGCACCAGCGAAATCTGTTTGATTGCTTTGACCTCAACGAACCTCACGCGCTCCGGGGTCTTGGCGAGCGCGCCACCTCCGAGCCAGCCGTTGAACCGGTGAGCGAAGCGACGCACCCTGCGAACATCTTCCTCGATCTGATGCCCGACGCCAACACCGACGATCCGCTCTTGGCCATCGCATGCCAGTCGGTCATCATGAGCATTGAACTCGAACTGGCTCGAGGTGAACCGGTCGCCTCGCTTCAAGCCATCTTTGACCACACTCGCGCTTCGAACATCCAAGACGATGAAACCGATGAAGCGCTGGACCATCTGCTGACCACCGGTTTGATCATTGAAGTGGACGATGACTGCTTCATCCTGCTTCCGTCGTGATGGGAGCCCGCGGCAGTCCCAACGACCGACTTTATCCTACGGACGCCTATGCTGAGTCATGGGCATACTCAGGTCGGTCGTTTGGGGAAGTGGAGCGTGGTTTTCAGCAACAGCGATGATGGTGCATCCAGAAATGGCGCTCGGCTTGGCCATCGTGGTGGCGTTCCTGTCTGAATCCGCTCATCACAGTGCCGAATTAGGGCGCATGCGACGGGACGGGCGTCAGCTCGCCTCTCAACTCCGTGAGGCCAACGGCCAAGTGGAGAGCCTGCAGCGCGCACTGACTCGTCGGCACGTGGAGTTAAACACCGCCATCGAGGAACTCCAGCGACGTGACGCCGTGGGCAGTCCGGCGGCTCGCGAGTTGCTCAAACGCCAGGAGGAAGCCATGACGGCAGCCTCCAGTGCGCTCGAGGCGCGTCAGGAACGAAACGACGTGGTGTTCAACAGCATGGAGCGCTTGCTCAATATGCAGGTCGAGCAGGTGGCCAACATGCAACAAGCGATGGGGGACCTGCTCCAACACCTGATCTCCCAGCCCCGAGGGCATTTCACCATGAGCGACAGCGTGCGCGTCCAGGAGCGAGGAGGGAACGGGCTCGACCAGACCTTTGCGGAATTGAACGAATGGCTTTCGCGAGAAGCGGTATCTTCACCATGAGGGGCAGCATCCCTGCGCCATGGCAAGCAAGAAAGAGGGGGCGCAGCGCGTCCTCGACGCGCATGCCTCACGCCTGAAGGTCAAGCAGCGCCTCGTTCCTGTCGCCGTGGTCATCGTGCTCATCGGCATCGGCGTCGCCGCCCTCACGCGCTGGGAATTCGGGTTAGCCACCGCTCTGTTGTGTGGACTGCTGTTCCAATATGCGGTGGAACGCATGACCACCATCCTTGACGCAGGCGTCATCAACGGGCTGAAAGACATGGGTTGGGACGTTGACACCGAACTCGACGAGGCTACGTTGGAGAAAATCAGCACCATCGCCGCAAAATAGGTGGGTAGGTTGACTGCGAACAAGGACCTGATTCAGCAATTCTTCATCGACGAGCGCCAAGCGCATCGGCGTGCTGTCATCGTGACATGGATCATCGTTGGTTTGGCCGACCTTTGGGCCATCGGTGCTTACCTCGGTGGCGTTGAGCTCTTCGTCATTCTCCAAGGGTTGATCGTGTTCTTGGTTTTGGTGATGGTGTGCATGTGGTTGAGTTTGCATCGCAAAAAAACACTGCAGGACCGATTGAGCGACGTGCTCGACAGCATCGAGTTCGGTTGGGATGAACTTCACGGGTTGGACCTGAGCAGCGAGGAATCGGACCACCTTCACCTCGCCTTTGCTTCAACGGTCGGACGAACGGCCTCCAACGAGACCTTTCTTCGAACACGAGGCGGGGACGAGAAAGGCCCGGCCTTCGGCAAGCCGGGCATTGACATTGATGCCACGGCTCAGCGCGTGGACCCGGCCCTGCACGAGGAAGACTACGCTGGCTTGGAGGGGGAGTTGCGGGTCAGCGAGCAACTCGTGGAAGAAGCCAACCAACACTACGCCGAAGAAGCCCAACGCCTGTGGGACATCGCCGAGGCTCGCGACATGGACAACATTGAGGAAGGCGTCAGCCGTTTGGGGGATTTGGTCGCCTCCGGTTGGTTTGAGCGGAACGCCAAGGACGGAGCCGTTGAAGAATTGATGAAATCAAAGGGCGGCGGCGGTTCTCAATGAGCATCTTCTAAAGCCGCCTTCATGCCACCAAAGGCATGACGGTCAAGGCCATCCTCGTCGCCGGAGGCTACGGTTCCCGTCTTCTTCCCTTCACGCGCTACACGCAGAAGACGCTGCTTCCGCTGCATGAACGCCCGGTCATCGACTATGCGCTGGGCACCATCCGTCGTGCTGGCATCAAGGACATCACCATCATCTCAAACCAGTTCGTCGGGCAAATCGCAAAACATGTTGGTCAAGGCCTTCCGGGCGAACGCATCCACTACGTCATTGAAGAAGAGCCACTGGGCGTGGCGCACGCCCTCAACTTGGCCCGCCCCTACAACTCCGATGCCCGTCTCATGGTGTACTTCTCGGACAACATCACGACGCTCGAATTTGGCGAACATGTCGCGGCTTTTGAGCAAGCGGCGACACCACCGGGTTGCCTGCTCATCGCCCGAGAAGAACCCCATCCGGAAGCCTTTGGCGTGGCCGTGTTTGATGATGATGGCAACATCTGCGACATTGTCGAAAAGCCATCAAATCCGCCCTCGAACCTCGCCATCGGCGGGATTTACATGTTCGACGAGGAATTCTGGACCCACCTTGACCAGGCCGTGCCCGACAACGGTGAATCCTTCTCCAACTCCGCCACCACCCGACCCTCTGGCCCGGCCGGTCGGGCCGCTGTCCTCTCAATTGGCGAAGAGACATGGGTGGACTGCGGCACACCCGATTCCCTTCTCCGGGCCGCTCAAATGGCGAAAGATGGAAAATTGGACCCCACCCCCCACCGATGAACGGAGCGATGGACATGAAGGTAGGCATCATTGGAGCTGGCATGGTTGGCGGAGCGATTGAACACTGTTTCGGGCACGCCCACGACCTGTATGTTCACGACCCGGCACGAGGCACATCGCTCAGCGATGTCATCGACAACGTCGACATGGCCTACATCGCCGTCCCCACGCCGCCGCATCCTGAAACGGGTGCCTGTGACACCACCATTGTCGAAGGCGTGCTCGATGCGCTTCCCAAAGGCTTCACGGCCGTCATCAAAAGCACCGTCGTACCTGGCACCACGCAGACCTATCACGAGCGGTATCCCAACTTGAAGATCGCTTATTCGCCAGAGTTTTTGGTCGAACGCCGCCGCCTCGAAGATTTTGCCAATCAAGACATCTTGGTGGTGGGAACGCACCACAAGGACGTGGCAGAAATGGTGTTTCAGCAACACCGAGAAGCCGGCGTGCTTCGAAAAGAACAGGTCTACCAAGTCACGCCCACCCAAGCCGAGTTGGTGAAGTACACCAAGAACACCTTCTATGCGCTGAAGGTGACCTTTGCCAACCAAATGTACGACATCTGTCAGGGGATGGGCGAAGACTGGTACGCCATCCGTGACATCATCACGGCCGACCAAGCCCAACCCATCGGCCCTTCGCACCTCGACCCGATTTTTGGCCTTCGCCGTGGATTTGGTGGCAAGTGCCTGCCCAAGGACAGTTCCGCCCTTGGCGTGTTAGCGGACGAACTCGGCGTAAAATACGCCATCATGGATGCCATGCAGGAAGACAACGACGTGCTTCGTGGCATGCTGACGGGGAAACCCAGCGACGTGGTCACCAATGACGATTGACGCCATGGCATGGCTTGACCAACGTGTGCCTCGTGGCTCGCTGGTTCGTTTCAGTATGGCCGGCGGTTTCAACAGCCTCATCTTCTACTTGACGTGGGTCGTGCTCCTCGCCATGTTCGCTGGCGCCGATGTACGATTATTGTGGGGGTGTGTTGGGGCGCCACCGGCGTCTTAGCCCACTACGTTCACCGCTGGTTCACCTTTGACGACCGAAAGCCGGTCTCGTGGACCCTGCCCACCGCCGTCCCCGTCTACGTCATCAGCCTCGGAGGCTCAAGCCTCACCATCGGCTGGCTGGACGACCTGTTTGCAGAAGACGTTCGGCTCCTTGGAATGGTCAACCTGCTGGCATGGGGCGTTATCGTGTGGTTGATGTTGCGTGTGTTGGTGTTCCAATATTCACCTACAGGGCATGCGTCTCAAGCACGTCCAGAGGAATGATGTCAAGCGCCCGCTGGTGCGTGGATTCCAAATCCACGGGGCAAGCCTTGCCCGCATTGACAGCCAACAGCCAGGTTCGAGCGCAGACGCACCACGAATCACCGGCTTTCAATCCGGGGAAATTGAATCGTGGAGCGGGCGTGATGAGGTCGTTGCCCATGTCCCGTGCAAATTCGAGAAAGTCGTCGTTAAGGACGCAGCACACCGTGTGGGAGCCGTGGTCGTTGTCGTCGGTGTTGCAACAGCCGTCCCGATACCAACCGGTCAGCGGGTCCTGAGAGCAGGGCTCAAGTTCGGTGCCGAGCACGTTCACGCTGGGGTGCATGACGGGAGGGCAAGATGCTGCCTCTTCAACGCTTGTCCGTGTGGCCGTCAACCTCGAAGACTGGATTTGATTCGCTGCCACAGGCTTTGTTGTGCGGGCGGTTCCGCTCGCCCGAGCAGCACGTCCAATTCACCCGATCGCTCAAGGTTCACCAGGTCATCAAATCCACCAACGTGGTGATCACCAACCACGATTTGTGGAACGGTTCGCGCCCCACCGGTGGCGCGAGCAAAGGCGCGTTGAATCGCGGGGTCGTTTTTGAGTCGGCGTTCCTTGTAGGCCACTCGCTTTCCGTCAAGCAAACGCTTGGCTTGAACGCAAGCACCGCAGCCGCGGCCGGTCCAGATGACCACCGGTGCATCGCTGCCCTCAACCATGCCCCTCGGGCATCAAAGGGTGGTTTCAAGATTGGGGGTTTGTGGGGGCTTTTGTCCGTTGGGTTCATTGGGTAGAAGCGCGGCATGGCCGCCTAATGCTACCCGATACGGTACACAAACTCCCCCGAGAGGAACGCTTCGCCTACGCTCGCTTGTTGGCCTTCATGGCTCGCATCGACAACGAACTGACGGTCGACGAGATGGCCATGTTTGAGCAGCGCCTCGGCACAGCCTTGCTTTCACCTGGACAGCGAGAGGCCATCCGCGCCGCCCTCAAGAATCCACCAACCTTGGAGGAGTGCCTGGAGGAACTGTCGGGCGAAGCCGGTCGTCTTGCTCTTCGTGACGCTGTCATGATGGCGGCAGCCGACGGCACGGTCGACGAGGACGAACGGGACGCTTTGGAGGACATCTCCGAACACCTGGGCCTACGGGAAGACGCCGTTGAACAACTGCTCAACTGGACCATCAAGGGCTACAAGTGGATGAAAGAGGGTTACGAACTTCTTGACACGCTCGAGGAATGAGGCCCCATGTTCCCCGATGGGTTGGTCCATCGTTCGCCACAAGAACGGACTCGTTATGCCGAAATTTTGGTGTACATTGCTGCCGCCGACGGCGAACTGGTCCGGGAAGAAATCGCCACCATCGAGGCGATGATGGGGAGAGCCATGCTCCACCCCGAATCGAGAATCACCGTTCGAGCAGGATTTGAACAACCCATCCCCCTCGAGCAGTCCCTGACCGACCTTGACCCTACACTCGCACAAATCGTCCTTCGCGATGCGGCGTTGGTCGCTGCGGTTGACGGTGACTACGACCGAAAGGAATTGACGGCCCTCCGGAAGATCGCCAAGGTCGCCGGTGCCTCAAACACGCAACTCTCTACCCTGTTGGACTGGGTGAAGGAAGGGTGGCTTTGGTTCGAGAAGGCAGGCGTCTTTTTGGGCCAGTAACGGCCCTTTTCCATCCTTTCCTTGAGAGACATCTTCAAAGAGAGAAAGCCGTCCCGTCGGTTTGGTGGGGACATTGCAAAACGGGGTTAGTGGATGGTATGCACGATTGGACCGATGCCTTGACAACCGCGAACAACAAATCGACATTTGGTTGACCACTTGGGAACAATCCCTCAAAACCTTCCAGCCCATTGCTGCGCTCCTTCCTGAAGACTGGCCGACCCTTCCAGCCAACCTCCTCACCGACCCCGGTCATGTCCTTGACCACCTTCTTGCTCGCCACGACGCCGAGTCCGATGGTCGCTCGCCTAGGGGCGCCCACCCAACACCGCCACGACTCGCCGATGCCGTCATTTGCTCCGAGATGAAGGAAAGTTTGGTCAATCCAAAGAAACCCATCCAGCAGTCCAATTTCCTCATGAGCAACCTTCCCCCGGCTTCCGCCAACACGTCGAACAGCTCAACCTTCCAAAAGCCACGCAAGACACCGAAGTGGACGACGAAGCCGAACATGAAGCCGTGAACAACGACCTGTGAACCCTCAGTGGCATTCCACTCCCCGTCGCTGACACCGCTTGCGGTGGCGGTCTGTTCCATGCCCGCCTGATTCGTCGTCACGCCGACGCCCACGAGGATGCAGACCCAGAGGTCAGAAAGGAAGACACGCGTCGCTTGTTCTCCAACGTTCAACTGCTCGATGTCGACCCGCTGGTCGTCGAGAGCACCAAATCCCGTCTGTTGCTCGAATCCATCCGCCACGAACTGGTAAGCTTCGGCCCCGAAACCCCCGGAAAGATTTCCCGCAAAGAGATGGAATCCCTCCTCGATGCTGGCGTTCAGCAGGGCGATGCACTCCAGGGCGAGTGGCCTTGGGAGCAAGCGCCTGAACTGGTGCTGACCAACCCTCCTTGGCTTCGCATCAAGGACCGATTCCGAGGCATGGAAGACGGAAGCCAGCTCCGCAAGGAACTCGGTGAGCGCCTTCGCAGTTTGACCGACAACGGGCGGCCTCGTTTCTCAACGATGCGCGGCAACGTCAACCTCTACCGTTTGTTCATCGAGCGAAGCCTCCAGATCCTCAACGATGGAGGACGGCTTCGCATCATCGCTCCCGACAGTTTGCTGCGGGAACAATCCTCTCACCCGCTGCGAGAGTTGCTCGTCAACCACCACGGATGGACCCATGCATGGGCCATTGAAGAAGCGAACTTGCTGTTCCCCGGCATGACCCAAGGCGTGGTGGTGCTCGGCATCACGGCAAACGGTGAAGCACCGGTGCTCAACCTCCAGGGCCCCATCACCCGAGCCGACTTGCGCCGTGAAGGCGAAGGCCTGTCCTCTCGCGTCCCGCAGTTTGAACTCAAGCACGAACAATGGACGGCGTGGGCCCGTGATACATGGGCCGTGCCTCGCCTGCCGCGGGACCGAATTGAGCGGTCTTACACCCTCAAGGTGCTCGACCGACTGGCACAACTTCCCCGCCTCAGCGATGAGGAACACCCGCTGACGACCAATCAACGACAGGTTCGGGTTCGCGTCGGCGAAATCGACCAAACCGCTCACGCCAAGAGCATCGAAACCTGGGTCAAAGGCAAGCGAAGCCGCCCCTTCATCCGCGGCGTTCACTTCTCTGAAAGCGAAGACGGGCAGGTGTTCATCCGACATCCTGCGTTCCGTACCGACATCCCTTCCCGTGCCAGCGAGCGCCAATTGGCCATGTGGGTGGGCGAACAACACCCGTCCTACGGGCCTCGTCTCGCCTGCCAGGCCATCGTCAACGCTCACCAGGAACGTCGCCTTCGATGGGCGGTGATCCCAGAGGGAAGCGTGCTTGGGAACAGCGTCAACCACATCGAGCTGCACGACGACATCCAAGCCCGTCTCATGCAGGACCACTCGGACATCGAAACTGGGCTTGCAGTGGTTGTGCAACCACCTCAACAACAACGACCTCGATGAGTGGGCCCGTGCTTGGGCGGCCAACAACAACGTCAACAACTACGAGTTGGAGATGTTGCCCGTTGAATTGCCCGACTCGTTTCCACAATTCAGCACTCTCGTTGGTTGATGTGGAAGATACGCGCGCTAGATTTCCGAATACCCGCGTTTTCAACACGATAATTTATATCACCATCGCGGTTGGCTTAGAACGCGAACGCTTCGGAGGATGCAAAAGAAATGGGTGTTCATCCGAAGATTGGCATCACGGGCTTGCCACGCAGTGGAAAGTCGGCCGTGATGGAGAAGGTGCTCGACATGTTGCTTGACGAGCGCAAGCGAGAGATCAGTATGCGCGGCGGGTCCTCCGAGAAGCCCATCCTCGGTGGGCTGCGAACTGAACCGCTCCTGGAAAACGGCGAGCGAATGGGCTACAAGGTCATCGACATCGTTTCCGGTGAAGAAGGAACCATCGCCCACAAGAGCATCGATTCTCGGCTTCGGGTGCTCGGCTACGGCATCGACGTGGAGGAGCTCAACCGGGTGGCGCTCCCCGCCATCGACTACGCCCAGCATCACTGCGAAGTCCTCGTCATCGACGAAATCGGCAAGTTTTCCGTGGAATCCGAGGCCTTTGTTCAGGCGGTCCGAAGTGCCCTTGAAGTTGACATGCCCACCTTGTTGACCCTTCACAAAAAGAGTCGCCATCCCTTGCTCCAGGACATCCGGCGACGCGATGACGGGCGCATTCTGGAAGTTACCCCGGTGAACCGAGCACTGCTGCCCTACAAAATTCACAAATTGATGCGCGAGACCTACTGAAGCGCATCGTCGTTCATCGGTTCCTTCATGGCACCCCTCCACGTGGACGCGCCATGCACCCGCCCAACGTCGCCGTGGAGCGCCTCCTCTACGGCACCGGCGTGGGGTTGTTGCTCGGGGCGGGCTTTGGGCTGCAATCCGGACGGTCGTGGGGCGCTCAACCCCCTGCCTTGGAACTCTTCCTCGCTGCCGCCGTGGTTTGTTTCATCCTGGGATGGACGCTCGGAAACGGGACCGGCCCGCTGGCCAAATGGTTCTCTCACGAAACCGAGGAAGCCATGGCAACACGCGTTCGCGCCGACATTGAAGAGGTGCATCGCTCCGAAGACGTGACCGCCAAGTGGGCCGCCATGGAAGCCAAGGTGCTGAGTCAAGACCTCGGGCAGGAAGAGTGACGTCCGCATCGTAGGGTTGATGTGCGTTCGTTACTTCGTTTGAAACAGAGGCGAGACCATGAGCGATGTCCCCGAAGGATTGTACTACACCAAAGAACACGAATGGATGCGAGTTGAAGGCGACACCGTCACCATCGGCATCACCGACCACGCTCAAGACATGCTCACGGACATCGTCTACATTGAACTCCCCGAAGAAGGGGACGCCGTGGGCGACATGGGCGAGTTTGCCGTCGTTGAATCGGTCAAATCGGCTTCGCCTATTTTCGCACCCTTGGCCGGTACCATCACGGCCGTCAACATGGACCTCGAGGATGCACCTGAACTCATGAACAGCTCGCCTTACGGCGACGGGTGGATCGTCAAGATGACCCTTGACAACCCCGGTGCGGTGGCTGACCTCATGGACGCCGCAGCCTACAAGGCCGAAATCGGTGAGTGAACTCATTGGCGGACCAACTGGCCCTGACGCTCTACGTAGACGGGTCGTGCTTGGGCAACCAGAACGTTGACGCCTCAACGCCAGCGGCGTGGGGCTTGGTCGTGGTCATCGGCGATTCAGGCTTGGGCAAAGGCTCGGGCGAACTCCATCACGAAGAAGCAGGGCCGGTCATCACCGATCCCCATCAGGAGGGGTTCATCGGTGCCGAGGTGGGTTCAAACAACACCGCCGAACTCAGCGGATTTGCAGCAGCGTTGCGCTGGCTGCTCATTGAAGGCGGCGACGACGCCGCCATCATCCGTGCAGATTCCACCTACGCCGGAAACCTTGCCTGCGGGGTGTGGAAGGCCAAAGCCAATCGGGAGTTGGTCGCCCACGTGCAGGCGTTGTGGGATGAGGTGGCAGCTCTTCGGGAACTCTCGTGGTCGCACGTCAAAGCGCATCGAGGCCACCGATGGAACGAACGTGCAGATCACTTGGCCGCACGTCACGCCGCCGGAGAACTTCCCGAACCGCTGACCTTCTGGAAACCCGGTCAGCGCTGAAGCCGCTTGTTCAACCATGCTTCGAACGATTCGCGCACGTCCTCCCGTCGAAGGGCGTGGTCCACCTGCGCTTGCAGCCACAGCATCGGAGCACCCGAATCGTACCACTGCGTGTCGTCAAGGACCACCCCGTGGAGGCTTCCAGCCCGCATCCAGTGCTCGTGAAGGGCAATGCTCTGAAGGTCGCCGTGGACCTCGTAGGTGTAGGTCTTGAGCAGGTCTTGGGTTTCCGAGGGGAACACGTATCGGCCGCACATGGCCAATCGGCTGGGTGCGTCTTCGGGTGCTGGCTTTTCCACCACCTCGACGATGCGGCCGTCGTTCACGGCCACGATGCCGTAGTTCGACACCGCTGCTGCCTCAACTTCCATCAGGCCCACCGTGGCTTCACCGGTGGCCGCAAAAGCCTCGACCAGTCGCTTTGAGGCCTGACTCGCTGCATAGTCCTCCGCCGAAGCGTGGGTGTCCATCAGCAGGTTGTCGCCCAACATGACGAGCATGGGGCCGGAGACAGCGTCCAGCGCGGCTTCCAAGGCGTTGCCTACCCCTTTGGGCTCGTGTTGGAAGTGGGTGAAGACCTCGAGGCCTTCCGTGGCATGAAAGAGCGTTGAGTCAAGGTGGCTGCGATGAGCGTGAAGGGCGCCACGGTCCTCCAGCAGCGCCTCGAAGGATTTGCTCGGTGAGGTCACCACGTGAAGGCGTTCAACACCGGCCGCCTTGGCTTCCAAGACGAGGTGGGTGAGCAAGGGCACGTCGAGGAGCGGAAGCGATTCCTTGGGCGTGAAGGCGCTGGCAGGAAACATCCGTGTGCCGAGCCCTGCTGCGATGAGAACAGCATCTCGAACCGGCTCCATGAGGCGCCACACAAGGCACAGGCTTTCAAGCGTGGCGCTCCAGCACGAGGTGATGGAACGAAAAGACACGGTGGGTCTTCTCGTCGCAGGCGTCCTGCTCATCCTCCAAGCCTTCACCGACCTCGCCCCCGGTGGCCCGTGGGATTCAGCGTCGTTTACACGAGGCGTGCTCGGTCTGGTTGGCATGGTGCTCGTCTACCTCGCTTGGTTCAAGCACACGTTCGGTATCTTCGGAGTCGCACCGACCGTCAACCGTTGGTCCGCCCCAGAAACGACCTGGTTGCGGGTGGTCGCCTTCGGATTGGGCTGTTTGGTGGTGACGCGGGCCATTCGGTTGTTTGACAGACAGCGGTGTTGTTCCCGAGCCGGCGGGTCTGTTGATCACGCTGATCGGCGTGTTGGCCATCATGAACGGTCTCTACGTGTGGGCCGTCACGAACGGACCGCTCAACGACGAAGAGGAGTGAATCATTCGTCAAGCGAACGAAGGGCGTCGTCAAGTTCTGGAAGCTCGTCGGGCGCCTCCATTTGAGACACGTGCACGGCTCGCTGTCCCCCAGTTGGCTGCTCGCCTTTACCGGCCAGCCATGCCTGCCAGGCTTCGCTTCGCTCACGGCGACGCATGGCCAAGGGCTCCCACAGCGGACCGAGGTCGGCCTGAACGTCGTGGAGCGCCTTCACCTGAGCAGCGAAACGGTCGGGGTCGACCTCCTCCATGCGCAGCATCAACTTCGCGCAAGCGCGTGCGAACGACTTCGTCGCCGTCCTTCCACAGCTGATGGAACAGGCCACGAGCGTCGGACGGGTCGAATTCGATGTATTCTCGCAGATTCGGCACCAAATTCCGTCGGACGATGGCCAGCGGATGGTCCGCCAGTTGTCGCAAACGGTCGGCCCATTGGTCCTTGTCGAGGTACTTGACGTCGCCCACCGTGGCGCTGGCGGCTGCCAATACGCCTTCGTCTTCGGAGGCCAGCATGTCGTCGAGGAGGGGGAGAGCGTCCCAGGTGAGGCGGCGGAACAAACGGGTGAGGACGTCGGCCATGGCTCGACGCACGAGCGTTTCTTCTCGCTCGTGGAGACGCAGAGCGAGCTGGTGGCCAAAATCCCGGTCCGCTTCAATGGCTTTGGCAAGGCAGAGCGTGACCTTGTTGGCCACTTCAGCCACGGGGTCAGAAGCCCTTCGCAACAGGATGTCCTTGAGGCCGAGGGGGTCGATGAGCGGTGCACGCTCGAGCAGCAGGCGGACCCATTCCAGCAGGAGCAATCGGCGGTCGAGATCGCCGTCCTCAAGGCGTTCCAACACCCAACGTGCAGCCTCAACGCCGCGCTCGTGCGCCACAACGGTGCTGGACATGCGAGGCACGACGGCATGCGGATTCCAGTCCATGTGCTGCGGGCCGGCATCGGGTTGGGTGTGCCATGTGCCTGGACGTTCGGCCAAGGCGATGGATTCCACGAGATGGTAGCCTTGGTGAACCGGTTGGCCGTAGGGAACGGTGGCCAAGCCGTTGAGCAAGGCAATGCTCAGCCACCAGCGGTCGGTGTTGGGTGCATGCGGGTCAAAGGCCTGAGCCAGCCAGTCGGTAGCGATGTGAAAGAGCAAACGATGGGCGACGTCGTCCATGCGTCGGCTCAACCACTTCTGATGAATTTCAAACGGGTCGTCGCTGAGGTTCATGCGATGAGGAACGATGAGGTCGACCACCGTGTTGAGGTGGCGGTCAAACATGCCCCGGTCGATGTTGAGGATGCCCAGCCCCTCTTCGAACAAACGGTGCGGCGAAGTGGGCGGGATGGGGGGAAAGTCCGGGTCGCTCATGGGTGGTTCGGGCAAGGGCCAGGCTTCCGTGCCGCGCTCAAGCGCTTCGACCAAACCGGTGGCCACGCGCTCAAAGGCCTCGTCAGAAATCTTGGTTCGGCTCTTGCTCACGCTGTTCACCTCTCGGGCTCACCGTTGGTTCAACGGGGGATTCAGATGTCGAGTTCGATGTTCAGGTTCTGAATCAGTTCCTTGTATCGATTTCGGATGGTGACTTCGGTCACGCCGGCGACTTCAGCCACTTCACGCTGGGTGCGGCGCTTTCCGCACAACACCGAGGCGATGTAGATGATGGAGGCAGCGATGCCGGTTGGGCCGCGCCCGCTGGTCAATTCCTTCTCTTGAGCGGCCTTGATGAGTTCGTAGGCCTTGGCTTCCACGTCAGCGTCGAGACCGAGTCCAGAACAGAATCGGGAAATGTAATCCTCTGGCCCGGTGGGCATGATCTTCATCTTCAATTCACGAACCATGAAACGGTAGGTTCGACCGATTTCCTTGCGGCCGGTTCGGGAGGCTTGGCCGATTTCGTCAAGGGTTCGGGGCACACCGCACTGGCGACAGGCAGCGTAGAGGGATGCGGCAGCGACGCCTTCGATGGAGCGACCACGAATCAGGCGCTTGTCGACGGCTTTCTTGTAGTTCACAGCGGCGGCTTCACGAACGGACTTGGGCAGCTCAAGACGGCTGGCCATGCGGTCCAACTCAGCGAGGGCCATGGCGAGGTTGCGCTCGGTGGCGTTGCTCACACGGCTGCGTTTCTGCCACTTTCGCATGCGGTAGAATTGCGAGCGATAGCGGGAATTGATGGTCTTCCCGGAGTAATCCTTGTTTTGCCAGTCGATGTCGGTGGACAATCCTTTGTCGTGAAGCATCACGGTCATGGGGGCACCGGTACGAGCGCGCTGGTCGCCTTGTTCGGGGGAAAAGACACGCCATTCCGCGCCCTGGTCGATGACGTTGTCTTCCAACACCAGTCCACAATCGTCGCAGACGACTTCACCACGGGTCTCGTCTCGAGAGAGCGATCGGCTTCCACATTCAGGGCACTTGACAATGTCTTCCACTTGTTGATCATCCATTTTTATCCCACACGTATCCGCATCGATGTGCGAACCTATTTAACCCCTTTTGGAATTTCTAGTTATACTTGATGATTGATTTCTACGCCTCATGATTTGAGCAGAGGGTAGCGTCTGAAACTGGCCCACTGCGAGCCCTTTGATTGAGTCAAAAAATCGAATCAGTGGGTTTGTGATTGAACCCACTTGATTTCGTATCTGAATCCATTGAAAAATGGATTCAACACCCTACATTTTCTTCCATGCTAGATTTTTGCCTCAAGGCAAAGACCCTCAAGATGTTAATTTTAACCTAGAAAATATTATTGCCATAATTACAAAATCTGTTTCCGAATTGAGAAATTATCGCAACGTTATTGAACTTATTCCATTTTATTTTGTATTCGAAACAAGATTGAATTGTCAGACCAATGGAGGCAAAAAATCAATCCTACATCTGTCATTTATCGGCACCAAGACAATCTTTTTGACTTGACTCATTCATTTGAAATATTCAGAACAAGGCTTTACCGCCGTAATCTCACCACATCCAAAAATCAGGACACAGAAAATCAGGAAACTTTCTCAATCAAATAAATGTCGTTGATGAGCCTCGAAGAGACAACATCCTCGATGTTGTGGGCTTGTTTGAAACAAAACCTTCCGATACCTAAAAGAATTTTGTTCATACAGATGAAATTTGATATTTTTCCAAATTACAAATGAATCTTAAATTCCAGGCATCTTCAATGAAAAATTGACGAAGATGGATTAATTGAGGTCAAAAAAGAATTTGATAAATGGAGATGTTGGTTTGCCTGAATGAAAAAGGAAATCTCCACAAAATGAAAGCTCCCGCTGAAAATTGGTAAAAACAATAACCTCAAAAGGCATTTCCGAACCTTTTATCATAAGATTTTGGAAAACTTCATTCAGACTCAATTTGGGAAATATACTCCATAGATGATATTGGAAACTAGAATCAATCATTCAATCTTTTGAACAATTCATGAAGAATGCCCATCATACCAAAATTCCTTGCATTGAAAACTTCCCAACGATGCCACTGCCAATCCACACCAATCGGAAAAATTATTTGAATTTTTGGAGATTTCCATCAGGCCAACTTCAAATTGGTGACATCACAGGATTTCCCTGAAATTGATTTCCTGTCTTCTTCGATAATTTCTCTTCTTATGGATGAAACTTTGTCTGATTCTTGAAGATTGGGATCCTATGAATACAAGACATTTTTTGACAAACTCAACCAATGGGCGAAATTTGAAGGGTTTGTTGGGATACATTGTTTATGAAAATTTTCTTTCTCAAGGAATTTAAAAATGATAGATTTTACATTCTTATCACGGAATGTTGGTTAACAAAAACCGACCAAACACTCAAGGAGGCACATACCTGTACAAACGTTTTGTTAGGATTTTTCCGAATGGATTCAAATGTCAAATTGTGTCCAAATTTTTAATTTTTTGAAGGAACGTCAAATGGATAGCAACGCGGAGAGACCCTTCTGATTGGGCTTTTCAATATAATAATTTCCAGTACCGATTTCAATGGGAATATCACGAATGGGCTCGTCTTCCTTAAGGGTCACTTGCAAAAGTTTCAAAATGGATTCTCTCTTCTTTGATCGTAAATCCAGTTTCTAAATCTCGAAACGGAATGGGAGAAGAAGTGGAAACCATAGGTGTTCTTATGAGTCGATGGTTCAATTGATGTCTTTTGATTTTCTCCAAGATTCTTGAAGAAAGAATTAGAAAAAATCTTGGTTCAAACGATTTGGGTGATTGCAAAAAATCAGGTCTCATTCAACGCTTTAAGGCAATCTTTTTTTAAGAATATAGTCATTGAATGAAGTTTAAACGATCTTAATCCGACATATCATTTCCATGAAATCGTAAAGGGTTCTCTCACAAACTCCTCAGACATTATGACGACGGAATAATGGGTGTTCAGTCCCCCCTCACACACGCTACCCTCTGCTCGAGAAGAATGTGGAACGAATTGCGTGAGAAAGTAATTATTTGCGGTAAAAAGATACCGTGAGTGCTTCACGGGTCCTCAACGCCACCTTGCGTCCCCGAACCGATTATGAACGGGTGACGCGTGAACCGGCTTGAGGGGGAATCATGGGCAGCAACCGACCACCGCAAGACATCGCCCTGACACCGGGGAAGCGCGTGCTGTTCCTCACCAAGGATTTGGCCCTCATCAAGCAGCAGCTCTACGACGGCCTCGACCTTCGCATGGAGGATTTGACCGTCGACGACCTGCTCGACGACATCAACACCGACGTCATGACCCCGGCGTGGGTCTGCTTCGACCACGACCCTGCAGAGATCGCCAAAAACGCCTACGCCGGCCTCATGCACAACGGCCTGCGCGTGTTTCGAGAGAACGCCCTCAAGGACGGTAACTTCGAAGTCATCGTGTCCGGCCAACGCAAAGGCACCGGCTCGAGCCGAGAAACGGCCGCTCAGTGCGAGCGATGGGCTGGCATCAGCATCGTCATCGCCGCCTCCTTTGCACCCATTCACGAGCGTAACAACATCAACCTCGGTCAGCTCATGGGCGACCACACCATGTTGGAGCGCCTGCAGAACGGTGAATCCATCCCGCTGAGCGAATTCACCGGTCGCTACGACCCGGTGACCCAACTCATCGTTGAGCACGGCGGCCTGTTCCCCTTCGCCAAGGCCCTCAAGGCCGGCGAGTTGGACCTCGCCCCGCTCAACACCGGCCAGCGCCCCATGACGATGGCAGAGCACATCATCAGCCGCAACCTGGTCGGTCAGCCCGAAGGTCAGTGCGTCAAGCCGGGCGACCCCGTCATCGCTCAGGTCCAAGGCGGCTACTCCCACGAGTTCACCACCGCTCAAGTTCACACCTTCCTTCAGGAAGAATACGGCGAAGACTACACCTTGCCCAACCCCGACAAGTTTGCCGTGTTCGAAGACCACCTGCTCTACGCGCAGCACAACCCGAAGTTCGTGCCCTTCATGCACAAGGTGCAGACGCTGCGAGACCTGCAAGTGGCCTTCCAGCAGCACGCCGGCGTGCGAGACTACTCGGCCGTCGACGGCGTCTCACCGGGTATTTGCCATCAGGTCGCACGAGAGGAATTCATCGAGATCGGCGATTTCATCCAAGCCACCGACTCGCACACCTGCATGGGTGGCGCATCCAACGCCCTGACGTGGGGCGTGGGGGCCACCGAATACGCCAACCTCGTCAGCGCCGGTTTCACGTTCGTCAAAGTCCCTGAATCCATCCGCTTTGAACTCGTGGGCGAACTCCACCACGGCTGCACGGCCAAGGACGTCATCCTCGCCATCCTCGCCGACCACGCTCGAAAGGAATTGACCCTCAACCGCAGCATGGAATTCGGCGGCCCAGGTCTCGCTTCCCTGTCGGTTGACGAGCGCGCCACCCTGTGCAACATGGCCACCGAATGTTCCGGCCGCACCGGCATCTGCGAGGCCGACGATGCGCTCATGGCCTGGATGCTGAAGGCTCAGCCCCACCTTTCCGAAGACGAGCAGCGCGCTCGCATGGTCGCCCCGGACGAAGGCGCTCACTACGACGGTGGTGTCCACACCATCGACCTCTCATCCATCGTCCCCATGGTGGCCCACCCGGGCAACCCCGACGAAGGCATTCCCAGCGACCCTACGAACGGCGCCAACATCGCCGACATCGGCACCGTCGCCGTGGACATCGCCTACGGTGGCTCGTGCACGGCTGGGAAGGAAGACGACATCGCCTACTACGCCGAGGTGTGCCAGGCGGCCAAGGACGCCGGCCTGACGGTCAAGGACGGCGTGGACTTCTACATCCAGTACGGCTCAGGCCAAGTCAAGGCCCTGGCCGAACGCATGGGTTGGCACGACCTCTTCATCGAGGTGGGTGTGAAACTCATCGACCCTGGCTGCGGTGCTTGCATCGGCGCTGGACCCGGTGTGTCCATCACGCCCGAACAGGTTACAGTCTCTGCCATCAACCGGAACTTCCAGGGCCGAAGCGGGCCCGGGAAACTCTACCTCGCGAGCCCGTTGACCGTGGCCGCTTCAGCCTTCACCGGTCACATCAGCATGTGGGCGCCCGACCTGTTTGCGTGAGCGGAAGTCCTCGCTGTCTCCGCTTTTTGCCCTTCTTCATGCCGTTCCGCCTGTGGAGATTATAATCCCTCAAAGGACGGGAACGGTCATCTGTCGGCCCGACGTCGTCAAGACGGAGGAGGACCGGTGGAGGTGAACACCCATGGCAGGGACCGCAGAACGCATGGCAAGCAACCAAAAGCAAGTCGCCATTTCAGAATTTTTTGAGAAAAACAAGCACTTCCTCGGGTTTGACTCCCTCACCCGTTCCCTCATCACCGCCGTCAAAGAAGCGGTTGACAACTCACTGGACGCTTGCGAAGAAGCACGTATCCTTCCGGACATTCGCGTCAAGATCACGAAGATCGACGACAAGAAGAACATCATCGAATTACAAACCGAGGACAACGGTCCCGGCATTCCGAAGCGCAGCATCGAGAAGGTGTTCGGTCAGTTGCTGTTCGGTTCTCGCTTCCACGCCATTCGTCAGTCTCGGGGTCAGCAAGGCATCGGGATCACCGGCGTCGTGATGTACAGCCAGTTGACAACCGGTCGGAAAACGCATGTTCGCTCCAAAATCGCCACGGAAACCTCAGCGGCCATCGTCGACATCGGGCTGGACACCCGCAAGAACAAGGCGACGAAAACCAACGAGGGTCGAGAACTCTGGGAACTCCCCAACGGCGAGATGAAGGAACACGGGCTCGAAATCACCTGTCGCATGAAGGCCAAGTACCAGCGAGGACGACAAAGCGTCTACCAGTACCTCCGGATGACCAGCATCGTCAACCCGCACGCCGACATCACCTTCGAGGACCCTGACGGTGAGGTTCACCACTGGCCGAGGGTGACCGAGCGGCTGCCCCGAAAGGTGGAGAGCATCAAGCCCCACCCGCACGGCATCCACTTGGGTACCTTGCAGCGCATGTGCACCGAATCCACGGACAGCCGCATGACTTCCTTCCTGTACAAGAATTTCTCAGGCGTCTCGTCCCGAGCCGCCAAGCAGCTGCTCGAAGCGGCCGAGGTGGAAGAAAAGGCCAAGCCGAAATCGATGAAGCCCGAGCAAATTCGCGCCCTCCTCGAAGCGTTTCAGGGCGAACGCCACCTCGGCGGCAAGCCGGTCAAGTTGCTCAACCCGCCCACCAACTGCCTCTCGCCCATCGAAGAACTGCTCATCCAGAAGGGGTTGTCCAAGACCATCGATTCACGCTTCGTCACCACGATGACGCGCTCACCCACGGTCTCCCAAGGCAACCCCTACCAAGTGGAGGTCGGGCTCATCTTTGGCGACGGGATGGCCGCCGACAAACCCGTCGAAGTGCTTCGATTTGCCAATCGCGTCCCGCTGATGTACCAGCAGGGCGGATGCTTGCTCACGAAAGCCATCGAATCGGTGGACTGGCGCCAGTACGGCCTGGACCAAGCCGGTGGTCGCGGCGTGCCCAAAGGCCCTGCTGCCATCCTCGTTCACCTTGCCAGCACCAACGTCCAATTCACCTCGGAGGCCAAGGAAGCCCTCGCCGACAACGGCGAGGTCATGGACGAGGTTCGCAAGGCCATGCTCGAGATGGGGCGCGGTCTCAGAAAGCACCTTGAGAAGAAGAAAAAAATGGTCAAGGTGCAAGAAAAATTCGAGTTGGTCAACGACATCATACCGGCCATCGCCGAAAAGTCGGCTGCCATCCTCAAGCGACCTGTCCCTGATTTGGCCGGCTCCATCACGAGGATCATGGGCGCTGTTATCGCCGAGAGTTCCACGGAATGGAACAAAGCGACCAAGATGACGGACGTCACCATCACGCTGTTCAACTACACCTCGAGGGCCCGAGCCTACACCTTGCTGGCGTCGTGGCCTGAACGTGAAGGCGCCACCATGGAGAACAACACCGCGGGCGGTCGCAAAGAAGCGACGGGGGTGTGGGCTTGGAAACTTGACACCCTCGAGCCGGGCCAAACCACGACCATCACCTACGCGCTCAGCGGCCTTGAACGAGGCGACTGGACGGAAACCGACGTGTTCTATCGCGGCAGCCAGGAAGTCATCGGTGCCTCAAAGATGGACGAAAAGTTGCTCGAAGAAATTCGCCGACAGGAAGCGCGCGAAGCCGGCGAGGGAGACGGTAGCGAAGGTTGCCACCGAGGCCGTCACTGAGCCCGCGACCGAGGCCCGGGAACCAACCTCCGCTGGCGACGAGGAGGCGGTTGCGTCAGAGCCTGCCGCAGATGAGGCGCCGAAACCTTCGGGCCAACAAACCCTGATGGGGTTCGGGAGTGATGCATGATGTCCGCCAGCCACACGCCAGAAGAAACCAAGGCCGCACTCCATGAAGTGGTCACGGAGATGTACGACAAAATCGTGAAGGGCGAGCCGCCCACCATGACGCTGCCCGTCCGAACCAAGAACAACATCGGTTTTGACAAGACGTTGGGCGTCTACAAGTACGGCAAGAAGCGTTCGGTTCGGGACGCGACGAGCCTGGGCTCGGCCAAGCAATTGCTTCGTGCCCTCCATGTCGTGGAATTCATTGAAGAGATGATCAACACCAACAAATCCTCCACCCTCAGAGAGATGTACTACATCTCAGAGAGTTGGGGGCTTGGCAAGTTTTCCTCGCAGAACGAATCCAACAACCTCGCCGAGGATTTGGAAGTCGTAACCCAGTGTCTGCGTGAGGACTTCAAACTCCGGCCTGAGGAAGACGGCGCCCGTATGATCGGCAACGTGACCATCCGAGAACGAAACCGCCGAGGCGAATGGATGCGCATCAACGCCCGCGACGACGTTGGCGACTCGGGCTACGGCGTCCCCTACAACGTGGAAGAAGAAAAGATCGAACTGCTCGAACACGATGTGAATTTCATCATGGCCATCGAAACCGGTGGTATGTTTGACCGTCTCATCGAAAACGGCTTTGACGAGGATTTCAACTGCGCCCTCGTTCACCTCAAGGGGCAACCCGCCCGTTCCACGCGCCGCATTCTCAAGCGAATGAGCGAAGAATGGGACCTGCCCGTCGTGGTCTTCCTCGACGGTGACCCCTGGTCGTTCAGAATCTTCGCGTCCATCGCCTACGGCGCCATCAAGACCGCCCACATTTCGGAATACTTGGCCACACCCACCGCCACGTACCTCGGCATCACGTCCGACGACATCGAAGCCTACGACCTGCCCAGCGACGACCTCTCATCGCGAGACGTGGACGCGCTCAAGGCAGAATTGTCCGACCCGAGGTTTGCCGATTCATGGTGGCAAGAACAGATCAACATGATGCTGGACCTCGGCAAAAAGGCTGAGCAGCAATCGCTGGCGAAGTACGGGCTGGACTTCGTCACCGACACCTACCTCCCTGAGAAACTGAACGACTTGGGCCTTGCTTGAGTTCATCAGCGAGCCTTATGGAGGAAGAGGGTCTGGAAAGCGATGATGCAAGCACCTGAGCCTGCAAAGCGTTCCCCCTGGGGCTTTCGCCTTGCCGTAGCCGGTGCTGTCATGGTGCTGCTTGGGGCCGTCATGATGTCGAGTCAATCCTCGACCATCAACGCCGCCATGGACCCGAGGGAACAACACCACGACGAGCCCTACGTGGGCGCTGGAACGCATGCATTGGGAGAGCTGAACGGTTCCTGCTACCGCCTCTATCAACTGAAAGATGACCCTGTCATGAGCGTTGAACTCTACCGCGTTGAGGGTTCATCCCTGGCAGGAGAAGCGCTTGAAGAGCAGTCGTGCATGCTGGACTGGCAGGCGATGGCCGCCGACGGCACAGCCTTCGTCGAAGTCGCTTCCTGGGAACTGGACGAGAGCGGTGAGCATGCACTCGTTGTGGCGTGCGAAGAAGACTGTGCGGAAACGTCCGGCTGGTTGGTCCCGGTTGATGACATTCAGAGCGATCTGTTGTCGTCGACGTGGCTGGTGTTGGGCGGCGCTATGTGTTGCTTGGGCGTCTTGACCACGCCCTTGGCCATCATCGTCTACGTCGCTTCCAAACCAAGCAAGGCCCCTCGCGTCATGATGGTGGGGCCAGAAGGACAGTTGATTCCCATCACGGACGTGAACCCCGACCACCCCACCTTGTTCACACAGGGCGAACATGACGCCCAACAGCAACCCTCAGTCGCCCCGCCGTTCGCCAAAACAGCCGAACGGCAACCGTCCCAACAGTTCGTTGACGGGATGCAGGACGTTGCAGCCGGCTCACTGCTGACCACCGAACAGGTCTATGCTCTGATGCGAGGCGATGTGGAAGGGGCGCAGGACCACGCCAAAACGGTGCGCTACCAAAGCACCACGCCCGAAGAAACGATCCAAGATGCAGCCAACGCCGCCGCCATTGCGTCATGGGACGAGGGCGTCCCCCTCGCTGAGCCCCAACCGGTTCAACGAACGTCGACCGCCGTCAAGCGAGCGCCGGCGACCTCTTCTACCGCTGGAAACAGCGACGCCTTGGAAAGACTGGGACGAGCAATAGAGAAACGGTGCGTTCATAGAGGTGGGTTAACTACCCAACCTCGGGTTGAGAAGCATGACCGACATCGACAAAGCCCTTTACCTGCTCCAAAACAAGGTCCGAAGGCAGATCCTCGAACGCCTCGCCCGAGAACCCCACTACCCCATGCAATTATCGGAACTGGTGGGCGTCAGCCAACCGGCCGTGGTCAAGCATCTCAAAGAGTTGGAGAAGGGCGGAATGGTCTCGAAGAAGAAGGTCCCGTCAGAAAAGGGAGGCCCCCCAGAACGATTTACGCCGTGGAACGCGCCATGTCGATTCACGTCGACATCGGCCCGGACCTGTTCCGTTGCGAAGAGCGAAAACTGCCGGCAGGCGGCCCCATGCGCCTCTCGAGCAGTCTGCCGCCGGCCTCCGTGCCTGTGGCTGAATCGCTCAGCGGGCGCAAAAAAATCGCTGTGGCCGAAGGCCTGGCCCACATGCGAACCCTCGCTTCAGTCCTCGAGGAGTTGGACGCCCAGCGAGACGCCCTCATCTCCCTGCATCAGCATGTCCGTCAGCGAGTTTCTGCGGCGGTTGAAGCGGACTTTGAGTCGTACGAAGAGCGGAGCATCATCCAAACCATGGTTGAAGCCACGGGCGACCGTCTCGACCTCACTGCGCTGGTCCAGCAGGAACTGGTCGGCCACGCAGATGTGGGTGATGTCATCACCGCGCTTCGCTCGAGGCTTGAGAAGCAAATCGCTCGCCGCTCAGGACAGGTCATTGCCGCTCCGCTCAACACCGAATTGCGCTGGTACCTCGGACCGAAGTCCAAGTGATGCGCTTCAGACGTTGGCTTCGTCCGAGAGCACCGACACGAGCGACGACTGTTCAGCCAGGCGCTTGTTGACTTCGTCTCGGCGACCCTTACCGACCAGGTAAACCACGCCCAAGAGCGCAATGGTCAACACGATGACAGCAAAGGGCAGCGCCGTCTTACCGACGACTTCCTTGGCCAGGTCGAAGACCGGGCTGTTGGATTCCAACGGCTCTGGGATGGGCTTCACGTTGTCGCCTTCATCCGATTCAACGATCTGGTTCATCGGGTCAACGACGACGTAAACGCCCTTGCTACCGGCGGTGACCGGATAGAGCAGGTAGAGTTCAATCTCCTTGGCGTCTTCGGTGTCGTCAGGAGCGAGCAACGCACCGACCACTTGACGCATCACGACACGGTCTTCCTCGCAACCGTTCTTGCGAATCTCCTTGGTCGTCTCGTCGGTTACATCGTCGTATTCGCACAGCACGATTTCAATGTCCGTAGCGTGGACGTTACCGGTGTTCTGCAAGATGATGCCGATGGGAATCGTCGAATCGACCTCGGCCGAGGTAGACGGTGGCATGATGATTTCCTTGATTTCGAGGTTGGGTGCGCGCAGGCGCAGCGTGACGATGAACTCGTTCGTGTCGAGGTTTTCGCCGTCCCATGCAGGCGAATCGTCATGATCACCATCGTTCTCCATGTCGCCAAACTTCGATACCACCTTCAGACCAATGCTTCGGGTGTCAAGTTTCGCGTCGGTGCCCACCTCAATGGCGGCCACCGTGGTGATGGTTTCGTACGGTGCCATCTCGGGGAGGCGCCACTCGTCAATGTCCTCAAGGTACACACAAGCGTCTTCGGGGTAGGAAGCAGCGGTGGACTGCATCGCAATACACGCTTCCTCAACGACGAGTTCGGCACTGACTTGGCGCATGATGAACCAGTCAACGTCCCAGCTGCTGAGCACGTTCATGCCCGGAAGTTCGTTCCACAGGAGCGAATCACCGTCGCGCTGAGCGGTGTGGTTGTTCAAGGTTGGAACATCGGGGACGTTGCCGTTGTTGGTCACGTTGAACGTGAACCGAACGATGCGCCCTGGGGCGGAGGTTTTGACGGCGTTGTCGACGGTGGGGTCCATTGAGATCTGCATGTCGTGGAATTCGTCCACGGTGATGGTCAACACCACGGTGTCTCGAATACGGGTGTCACGACCGCTGGCATCGGGGTAGACCTCTTCGGAGAAGGCTTGCAGCACAACGGTGTACTGGCCGGCTGGCACGCGGTCTGGCACGTTCATGAGCACGTCAAAGGCCTGGTAGGTACCGGGCGAGAGTTCCTGCAGGCTCTCTCGAGGAATGTCGATGTCCCAAATGACGTCCACACCGAAGGCGTCCATGACACGAGCCAGGCGGAAGTCAAACCGGTCCGGTCCATTTCCGTCGTTGGTCACCGTGAAAGGCAGGGTGATTTGGTCGCCTGGGTTCACGTTCATCGAGGTACCAACGTCAGGGTCGATGCCTGCATCCAACGCAAACACGTGTTCCACGTTGGTGGAGAGAATGGCCGAGTCTGAAATTCGTGGATAGCCGTCCAGGTAGCCCTTCAGCGTGATGGCGGGACCAAGTCCAGCGGTGGCGTTGTAGGGAGCACAGACGTGGACGGTGACGCGCTTGGTCACCTTCTCAGCGTTGCCGGGAATGGTCCAAGCGATGGGATCGCCAAGGCCGTCGCCTGCATCGGCTGAGCCGGTAGCGTTCGCAAAGTCAACCATCACGACCCAGTTCTCTTGGCGCCAAGCGTCCATGGCCACGCCGTCAGGCTTGGCTTCAGGTGCACCGGGCGTTGCGAAAACGAGTTCTCCGCTGTCGAAATTCTTGGTGACTTCAACGTCGTACGAAGCGCACTCACCGGGCTTCACCTGTTCTGAACGATCCTCAACAGCGAACACAATGTTGCCTGTTGACCGAATCGACACGAAAACGCCGAGCTCGAGGATGTCATACGTTCCCTTTTCAACGGACTTGATGGGTTCGCCCTCTGACCAACCCTTCACGTAAATCACGAAGGCACCCGGGTCTTCTGAGGTCGGTACGAAGACTTCGAGGTTCTTGGTGACCGATTGACCGGGGTCAAGCTCGACACGGATGGGGAAGTTCACCTGCCATCCAAACGGCAGGAGCCATTCTTGCTGGCCTTCGAGGCTGTTCGGGTCCCAGAAGACGAAGGCGTCGTGGACGTTACCGGTGTTGGTGATGGTGATGGAGAAGATGGCAGTGTCGCCCTGTTCAATGTCAGCCATGCTGTGCGAGGTGTCGAGGTTGATGCCGTGAACCACGTCCATCAAGGTCAGCGTGATGAGGTCGTTCTGGATGGCTGGGTCTTTGTACGACTGAGCCGTGACCCGAATCTCAGCGAGTTCGTCGCCGTTGGCCTGGTAAATCGACGGTGCTTGGACACGCATATAGAAGCGAACGTCCTCGCCGCCTTCCAGGAAGATCGGGGTGTCCGGGAAGATGCTCGAGTGGTTGGAAGCAAAGTAGAGGTTCGCCGTCCAGTTCATCGGCACACCGGAGATGTTGAGCCCGTAGGTGTCAGCCACGAGGTCCTTTGGACCGGGCGTGGAGTTGTTCATCGTCATGTTGTAGATGGTTTGCTGGCCGGGTTCAATCACGTGATAGAACGTCTCGCCTTCGTCAAACTCAACATCGACTTGTCCGGTCAACACGTGGGAATAACAGATGGTGAACCGGTTGTTGTTACCTTCATCACCGCACGTGTTCGTGTCGGACCACGCAATGTGCGCGCCGCTACCCAAGTCGTTGGAGAACGCTGGCGGCATACCGATGGCCGGCTGCCGACCGCTGTTTGGCCCGAGTTTGTTGGAGTTCCACGAGGTGACCGCTACTGCCTCCCAAGGGTCGAGGGCCATCAGGCCATCCCCGGTCAGGTCGGTCTGGTTCAAGCGAGTGTAGAGAATCTCTTCGTTGGCCGAGAGGTTGCCAGAGTCAACCCATGCGATGTGAACGTTGTTTTGGTCGTCGGTCAGCAAGGACGGGAAGACCGAGTTGCCGGAGTACGGTGATGCTGGGGGCAGGCCGTTCTTGCCCTCAACGTTGGAGATTGGCGTGTCGTTGATCTTCTTGATGGCGTAGGTGGACAGCCCTTCATCCGCACCGTCCCAAGCGCCAGCGCCCTGAAGTCGGAGTTTGGTGTAGTAGACTTCGTAGTTCACATCCTTTTCGAAACCGTAGTCTCGGCCGTCCATCCAGGCGATGTGGGTGTTGCCCTGGTTGTCCACACCGATGGAGGGGTGGAAGGAATAGGCGTCGTCGATGGTGACACGGGTGTCGTTGACGACGACCAAGTGGCCGTCAGCCCCAGCACCGGTGTCTTCGGCGTAGTTGCCGCCCGATGAGGAGTGGCCGGGCAGACCTGGTGTGAAACTTGGGTCGTTGTTCATCTTGGCGTAGGGGTCAAGAACGGACATGTAGATCTCACGGGAGTTGTTGGTAGAGATGTAGACCATGGCTTCGACGAGCAGTGCCATCTGGTTCGTTCCGGTTCCCGAGGGGAACTCGTAGGCCTGGCCACCGGCGTCGGTGTTGGCCAAGGTGTTACCGGGGCAGTTTCGGGTTTGGGTCGAAACGATGCCATTGGGGCACTGAACGAGGTCCATAAAGTGAGATTGGATGTTGCCTGCGCCACCGTAGCCCTGGCCGTACAGACCGACAGGAATCACGCCAGCGAGCAGACAGTTGTCGTGCGCCTCCTGAATGGCGGCTTTGTCGTCGGCTTGTTGCGACGGGTCGCCGTCCTTGGGCCCTTCATCGGACACGGGAATCACAATCTTCGTGGCGTTGGGGTTCCAGCGGTGGTCGGCCTGGGTGGGCGGGTTGCCTGGCACGTTGCCGGCAGCGTCCTTCCAAGAGAGGCAGGCCCAGTTGGAACCTGGACCCCAGTCTTCGCCGGAGTAGCCAGAGTACGTGTTGCCGTTGTAGATGGTACCCGGCAACTTGCGAATACCGCCGGAATCGTCGCCGGGGGTTTGGCCAAGCGGCGTGGTTCGTGGGCCGGTGTTCTGGTTGTAGCCCTGGCAGTTGCCGGAGCTGGCCGCACCGGGGAGGGTGTTGCCAAGACCGTAAATGGTCTCGTACACCGTCATGTTGCCTTCTTCGAGCATGGGCTTGATGCCTTGGAAGTAAGGGCCGCTGGCAAAGTTGCCACCGTAAATCACGGTGCAGATGTCAGCCCATTCCGAGTACATTGAACCCGAGGTGTCGACGATGAAGGCCAACTCGACCTTACCGCCGCGGGTGTCGTCCCAAGCGATCTGAACGTAGTCGTTGGCGTCGACGACCACGTCAGGGTGCCCCTTGTGGCCGATGATGGGCGTCAAGAGGGTGTCGTCAAAGAGGGTGACGATGGCCCCGGAGCCGATGTCGGGCTGAATCATGGAGTAGTAGATTTGAGGCTGGTTGAAAAAACGACCGAGTTCGTCGTAGTTGTCCTGCCACACGATGTGGACGTTGTTCTGGCTGTCGATATCCAGGGCGGGCCAGTCTCGGTTTTGAGAGCGGCGAGAGATGATGGTGTCGTCGATGGCCGTGATGGTCCCGTCGTCGGAAGCCATGCCGTCCATGGGCGCAGCCCAGGGAGAAAGGGCCGTGTACATGATGGCGTGCTGGCCGGCTTTGTCGGCCCAAACGACGTGAATGCGGTCAAACTCGTCGACGGCGAGATCGGGGTGCCAAATCTTGTGAAGTCCAGAGTTGGTGATTTGAGTCGCATCGATCAGGGTCTCGCCACGAGGCGAAATCATCGAGTAGTAGAGGTGGAGGTTGTTTCGCGTCCACACAACGTGCACGTTGCCGGAGCTGTCCGAGCCAACCGCTGCCTGCTGGTCGGATGACGTGCCGCCGTCCACAATCTGGATGGCTTCGGTGATCACGACGGTGCTGGCGCTGACCGACACAGAGGCGATCAACAAGGACGACATCACGGACAGGACCATGATGGAGGCTAGGCTGATGGATTTCATTTTTTGACGCATAGGTATACCCCGGACTTCTCTGTTTTCTCGTGAATCTAATCATACTTAACCGCGCCCCCTATCGGTCATGTTTCGGGGGATTGCGCCTACGAAGTGAGATCGTTGACCGCCCGGCTCAAGACGGCCGCAGAACGCGAGTGTTCATGCCCATTCAGAGGGGTCAAATCCAGAGCCAAACGACATCTTCTCGTCGAACTCAATCTCTGCAGCGGGGCGAATGTCCTCCGGCACGGATTGGCCGTCGTTGGTGGGCTTGGATTTGGCCCAGTCATCGACGGGCCCGGGCTTTCCGACACCGGGGCCGTAGGAATACTTGATCTCGTGAATGAGGGCGAGTTTGGCCAACCACAGGCGGCGAAGGCTGTTCATGAACTCGTGCTTGGTCAGTCCGTCAAACCAAATGGGAAGGCTGACGTTGAAGGCCTGGAGTGGCCCGGGTTTCTTCTCACCGGCATGCCCCATGTGAATCACCCAATCAACACCCGTGCGGATGAGATGGAGGCGGCTTTCATGGATCCACTCGGACCAGTCACTGTCCTCATCGTCCATGTGGTCTTTCATCTCCTTCTGTTGACCTTCATCGACCCGGGTCATGCTGGACACCGCGACGAGGTCGCGGTCCTTGGGCACCACGATGGCGAACATGTGGCCCTGCTTGCGGCTGTGGTAGCGGACGAGGAAGTGCGCATGGGCCCTCGGGTCGTTTTGCGCCTTGGCCGAAAGACGCTCCTCAGAAAGCCATTTTTTGAGGAGGTCGACGGTCTCGTCGGGCGTCATGCCTTACCCGATATTCTCATCCCGTTTGAATCAACCGTTCAGGAGGTTATTTCCATCACCAAGTGCGCAAGTCGCGCTTTTCCTTCGCTGGGGAAACGGAAGCGTGTCCACGCCTTCCGGCTGTCCACCCAAACGTCCCACGCCGCAGCAAAGGATTTCCCGCTGGCCCAAAACACGGGGAAGCACAAGACGTAGACCAGCGCCAGTCCAGCGACAGGCGAGCCCCCGCTCAATTCCAGCCACCCCGTGCTCCAGCCCATGACCGTCGCGAGGTCATTCTGAGCGAACCACACGATGCCGGTCCAAAGAGCGGCGATGAACGGCCAGATCAGGAGGGAGCCGAAGAAAGCGGCCAAAAACTGGTAGCTCGTTCTCGCGTCCAAGCCCTCGTCGGTCGAGTCACCAAGAAGACGGCCGAGGGCGATTTGGAGGCCGAGCGACGTCACCGAAAACGGGAGAAGGGCCAGGAACACAGCAATGGACAACAGGGCTGAAGGCAAACGACCCCAACTGGCCTTTCTCAACACTCGGCCACCGGAACCCAAATCCCGGCCGTCCAAACCATGCTTCTCAAGAAGTTCAGCGGCTTCGCTGGCCTGCTCAAATCGTGCACCGGTGATCGGTTCGGGCGGAAACGAGCGTGTGCGCCCGGGCCATACGTCGCGAACCTCACGGGCTGCGTGCACCTCGTCTTGCCATGACGTCAGGCGTCGGCCCGCCGCGATCGCCTCGGCGTGTGCGGTCAAGTGGACGGCGCGATGTTCAGGCCAGGAGGCTGCCTCGGGTGTCATCCGCGGGAGGCGTGCTTCAAGTTCATCCCGAAGGTGATGGACCGTTTCCGCCGGAGGTTCAATCCAGCCGCCCTCACTCACAGCGGCGACCATCTCGTCGGGCACCATGTCGTCCGTCAGTTGAATGGGTTCACCAAATTCGATGTACTGGTCGGTTCGAAACAGTTCTCGTCGACGGAAATGAAGGCCGACCGGAACCATGTGGGGAAGCGGGAGGTTGTTCGCTTTGGCCAACGCGGCCGCTGCCAGCACCGTTCGGGCTGGGCCGGTCTTGAACCGAACCATGTGCGAAAGGCTGTGGCTCGTGCCTTCGGGGAACAAGACGCATCCAAAACCATGGGCAATCCCGTTGGCCAGCGCCAACAAGGAACGCCCGTTGAGATGCATGGCTTCCTCCTCAGTGCAACCGCCTCGCAACAGTTCCGCCTTGCGAACGACCGGTTGAACCGCTAACTTTCGGGTCCACCAGCCGAGAAGCGGGCGGGTGACGAGGTCGTGGCGAGCCCCAACAACGAACTCCTTCGGATGTTGAAGGAAGATAGCAAGCGGGTCCATCAGCCCGTTGGTGTGCCACCCGCAACACATGGCACCCGAGCCACGCGCCGATTGAGGTACGAGGGTTGTGGATGACGTGGTTCGAAATTGAACGCTGGACACCCGCCTGCACATCCAAAACGCAAGCTTAGTCCAGATAAACGACCCAGGAACGGCAGCATCGTACGTGGGCAAGGGAGCAGAGAGAAGTTTGTCGATTTGCAGGTTTTCAGCCGAGGCAGAAAGGACAGGGACGGCGTTGGGGTCAAGCGCGAGTTCGATTTCACCCGACGGGTCGTACGCCGCCATCATGCCACCTCTCGAAGGGCGGAAGCCAGCAAGCCAAGGCTCTCATGGTCGGGTTCAGCGGTTGCCTTAGGAGGCCACATGGCCATCAAGGTGCCACCGCCGTCGCCCATTGTTCGAGGGAGGACATGAACGTGAACGTGTGGAACCTCTTGGCCTGCGAGCGGTCCATCATGCACGCAGACCGTGAAGTCCGAGGTTGAAAATTGTCGCCCGAGACGGTGTTGCACGTCGGCCACGCCGTCCATGAGGCTTGACCGTTCCTCTCGGGTCAACGCTGCCAAGCGCTGCACAGGGCGGGTTGGAATGACGAGGGTGTGCCCCTCACGCCGGGGAAAAATGTCGAGAAAGGCATACCAACCATCGCCCTTGGCGACCTGGTGGGATGGAATCTCGCCCGAAAGAATGTGCTCAAAGAGCGTGGTCATGCCTTGAGCAGCAGCGCCGATGTCTTTCTTCATTGTGGGGGCAGGACCCAATGGCCGCCCGCTCCCTTCTTGATGGCGAGGGTGCCGAGTGAACCTTCGTGGTCCACCGTGATGTGGTGGAGGAAGTCGTCGTTGGCGTCGGGGAAATCATCACGAGCAAACGAGCCACGCGTCTCTTCTCGTGCCAAGCCGCTCTGCACCGAAGCGGTCACCAAACGGACGGCGGCTTGGGTTCGCAGCACTTCGAGGAGGTTGGTGTTCGCAATCAAGGAGTGCTGGTCGAGGTGAAGGGATTCGGCCGTGATACCGATCTGCTCCAGTTTGGTCAGGAGGCTGGTCATGCTGTCAGCGGTGAACGATGTCGTAGCGGCGAGGGCGGCCTGCAGGTTGGCACTGACTGTCCCGCAGCGCACCACGTGGGTTGCATCGCCGGTTTCCATCATGGCCGAGAGGTCGGCCTGACCGTCTTGGATTGCCGATTCAAGGCCGGAGGCCGTACTGAATTTCCGGTCCGCTACCCATTCGCCCGCATGGCGTCCAGCGGCGGCGCCCGAGGTCAAGGCGTCAAGAAGTCGGTTGCCGCTCAACGGTGCAGCACCGTGAAGACCGGTGCACGAAGCGTCTCCTGCGGCGTAAAGGCCGGTGAACCAGCGAGCCCATGTGCCGACCACGCAACGGCCGTTACCATCGACGGGCAGCCCTCCGATGGTGTGTCCCACGACCGGGCCGAGGGGGACGGTTTGACGGTTCATGTCGATGCCCGTGCGTTGCTTCACGAGGCGGAACAACGAGCCCCACCAGGCTGCACGCTGACCCATGTTGCGGGCGTCGAGCACCGGTTGAACGGCGGCATTGATGGCGTGGGTCATGGCGAGGGAGGATGATTCGTCCGCTTCAATGGCGGCACCGGACGCCTCGTGGAGTTTCGCTCCGTCGAGGAGGAGCCCGGTGGGCAAGAACACATTGGTTCCCTTGATGGTCAGCGGGTGGTGAGTCATGAATTCCATGTCACGGAGCGCAACACCTGCTCGGAAGGCCATGTCCATACCAAGGCCAACCACGCCTGAGGAAAAGGCGCCTTCGAACCCTTCGTCAGCGATGATGAGGGCTTTGCACTGAAGGCCGATGATACGGCCGTTGACCATGTCAAGCGCCACCACGCCCTCAACCGACTGCTTGGTGTGAACGAGGGTGAGGGGAACTTGGTCACCTCGACGGATGACGCCGTGGCGCATGCACTGCTCTTCGCCGACCTGTTGAATGGCCTGCGCCGTTGCGCTCCCTGCATCGGTTGTTCGAGGTTGTTGATGACCTGCTCCCTTTCGCACGATAGGGAGGCCTTGTTGGTCTCGCCGGAAGTTGACGCCTCGGCGCTCAAGTAAGTCGACCTGCTTGATGGCACCGGCCGTCGTTTCGGCGACCACATCTTGGTCGCACAGGAATGCGCCGCAGCGAATGGTGTCCTCTCGGTGGCTTCGGTTGTTGGCTTCTTGGAGCGGTGCGGAAAGGCCCTCGAGCGAGGCCATGCCGGGGGCACCCAGGCCGGTTGAAGACATCATCAAGGTGCTCGCGCCTGATTTCGCTGCTTCAGCGGCGGCGTGCAAGGCGGCGGGTCCGTCGCCGAGGACAATCACATCCCATGCTTCCATTCTCAAACTCCCCCGGTGTCGCCGAAGTGGAGGACTGCCATAAGGTGCGCGCTTCCCCCACCAGCAGAGCAAGGCCAGCATTCAATGGACTGCGTTCCATTCAAACTTTCGGAAGTGGACGACTTGCCCACGTACGCGCCCGCTCCAAGCGACGGTTTTTGCTGCGGACTTGAAAGCCCGAAGCTCGCTTCACGGTGGTTCGCAGCACACGGGATTCGATGACAACACCATCTTCGTCGCGGAGGATGACCTGAACGTAGCGGTCGACTTCATCGCGCTCGGGCCAAGCAACGCCCAGCCACAACACGATGCCTTGCTGGAGGTAGCGTGGTACCCAATCGAGGGCGTCGTCTTCGCCCTCGGCGTTCAAACTCACCGCCTGCCTCGGCGGGGGGCATGCTTGGAGTTCAAATCGGTGGTCTCGAGCAAAGGGTTCACCGCCGGGACACACCACCTCAATCCGTGCAACGGCGTGCTCGAACGTCTGATTGTTCAAGGCGATGAAAAGGTGGCCCGTGCCGTCTTCACATTCAGGGTCCAAAGCCACATCCATGCGCCATGGCGAACGGAGCATGCTCGGGGTGCCCGAAAGTAGATCGAGTTGGAGCCGTTCAAGCAGCCGGAACGCGCTGGGTTGCCAAACACGTGCATGAGCCAACAAACGCTGAAGGGAACGCCAGTTGAACTTCGCTTCTTCGTCCAGCAAAACCTCCCTGATGGCATCGGGGCGAATAAACTCGCTCAGCTCACCCATGGCGATGCTGTCGCTCAAATCCCCCTTGGCGTGCAGGTGAAGGATGTAGAGGACGCGTTCCCACGATTGGTCTTTATCGTAGCCGGGCAGAATGCTGGCGCGGAATTCATTCAGCCATGTGCGCCAATCGAGATGGAGGTCGGGGTCCAAGTGGAGCACGATGAGTTCGCCAAGAATGGAACCCAACTGCGTTGGGTGGTGGGTCGGAGCGTGATGCACCAGGCACGGCATGTGATCACCTTGTTGACGAACAGCGTCGCTGGTGAAAAAGGAATGAAACGAATGCGCAAACCCAAAGGTCATTGACACGAGGATGGAAAGGTACCACACGAGGGTTGATTCGGTGATCACCGTCGCCAAACCGAGCAAAAACACCGCTGTCAAGGCCAGCAGGCTGTTCAGAATGTTATGCCGGCGGACATCGGTCAGGCCTTCCAAGATTCGGTCCATGCCCGGTTGGGAGCGCAACGAGAGTTTTCCGCCGGTGCTCTCGTCGTCAATTTCACGAAGGGAAATACGTGCTTGAATGGACTGCCACATCGCTTCGCCGGCGAGCAACGCCGGCACGGTCGTGACGAGAAGCGGAACCAACCAGAACATCATCACGTACCCCGGATTGGGAGGTGCGACACTGGGGAGCGTGATGGACAACAGCGCCACGATGGCGACACTGGCACCGAAGAGTTGGCGAACCAGTAAGGTGGCTGGATGCCGAGCCACCACGCCAAAGCGCATTCGAAGTGCTTCTTGTTGCTGCCATTTTTCCATGGTGCGCTCGAGCGGGTTTTCAGTTCGAGCAAAACCGTGACCGTACGGATCGGGGAGATTGCTACCCGTCTCGACCTCGTCCGCCATGCCAACCCCGACCTTGTGTAAAGCGGCCTGATTTTTGGCTCTTGTCCAATTTCATGGCGGGCGTGGCAGGATTCGAACCCGCGATCTCCGGCTTAGGAGGCCGGTGCATTATCCAGCTGTGCTACACGCCCAACAACGGCTGATGTGCGACCTTTCAAGACGGTTGCGCTGTGGGCGAGCGTAAATACACGTCACCGATTTCTGAGATGCGATGGAGAAGTTCCTCGAGTTGGATGCGCTGTTGTGCCGAGCGCTGGAGGCGCATGTCGCACGCTGAAATCGCGTCCAACAGGGCAGCCAGCAAATCATCCGGATAGTGGGTTCGTCCTGCGACAAGGAAATGATGGAGGCGATCCACCACGCCTCGTCCATCCAAGTCATGGGCGGCCATCATCTGGTCCAACGCGCCCATGGCACCCTTCAGAACCCGGGTGTTCTTCTCGCCCTGACGTTCCCATTTCCAATCGTGCACGCGGCCTCGAAGGGCTTCCTCCATGACCAATTGCACCTCTCGGCGACTGCTGTTTGCCATCAACAGTTGGATGTTTTTTCGCTCGCCTAGCAGATTCCGCTGCGCCAGCAACTGAAGCGTAAAAATTGATTTTCGCAGGTTGCCGCTCGCCACGTGAGCGATGTCGCCCAAGACGCCGGGCGCAGGCACCAGTTCCTCCTCGGTGGCAATCGCCTCCAAACGCTGTTCGATGGTTAAGCGAGTGAGGGAGGGCATCCGTACGTGTTGAGTTCGACTGCGGAGGGCTTCGATGATTCGTGAAGGCGTATGGGTGGTGAAGAGAAAGCGAGCACTTCGGCTGCTCTCCTCCATCATGCGGCGTAGGTAGGATTGTCGAGCATGCCCGAGGTAGTCAGCATCCTCAATGATGATGATGCGCGAAACAGCAGCGAGGGTCCCGGCTTCCGCCGGCGCTGATTCTTCGCCAGCAGGCGGCGGTGATGCATCGGCGCTTGCGCTGATGTTGTGGTCAAAGGCGTCCAAACTCGTTCGCCCGGCGAGGGTGTCGTCAGAACCGGCGCCCTCGGGGCGCAGAAAGGCCTCAAACTTGGCCATCGCTCCGGACGTCTTGTCCAAATCCCGAGCTTGGAGCACGTGGGTGGTGGCCCGCCATGACGGCCCCAGCACTTGGCGACAGACCAGTTGAAGCGCAGCGGTCTTTCCACAGCCGGTTGGACCGGACAGAAGAAGATGGGGCGGGTTGGCCTGCAGCGAGAGGTGCTTGAGGGCGTCGATGACCTGTTGTGAGGTGAGAAGGTCATCGAACAGAACGGGCTTGTATTGCTCAAGCCAGACGCTCATGGAGTGTGAGGTCGGACCATGGTCTTTGAACTCTGCGAGCGAAGGCCATCACTCGGCGTTCAGGCGCTTGGTGCCGTGGCGGCGGAGTTTCATGAAGATGCGAGAACCGCAAGCCTTGCAGCTGATCCCGTTTCGCTCTCGGTGGAACGATTCCAGGTTTCCGCAGTTGGCGCACTTGTAGTCGACGAGTTCAACCATACGTCTCTCTCCAGCCGTCGCGACCTCGCATCCTGTTTTGAACCTTTCATTGCCCGATGCGTTCCTGTCCAGCCTCGTAGGTCGAGAGCCTTTAATGGCGGACATGACCACCAACTCCCCACTTTTTCTGCTGGTAGAGTTGGAGCATCTTCATGCCCACTGCTTGAACGGACCGGTGGAGTGCATCGGCGATGAACGCCAAACTGCAACCAAGTTCGATGTGTTCAACGAGAAGATCCTCTTCCTCGGACGTCCACGGGCCGAACATGGGGTTCAGCAGGCACGTCCACCCACAAGGCCTGGCATCAAGCGGATACGGCTGCCGGCGTCCAGGTTCATGTCTGCGATGTCAGCGGCGCTGACGAGCTGGTCGTTCACGAACACCCAGGAACCTTGAGTTTGGTTGGCCTTCTCGGCCACCTCAGCCTGCGACATCTGAACCGTGCTGTGGCCGGTGGCGTCGGCAATCTCAACCTCGAACAGCGGAGCGTCGCTGCCACCCACCAAGCCGGGCATGAAGCGAATGCGACTGCCGGCGTCCAGGTTCATGTCAGCAATGTCAGTCGTGCTGACGAGCTGGTCGTTCACGAACACCCACGAGCCTTGGGTTTGGCTGGCCTTCTCGGCAAGTTCTGCTTGGGTCATCACGGCCTCGGTGTGGCCGGTGCTGTCGGCAATCTCGACCACGAAGGTCGGTGCGTCTTGGCCACCCACAAGACCGGGCATCAAGCGGATGCGGCTGCCGGCTTCCAAGTTCATGTCAGCGATGTCAGCGGCGCTGACGAGCTGGTCGTTCACGAACACCCAGGAGCCTTGGGTTTGGTTGGCCTTCTCGGCGATTTCGTTTTGGGACATCTGGACCGTGGAGTGGCCCGATGCGTCTGCAATCTCAACTTCAAACAATTTTTCGTTTTGCATGGTAGTTCACCTCTGGGCGTGTGATTTGCCTACAGTATATGAAGGCGCGAAGCGAACCCCTTCAGACGAATGTCGGGGTTGTTCACACATCGTACCTGGCATCATCTCACGACCACCGGTAAAGGCGGATGAGTTGGTATAAAGAAATCAGATTTTGAGGTTGGCTTGGCGCGCCAGCAGGTGAATCTGCATGCTGTGTTCAAGCATGGCGGCGTTCGCCCAGGCCTGGTCGAAATCGGCACCGACAGCGTAGGCGCCGTTGCCACGAACGACCACGCATCGCATGCCACCTTGGTTCAAGGCCTCGGCCACCTGTCGAAGGTAATCTTCGGGATGGGCGGGATCGGGATCAACAATGATGATCTTCCCGATGTGTTGCTTGCCAAGTTCATCGATGGGGGTGAGAAGGACGAGGTCTTGTTCGCAACTGGCGGCCGTGGTGTGAGGACCATGCATGTGAATGACGGCAGCGGGGCCACCGGTCACCATGGCCACCGATGCCAAGACCACTTCCAGCACGTGCCAGTCGGTCGGTGCACCTCGCGGTGAGGTGGAGCCCAGCGGTGCGGCACAAAGGCTACGCTCGTTCATTCGCGGGAGGGTAACCATGTGCTTGGTGGCGATCATGACGTCAGGTCGCTCCGGGTGAATCATGGCCAGGGAACCCATTGTGGCCCTCACCAAATGATCTCGATCGAGCTGTTTGCCCAATCGAACGAAGTCCGAAACGATGTAAGGTGCAATCACGATGTTGTCTTCCACCAGCGGTGGCATCGGTGGCTCCTCGAGTTCCTCAATCACTTCCGTGGCTCCAACAACGGATTGACGCAGGCGAGCGTTTTCCATGTGAAGACGCTCAAGTTCGGCTTCCTTTTCTGCCAGCAAGTCGAGCGTCGTTTGGTCAACCTCTGCTGGGTCAACTGCCACCTCGGCAGCAGCGCCGTCGTCGGTTTCCAATGAAGGTTCAGACGGGGCTTCGACCACGGGTTCAGCCTCAACGGGCGCTGGAGCAACGGGCGGCTCTTTCGGGGCGGCCACTTCAGCGGACTCGGGCGCTGCCACCTCTGCAGCGGCAGCCAGGAGAGGATCGGCCTGAGCGGGTTCTTTCGGTGAGGATGAGGTTGTCTCGGGTTCGGTTGCTTCTTCGACGGTTGCTTCTGCCGCTGCTTCCTCCGGGGCAGGTTCGTCCGTGGATGCTTCGGGCTTCGCCTCGGCGGGCGGGCCTGATGGAGGACCTGATGGAGGGCCGCTGGGTGGACCAGAGGGTGGGCCGGAGGGAGGGCCGCTTGGAGGACCAGAGGGCGGACCAGATGGAGGCCCACTGGGTGGGCCGGAGGGCGGTCCACTCGGGGGACCTGATGGAGGGCCACTTGGCGGACCTGAGGGGGGGCCTGTCGGTGCCGGAGGTTCCTCGGACGAAGACGGCGCTTCTTCAGGTGCTTGTTCGAGGGCGCCAATGTCGCCAAAAGCATCGCCCAGCATGTTGTCAAGTTGCGATTGCTCTTCCTCAACTCGCGATTTTTCTGCAGATGTCTTTCCTTTCACCACGGTGGCACCCATTTCACCCACATGGCGCGGCTTAAATAGCGGTTGCGTCCCCGACAAGGTGCTACAGCCCGCTTGGTGTAGAGGTTATCATGCAGGATTGTCATTCCTGCGACCCGGGTTCAATTCCCGGAGTGGGCGCTCACTCCTCCTCATCACCGGCGAAGCCCTTCGTGGACTGACCAACGGGAAGCGCTGGCAACAGGTACCACATAAACGGCAACACCAACAGCGAGTCGAGGTTCTTGCCGAGTTGAACGTTGAACGATGATTCAAACGCGATGTAGGAGGACGCGTCTTTGCTCCCTGGTTCGGGTACCGCTTCGGCAACCGCCGTTCGATTTTCGGGGGCAACGAGGCCGAGATCGTAGCCTGAAAAGTCCGCTTCCAACTCAAAGCCCAGCCAGGTTACGGATGCATCCGATGAAGCATTGGTGTGAACGAAGGTCTGGTTTCCAAATTGGCGCCCGGTGTGTTGGAAGCCGTTGCGTCCTCGTCGTCGCCCAGCCCACCGGTCAATTCAAGCATGTAACTCGCTGGAAAGATGACCGCAAAGGCGACGATGGCCGACAGGAATCCCAGCGTACGAAGATGGTGACGCCAACGAAGGCCAGTGAACATCAGGGCCTCGCCCAGCACCATGAGGGCCAGCGCCACCGTCACCGATTGACGACCCAATTCCAACCACTCACGGTCTTGACTGTTCGAAGCGTCGCGTTCACCCTCGTTGCCATCGGCCGCATCCGACGAAGCGTTCGAGGCTGAACCGTTCGAAGGGGACTCGTCATCGTTCACCGGGACGGCGGCATCGGCGTCCCGTTCAAGGGTGTAGAAGAAAAACGAGGTCGCTTTCTTGATTTCAACGTCGATCATGGTCCGGTCTTTGTCAATGGCCACCAGTGAATGGGCCTCGGTCGGGGCGGGTTTCCCTTCGGTGTATGTCCCTTCGACCGTGGCGACCAGCCAGGCTGAAATGAAGACGTGAACGGCCAACAGAACGGTGACGCCCAAGCGCAGAAAGCCAAACGCACGGTGGGGTTGAGGCCGTGGCAGCACGGCTCACCCTCTCCTCCGTTGCTTTTGACTTCACTCGTCCTCGTGGCGTCGGTGGCCAGCAAGAGCAGCCAAGCCGATGAGGGCCATGACGGTCAACGGTGAGGTGAACGGCAGGAGGCCGGCGTCTTCGGCGATGTCCTCTGCTGTTTCTTCGCCGTCGTCGCTGTCATCGGTGGTCTCACCGCTGTTGTCGGTACCGTCGCCAAGGCCGAGGTCGGACGTGTCAGCACCCGCTTCTTCGAGGTCGGCCGCCAACTCGGACAGGTCGTGGTTCTCGACGTCCACGATGTCTTCGAGGTCATCAAATTCAGCCATCTGTTCTTGAGCCTCTTGGGCGGGCACGCCGGTGATGTAGCGGATGCTGGCGAAGGTCATGGGCAGGTCCTGACTGTAGCCGGCCGTTTCGGGTCCAGCGATGACGTAGCCGTTGCCGTCCTCGTCCCAAGCGTACACACCGACACCAACGATGGTGGCGTGTTCGTTGCTCCAGAGGGGTGCCCACATGCCGTCGGCGTAGGGGAAGACGGGGACTTCGTAGTCCTCATCAAGTTCTTGGAAGGTCGTCTCGAGGTTGTTTCCAAAGTTCTCGAGCACGTTCTCAAGACCGGATTCGGCTAAAGCGCCGACGATCTTTTCCACGCGCTCGCTGATTTCAGGGCCTTCTTCAACCGTCATGCATTCCTGGTGGGTGTCAAAGGGCACAGTCTCCCCGTTTTCAACCAGTTCAACGTTCAAGCAGTAATCGCCGGGGCCCGAGATGTCCACCATGTTCTCAGCGTAGACGGACTGGTCGTTCTGGAAGGCTTCAGCGCCTTGGTCAACGACCATGCCCTCGGCGTCAGTGACATCCCAGTGCATGGTGATGTCGTCGAACGAGTCACTCCAAGAGCCAGCTTCGGCCATCACGCGAAGGGTGTTGTCGCCTTCGTCGCTCATGCGGCTGTTCCACTCTTGGATTTCTGGTCCAGCCCATGTCGAATCGCAGTTTTCAACAGCGGAGACCAGGAAGGTGCCATCAGGAGCAGTGATGCTTCCGCCGACGCACATCGTGTTCTCGCCGTACTCCATGTCGGACGGCACTTCGGTGTCGACCGAGATGTAGCCAGAATCAACGCTGAAGGACACATCACAGTGCCAGGCAGCACAGAGCAAGAGGTCATCGCCAGAAGCGATCACGCCGCCCTCGCCGTCGTTCATGTAGACGTCCATCAGGAAGTAAATGCCCTCGCCTTCGTCCGAGCCGTCAGCACAGTCTTCAGTGCCGTCATTGACAAGGTCAAAGGAAACGGTTGTCCAGTCTTCGCAGTAGAAGCCTTCACTGTTTTCGGCAGAATCGGATTCATCGCTACCGTCATCGCACTGCGCAGTACCGTCGTTGATCCACTGCCAGGGCACGGCGCCGTTGTAGTCGGCACAGTCGTACCATTGGCCTTCGTTGTCCACGGGTTCATCCGAAGCATCAGCGCAGTCCACCGTGCCGTCGTTGACGAGTTCAAAGGAAATCTCGGAACCATCCAGACAAACATAGGTGCTGGTGAGGCCGTTGTCGTACTCATCCGAGCCGTCATCGCAGTCGTCATAGCCGTCGTTGACATCGCCAACGGGCAACTCGAAGTAGCCCTGCCACTCGCTGTAACATTCGATGGTTGCATCGGATTCAAGGCCGAGGCTGGTGGCGTCAACGCGGCCGTTGAAGTGGTAGTATTCCTCACCGGTGCTCCAGTCTTGGGTGGTGCCACCGCGCAGGTAGAGTTCGTCTTCGTCCGAGCCGTCCATGCAGTCTTCCTCGCCGTCGTTCACATTCCAGGATTCAATCATCTCACCGCTGTCGCACATGAACCAGTTGTCGCTGTCGTCGTAATCCTCATCGTCGCCACCGTCGTCAATGCCAAACCAATCCTCGATGAGTTCACCCACCGAGTCTTCAAGTTCGGCCTCGAAGTCTTCAGCCACTGCATCACCAAAGGATTCACTGGAATGAAGCAGAACGTTGCCCATCATGATGAACATGACCGGGTTGCCAGGCGGGCAGGTGTCACAAGCCGTGACATCAAGCGTGTTTCCGTCTCCAAGGTTGACCTCAAGTGGTTCATCCGTGCGCATGCTGAATGCGACATCGTCCATGTTAGCTTCGCCTTCGTAGTCGCCTTCGCTGGTGAGTTCGTCGCTGATGCTGATGTCAAACTGACCAGCATCGAAGCCAAACTCTTCCATCGGCAGACCGGTGAGGTAGACGTTGTAGTCGGCAGAGCCGATGTAGGAACCGTCGATCATGCCGCACATGTCGTAGACCTCGGCATCGCCCCAATCGTCGGAAACGCCCACGGTGTCGCCTTCCTCAACGCATTCCCAAACGGTCTTGTCGTTGGCGGCAGCGGTGACATAGATGGGGCTCGGGTTGCCAAGGCGCCATTCGGCTTGAGAAGCGATGGAGTAGCTGAAGTCCATGCCGGTGTCAAAATCGATGTTGAGTTCTTCGCCGTCGCCTTCCAGAGCGATGTCGATGCCGAGGTTCATGTCGTTGCCCACCGTCATATCAAAGTCCATGTCGGCGCCGACGAGTTGGTACTGGTCATCGAGGTACTCGGTGTAGAGCATGTCCACGGTCAGCACGTTCTCGGCTTCGGCGAGGACATCAATGTCAAAGCCGGTGGGCTCGCTGCCGAAGGTGGTCTCCGACCAGTCGGTCATGATGACGGCGTTGGACAGCAGGCCGTGGCGAAGCACCACGTCGCTGGTGCGGCTCCACACCTGGACGTCGTTGCCTTCCAGGTCCTGAATGGTTTGAGGCGTGATGTCCTCGGTTTGGTGAACGTAAACGTTGGATGCGCCGGTGGTCAACTGACCGAGGTCAAGATTGAACCCTGCGGCGTCGGCGTCCTCCATGATCTCAGAGAACAATTCCTGGATGTCCAGGCCGGTCACGTTCTGGAGGTTGCTGTCAAGGCTTGACCAGTCGTATTCCACGCCGTAGTAGTACTCCGACGGTTCGTCGGGCACGGCTTGGACCAATGCAATGGGCGAAAGGGCGGTCAGCAACAGCAAGGTTGCGAGCAGGCGGGCTGGGGTTCGTCGCGTGGCGGACATCAAACCTAAACCGCATATTTCTCCACTATAACGCTATGGGGGTGGCAGCGAGGGTCATTTCACAGCCAAAAAAGCGGCGTTGAACAGTCGACGAGCGAGGAAATAGTCCATGCGTCGGCGCCGAACGCCGGTCTTGGTGTTGCCCATGAAAGCCGTCAAAAACACATCGTGCGTGGCCGCTCGGTACGCTTCAATTTGCCGATTTGCTTCCTCGATCACCGCTACGAGTTCGTCGCCTTTCAGGTCGACGTCAATGTACGTCAAATGGCGGCTGCTCACCTTGATTCGCTGACGATCATAGTCAAGTTCATCGCCAAGGCAAAATCGAATGCGCATGGACCCGTCAGCTTTGGTGCCGTCCACGGCCCGATAGCCGAGGGCTCCCGTTGGGCTGTTGAACTGCATGGCCGTTGCATCTCTGGGGGAGGAGCGGGTCTCGTTGTGCCTGTTCCAGATGTCTTGGTATGAGCCCAGTTGAGTGTCGTTTTTCCACAACTCACCGCTTGCCTTGGAGGCAGAGAACACCAGAACGCAAACCGGGTGTTCGGTGTCGGTAAACGGGTTATCTTCCAGCACCGTCAAGGAATGAAGACGAGCCTTCCAATGGGGCAGGTGCTCCACGTCCTGCACCACCGATTCCGGTACAATCCACACCGAATCATCATACTGCGCCAACGTTTGTTCAATGGCCAATTTGAACAAATCATCGAGCGTGCTGGTGTGTTCGTTGGTCAAGGGAAGAACGGCCCCCGGTCGAAAATACGACTGCGCAGGGGCATCCATTCGCTTGGCGGAATTTTTGGCAAGGTAGGGAGGATTGGTCAGCACGAAGGCGTCGGCGTGATGGGGGACATCGAGGATGGAATCGTTCGGCTCTCCCCACCCGTTGGCGGCGCAAATCGCGGCGTCCACGTCGTGGCCAACAACGTCAAATCCCAACGAAGCGGCCACGTTCAGTAAGTGCCCATCGCCTGCGAAGGGGTCGAGGCAGGTGGTGTATCGAACGTGGAGGGAGCGAAGGTGTTCAACAATGTGTGGGCGGAGCCATGCGTCATCTCGGGTGAAGTATTGGCCGAGGTTCCGTTTTGACAGGCCGGACATGACGATTACCCATCACGGCGAGCACGGCATACGGCAACAAAATTCTCAAACATCTCCTTGCCAAATTCAGAATCGTTGACCTCGGGGTGGAATTGAAGGCCAAAGCGGTCGCCGGCTTCGTTTTCCATGCCCTGGACCTTGCAGGACGGGCTGCCGGCAGTGATAAAGAAGCCCTCGGGGACGACGTGAACTTCGTCGTTGTGAGATTCCCACACCGTTTGGGTCGGGTTGGTGCCGGCAAAGATGGTCCCGCCGCCGTCCACGAGTTCAATTTCCATCGCACCGAATTCAGGTTCTGGGGATTCGCGGGCATCGCCTCCGTAGTGGCGCGCCATGAATTGGTGGCCTGCACAAATGCCGAGGATCGGGATGTCGAGCTCCAGAAACGCCCCACAGTTTCCAAGTTCCCCGGTCAAGCCGACTCGCGCCGCACCGCCGGAGAGGATCAACCCGTCCAATTCACGAAGTTCCTCAACAGGCGTGGTGTTGTCGATGATTTGCGTGTCCACCTTGAGGTAGCGAAGCATGCGCCATTCCCGGTGCGTCCACTGGCCGCCGTTGTCCACGACATCAATCACAAGGGGCCTGTCCGACATGGTCCTCACTCCCTTTGTGGTGAGCGAGGAACGACCATGAACATGCCGATGCATCAAAGAAGTGGCCCACCGTGGCTCAACCATGGCAAGAATGCGGGTGGCGGGCCTGTTGCTCATCTTGCTCGTGGCATGCTTACCGACCACTGTGGCCTGCGAGACGGAGGTCTTCAACGCCCTCCAAGGGAAATTCCCTTCTCCGACGGGGATCTCACCGGACAAGGATGCGTCCATTCGTGAAGCCGTTCGCCTCGCAGAAGTCGGCCAGCACACAGCACGGGAGATGCTCTGGCAGGTCTTGATGGGCGCCAACCTGACCGAGCGTCAAATCGCAGAGGAAATCGATCGTTCCATGGTGGACAACGGGTCAAACCCTGAATGGCCTTCCTTCGGCACCATCGTCGCTTCGGGTGCCAACGGCGCGATTCCTCACGGCGACCCGGAAAACGACGGAGCGGGACCCAAGCAAGTGCAAATCGGCGATGTGGTCGTGGTCGACCTGGGCGCGAGGGTCAACGATTGGGTCAGCGATGTGACCCGAACCTACGTTGTCGGCGGTACGACGAACGAGACCATCATCAAGGCCTACATGGCCGTCTACGATGCACAAAACCTCACGTTCCCCCTCATTGAAGCGGGGACGCCTGCTTGGGCGTTGGACGACATCGCTCGCACCCACATCGAAGAGCAAGGGTTCGGTGAGAACTTCATCCATTCACTGGGCCACGGATTTGGTGTGTGCGTTCACGAACCGCCCCTCCTCTCCGGTGGTACGGACGACCCGTTGTTTGGCATGTCCTACAACCAACAACCGCTTGCTCCCTACGATGCCATTACCATTGAGCCCGGGATTTACCTTGACGGGTGGTTTGGGATTCGAATTGAAGATGATTTCCTTGTCAACCAAGAAGACCATGAATTCATGACCAGTGAACTCCCTCGTGATTTGGACTGGTTCATGATTCAGAAAGACGACTACGATGCATCCCTCGCCTTCACACCCCAGCCCGAAGAAGATACAGAGGCAAAGGCACTCCCCGTGCCCGTGGGCCTCGTCGAAATCGTGTCGCTGGTGGGCCTTGCTGGCTGGCGCAACCGCAAAGAATGGGACGAGAGCGAGGAGGGGCGTCCCGATGTCCTCAGCGCTGATGCACGGTGATGGTCCCGCAGACTTTGCACCAGACCTTGATGCCGTCTTTGCGAGGAGGAACGCCTGCGATGTTGATGCTCGCTCCGCACGTGCACTTCACGATGTTCTCCATGACCGTGGCGAGATGTCGGTGCTTCATGAAGTGAACGCTTCAATCCCATGTGATGGTGGTCTGAAACACCACGAAACAACGCGTGGTCGAGAAGCCTTTGATTTCCGACACGTGGGTCTCGCTCGCCGTGCCGCCGGCCGACGCCACCAGCCGATTCAAACGGTCAGCGCGACCCGGGAGGCTGTCCCGTTCAACGATGGCCCATCCTCGCAGGAGGCTCGTGTTCGAGCGATCAAAGAGCTGGAAGAGGTCGGGGAGGTGTTCGAAACTGTCGTGAGGCAGATTGACCAACAGCGCGTGGGCGCGGCCGCACAGCTGATCCTGGTTTTTCCATGCCCGTGCATCCTCGCACACGACCACTGATGGGGTGAGTGGTGCGTCTCGCTTGGCCGTCCAGCGTTCAAGGTTCACCTCCAACAATTCCACGGCCGATGGATTGAGGTCGCCCGCCAACAGTCCAGCGATCAAGCCCTCATCTGCCAAAAGGAGGGGGAAGGCCGGACCTGCGCCAGCGTACGGGTCGGCCACCACCAGGGGCCGTCCCAGTCGGTTCGAAAACGCACGAAGTTGCTGGAGCGTTTCCATTCGCTGCGTGGAAAGGCGGCTTGAGAAGTAGACCTTGCTCGGGTCAACGAGGATGCGGTGGCCGTGTTCTCGAATTTCGGTCTGCGTGTTCGGCTCATCGCCTCGCCACGCCAGTGGTTCCAACTCTCGAACGCGGAAATCACCTTTCACCCCCATGTCCGCGCATACCACTCGTACGCTGGAAAGTTGGTCCAACATCGCCTGGCCGACCGCTTCCTTGTGCGCCATGGCGACTTCTTCGAGCTTCACCATCAGCACGTCGCCCTGAATCTCGTAGGCAGAAGGCCACGTCTCATCCGGAAGTTGTTGAAGGGCGGATGGCAGACGTTCCGTCCAGTGGGCAGGGCCTTTGGTCATCGGTTCAAGGTCAACGAAGGGCAAGCCGGACCAGCAAGGGTCGTTCGCTTCGGGCGCATGCTCGTTGAGTGGAACAGCTCGACGACCGTTCTCCAGCGCCATCACGCCCGTTGGGGCAAGCCATCCCTCAGACCTGCCCCGCTCCAACCACACCTGTGTCTGGTCGCTCGGCACGCTCAAATGACGCATGGCCCTCGCCCTGTCCAAGCGTCTCGGAGGTTTGAGCATGGCGGCAGAAACATCCCAAGGCCTCCGACCTGCCAACCACTGGCTTGCTGCTGGTTGGCATGGGCTTAGGTCGACTCGAAGGAATGACACACGAAGCGTTGCAGGCCGGCGCTGCCGCGGACCATCGTCGCTATGAAGCGTACACGGCCCTCTGGCCCGAGGCAGAATTGGTGCGCTTGGAGGCACAGATCGGGGCCATCCAGCGCGTCATGCGACCCGAAGTGGAGGAGCCGGACGAACTTCTCGCCCTCGCCAAGACATCACTGGTGGCTTTGCTCGTGGTGGGTGACCCGCTCCAGGCCACGACGCACGTCGACCTGCAACTTCGAGCGATGGAGGCCGGCGTTGAATGCCGCGTGTTCCACGGGCTGTCCATCACCACACTGGTGACAGGGGCCGTGGGCCTTTCGAACTACAAGTTTGGCCGCCAAACGACCTTCACCTACCCCTACGGCGGTTGGGTGGCGACGTCGCCGCTGGAAGTCGTGGCCGTCAACTGGGGCCAAAACCTCCACACGCTGGCGTTGCTCGACCTCGACCCGACGGGACAAGGCACCGGCGATCAGCGACCCATGACGCCTTCCGATGCTGCCCAGGCCATGCGATTGATGTGGGAGAAACTCGGTGACGCCGATGTCGATGAAGCGTCGGTTGGGGATGGCGTTCAAGGCTCAAAGCACGGCATGATCGCACGTTTTTTGCAACAATCCATCGACGAGGTGCCCGTTGTTCTGTGCTCGGACATGGGCACGCCCGACCAGGCGATGGTGTCCACCACGGTGGGCGAACTCGACCAAGAGGAGGGGGCCGGTTGAACTGCCTCGTCTTCCCTGCAAGCACGGGTGAGATTGAAGAGAAGGCGCTCGCTCGTTGGAAGAGAGGTGCTTGAAGATGTTCGGCCTTTCCGATGAAATCGTCCTTCTGCTCTCCTTCTTGCTGTTCATGGGCTTTTTCGCCGGGGTGGGGCTTGCATCCATGCGCGTCAAGCAAGACACGACCGACGATTACCTCGTGGCAGGCCGAGGCATGCACCCTGCGCTGGCGGCCTTGAGTGCCGTCAGCACGTGGAACTCTGGCTACATGTTCATCGGGTTCATCGGGTTCATTTTCGTGCAGGGCTATTCGGGTATTTGGATCGGCTTGGTCTCCACCCTCGGTCAAGCCGTAGCGTGGATTTGGCTCTACAAGTTCATTCAGAAAGAAGGCAACGAACGAGGCGTTCGCTCGCTCTCTTCCCTTGTTTCCAAGACCACGGGCGCCCCGGAAGCCAAACTGGCTGGCATTCTCTCCGTCGCTTTCCTCTCCATCTATGCGGCTGCGCAACTGGTGGCCGGTGGCGTGGCCCTCCAAGCCATGCTCGGCTGGTCCGAAGTGATTGGGATTCTCATCGGCTTCGTCCTCGTGGTGGCCTACTGCTATGCGGGTGGCATCCGAGCCTCCATTTGGACGGACGCAGCTCAATCGTGCGTGATGATCGTCGGTTCGACCATCCTCTGCTACGTCGCCGTTTCAGAAGTAGGCGGCTTCTCCGGCCTTCACAACTCGCTCAAGGACATCGACCCCGGCATGGTCAACATGTTCCCGGCCGATCTGACCTTCGGTGTGACGTTGTGGATTGGTGCGTTCTTCCTCGGCGGTTTGGGTGTGGCAGGCCAGCCCCAAGTGGTTTCCAGGGTCATGACGCTCAAGGACGACAAGGATAGGAAGGAGGCCGCTATCTGGTTCTTCGTCTGGCAAACCCCTTCATCGCCCTGATGTTCATCATTGGATTGGCGTGTCGAGCCATCTTCCTCGACCTCGACGCCTCCCAAGCCCAGGACGGGTTACCGTTGCTGGCGATGGAAGTGCTCAACCCCTTCTTGGCCGGTGTGATCCTCGCTTCCATCTTCGCCGCCACCATGTCGACGGCCGACAGTCAAGTGTTGGCCTGCACCGCAGCCATCACCGACGATGTCAAACCCGAGTGGGCTCAAGAGCACAAGACCACCAAACTGGTCACGATGGTCATCGCAGTGTTTGTGACCCTCATTGCGCTGGTTGGACAACAATTCCCCGGCTTTGGCGACTCCGTGTTCGCTCTCGTGGTGTTGGCCGTCTACGGGCTCGGCGGCATCTTCGTTCCGCTGTTGTTGATTCGCATGATGGGGTACGAACCCGACACCGAGCACACCATCTGGATGATGGTGGCGGCGCTGAGCGCCGTCATCGTCTGGAGTTTCAGCGGGTACGGCGAGGACATCTTCCCGTCCATTCCAGCCATGAGTTCGGCCTTTGCGACCCACTTCATCCTCTGCTGGCGGCGTGCTGAATCCAACCCCAATCCACTGGGGCGCTACAGCCTGCCAACCCAGCAAACAGCAACCATCGGAGCGGTCGTCATCCTCGTGCTCTTCGGTGCGCTCGAAGGCACCTACATGGCCGTGGCGCCCGACGGCGACACCGCCTCGGGTAACAACCCGTACCAGCTGTCCTACACCGTGAGCGAGTGGACCCAATCCGAAACCCTGAACCTCAACGACGGCGAGACCCAAACCTTCCAGGTGGACATCGATGAATCGATGACGGCCGTGCTGAGCGCTGTCCTGACCATCACGTACACCGATACGGGCGAGACCGTCACGTCGGCATGCGACGACATCGTGACGAATCCCGACTTCAGCGGCTTGGCCGGCCCCTTCTCGGAGAGCGATGACGCTGAACGAAGCACCAACGCTTGCGGCACCACCACCGAAGTGGGCGGCATCGTGCCGAATGCGGCGCTTTCTGAGTACGCCAGCGGTGAGGGCGACTACACGCTCAACGGCACCGAGGACGACCTCATCGTCGTGCTCAACATGCTCGGGAAATCACCGGAAATGGTTGGTAGCCTCGCCATGGATGTCACCTTAAATGCCAATGACGGAAAGCCGTTCGTTGGAGATGACGACAGTGAGACCGTGACGGTAACGCTCTCCATGTTGGTGTTCCAGCCCAGCGGCATGACGCCTACAGCGTGAACGTCATCCCTTGCTCGCCCACGCTCCAGCCAAGCGCCGACACCTGCGCGTGCTCGTCCGAGTCCGGGCGATGAATCGGGTTGGTGTGGTTCATGTGGATGAACACGATCTCAGGGTCACCTTCCACTCGAGGCCCCAGCCGTTCAAGGGTCTCGCACACCGGAGGATGAGGAATTTCGTGCTGGGTTCGGCTTGAGAGTTCGTCAGCGCTCCAAAACGTGCCGTCGATAAGGGCGATGTCAACCTCGAGTGAGGTCAACCAACTTCGAATGGACGGTGCGCCGTGATGGTCCAGGGTTTCCTGCCAGCGGTCGTGGTCGGGCAAGAACAACAGAGACCGGTTTGGCCCACGCACGATGAAGGCGTGCATGTCGGAGAGTTCGGCTCGATGCGGAACAACCACGGGAACGACGGTGATGTTCTCTGAGAGCGCATGTTGACTGCCGGTTGAAACAGCGATGGGCGTGAACACCCCTTGTTCGACCATCAGCGCCCATTGGGGTGTGGCATCAATGAGGGATAGCATGGAGGTCGAGGCATAGAGGTTGAGACCTCGAGCGTTGAGGGTTTCACGTCCAAACAAGCCCAGGCCATCCACATGGCCAAAGTGTGCGTGGGTGAGCAAAACGGATTGGAGCGGCGGATGGCCCCACATCTTGAGTTGCTCGCCCATGGCTCGCGTCGCTTCGATGAGATGCCCCCGGCCGTGTTCGTCGGTGATGCCGAGGCTCACCGGGTGGCGGACATCATCGGCCTTCAGTCCTGCACAGCACGGTTGCTGACAGCCCGGCTGAGGACGACCCCCGTCTTGGGCCGTACCGAGCAAGGTCACCGTGGGCATGGGCAAACCGATGGGGGTCAACGACATGAGCCCTTTCACGCGAAGGTCTCAAACGCCACCACCCGGCCAGCGAATCCGAGGGAGTTCCGTGGCAGCGCCGTCTAAAGTGGAATTCCCCGGTCAAAAAAAGACCAAGGCGAGGATGCGGGGGACGAAGCAAGCCAACGAGGCGACGGCCAAGAAACTCGCCAAAGAGTTGGGTCAATTCCGTGAAAACCCGCGAAGCCATCTCCCCGCCATGGAATTCACGGGCAAGATGCGTTGGGGTCGGACAGACCCCGTCACGAAAACCCTGAGTGAGATTGAGAAAATCATCAAGAAAAAAGACGATTTGAAATGGCTCTCAAAGCGCATGATGGCCAAACGCGGCGATGACGTGGCCAAGGCCTTCGCTGGTTCGCTCCATGCTTCGCACGACGAACAGTTCACGATGGTGGGTCAGTTCAATTCAGGGTCGTTCGGCTCCGGTTCCTATGTCCGACGAGGCGACGGAAAACCAGGTTATCTTGCTGGGATCCAAAATTATGCCAACCTCACCCTCCGCATGCTTCCTTGGGAAGACCACGCCAAGCGTGGCATGTACTTCTTCAGTTGGGAAGGCGGGTTCGTTTGCACGGGCCCGGACCCTCAGCCCCCCAAAGACTGGCTTGAGGACGTGCTCAGCCGGTCTCGATTCGACCTCTCAAAAACAGAAATGGACGGCCAGCCCGTATGGACGACGGAAGGTCTTGATGCAGAGGATGTCGTCGGCGGTGGGCCTTCTGCGACCGGCTACGTCGCCTTCCGATTCCACAACGGTGCCGTGGTCGGTCTCGGCTTGGATACCCTGGCGACCTTCTCGAAGAAGGATGCCCCGTTCGTCCACCACCTCGCATTGTCCATGCTCCCGCCGTTGTTGCCCTCCATCCTTGCCCTTGACGCCGTTTGGACACCGGAGGGATGGCCCGAAGACCAACCGCTTCCCGAGGCCAGCCAAGAAGGCATTGACAAGGTCGTTGATGCCTGGCAGGGACTCACAATGAACGAAGGCATCGTCGCTTCCGCCATGAAGCAGACCGTGATGGAAGGCATCGATGACGGCATTCTCGTTGGCGAAGTCTGGCTCGAAGGGTTGGCGACCGACGCCCTTGAGTCGGCTCTTGAGGAACACAACGGTTCTGCAGAGGAGCGATTGCTCGCCGCAGAAATCCTTCGGCTGGCCGTCGCTGAACCTCACGAGGACACCATCGGCTTGCGGGTAGAAGCGAAGGGGAGTCCCGAACAACGGGAAGACCGATGCATTCGCATCATGCCGTCGGCTACGTGCGGCGATGTGTTGACCGCCTTTTGGCCAACCCACGGGAAGGAAGCCTTGGCCGTGTTGGGCCTCGAGGGCGATGATGCAGAAGCGATTTGGGAACAACAGCGAGACAGTCCCAAGCCGTTTGGAAAATTCCTGAAAGGCCTCGACCAAGCCAAAGCCTTGGCTCAACAGAAGGCACGGTTCCCGCCCTGCGAAGGCGCCGGTCTCGCTTCGACCATGATTCACGATTACATCGTGGCTGGCCTGACGCAAGGCATGGGTTCGGTGGAGCGCAAAGCCACGGCCCGCCACGGGTCGGTGGACGAAGCGGCCGCCTCATGGGCTTGGCTCGTGGCCGTTGGTCGCTCGGGCGGACAGGAGTGGCATTTCGAGACCAACGCTCGCGATCGTGGTGGCGTGTGGGCGGTACCGACCGGTGTCCTGTGGGGCCTCGGTAAACAACTCTTGGAGGCCAAAGACGACGAAATCGGAGACCTGCAGAACGACTGGAAGGCGGCCTTTGACGAACTCAAGACCACAACGGGTCAGTGAGTCGAATCAAGCCAGGGCTTGCTCAATATCAGCCCAGAGGTCTTCAACATCCTCAATGCCGATGCTCAGTCGAACGAATCCCGGTACCACACCGGCCGCCACACGAACGTCTTCGGGAACGGCGCCGTGGCTGGAATTGAAGGGGCACTCAATGAGCGATTCAACGCCGCCCAGACTGGTCGCTTCGTAGATGATGTCCAACTTTCGCATGAAGGCGAGAGCTGCTTGGTCACCGCCTTTCACGACGAAGGCAATCATCCCGGAGCCGTTGGGCAGGATGCGTTGGGCAACCTCGTAATCAGGATGGCTTTCCAGTTTGGAGTGGTAAACGCGCTCGATGGCGTCGTGAGCCTCAAGGCGCTGGGCCAGCGTGTGAGCGTTCTCGCAAATTCGAGGCATCCGCACGTCCAAGGTTCGCATACCGCGTTCGAGCAAGAAACACGAATGCGGGTCGGGGGCTGCGCCGAGGTGAACCTTGCGCTGGAAGATTTCGGCGATGAGTTCCTTGGAACCCACGACCGCCCCGCCCAAAATATCGGAGTGGCCGCCGAGGTACTTGGTGGTGGAATGGATGACAAGGTCAACACCCATCTCCAAGGGCTTGCAGCCCCACGGTGAGGCAAAGGTGTTGTCAATGATGAGGAGGAGGTTGTGGCGCTTTGCGACCGCTGCCATGGCTTCGATGTCGCACACCTTGAGCACGGGGTTGGTCAGGGTCTCGATGTAGAGGATCTTGGTGTTGTCTTGAATGGCGGCTTCATACGACGAGGCGTCGCGCATGTCGGCCATGGTCGTGGAGATACCAAAGCGGGGGAATTCTTCGGTCAGCAGACCGTAGGTGCCACCGTAAATGTCCGTGCTGGCGACCATGTGGTCGCCCTGATTGAGCAGAGCAAGAAGCGTGGTTGAGATGGCGCCCATGCCCGAGGAAAAGGTCTCAGCGTCCTCCCCGTTCTCCATTGCAATCAATTTCTGAGCCACGGCGTCGGAGTTGACCGTTGAGAGGCGGGCGTAGAGGAGGGTGTGTTGCGCGCCGGCGGCCCAGCCTGCATAGCGCTCGTCGGTGAGCTTGTAGGTCGAGGATTGGAAAATGGGTGTGTTCACGGCATCGCCAATGTGTTGGGTGCCGCTGTGAACGGCGCGGGTGGCAAAGCGGCTGGGGTCGTTGTTGTCCGACACGTGCATCTCCGCTCTTTCCAGCAAAAGTCGCACCTTGAACGCTTCTACACGTCGCTTTGATGTGAGGGCAGGTCCTCGTTTTCAGAGGATGTAAGTTCCACCACGATGTTTCCTAACAAGAGCACGCCGCCGCCGAAGGGAATCCACCACGACCACGTCACCAATCCAAGCCCTAAACCAAACAACGTCGCCCATACGGGCTCAAAGGCATAGATGATGGCCGCCTGGACGGGGTGCATGTGGCGCTGGAACATGTTCAGGGCGACGAGGCAGAAGAACGACCCGCCCACACCAAGCAAGACCACAGGGAGCAAGACGCCTTCTCGTGACACCACCTCAACAGCCATGCTCACCGGTGTGTCGCTGGACCCGAGGGACAGGGCGAGGGACGCAAAACCCACGACCATGAACGAGGTGAGGGTCAGCATCAACGGGTCAAACGCCAAGGTGAGGCGCTGCGTGAAGATGATGTGAAGAGCAAAAAACAGCGCGCAGGCCAGGGTGACGATCTCGCCCCACCCCCACGACAGGTGCGGGGGGCCTTCGATGAACCCCGCCCCGACGGTGGCCATCAACACGCCCCAGTACAGGGCGCGTCGAGGTGCTTGGTCGCTCATCCACAAGGTCAGCACGGCGGTCATGACGACGTAAAGCGATGTGAGGAACGCAGACGTGGAGGGGTTGATGTCGTTGAGTGCCACCATTTGGCTGACAAAACCCACGAGCATGAGCCCCCCCAATATCCCCCCACCTTTCCAAATGACGGGAAGGCGTAGGCCGGCACGAGCTTTGGGGAACACCACGGCGACCAGTGCGGTGGCGATCAAAAAACGAAGGGCGACCAGGTAGGCCACAACGGAAAAGGTTCCGAAGGTCTCAATTTCAACCTCAAGAGCGTTCAAGGCCTGTTTCATCCAAATGAACGTCGCACCCCAAATCAGGGTGACGCTGAGGAGGACGAGGGCTGCTTTTCGCCGCTGGGGCACAAACGACGAAACCGCCGCTTGGTCGTCGTCATCCATGGCTTCGGGACAGGCTCACAGATGATGAGGGTGGTGGTGGCCATGGCCCGTGAAACCATATCCTCAAAGGGTGCCCATGCTCCATTGGAACCATGGGAGAACCACGGACAGGAGCCGACGTGATGTGGAAGCAACCCATCGACTCCGGACCCGCTCCAGCAGGCGGTGGAACCTACGACGCCATCGTCGTTGGTGGAGGCCCGGGCGGATCGGCGGCAGCCGGCTACCTCGCCATGGAAGGAAAGCGAGTGCTGCTCATCGAAAAAGAGACGTGGCCGCGCGACAAAATCTGCGGCGACGCCGTGGGCGGAAAGTCCCTCAGCCACGTGAAGGAACTTGGCGTGAAAGAAACCCTCGAATCCACGCCGCATTTCCGTGTGACGGGTATCGTGTTCTCCTCGCCCAAAGGCCACAGCGTTCGTGTCGCGTTGCCCGAGGAAGACGTGCAGCGGCTCGAAGCCGGGTATTCGCTCCCTCGGCAACAATTCGACTACCTGCTGTTCAACCAAGTCCAGCAACTCGTGCGAGACGCCGGAGGTGACGTCATCCAGGGCGGCGACGACCGGGACGTCCTGTACGCCCACGGTGCGGGCGGCCAGGACCCCGGCAAGGGCTCAGGAGCGCAGCGCCACGCCAGCGGCATCGTCGTTCGGATTGGAGGGCGCAACGGCGAGGAATTGACCTTCCACGCACCCAACGTCATCGGTGCTGCGGGTTATCGTTGCCCGGTGGCTAAATCCATGCTCGAAGAGACCTACGAAGAACCGATGATGGACCGCGACCATTACTGCGCTGGCTACCGCGAGTACTGGCGAGGCGTGAAGGGCTGCGAGGACAACGTCGGGGACATCGAAATCCACTTCGTTGACACGGTCATCCCCGGCTATTTCTGGCTCTTCCCCGTCGCCGAAGGTGTGGTCAACGTCGGCATCGGCATGGTCATGTCGCTGCTGGACAAGCAGTCCAAGAAACTCAAGGCGCTGCAATCCGAAGTCATCGCCGAGCACCCGCTGTTCAAAGACCGCTTCGCCGAAGCGACCATGATTCCCGGCACCGGAAAAGGATGGCAATTGCCGTTTGGCTCACCGCGAAAGAAAGCGAGCAAGCAGCCCCGACGGTCCGCCAGCCACGGGATTTACCTCGTGGGCGACGCGGCCTCACTGGTCGACCCGTTCAGTGGCGAAGGCGTGGGCAACGCGCTCGTGAGTGGCGAAATGGCGGCGAAGCACGTCATGGAAGGGAAATCCCCGGAAGACTACCAAGAAGCCCTCTGGAAAGCGCTTGGACCCGAGTTGACGAACTCCTTCCGCATGCAAAAGATGAGTCGTCGAGCGTGGCTGCTCAACTGGTTTGTGGGCAAAGCCTCGAAGAAACCCGCCATCCAGGAAATGATGACGGAAATGATTGCGAGTAAAGAAGCGCAGGAAAACCTCCACTCCCCATGGTTCATGTTCAAGACCTTGATGTTCTAAGGTGGCACCATGGACGCTTCCCTTTCGGGCATTGACGCCGTGTTCCTCGACTTGGACGGGACCATCTACCTCGGCGGTGAGCTCATCGATGGCGCCGAGGCGTTTCTCGACCGCTGCAAAACGCAAGGTGTGCAGCGTTATTTCCTCTCCAACAACTCTTCGAAATCGGTCTCGCAATACTTGACCAAACTCCACGCCCTCGGACTTGAGGCCACGGAAGACGACGTGTTGCTCTCCACCCACGACCTGTTGGCGTGGTTGCAGAAGAACGGCATCACCGAGACGTGGTTGGTCGGTACCGAAGGCATGCGGAGCATGCTCGAAGCCATCGGCGTCAACACGCAGAGCGCCAAGCCCCAATACGTGGTGCTGGGCTACGACACGGAACTGACCTACGAAAAGATCGCTCAAGCCAGCATCCACATGCACGCTGGCGTCCCGCTCGTGGCCAGCCATCCCGACATGGTGTGTCCGAGCCCCGACGGCGGGCTGCCCGATGTTGGCGCTTACCTGGCGATGTTCAAGGCGACAACAGGTGTGGACCCTGAACACATCACGGGGAAACCCAATGCAGGCATGATCCTGCACAAGATCGAAGCCTTGGGCCTCAAGCCCGAGCGATGCGCCATGGTGGGCGACCGGCTCTACACCGACATGGCGATGGCAACCCGTGCCGGCGTCGTAGGCGTGCTGGTGCTGTCCGGCGAAGCCACCCAGGCCGACGTTGACGAATTACCAGAAGGGGCCGAGCAGCGCCCAACCATCATCGTCAACAGTGTGGATGAACTTCTTCGGTGAAAGCATGAAACTTGGTGCACGCTGGACGTGGTGGCGGGAACGGCGGCGTTTCCATCCCCCCGATGAAATCCATCGCGCTGGTGAGTTGGCCGAACAACGGCTCGCTAAAATCAGCCGTGCGGCCGGAAAAGCCAACGGCTGGCACGTGTTTGAATCGGTCCGCATTCCCGATGCTGAACAGGGTGGAAAGCGGGAGATTGACCTCGTCATCGTGGGCGGTAACACCCTGCTGGTGGTTGAACAGAAGCACTGGTCGGGCTCCTTTGAAATCAATGCGGAAGAGGAATTCATTCAGCACCGAAAAAACGGCACAACGCACAATCACAGCACGGTCAACCAGCGGATTACGCGGAAGGCTCGGATGCTCGTAGCGATGCACAACGAACGGGTGGGCAAGGACGACGACGTTGACGTTCGCGTGGTGCTGGCCTTCACCAACCGGAACCTCGACTGGCCAACCAATGTCATGGACTTGGGAAGCATCGTCAAGGACGAAGCTGGCTTCATCGGCCTGCTTGAGGAAGAAGACCCGGCGCAAGTTGAACGAAGGTTTGCTCGAAACGCTCGATGGATTCGGCACCTGGGACGAGGTGGAACTGAACGGCGGGCTGATGTGCAAAGGCGATGTGTTGGACCTCGGGTTGGGCGGTTCGGTGGAGTCGTGGCAGGCTGGACGGCAAGCGCCGCTGACAGGAACGGTGGTTCATCCCGGGGGATGGCGTGCGTTTCTTTCATCGAAACCGAGTAAACTCAGCCTCGCCGCAGGTGAACGCGGCATCGAGGCCAGCTTGCCTTACGGGACCACCATGCGAATGCATGTGGTCGGCAAGAAATCCCCCGAAGACATTCCCTGGTCGACCATCGCTACCGTCAACCTCTCCACCCCTTCCCTGAACGACCATCTCGGACAGTCGTCCCAGAAGCCTTGAAACCGGTTGGAAGGAGCCAACGTGCATGGCAGAACCGTGGATTGAGGCCATCGGACTTGTCGCCGGTGCCTTGGGCATCGTGGCGTGGGTTCCACAAATTCGAGACGTGTGGGTTCACGAGCAGCACGAGGGTATCTCGTTGACCACGTTCAGCATCGTCACGGTCGCCCTCACGCTGTGGCTCATCTACGGCGTCCTGGTGGATTCGCTGGCGATGATCGTGGCCAACGTGTTCACCCTCGTCGTCATCCTGGCGGTTCTCATCGGCGTACGCCGATTGCGGCTGCGTGAAGCAGCGGCGTGAGGCTCAGCAAACCGACTTCGTGGTCGAGATGATCACGGAACCGATCTTGTATGGGTCGCCGTTGGAGGCCGGTCGGCGGTCCTCAAGGCGGCCAACCCAGCCGTCGGTGGGCACCGAAGCGGGCACGCGAATGGAAGCGCCACGGTCGGACACGCCGTACGAGAACTGGTCGATGGATTGGGTCTCGTGAAGGCCCGTCAAGCGCTCTTCGTTGTGAGCACCGTAGACGGCCATGTGCTTCTCGATGTTTTGGCCAAAGGCCTCGCAGATGCTGTCGAAGAGTTCCTTGCCGCCCTTGTCGCGCATGGCGCCGTTGGAAAAGTTGGCGTGCATGCCCGAGCCGTTCCAGTCGCCCTTGATCGGCTTGGGGTGGTACTCGATGTAGTAGCCGTAGCTCTCCGTCAAGCGGTCGAGGAGGTAGCGAGCGACCCAAAGTTCGTCGCCGGCTTGCTTGGCGCCCTTGGCAAAGATTTGGAATTCCCACTGGCCGCAAGCGACTTCCTGGTTGATGCCTTCGAAGTTGATGCCAGCCTCAAGGCAGAGGTCGGCGTGTTCCTCAACGAGGGCTCGGCCGTGGGTGTTCTTGCCGCCCACGGAACAGTAGTAGAGGCCTTGAGGGCCTGGGTAGCCACCGACGGGGAAACCGAGGGGGAGTTGCGTGTCAACGTCCATGATGAAGTATTCCTGCTCGTAGCCGAACCAGAAATCGTTGTCATCGTCGTCGATGGTCGCTCGTCCGTTGCTGGGGTGGGGGGTTCCGTCGGGGTTGAGAACTTCGCACATGACCAGGTAGCCGTTCACGCGCTGAGGGTCGGGGAAGATGTTCACGGGCTTCAACAGGCAGTCGGAGGAGCTACCGTCGGCTTGCTTCGTGGACGAACCGTCAAACATCCACATGGGGCATTCTTCGACCGTGCCGCCGAAGTTGTTGCGCACCATCGTTTTGCTGCGCATGTTCTGCGTGGGTTCGTATCCGTCAAGCCAAATGTACTCCAGTTTTGCTTTCTCCATCATGGGTATCAACCGCCCCGCTATGAGGACGGTATATGAATCATACGCACATAAATTTTGCAATTTTTTCAATCAGATGCGCATTATCTAAGATAATATTCCATCATGTGCCTTAGTTTAACACCGAGATGTTGTGCGTTGTTCAACACTTGCTTGCCATGTTTGCTTCTCTTCGCGCATTTGCACAATCTTGCTCGTCGCGGAATGCGCGAATGATTTGAGGCTCGCCGAACCGATTTACTGGTTGTTGGCGGCATCATCGCCCTGGGGCGTGATGAGGACGGTGGAGCCGTCTCGCTCGATGACGGGGAGCGTAAGTTCCCCTGAATTGACGGTGATGGGGCACGCATTGCTGCAAGCAGGTGGAAGGTAATCCTCGCCCGTCTGGGTCAGGACGATTTCAAGGGCGTGGCCTGCGGGAAGGATGACGTCCATGCCTTGGAATTCCATCAGCATCGTGATCGGAGCAAAGGGCACCACGGTTTGGGCGTCGTAGCCACCGGCGTGGTAGCGGACGTCCATGGTGGCATGGCCGAAACGCAAGCCCGTCTCGGCGTCCCGGAGTTCAGCGAAGATTTGCCCGCCGTCAAACGAAGGTGTGACGTCCAAGTGGAGCGTGGGTAAGCCGCTGATGTGGGTGTCGTGGTCCATCGACATGGCATCGCACGCAACGGTGACGGTTGATGATGAGCCGACCGAACCGCTGGCCGAACACATGGCGGGTTGCCATTCAGCATCGAGCGGAGGCCATGTTTCCTCAATGCGCCACTCGCCGTCGTTGCGCTGGATTTGAGCGTGGAGAGCAGGCGCATCGCCCACGCCCTTGAGGTAGTATTCCATCCACTCAAACAGGTCTTGGCCCCAATCCCATCGGGTCATGTTCTGAATCGCTTCACCGCCGTAGCCTGAAGCCTGGGCGTTGTGTTTGGTCCACTGATCGGGGTAGTTGTGTTCCCACTGCCCCAGCATGCCGCCGACCTCGTAGCCCTCGTCGATGTAGGTCTGGTACCAGTGCGTGCCCGGCGGCCCGCCGAAGACCTGGTGTGGGTCCACGTTCCAGTCTTGCATCCCCTGCACCCAGTAGATGCTCCCGTTGTACTTCCCGAGGGCTTTGTCGATGTGGCTTCGCTCGTCGTAGTAGTTGTCCATGTAAGGATCGAGTTCGCCCAGGCCGTACCGGGTGGGGCCAGCGAGGAACCCTTCGACGACGTCGCCGCACATGTTGTCGAGATCGTTGCTGTCGTAATCGAGGATGGACCCGCCGTAATTCGAGTGCATGACTTGGCTGCGCGCCTCGGCGCTGCCGTTCTTGTAGAGGAGCGGTCCAAGAGCGGTCGTACCGGAAATGGGAACGATGGTCTTCAGGTATTCACTGCCCTGAGCGGCCGCTTCCCACGCGGTGGCGCCCTCGTAGGACTTGCCGTAAATGGCGACGTGCCCGTTGCTCCAATCTTGGGTGCCCAACCACTCCACGGCTTCGTGAATGCCTTGACCTTCTCCGTCACCGCGGTAGTCGAAGCAACCCGTACTCTCCTCGGTAGCAAACACCGCCACTTGTGCGAGGGCGTAGCCGTGGGGAACAAAATTGTCGTAGATGAACTCGCCGCGCCCCGCGCTGACCACGTTGGTGGGGCTGGATTGGCTGCCAGGGGAGCCGTAGTCAAAGTACGGGCTGACCACGGCGATGACGGGCACCTGCTCGCCGTCTTCCGTGTTGGACGGAAGCCAGTACGAGAGGTGGACCTCAGCGGTGTTGGGTCCACCTTCCCATGTTCCGGTCGTGTCCACCTCGATGAACGCCTCCTGAACCGGTAGAGCTTGATGGGGCCCGTCTTCGAGCACACGGGCGTAGGAGCCGGTCCAGTTCCACTCCAGCGTGTGGCGCTCGTAGATGTCGGGGTACATCCCGGCCTCATAGGCGCTGGCCGGCGGTTCGGACTGGCCGAAACAACCGGACAACGGCACCGTCAACAACAGGACGGTGAGCATCAGCGCCTGTCGCATGGACCACCGGACGAGCGGGTGCATCATCAACATGATGTCTCGCCACAACCCTTGAGGACGGGCGGCGCCCAGACCTGCCCATGGAACCATCAGCAGCGTGGGGTGTTCGATGGTCAGCAGCAACCTCGCCCATGGCCAAGCGCTACATGGACGTCGCCACCAACAAACAATCGCTCGTCTGTTTGGCGGCCGACCGCAACACCATGGCAGGGCTGTTCGACTTGATGGAGGCCGTTGGGCCGCATGTTGCAGCGCTCAAGACCCACGTGGATTTGGTGGACGATTGGTCGCCGGAAGCATGGGGCGAATTCTGCAAAGCGGCTCACGAAGCCGATTTGTTAATCTTCGAAGACCGTAAATTCGCTGACATTGGCAAAATCTCTCGCTCACAAATGGCGGGCATCTACGACATCCGCTCATGGTCCGACCTGGTGACGGCGCACCTCATCAGCGGCCCGGACATCGTCGACGGGTTGCAGGCTGGCTGGAACGATGTGGGTCGCTCAGGCGGCGTTCTTCTGCTCGCACAAATGTCCAGCCGAGGCAACTTGCTCCACCCCGAGTACACCCGCGAAGTGGTCGAGAAAGGCACGGCGCACGACGGTGTGTTCGGGTTCATCGGCAACGGTTCACGGCCCGCTGAACTGGCCGCCCTGCGAAGTGCCGTGGGCGAGGCGAAGATGATCTGGACGCCGGGGTTAACCTCGCCGTCGGCGATGGAGAAATGGGTCAGCGCTACGGCGACCCGACCGAAGCCGTGCTCGCCGGTTCAGACTGCATCATCGTGGGGTCTGGCATTCACAAAGCCGAGGACCCTGGTGCTGCAGCGGCAGCCTACGCTGAAGCATCCTGGAAAGGGTTGTTGCAGCGAAACGGGTGAACGACATGTCCGTCTTGGGAATGATGTTGGCCTCCTTGAGTCTCGTGTTTCCCGGCTGGCTCATTTGGCGCGCCTTTTCCACATCACGTCAGCTCGAGCAACGCTTGGCTCAGGGCGACGCAACCTTGCTCAACGACGACCGGTTCAGCATTGACCGAGTGACACTTGGGCCACCGGGCACGCAACTCATCGAAGACGTGCAGTTCATTCCGGTTCAGCAAATCGCCACCGCCGTTCAACCGACGGCAATCGTGGAAGCGCCGATGGAAGGCGTGGCGCCCACGGCACCCTCTCGGAACGGCCAAGGCGGAGGTGAATGACATGGACGAACACATGGAAATCGAGCGCCGATTCCTCGTGGACGGGCGAGAGGATAAACCCTGGCGGCAAGATTCGGACGTCTTCCAGATTGAACAGCACTACACCGTTGGTGATTGGCTTAACGTCCACGACCTCAGGTTAATGTTTGAGGACGAGGTGTTCACCGACATCACGCCAATTGAACGTGACCACCTCGCCTCCACCGCCTCGTGGACCACACGCCTACGACGACGAAACGAGCAGTACATCTTGACCTACAAAGCACGGGTGTCCGATGACACGTCGCTCGAACTTGAGTGGAACGTTGATGAAGGCATGGCGCAACGTCTGCTCGCAAAGGGGCCGTTTCCCTCCGTGGAGAAGACACGTTATGTGCTCACGGGCGCCGACGGGCTCACGTGGGAGGTTGACGAATTCGAAGGTACCCTGGCCGGCTTGGTGCTGGCTGAGGTGGAATTGTCCTCGAGCAACCAAGCCGTTGCCTTGCCACCGTGGGTTGGACAGGAAATCACGGGACTTCGCTCGTGGTCCAACCGGGCCTTGGCTGAAACCTTGGCTTCACGATGAGGTTGACAACAGAACGGCGGCGATCACCCGCTCCACCTCTTCATCGGTCATTTGGTGATGCACAGGAACGGCCACCAGGCGATGGGTGATGTCGTCGGTTACAGGGAGAACGGCGTTGAATTGTGGATGGTCGGCGTAGACCTGTTGACGGTGAATGGGCGTCGCATAGTAAATCCTCGAATCGATGTTCGCCTTCTCAAGGGTCGCACGGAGACCTTCGGGGTCGTCGGCCAGCAAACAATACTGGTGCCAGGCATGGAGCGTTCCTTCCCTGACGGTCGGTGGGATGAGGCCGGATTGCCCCTCGAACGCAGCGGTGTAGCGTTCGGCGATGGAACGACGACGCACGAGCCAGTCGTCGAGGCGCTTGAGTTGCACGCGTCCAATGGCAGCGGAGACTTCCGACATGCGAAGGTTGGAGCCGACCTCATGGGATTCAAGGCGAGCATCGCGGCCGTGGTTGACCAAGGCGTCCATGCGAGCAGCGAGATCCTCTCGTCGGGTCGTCATCATCCCGCCTTCGCCACCAACGGCGAGGTTCTTCGACGGGAAGAAGGAGAAACATGCCACGTCGCCGACACCGCCCGCCTTGACGCCTGCTGCAGAGACCGCCCCGTGAGCCTGGGCAGCGTCCTCAATGTAGGCGATGTTGTGCTCCTCGCACCAGTCGACCAGTCGGTCGTCGCACATTTGGCCGTAGAGATGAACGGCGATGACCGCCTTGGTGTTGGGCGTTCGTGCCGCTTCAAGACCGGCGAGGTCGATGCACCAGTGGTCGGGCTCGACATCCACGAAAACGGGCGTCGCCCCTGCCAAGGACACACAGGTCGCCGTCGCAATGTAGGTCATCGAGGGGACGAGGACTTCGTCGCCAGGCCCAATGTTGAGCAGACGGAGTGCTGCCCAGAGTGCCACCGAACCGCTCTGACAGGGCGTGCCCTGAACGGCGTCGCTGTAGGCCGAAAATTCTCGACCGAACGCCTTGCCCTGAGGCCCTTTGACCCAATGCAGCGAATCCAAGGTGGAGAGGGCCGCCTCTCGCATCTCGTCGTCCCACGAAGGTTGTGCCATCGCGATGCGTTCCATGCTTCGGCGTGCTTCTTCTCCTCCTTGAGTGTGCGTTTTCACCGCCCTCCCCATCGCGCCTTTCAAGACCCCTTCCGATGTTCGGCCACCCATGGTGTCACCCGAGGACGAGGTCACGCCGCCATCCACGGACGGCGGCTCGACCGGACCCGCGGTCGGTGACCTCATCGGCGATCTGTTCAACGACAACGCCCCCACGATGGCCGACTCGGTTTCAGGGCGTTCGTCGACGGGGAAGCGCCAGTACAAACCAAAGGGGATGTTTCTGGGCACGCGAAGAGACACCGGTGAAGCCATTGACATCGCCCCGCAGGTACTCGCCCGCCACGGCGCCATGCTCGGTTCCACCGGTTCGGGCAAGACCGTGATGGCCAAAGCCCTCATCGAAGAAGCGGCGCTGGCAGGCATTCCCTCCCTCATCATCGACCCGCAAGGTGATTTGGCCCGGCTGGCCCTCGGCATTGACCTCGGAGAGCTGGAGGAAAAAGACGGCATCGTGGCCCGAGCCAAGCAACTCCTGGACCGTTGCGAAGTCCGAATTTGGACGCCGCTTCGCAGCAAGGGACTGCCCTTGTGCATCGACCCCTTCCGCGCCCCGCCGGGCGACCTGGACCCGGAAGAAGCCATCACGGCGTGGGACATGGTGGCGGCAGGGTTCGCTAACTTGGCCGGGTTTGACGTGGAGAAAACGCAGGGCAAGACGGTCAAGCCGTTCCTCTACGAAATCCTCGTGGAAGGGACCCGGTGCGGGTTGAACGTTGGGGACTTCCAGGCCTTGGCTCGCGTCGTGCGAGAACCGCATCAAGAATTCATTCGCCACCTCTACCCCGAGTGTTTTTCCGAAGACGAAGAGGAACGGGTGGACCCGCCAACGTGGAACGAGGTGATGATGGAGCACGGGTTAACCGATTTTGAGGAACGCCTGCCCAAAACCACACGCAACGACCTCGCTCGCCGCCTTGCCGCCTTTTCTTCAGGCGTGAACCAGTTGCTCTTCTCCAACGGCGTCCCCATCGACATCGATGCTTTTGTTGAGCCGGCCGTCCCGGGCAAAATTCCGCTCAACATCGTCTACCTGAACACCATTCAAGACGAGAACCAAAAGCAGTATTTCGTCCAAGAACTCTCTCGCGAACTCTACGATTGGATGCTCACCCAACAGCCAGCCGATGGGGAACTCAAACTGCTGTTCTTCATGGACGAGGTGGCGCCCTACCTCCCTCCGCACCCTCGCAATCCTCCGGCAAAAGACCTCATCAAACTGATTTTCAAGCAGGCGAGAAAGTACGGTGTAGCGTGCGTGCTCGCCACCCAAAACGTCAGCGACGTGGACTACAAGATCCTCGCTCAAGCCAACACGACCTTCATCGGTCGATTCACCCAACCGCAAGACGTCGAAAAGGTCCGGCACCTGCTCAAGGAGAGTGGGGGCGACCAAGACCTGGTGGCGCAGTTGCCCACGCTCGGGCCCGGTCAATTTCAGATGGTGGCCCCCGATGTGGATGCCAACCCCGTTCCCATCCAGTGCCGCTGGCTCTACACCGACCACGGGGCGCCGCTCAACGAAGACCAGGTCGAGGAGATCATCACGCCCGAAATCCGGGCTTGGGCCAAAACCCGTTCAGCCGGAGGTGGTCGCTCCCGTGGAGCGGGTGCCGCTCACGCTGCCAGCCGAGGCTCGTCATGGAGCGGTGGCGGCGATTCGTGGGAGCACGGAGCGGCCGAGAGCATCGTTGAGGCCGCTCGCATCAAATCCGCCGGTGGCATGGCCGCAGCCGGCCACGGCATCGTGGACGATTCGGCGTTTGAAGTCAAACTCATGGGCGGACTGGCGGTTCTTCGAGACGGTCGCGACCCGCTCTACACCATGCAGGCGGCGACCAACGTTGCCACCGTGCTCGTGCTCGGTTGGGTGATGGCGGCGCTGATGCTGGCGTGGCGGGACGCCGACCTTTCGGGATGGTGGCTGCTGGTCAGCGCAACCACGTGTTTGGCCGCCGTGGGCGTGCTGGTGCTCGAATGGGTGCTCGGGCATGACACGGAACTGCTACAAAAGCTGAGTCGATTTGCCCATACGTTCCAAATGCTGCAGGTGATTTGGTTGTGGGTGTTGCTCGGATGGACGATTTGGGGCGCCCTTGACCTCCGCGGCGCTGAACCCTTCCTCGAGGTGGTTGTGGTGTGGGTCACCCTGTTTTCGGGGATTGAATACCTCACACGATTCCAACTCGGACGCATTCGCTGGAACGGTGGTTCAGCCCTCGACAAGATCGTCGGCGTCTCCGCTCTTTGACCCAAGCAGAACTTCGGGAAATGGAGGCCACGTCCCGTGAACTGCTGAGCGCCGTCCGCTGGATGGTTCACGGCGCCACCTTGGTGTGGCTGTGCTGCCTGTTGGCCTTCCAGAGCGGCGTGCTTCCCGATGATTCGTCCTTGTCCACGTGGGGCCGACCAACGCTCTGGCTGGCCTCGGTGTACGGATTGATGTTCTGCAGCGAAGCATGGCTGCGCTTGCGGGGCCGCTGGCCGAGCGAGCACAACCTGTCAAAGACTTGAGCGAGGAAGGGTTGCCATGGCTGAAACCCTGGAAGAACCGGCCTACGAGGTCATCTCCACCCACGACGGTTTCGAGGTGCGTCGCTACGCCCCCACCGTTCAGGCTCGCGTCCAAACCGCTGGGCGAGACGGAGGTGCCGCCTCCGGTGGTTTTCGACGGGTGGCCGGCTACATCTTCGGCGGCAACAGCGAGCGTGCCTCCATCGCCATGACGGCCCCGGTCCACATGTGGGAAGAGGGAGGTTCAGGTTGGTTGGCCTTCACCATGCCGTCGGCCTACGCCCTGGAGACGCTCCCTTCACCCAACGACGAGGGTGTTCGCCTCCATTCAACGTCCGTTGCCACGGTGGCCGTGGCCCGATTCAGCGGCCGGACGACACCGAAGAAAACGGCACGGGTTGAGAAGGAGTTGCGCGCCGCGATCGAGCGAGAAGGGTACGTGGCTGCGGGCCCTGCGGTGCTGGCCGTCTACGAAAACCCGTGGACAACCCTGCCGTTCATGCGTCGAAACGAACTCCATCTCCACCTCCCCGATGGTGCGGCGCCGTGAAAAGGGCTACATACGCATCGGGTGATGGCAGGCCGTGATGGAAGACAAGTTGCTGGAAGAAGCCGTGACTCACGTTGGTGAAGCCGTCGGTGACACCGTCGAGAAGGTCATCGGCGACCGCCCGTGGGTGTTCTCGCTCTGGCGCTTTGCGCTGTACGCCGTTCCGCTGGGCTTCTGTGTCTACCTTCTCAACGGCGTCTACGGCTGGATTTGACGAAACCGTTGCCGCCACGCGCTTATCAACCAGCGACCGCTGATTCGCTACGAGCCCCATGGACGACCACGCATTCATCCCGTTGGTGTGGACCGAACGGTCGCCGGAGGACATGTTGGCGTTGGCGGAGGCCAACTACGATGAATTGAGCAAGCGACGCACCACGCGTCATTTCTCTTCTCGGGACGTGGATCGGCGCCTCATCGAGTTAGCCATTCTCTCGGGCTCGACGGCCCCCAACGGCGCTCACCTTCAACCGTGGACCTGGGTCGCCATCCGCAGCGATGAACTGCAAACAAAACTCCGCGAAGCGGCTGAGGCCGAGGAGCGGAAAACGTACAGCGAACGCATGCCTGAAGCATGGTCAGAGGTACTGGCGCCGCTCGGTACCGACGCCGTCAAAGCCCACCTCACGGACGCGCCCTGGGTCGTGGTGCTGTTCAAGCAAAAAAAGCGGCAGCGGGACAACGGCGAGTGGGGCCCGACCTACTACACCGTTGAATCGTGCGGCATCGCTGCCGGGATGTTCATCCAGGCCGTCCACCGCATGGGGCTGGTGACTCTCACCCACACGCCTTCGCCAATGGGGTTCCTGCGAGAACTGCTGGGTCGTCCCAAGCACGAGGAAGCCATGCTCGTGATGCCCGTGGGCTACCCCGGCGAGGATGCTGAAGTGCCCGACATTCACCGGAAAACGCTGGATGAAGTCGCCGTCTTCTTCGACGAGCAGGCTTGAGGAAAGGTCGCGGTGTTGATATACGCGAGGACAGAGCGAAGGTCGGCGCAGGAGTCGCCCAGCTTGGTCAAAGGCGCTGGGATGAGGTCCCAGTCCGTAACGGTTCGCAGGTTCGAATCCTGCCTCCTGCATTCCTCTGTTCATCGTTTACCTGTCTCGAATTTCCACCATGAGGGAGGAGAGTTTCATGTTGAGGAGAATTTCACCAAAGTCTCTCGAGTACGCGCACAAACGGCGGACAGATTCAGAGAGAGAAAGGGATGCGGCGAGAAGTAGATTCTTTTTCTTGCTGTCGAAGATTGAATTCTCGTATGCTTTCAATTCGGTTTGAAGCGTTTTGAGCTGCAAACGGGCTGTTTCAATACGATGAGAATCTTGCGTTCTGATGTTAATCATCAATTCTTTGAGCGATTCTTGCCAAAGCGAGAGCGATTGAATGGGGGCGTCGTATTGAATTCGGAAACATGCTCGGTGTGTTCGATGATGAAATGAGTCAAATTATTGACGTGGTCCATCATGCGCTCGAGGCAACGAGCAAGATTGGCATATTCGAGTGCCTGTCCTCTCGTTACGTTCAACCTCGAAGCGGCCTGATAGGACTCGAAAACGATACGGATTTGCCGTTCCATCAAATAGAGCAGGCTGTCCACCTCTGCTTCCCGTTCTTCGTGGTCGGCAACGAATTCAACATCACCACCACCTAACTCTTCTTGGAGGTCCCTTACCAACGACGACACGAGAAGGTACATCCGCTTCAGGCTCGCATGAAGAGGCATATCGCCTGGATTAAGGAGACACCTGAGTTCAGTTAATGTTGCACCCTGTTCCACAATTTCAAACCCGCGCGTTGAGCGGAGAAAACGCCGAATTGACTTCGAGGGCGAAGGTGCACCGCCTTGGTGGACAACCAGAATGACGTCGGCTCCAGAAATGTAAGCCCCCATCAAATGGTCATGGAGGCTGCTATCGGGAATCTCGCTAAGATGAATGCGGACGTGCCGCTCCAAACGCAGATCTTGTTCAAGCGGCGTTATTCGGAGGGCCCCACTGGGTCGCCAATCGACCTTCAACGAAGATCGGGGCTCGAGTTGATTGTGCAAAACCCAAGGTTTTGGCAGACTCAGCGTGAACGTACTGCCGCCAGTAGCCTGCAATTTTCGGACATCGTGATCACCTGGGCCGAGTGCCATGGATTCGTGAAAATATAGGCCTATATAGAATATACTCACTCTAGTATAAGTATTGAGTTACGGTAGCAGGACCATGGAACCCCTGACGGTTATTCTGATTGGATTAGCATTGATTGTTTGTGCCTACATGGCATGGAACATTGGCGCAAACGATGTTGCGAATGCGATGGGGACCTCCGTTGGTTCTCGTGCCCTGACCCTCAAGCAGGCCGTGATCATCGCGGCTGTGTTTGAGTTCGCAGGTGCGTTTTTCGCCGGTGATGCGGTTACTGATACCGTTCGCAAAGGGATTCTCAGCGTTGATTTCGCCGACCCGATGATTGATGAAGTCTTTTCCACTGACATTGCTCTTGGTTTCATTGCCGCCATGATGGCGGCCGCAACGTGGCTGACCATCGCTACGCGCTATGGCCTCCCCGTGTCGACCACCCACTCCATCATCGGCGGTATCCTCGGCGTAGGACTTATCCTTGAGGTAAAATACTCAACCAGTCTCATCGATTGGGAAGTTGTTCGTAAAGTCGTCATGTCGTGGGTCGCCAGTCCATTGATGGGTGGTTTAATCGGTTTCTTCTCGTTTGTTATCATCAAGAAGCTCATTCTCGACAACGACAACCCTGTTGAGCGCTCCATGTGGCTTGCCCCAATACTTGCTTTCCCGACGTTTTTCGTTCTGGGCCTAGCACTGCAGTACAAAGCCCTCAAGGGATTCATTTCCAAGGCGGCTTCCAACGGTTGGATTGAAGACAAGAACGATTGGTTGCCTGTCAAGGAAAACGGTGTCTTTGACCCCTGGGCGGAGAACGCTTGGATCCCAATCAACTCCATCATGCTGGCTGCCGTGATCGGTATCATTTCGAGCGTGGTCCTTTATGTCGTGCTTCGACGCATCGATATTAACGAAGAAAAGCGTGGTTTCAAGGGCGTTGAGCGAATTTTCGTCTGGCTTCAAATCATCACGGCCGCCTACGTTGCGTTTGCTCACGGCGCCAACGACCGTTCCAACGCTATCGGGCCGATGGCGGCTGTGTGGCAGGTGCTCAGCAGCGAGACTGGTCAGTTGGCCGCAAAGGCTGAAATTCCGCTCTGGTTGGTGCTGCTCGGCTCCGCCGGTATTGCCGTCGGTGTCCTCACATGGGGTTGGCGAGTCATGGAAACCATCGGAAAGAAAATCACCGACATTACGCCCACCCGTGGTTTCGCCGCAGAATTTGGTGCAGCAACCACCATCCTCGTCTTCTCGATGCCCTTCCTCGCTGTGCCCGTTTCAACCACGCACACCTTGGTTGGTGCCGTGGTTGGCGTTGGTCTTGCTGGCGGTGCGAAGGCCGTTGACTTCCGTGTGTTCGGGAAAATTGCCGCTTCTTGGGTGGCGAGTGTCCCGGCGGCCGCCTTCGGAGCCGTTGTTTTGTTCGTCGCATCGGGCGGCGATGCACTCAACATGATCGTGATCTTGCCTCTCGCCTTCATAGCGGTTGGAGTCGCTATTTGGAAGAGTGGTTCAGAAGTCCATGTTGAAGATGCCCTTTCCGATGTTGGTGGCGACGGGCATGAAGTGACGCCGTTCGAGTTGTTCCACGAGCACGCACAAGCCGTTGAAGAAACGGTCGAGCACATGTTGGAGGCAGTGAATGTGGCCTGCGATGGTGAAGATGCAACCGAAGCCATCGAGATGACGATCAAGACCGAGCTCAAGGCCGACCATGTCAAGTCAGAAGTGCGGCGATTGGCTATGAACGACCGACGATTTGGTGTGCATGTCTCCATCGATGATTTCCTTTACATGGTGAGTCGGCAGGACCGCATTGCAGACTATGCTCAGAACGTCGCAGAGCAATTGGCCTTCCGCCCCCTCTTTGATGACGAAGAAGCAAAGGCGAACCTGAAGGCCATGGCCGAGGCCGTATCTGAAACCGTGGCAAAGTACGAGGATGCGGTGGAGGCCCTTCGAGACTTTACCATCAGCGGCCAAACCAAGGCAGCTGAAGACAAACTCGCTGAGTTGATTCGTGAAGTGAACCTCAAGGAGCACGAAGCCGATGGTGTTGAAGCAAAGGCAGCCGCGTATGTCTTCTCCAACGGAGATGATGTTCCGTTGGCTGCCATGCACATGTATAGGGTTCTCCAGCGCCTTGATGACGTGGCGAATGCGTGTGAGAAGGCTGCCAATGCCTTCTTACCCATTCTCAATCGTTGATTGCGAAGCGTTTCACGCGTTCTCGAACGTTGAGAGGGTTTTCACCTGAGTTTCAATCAAGGTTATGATGCTTCTGCTATTGGCATCACCATGACGCAGCAAAGCATCGACTTCATCGGCGGCGGCTTCAAACTGACCCTGCCCTACACCTTCGGGGGATGGTTTCTCTGGGTGTTGGGCCTCGGCATCACCGGCTTCGGCGCGGTTGCAGCCATGAGCGACCCGGTCGGCTTGGCCGTGTCCGTCATCGGCCTGGTCGTCTTGGCGATGGCTTCTCCGGGAAGCATGTCAGCCGGGCTCTACAAGATGCGCAACGAGGCCATGTCGGCCGAGGACCTTCAAGCAAAGAAGGAGCAGAGCGGGTACAGCGTCGACAGTTGGTTCCTCCAGCAAAGCACGCTGGTGCCCACCAACGACCCGAACGATTGGATTCTCCCAGCCCCCGGACCGCAAACCTGGGACAGAGCCAACCCCTACGGACCCCAAGGCGACGGTACACCGCTCCCTGAGCATCCGGCCAAGGTTGGCACGCCTCAACCCGCTACGATGACGTCGCATCTCATCTTCGCCGGAACGGCCGCGATTCTCACACTCGTCGTTGGCGCTGTGCTGATCAGCGATGAGGAAGCAGAATTGGGCGCCACACCTGCCCTCATCATCGCTGGGTTGGGCTTCATTCTCCTGCTCGTCAATTATTTCAGAGCCAAGGCTTTGCGCCAAATGCTCGACACGCCCACGTCGCTGGTGCGCTCAGCACCGGTGGGCCACCCCGAACTCGTCGGCCAGGTTCGACCAAGTCGAGAGGGGGGGATGACGGTGTACGTGGACGGCAACGAGCGCATGGTCATGCACCACATGGTCGGCTTTTACTGGACGTACGAACAAGAGCAAGAGCGCAAGGTCACCGACAGCGAAGGGAACACGAAGACCGAGCGAAGTTGGGTCACCATCCGCTCCGACCGCGGTGGTGTGCCGTTTATGCTTCACGACGGAACCGGTGGCATCAAGGTCAACTTGACCAGTTTCAAGCGCACCGAATACGGCCAAATGCTCAAGCGATGGGAGGGTGCGTTCGCCGAATCCCTCGGCAAGCAACTGATGGCCCAAGCTGCTGCGAACCTGCTCAGAGGCACCAGAGTGACGGGCCACCGATGGACCATCTACGGTCTGCGACTCGGCGACCCTGTTTACCTGCTCGGGGCCACCAAACCGCGCCCTGCTGCTGAACTGCAAGCTGAAGGATTGGACGGTACGCTCGGCAACAGCACCATTGAAGTCTGGGGCAACGAGGATGCTCCTGGCATGAAGTGCACCTTGATGCGTGGTTCGGAACTGTCCAACGTGGGTAAATCCCGGTCCGGATTTGAGATGCTCGTACCGCCCATTCTGCTTCTCTTGGGTGGGCTCTCGCTCATCGGCCTCGCCTGAGGTTTATTCGCACAGACACCGGTGAGCGCATGGCAAGCGGTGCGACCGAACTCGGCACCTCTGTCATCGATCAAATCGTGGAGGGAGGTTTGCTCTACGCTGTTCCGCTCTTCGTCGTCTCGCTTCTCCTGTTTATCGAAGGAAGCAAGCGAATTCCGATGACCGTTGGAATTGTCGGGTTTGTTGTGGGGTTTGGCCTCGTGGGTCAACTCTACGGATTCATTGGAGACAGTCCGCCGATCAGTGAGACCCAATTTCGTTTCCTCGCCGCCCTTGCCGTCGGCGTCATTTCCGTCAGCGTGGCTCAGGCCTCCATGCGTGTGCTCGCGGCTGCATTGGTGTTCATCATCATCACCAACCTGATCAAAGCAGGCACACAATTTGACGTTGATTTTGAAGGCGATGCCTTTTTCTCTGGCGTTCTCACGCTCATCGCTTTCTTCCTGAGCATGTCCTTTCGCAGGTTGGTTCCCGCCCTCATGGCGGGCCTTGTGGGCACGCTCGGCATGATGTTGGCCGTCTACGTGGCTGTGGGATGGGACGTCGCACGCTTGGACGGTGTTTCTGCGCCGGATGCTTACCTCAGTTTGGTGGGCATGGCCCTCAGTGCGTTCATTCAATGGCGGGCGATGAAGAACAAGGAAGAAGAGGAAGCCCAGGCCGAAAAGGAATACATCTTCTGAACGACCAACTCCATGAACCGTCAGTCGGAGCGGCATCCATGCCTGTTGCTGTGGTCACCGGTGCTAATCGAGGTCTCGGTTTCGAAATGGTTCGTCAACTCCTCCAGCGTGAATACACCGTCCACGCCACCTACCGAACCAGTCCGGGCCTCCTCTCGACGCTCGGCGACGAGGAGTTGCATCTGCACCAAGTTGACGTCAGAGACGGAAAAGCCATCGCTGATATGATGGATGGAATTGGTGGGTCGATTGACCTGCTCATCAACAACGCCGGCATCGCTGACGGGCGCTGGCCGTCTGTTGAGGCCATCGATTTTGATGTCGCTACCGAGGTCTTGGAGGTGAACGCTGTTGCGCCTGTTCGTATGACACAGGCCGCCTTACCGCTTCTTGCTGAAGGAGGTGGAACCGTGGTCATGATCACCAGTCTCATGGGGTCCATCGGGGACTGCATGAGTGGGAAATCCTACGCCTACAGGGCCTCCAAAACGGCGCTCAACATGTTCACGGTGGCCATGAAGAACGAACTTCATGAGCGTGGTGTATCGGTGCTGCTGATTCACCCGGGATGGGTCGAGACCGACATGGGTGGGCCCAACGCCCCGATTCAAGCCGAAGAGAGCGTGAGCGGCATCATGGCTCGTATTGACGAGCAAACCTTGGAGCTCACCGGCCGATTCGTGGATTACACGGGTCAAGCCTTGCCGTGGTGATCACTGGCAATCGTGGCAGGTACCACGCAGCGAGAACTCGACCACCGTGATGGCGGCCAACGGTCCGGACACGTTGCCAACGCCCTTGCTTGGCGGAAGGGGGATGTCCCACAGTGCACCGCACGCTGTGCACGAAGCATGGCCGTGCGGTTCGTTGTTGCAATCGTAGCGGACCTCACCTTCATGCTCGACCGTCGTGATGATGCCTTCCTCAGCCAGCAGGGCCAGGTTGCGATACACGGTGGCAAGACCAATGCCCTGGCCGTCCAAATCGCGGTGAATTTCCTGCGCCGTCGGGTGGTCGCAGCGGTTCAACACGTTCTCCGCAATGGCGCGCTTCTGTCGCGTCATCCGTCGCTTAGGAGCGACGTCGTCGGAGCCGTCAGGAAAGCCGTCATCGTTGTGCCTCAAAATCGGTCAGCGTTCATGACTTTGTTCCATGCTGCGATGAAGTCGGCCACGAACTTGTCCTGGTTGTCGTCCTGTGCGTACACTTCAGCGATGGCTCGCAGTTGTGAGTTGCTGCCGAACACCAAATCGTAGCGGGTGGCCGTTCGAACATCGGCACCGGTGGCCCGGTCCTTGGCCTGATAGGAGTTGCTACCGGTTGGCGTCCATGCGACGTTCATGTCGAGCAACGTGGTGAAGAACGAGTTGTCGAGGGTCGTGCCGTCGCTCCACAGGCCACGCTCATCCGAACTGACACCAAGGGCGCGAAGACCGCCAATGAGCACGGTCATTTCCGGGGCGGAGAGGCCGAGGAGTTGGGCCTTGTCCAACATCATCTCTTCCGGCATGACTGCGTAGTTCTTCTTCAGGTAGTTGCGGAAACCGCAGGATACGGGTTCGAGGTAAGCGAAGGAGGCTGCGTCCGTGTGTTCCTGGGTGGCATCGCCACGACCGGGAGAGAACGGAACGTCCACCCCGCTGGCCATTTCGATCCCGGTGCAACCGGCCAGGACGATGGTGTCGGCCACGCTGGCACCGTGAGCTGCTGCAAGCGGCTCGAGCACGCCAAGCACCTTCGAGAGTTGAGCGGGCTTGTTGCCTTCCCAGTCCTTCTGAGGAGCGAGGCGAATGCGAGCGCCGTTGGCGCCACCGCGATTGTCAGAACCACGGAAGGTGGAGGCGCTGGCCCAAGCCGTCTCAACCAGTTCTGAAATGGAGAGGCCGCTGGACTTGATGGCATCCTTCAGAGCGCTGACGTCGTACGAGGTGCTGCCGGCGGGCACGGGGTCCTGCCAGATGAAGTCCTCATCAGGAACATCGGGGCCGAGGTAGCGAGACTTAGGGCCCATGTCTCGGTGAAGGAGTTTGAACCAAGCACGCTGGAACGCGTCGGCAAAGGCGTCGGGGTTCTCGTGGAAGTGCTTGGATATCTTTCGGTACTCAGGGTCGCGAATCATGGCCATGTCGGCGGTCGTCATCATGGTAGGGACTTTGATGGATGCATCTTCAGCGTCAGGTGCCATGTCAGCCTCTTCCTGGTTGGAAGGCGTCCACTGGTGAGCGCCGGCTGGGCTCTTGGTCAGCGTCCACGTCTCGTCGTACTTGAACAGCATGTCGAAGTAGCCGTTGTCCCACTGAGTAGGGTTAGCGGTCCAGGCACCCTCAATCCCGCTGGTGATGGCATCTCGACCCACACCGGAGCCGTAGTCGCTGGTCCAGCCGAGTCCTTGCTCTTCAAGCGGTGCACCTTCAGGCTCGGGGCCCTTGTGGTCTTCAGGTCCGGCGCCGTGCGCCTTACCGAAGGTGTGACCGCCAGCGGTCAGGGCAACAGTCTCCTCGTCGTTCATGGCCATCCGCTTGAACGTCTCACGGATGTCTTGAGCGCTGAGGAGCGGGTCGGGGTTGGCGTTGGGCCCCTGCGGGTTGACGTAGATGAGGCCCATCTGCACGGCGGCGAGGGGGTTCTCAAGGTCTTGGCGGGTGTCGCCGTAGCGGTCGTCGCCGAGCCACTCGTCTTCACTGCCCCAGTAGATGTCGTCTTCAGGGTGCCAGATGTCGGGTCGGCCACCGCCGAATCCAAGCACGGGGCCGCCCATGGACTCGATGGCAATTTGACCGGTGAAGATCAACAGGTCCGCCCAACTGATGGCGTTACCGTACTTCTGCTTGATTGGCCAGAGCAGGCGTCGAGCCTTGTCGAGGTTGCCGTTGTCGGGCCAGCTGTTGAGGGGGGCAAAGCGCTGTGCTCCGGTGCCGCCACCGCCACGACCGTCGCCGGTTCGGTAGGTGCCTGCAGCGTGCCAGGTCATGCGAATGAAGAACGGCCCGTAATGACCGTAGTCGGCGGGCCACCAGTCTTGACTGTCCGTCATCAACGCATGGAGGTCCTTCTTGAGGCCCTCGTAGTCGAGGGTCTTGAAGGCTTCAGCGTAGTCAAAATCAGGATCCATGGGGTTGGACTTGGTGTCGTGCTGGTGGAGGATGTTCAGGTTGAGGTTCTTGGGCCACCAGTCCTGGTTGGTTCGCATGTCTGAGGTTGAGTGGGTCATTCCGCCGCCGTGCATAACAGGGCACTTTGATTCGTCGCCGTAGTTTTTCATGGCCCTGCCGTATCACCGAAGGTATATTAAAATGAGTATCGTTCTCAATAAGGTCAACCTTCATGCGCCGTTGAGCGAACAGCGGTTCATGGAAGACGAAGTGCCCCTGATCACGCTGGTCAAAAAGGGGGAAATTGGACCAAAACCTTCGCTATCGCCAGAAAGTTTAGCGCTCGAACAAACGTTGACGATGCTTTGTTCGTTTTTGTCGCTTGAAGATTTCATTTCGTTCCTTTCCTCCCCCATGTTCCAAGCCTATGCGCAGCACGAAGAGATCTGGGTTTCATTGGAAATCGGCCTCTACATTGACCACACCAAGACCTTGCAACTCTATCCGGAACATCACGACCTCACCATCGCGGACGAAGCGATGACGGGTGCCTTTGAAGAACACGTCTGGAAGGGTCAGGCGGACGGTGCATTGGTGGCTGCACTCGCACGCTGGATCGACCTGGTCAGCGCTCCAAGCGTTTGAAAGAGTCGCTCAGTAGAAGATGGAACAGCAGGTGAGGGACCCATCAGCTGCACGAATCTCACTCATGTCGAGTTCAACGGTTTCCAATCCACGTTCATTCAACGCAGCCTTCACCGTAGGGTAGCCCTCCGCCATCAACACCTTGCCGTTGGGCAAACCAATGGTGTTGCAGCCGTACACTTCTTCGCCGGGAATCCAAATGATTTCGCACCCTTCGGGGAGTGCACCAAAATCTTCGGAGTTGAGAAATCCTTCCGGTGCCAAAATGATGTTGTCCGTTGGCGTTGAAGAGATGCTGGTCAGGTGAAGTGCCCCATCCGGAATGTCAATCACGCGAAGTTCATGGCCAAAGAATTCCAAAAGGCCCGCCAAACTTGCGATGCCCTGGTCGTTCGTTCTGGATGAGCGACCGACGAAAAAGAGGTCGCCAAGACGAATAATATCGCCGCCGTCCATGCGTGCTTCACCGCCCATGGTGCAGGTTTGGACCCCCTCAAGCGCCTCCATGAGAAACTCTGCGATGGGTGGTTGCTCGGCCACTCGGGAGGGATGGCCGGGGACTGGAAGGAGCATGTGGCCGTCCACGACAACGGCTTGGTCTTCGACAAACATGCAGTCAGGATGGTTCTCATCGGCATCAATCCGATGAACGGCCACGCCGTTGGCCTCAAGGGCGTCAACGTAGGCTTGCTGCTGGGCTCGAGCCAGTTCAACGTCGGTCGGACCCGTACCGAAATACCGTGCGAGGGCCTTCGTGTAGGACGAAGGGATGCTGCGGACCAACGCCCGTTTCTTTTGGTCCAGCCGCACGGTGGCCATGGTTGAGTCGGTGGGCGGGCGTCCTTTAACCTCTTCGCCCTTTTGCGGTAGCCGTTTTCCGCATCACGGAAACACAGGCTCGCAGTACCTCGGTTTCTCCGAACCGTTTTCCACGTTGAGTGGTTTAGCATTAAAGATGCAACACCACAAAAGAAACCGTTGATTTGAACAAGGGAGGGGGGGTCGCACGGTCATGGCTCAACGACAAGTCAAGGCACTCACCTTGATGCTCATCATGTTCATGGCGCCCTTGGCCGGTTGCTTTGGCGAAGCGGAAGAGAACGTGATCAGCGCCAACGCTCTGACGGTGGAAGGGAGCGGCCCGCTTCAAGGCGGCATGTGGCAGCAGATCACGGTGGCCGCCAAAGAGGACCTCGCCGTGTACATTCCTTACTTCATTCAAGACCCGGGGTCGATGCGTGCACAGAACGGTACTGTGCTCGATATGAGTGCGGGTGAAAGCCTGAGCATCAACATTCTCTTCCCTCCTCGCAACGACGATATCGTGTTCTTTGTTGGCGACATGGGTCGCACCAATTGGCCCATCCGCGAAGCCAACGAATCATGGATGGCATGGTTGCAAAACCCATCGGACGGTTCAGCCGTCCAAGCGGTGCCCAACGAAGACGCTGGCGGTGAATGGCCGTGGTTGGTGCCGGGCAACAGCACCGGAGGCGATGTTGTGCCCGTTGTGATGGAAACCGTCAGGCCCACTCGTGCAGACTTGACCGAAGCCGATGGCGTCGGTGCCAGCGACGGATGGGTGAACGGTAGAGACGTGTTCGAGTGGGTTGAGTTCATCACCGACGACTCGCCCTGCACGCCCGACGATGGAAACTGTGGCCCCGACGGTGCCGTGGGTTATCTCGACCGATGGATCGGCAACGCCAACCCCTCCTACGAACATGCTATCGCCTATTTTGAGGGTGTTATGCACGGCTATGGGCTTGACGTTCGTGTCCAGCGCTTCCAATCCAACACGGCGTGGGCCGTGAACATCTGCGGCTACAAAGAAGGCACCGTCTACCCCGACGAATGGCTGGTCTTCGGCGCTCACTTTGACATCGCTCCACCGGTCCTGTTCACGCCCGGACCCGACATTCCCGGATACGGGACGCGACACGGCGCTTACGACAACGCCGCTGGCTCAAGCATGGTGCTCACCACCGCCAGCGTGTTGGCCGAATTTGATGCCCGACGAACGATGGTGTTCTGTCTCTGGTCGTCTGAAGAAGAAGGATTGTGGGGCTCTCGTTCCTTTGCCAATGATGTCCCAGATGGTGTGACCATCAGCAACTACCTCAACCTCGACATGGCCGGCATCAACTACCCCGGCGATTACGCACTCTCCGTGTACCTCGGCCCTGACGGAACCGGCGACGTGATTGACCAGGCCGGCATGTTCCACCTCGCCGAATGGATCGGAGCAGACGCCTTCGACCTGGCGTACCAAATGGAACGAGGACGTGCTGAATGGTTGGCCGGTGGCGAAAGCCCCCTCTGGGAAAACCAATACGAAGATGTGGTAGCGATTTACGAATCCCCAACCGCTCGCAGCGACCATCAGCCCTTCCAGGACATTGGTGTTGCCACGCTTGGTTGGAACGGTGTGGTGGACGGGTATCCGTGTTACCATCGAAACTGCGACCAGCTTCCAACGATGATCGACTACATGGAAACCGACAACTCAACCGGTGTGAACAACCTCGTCCATTCGTGGGACATCGTCACGTGGTGGGCTGTCTACGCCTTCTTGCACATGGACCAAACACCCGTCCCCAACGAACTCTGATGATGTCGTGCCGCGCACCTCACAAAGTGTGGAGGTAGCGGAGGTCTTCAAGGAACAGGTCGAGCACCCAGTCGTTGTCGCCCCACCAGACCCGCTGATGGCCAAACCGGTCAACCAAGATGGTGCCCGTTTCATGATTGACGGTGTAATCGTCAGGGTGATGGCGAGCAGACGAGTTTGAACCATTGCTTTGGTTGTTGGCGTTGGCGTCGTATTCCTCAATGGTCAAACCAACACCGAAGTTGACCCAGACGTTTTGGAGGGCGTTCATGGACGGGCTGTCGGAATCGTTGCTGGACGACGTGAGGTGAGTCCATTCGGAATTGGTTCCTGTTTTCCATTCATGCAGGGTCGTCACGTTGTCTCGCCACGGGTCGACGGTGATGGTCAGGAAGGTGGTTTTGTTCAATTCGTCATCGGTTAGTTGTGATTTCACCCACTTCATGTTGTGGGTGACAATGGGGCAGATGTCGAGGCAGTTCGTGAACAGGAAGGCGATGGCGAGCGTGGTGTTGGTCGCCTCTTCGGAATAGGTCCATGCTGTGCCTTCGCTCGAGGTCAACGTGAAGTCTTGGACCTTGACGTTCTCCAGCGGCTCGCCATGAGGCGTCCAATTGTCACTCTCACCCGGTACGGTGCAACCCGCCAAGAGGAGCAGGGAAGCCATCAGCACGGGAAGAACACGAGACATGGAGGGGCCTCACAATCGGTAAGGAAGGTCGATGTCGAGTTGAACCAGGTACAGGCCGGTTGAGATGCACGAGGCGTAGGTGATGCCGTCGTGGTGCTCCACCGCCCAGAGGAACGGAACCCAACCAAAGTCGTAGAAGCTCGAATCGAGTGGCGTGCCATCCTCGCCGTGCGGCAGGTAATAGGCGACGGTCGCTTCTTCATGCACTGCGATGCGGTCGTCGGGGTTGGTGGGGTCGACCAGTGTTTCAATGTCCACCACCCACAAACCTGCGTGGTAGTGCGAGATGTAGAGGCGGCCGTCCCAGCCACCCCCGTGGCTTTGGTCCGTGGTCTCATCCGTCTCGAAATAGGCGCTGTCGAGGTTGTGGGGGGAGAACAGCAACCATTCATCGTCGTTTGGATGAGCTTCACAATCTGCACCGTAACAGTGGTCCTCCGCATACGGAATCTCCCAATCCCGAATCAACTTAGGTTGGAATTTGAACTGGCCATCTTCCATCGTGTAGTCCGTGGTGTCGATGAGGTACATGATGCCAACGCCGACGCTGGTGCTCAAGGTTTCAACGGCCGCTGTCACCAGATGAACCGGCTCGTCCGAGTAGCCAACGTGAGAGAGGTCAACCATCGTAGGGAAGGGTTCAGCGTAGTGAATGTAGGACACGCGGCCGCCGTTCTCGTTGCCGGTGGGGCCGCTGTCGGGCTGACCATCACCGTCAAGATCGAGGAAGTCCATCCAAAGACCAACCTCCGGGGCACGCCAGCGGCACATCAACGGATTACCAAAGCCGGCACGGCAGGTAGAGGCGTGAAGGGTGTAGGCCTCAGGAGAGTTGACGGGATGGGGGACATCGGTCACATCACCGATTCGCAGGCCGGCTTCCCAATAACTTCCGTAGACGAAGGTTCGGCCGAAGCGTGGGTCGTTGGGGTCTTCGCCAGGCCACGTTTGAACGGTCATGTCGTGAATGTAAATCCAGCCGCCCATCGTGGTTTCCCACGACACTTCGTACTCGCCGACCTTCACGATGGTATGACCGAGGCCAGATGCTGGAACGTTTGGGAGATTGCGGGCGGCTGAGCCCATGAGGTTGAGGTGGGCAATCGTCACACCACCGCAAGCTTCCCCGATAGCGGCGTTGCAGTTGTCGTAATCGGGATTGGCCACGAACATGTACCACTCGCCGTCAATCATGTGCGTGTAGAGGTTGTGCGGGCCCGTAGGATGATCAGCATCGTACCACGAATCAACCCACGTTGGGTTGGTTTTGTCGGTGACGTCGATGAGCGTGACCGTCACTTGGGCTGGGTCGCTCCACTCGCCGATGTTCGGGTCCGCATTGCCCGGGTCGACGAGTTGGTTTTGCTGGATGATGTATTCTCGACCGTTGTATTCGAGGTACTTCACGTCAAGCACCTGCGTGTTTGGGTCGTTGTAGACACCTGTCACGGTGGTGTTGTTCGGGTCGGTCACATCAACGATGTGCATGTCGTTCCAACCGGCAAGATAAGCGTAGGTTTCGCCATCGGGTGTGGTGGCGACTTGAACTTCGGCGTTTCCGGGCGTCGTCAAGGGATTGAAGTCGAGCAGTTCCATGTTATCGCTGCCGAGTTCATGCTGGCTGGCGTTCTTGTGATCGTGGCCTTCCCCTTGAATCAACGGGTCCCCGTTTTGCAGCGTTGGATTTTCAACGACGTTGGTTTCAACATCGTCCCCGAAGATCAGTAAGGTTGCAGAAGTAAGGAAAAGAATCGTAAAGATACCAAGAAGAACCTCTTTACCGCCCATGGACCACTCAACCCACCCGTCCGTTTGGTCTTTATGATTTGGTGATTACCCAGCCACCATGGGAAAGGGGCAGTCTTTGGTTCTCGCCGGCTTGCTGGCGATGGTCTCGCTGTTTGCCCCTGCATCCTTGGGCCACACCCAACAAACCCTCACGGTCATTTTGACCGATGAGGGCGTGGTGGCAGGCGACATCACCGACCCCGCCTTCGTGCAGGGCAACATCGTGTGGTTCCGTATGGAAGACAATACAAACAACACCAGCATGGTGGTCCGAGTTGACGTCGACATGGACGGTGTGTTCAACGCTTCCAACGACTTTGAATCGCCCACCCTGACCAACGCGTGTGAACTTGATGAAAACGGTTCACTGGTCGACGAATCGTGCGCCGTTTCCTCAACATACGCATTCGATATGAACGCCAGTGTTGGAACGTACCAGTTTTGGGTGCACCGAACACACAACGGCACAGAAACCGTCTGGAACCACACCATCAAGGTCCACAAAGACGTTCACGAAGAAGACGGGCCAAGTCCTGGTGATTGTTTTGGAATCGGTTGCGAGACCGATGAAGGCCAAGCTGGAAGCGCTCCTGAGACCGCCAACTCGAACACCGACCAGTCCGTAGTCATCGTTCTCGGGGTCGTTTCCCTCGTCGGTATGCTGGCGCTCACCATGTCCATTCGCCAGGAACGAATGGAGGCGGACGCCCACGCGGAGAAATCCTACCTCGAGGCCGAATGATTCAGCCTTCGATCAAGGGGCATTTCCCATCGTTCACGGTCTCGATCAGATACCGGCTGAACAGTGGGTGAGTTCGCCGTGTTCGTCGCTGCGGTTGTCGTCGTTGTTGACGCATGTTCTCATTGATTCATTGGACCTGTTCCCTCATCAAAGAATCGGTTCAGCGAAGGGCAGACCTTGAGAAGGTGAACCGCTACGGCCAACCAATGGGACAACGGTTTGGCCAAGCCCTTTTTCTCGTCGCCCTCATGCTGCTGACGCCGCTTTCCGGGTGTTTTGGTGAGGGGGATGGCGAAGGTTTCGATTCGCTCGAAGATGTTGCAGTCACGCCAGCGACGCTCATCGGTGGTGTGTTTCAAGGCGTCACCATCACCGCCGATTCAGATCTGTCAGCGTTCGTGCCTTACCTCATGTTGAACCCCGATAACGGGTTTGTGCAAAACTCAACGGTGGTCGACCTCAAAGCCGGTGAATCGGTGTTGCTCACGGTGCTTGCACCACCACGAACCGACACTGCCCTCGTGCTCTTCGGTGACTACGGCCGAGACAACTGGCCGATCCGGTCGTTGGACGAGTCCTGGCGAACGTGGTACCAGCGAAACGGGCACGACCGAACCGACAACCCCGGCATTCAGCGCATGGCGGGCGAGAATGGAAGCCTCGATACGGTCATGCCGTCGAACTCGAGCGGTGGACCCGTGTACGCCATGCGCATACCGATTGAGCGACCCATGGCTCCAGCCTACCCGGAAGCGGACGGTGGTCGCCATTCCACCGGTGTCGTCAACGGCCGGACGACCTTCAACTTCCTCTCTTCGCTCACGGATACATCCGCCGACCCCACGGACGCTGCAGATGGTGCCCTCGGCTACCTTGACCGATGGGCCGGCCAAGGCAACCTTGCCTACGAAGACGCTGCGCTTCACCTTCGGCAAACATTGGAAAACTTCGGCCTCGAGGTCATCGTGCAGCGATTCACCTACGATTCTGTCATGACGGGAGCACAAAACCCTGAGGCGTACAACATCTGCGGTTATCGATACGGCGAAGTTGACCCCGACAAGTGGATGGTCTTCGGAGCTCACTTTGATATCGCACCACCCGCCAACGCGGCTGCGCTTGACCCGCACATCTTCGGTCGCACCTACGGTACCCGAGTGGGCGCCTACGACAACACCGCTGGTACCAGCATGGTGCTCACCGTCGCCGAAGCCATGGCCAACTACCAGACACGGAACACGATGGTGTTCTGTTTGTGGTCAGGTGAAGAAGGTGGAAAGCGAGGGAGTGATTTCTGGACCGATGAGTGGGTGAAGAACGAAAACCCGCAAGTCGAGGTTACCAACTACGTCAACTTGGACATGGCCGGCGTGAACTGGCCAGGTGGGGGAGGAGCGCCGTGCGGCGGCAACCACGGCCCGGACGGTGGATGCGACCCCCAACCCGAGGTTGATCCTGATGGCTACCCGAAGGACGAGGAAGTCTGGCCCATGCGCGTGTACATCGGTCCGAGTTTGGACCACGATGTCATGAATCAGCCGGGCATGGTGGGTCTTGCGCAATGGATCGGTTCAGACGCCATCGGTGTCGAGGAACAAATGTCCACGCTCATCGGCACGGATTTGCCAGCTGACACGTGGAAAGTGGACGATTGGATGGCCAAAGACCGACCTGAAATCATCGTTTACGAGGACACGACCGCTCGCTCAGACCACGCCACCTTCCAAGACAACCTCGGCACCGTCACCATGGGCTTTGGCGGCCTCGTGGACGGTTATTGGTGCTATCACCAAACGTGCGACACCCTTGACGAAATGATCGACTGGATGGACACCACCGGCAAAGATTACGGCGACGAGCAGAGCGGTACCAGCAACCTCGTTGACGCGCTTGACACCATCACGTGGTGGGCGACGTACTCGTTTTTCCACCTGGACGAAAACCCTGTTCGAAACGCCTACCTCTGAAGCGAATACGTCATCGACGACTGAAGGTTCAATGACGGGTGACCCCTTGGACATTCATCGGACGAGGTTTGAGACCGGTTCTGCAACAGCTCAAGACGTTTGATGCTGACCAAACGCCCGTGTACATCGTAAAGACAAGCAGCACAAAGACTCCAATCACGGTAAAGAAGGCTCCATTGCTCCAATCCTTGACCTTCAATCCGTCAAGCGGACCGAAGGGGAGCATGTTGAACAGACCGAGAACGAGGTTAAAGACAATCCAGTACACGCCTGCGTTGAACACCATCGCCTGCCAAATCAGGACATCATCCACAACGTACGTCCCCCGCCATCCGAGGATGCCGAATTCCTCGGTTGGGAAGGGTCTCGAACGCTCCAGTGAGGCCGATGAGGATGCCCCACAGTGGAATGCCAATCAGGAACAGAGCAAAATTTGTCAAAGGCCCCGCTACAGCGATATGGCCGTTTTGTCGACGAGAAACAAGACCAGCCACCATCACGGCTCCCGGGGCCATGAAAAAAATCCAATAATGAACGCGAGCAAGATTCCAAATTGAAGGCCTTTTGGATCGGCGCGGAACTCAGCCCAACAGCCGTATCGTCTCGCGGCCAACTTATGCCCGATTTCATGGAGCAGGAAACGCGGGACCAACACCGATCAACCAAACCGGCATTGAAAGGAGCAAGAACACCAACCACGAAGAGAAGCCAAAATAAGAGATCCCCGAGATGCCTCCAACCGCCATGAAACCAAGGGCGAGGGTGAACGCTCCCATGGCCAAGCGGAGGTGTTGTTTTTCCACGTCACTGAAATGCCAAAGTCGACCGGTGTGATGTTTCGGTTTTTCCCACGTGTCTTGACCCAAAAACTGCATCAGGGCGTTTGAAAAGGCCGATGAGGTCTCAAAATGAACCGTTCCGTCCGGTGCTTGGCGCTGATGAACACGATGAATTCGGGGCGCTGCACGGGTGTTTCTGAACGGGTCATCGTCCAGTAGGTCCGCACGTGCGTCCCGTTTCCCCATACCAAGTCCATGGACGGGTTCACTTTGAATGCTCGTGTCCAAGGATTCATGACCCCGGGTTCCATGCCAAAGTGAACGCTCATGTCCATGCCTCGCAAAGCCATGCAGGAACTCGGGTTCCAGGCGTGTTGTTTGCGGTGCGATGCGCCAGATGATGCGGGTACAGCGCGATGCTCGCCCTGCATTCAGCATCACAGGACGATTCGCGAGGTGATTGCAGCCGCTCCCGCAGACGATCCCTTGTACCAATTGGCCAAGGAATTGATGGCCATGGCAGCCGAGCCGCACCGATACGACCACGACGAGGTGCACGGCGCTTCACTCCTCCAGCAGCAACGCTTGGCCGCAGCCCTCGTCGATGCGCCTGCCAAACCGGACGGTTTGTCGGTCGCTCAACTCTTCGACCAGCAACGGTCGACGTCCAAGGCCAACGCCTTGCGCGACATTGGAAATCGAAACCCGTGGAAAGATGCCCCGATGGATGCCAAAGAAGCGCAGGAAATGGCAGAAACCACATGGGCCTTTGAGGAGCAGGAAGCGGTTCACTACGGTGCAAGAACCGTCCCCAGTCAACCAATTCAGCCCGTGGACCGCAGCGAGCGAATCGGTGAAGACACAGCGCTGACCGACCGAGTTCACGCCGCCGCCTCACAGAGCAGTCTGGACGAAGACACCGCGAAAATCTTCGAAGACATTGACTTCAATCAGCGGCAAGCAAAACGCAAGGCGTTGAAGTCGGCCATGGACGATGTCAAAACACTCGTGGACGATGACTTGGAATTCTGATCACATCACGATGTTGGAGTGGGTTCGCGGTTGAGTGGATGCTTCAAGCGTGTAACTGAACCGTTGGGTGCCTTTGCCTTTGGACTTCTTTCCCAGAAAATCAACGTGGCCCAATTCACCAATGTTGCTCACGTGCGTTCCAGCACACGGGCACATGTCCACTCGGTCGCCAATCTGTACGATACGAAGCGAGGAAACACTTGCAGGAAGCAAATCCATGTTGGTGCGGTCGGCAGGCATGATGGTGTTGATCTCGTCGCGGGTCATCACCGCGTCCGTGACCTCAAGGCGCTGATCGATACGGTCGTTGGCAGCAGCGACCAAATCGCTGAGCATGGCCTCGTCAAATGAAATCGGATTGAAGTCGATTCGAGAGCGGTCGGCATGAATTTGATTGCCAACGGTTCGAACACCATCGAACATTTCGTAGGCCAGTCCACTCATGAGATGTTGAGCGGTGTGCATCCGCATGTGTGCATATCGGGTCGTCCAGTCGATGGTGCCACGCACCTCATCGCCGACCTCGAACTGATGGTCGTCTGCAACGGTGTGCGATACATCGCCTCGCCCACGAACTTCGGAAACATGCACGTCGCCGTTGGGTCCGGAGAGCACCCCGGTATCCCAATGCTGACCACCACCAAGCGGATAGAAGAGGGTGCGGTCGAGAACGACGGTGTTGCCCTCAACCGCCGTAATTCGTGCGTCAAACTGCCGTGCATAGGCGGCATCGATGCTCTCAAGGTAGAGTTTGACCGTCATGTTTGCGGCACGGTTAGGGTGTTGATGAGATTAACCATCGAAGAGGTCGTTCATGAAACAACGGGCTTCGCTTCACGAAGTGCCAACTGTTTCTTCAATTCGCGGAAGGTGATCATGCGACCGTTGACCTCGTCCCAAAGTCGAAGTTGGATGGACTTGAGGCTGTTGAAGAACCGGAGTTCAGGGGCATCTTGGAAGAAGGGGTGCGAATGGTGGCAGCGCTCCAGGTTGTAATTGGGAATACGTGGGTTGAGGTGGTGGATGTGGTGGTAGCCGATGTTTCCGGAGAACCACTGAAGAATCCTTGGGAGGTTGTAGTAGCTGCTTCCAGCCATGGCAGCGGTCGTGTAGTCCCAGTCCTCATTGGTGGCCCAATACGTGTCCTCAAACTGGGGTTGAACGTAGAACAACCAGAGACCAAAGAGGGAAGCGATGGACATCATGGTCAACTGGATGACGAGCCATGGAAGGAAGCCAAAGATCATGCTCATGCCGACGCACCAGACGACCAACGTGGCGTTCATGACGTACACGGATTGTCGCTCTCGACCTTTCGATTTGGAGTGTGAAAAACGCTGCAGGATGATGAACAACACCAGGGGACCGAACACGAAGAGAATGATGGGGTTTCGAATGAATCGATAACTCAACTGGAGTCGGCGGGATCCCGACACGTACTCCTCAACGGTGAGGGTCCAAATGTCACCGATGCCGCGACGGTCGAGATCACCGTTCGTGGCGTGATGCCGTGCGTGCTCCCAACTCCATTGTCGGTAAGGTGTAAACGTCAGCAGACCGGTGATGAATCCAACAACACTGTTCGCACGCTTGGATTTGAAAAACGAGCCGTGCCCGCAATCGTGGAAGATGATGAACGTACGAACGAGGAACAACCCACCGAGCAAAGCGAGCGGTATGCAGTACAGCAACGAGATGTCTTTGAGGAAGTAGCAAGCCACCCAAATGGCTGCGATTGGAACCAACGTGTTGATGATTTGCCAAACGGCTTTACCCACGTGCGCCTGTTGGAACTCAGCGATCAGTTTCTTCCACTCTTTGTTGGCAGAGGCCGTCCTCTTTTGAGACGGTGCTTGTGATTCGTGTGTGAGGTTGATGCCCATCTTCATCACCAACGCCGAGGCGTTCTTGTCACTTGCTAAAGCGTTGAACATAAGAAAGTGGTGTTTTAATCCACACCAAATGTCCGAATTTAAACGAATTTGGAGACGAAGTCACGCACCCAGACATCACGCTATCAAGCGAAAGTTCTGATTTCTTGGACGAAAGGTGAACACGGCTCTGTTCCAAATATCCATGCTGTGGCACCCACGAGCTCGACGTTGACCACCACAATTCTGTCATTCCATCCCCTCGAGCAAGCGAGAGATCAGCCCCTGCTGCCTCATCAGCGTCTCCGGATAGGACCGTTCCACCAAACCACTCCGTTGTCTCAGGTGATGGAAATTCAGACGGTCGAGACGGTGAGAAATGGTGTGCTCGACCTCCAGGTGCACCGGCCTGGTCGGACATGAGAACAACTCGATCAGCCACCATATGCGTGGGCGTTGTTCGCTCGGATGACGTCAATTCGAGAACGTACGTGTTGTCATGTTTCGTGCACGATTGAACTCGAGTTCGAGTAAAGAACGAGACGTTTTGACGAGCGGCAACGGCAGCGAAATGTTTCATCACCCAATCCCAACGGCAGCCCCAACCGTCTTCATTTTCTTTCAATTCGAGGAAAGAAATATGTTCGCTGGTAAAGTAATGATGGAGTGTTGACGGATCCATGATTCGCCCTGGGTGTTGAACGGGAAGGCCAATTTCAGCCTCAAGTTCAATGATCGTGATGTCATGTTGAGAACTTAATTCAATGGAAAGGAGCAGAGCCTCAATCGAGCCACCGATTAGTACGACACGCACAATCATCCCTCAACCGGTGCTATCTCCAATGCAAAAACAGGACAGGATGGCAGACAAAGACGGCAATGCGTACAGTTTGGTTCATCAACGTAAATCATACGATTGCTCAATGTGAGCACCTGCACTGGACACAGGGCAATGCAGGCTCCGCAACCGAAGCAACGATCCTCGTCGACGACGAATTCGTGAGATGGAATTCGTCCCATGACCGGTGGAGGAATTCGTGGTTCATGGGCTCTTCGTTCTCCTGTGGAAGAATTCGTACGGATTTTTTAGGTCCCAATGAGAAATGGTCCAGCACCCCTCCATTTCCACTGGAGGATATATGCTCTGTTCCGTTGATGATCGAAAAATCGGGAATGAAATCTTGAATCGAAAAAACCCGTGAGATATGCTCGCGAGTAGTTAATCAATATTAGGAATTCCAAGCATGAAGAATTCAGATCGACCTGAACAAAAACAACCTCCAGTGGAAACAAAGGGGTGAGACCCACATCTTCATGCAGAACCAGTGATTGGTACGGTCATGGTCCTCTACTCACCTGGACGAACCTCAACCTATCCGGATGAACCTCCAGTTTCAGGTCTCCGCTTTCACTATCTTGGTGGTGGAGATGAAGTTGGAAACGTTGGCATTGTCCTTGAGGACGCACAAGGCACACGATTGCTTCTGGACTACGGAATTGCACCAACATCGCCTCCTCGTTATCCAAAGGAAGCACCCGTTGTTCATGATGCCGTGATCACGCATTCCCACATTGACCATCTCGGTATGGCTCCATGGCTGTGTGCTCATCATCGAACACGACTTCACGGTACCATCATCACGTCAGAACTTTCCGATATGATGTGGCGGGACTGCTACAAAGTGAGTTCCATTGAACGCTACCCGTTAGCTTGGGATAAGCGAGACATTGACACAGCACTTGACTCATGGTACGTGCACGACTTTGGTGTACCGTGGAACCATCACAACTGGAAACTCACGCTACACCCTGCAGGCCATATTCCGGGTGCTGCCATGCTTCACATCAGTACCCCAGAAACCAGCGTTTTGTTGACCGGTGATTTCGACACCCGTGACTCATCACTGGTCAGCGGTGCCCAACCCGTTCAAGCAGACATACTGTTCGTCGAGGGAACGTACGGAGGGCGAGACCACCCACCAAAACAGGAGGAAATTGACCGGTTCATTTCATCCGTGGAAGCGGTTGTGAAACGAGGCGGCACCGTTCTCATTCCGGCCTTTGCCAATGGACGAACCCAAGACGTGGTCATGATGCTCCACGAACATCTCCCAAGGCTTAACGTTCACGTGGATGGGATGGGCAAGCGCGTCGCAAAAACCCACCTCAATCATCCCGAACTTCTCAGGGATGCTTCAGCACTTGAGCGTGCGTGGCGATGGGCAAAACAGGTTTCGAGTAAATCCGACAAGAAAAAAGCCCTGGCCGCCGATGTGATCGTCTGACATCAGGCATGCTCGAGGGTGGCCCGGCCCTTTGGTACCTCAATCGCCTCCGTCACGATCAAAAGAACGCGATTTTCTTCACCGGCTACCAAGCGCGTGATACCGGTGGCCGAAACCTCCTGGAGACCGGGACCATCAGCATTTACGGACAACAAGCCCATGTTTCCCTCGACATGGAACAATTTTCCTTCTCAACCCATGCAGGCCATCAGGAAATTCTTGAATTTGCAAAGGCTTGCCAGGCGAAACACGTCGTGGTGTACCACACCGACCCCAACCACGCCCGGCCGCCGCTGGTCGAAGCACTCGTCGAGCAAGGCCACACCGTTCACGAACCGAAAAACGGTGAATCGTACGTGATTGAATAACACACGCCATTCATCGCTTCATTCCATGAACAATGTCCGGCGAAGCGAAGTCATTGAATACATCAACACCCAGCGAAGCCTTGAGTCCCATGGCTGCAAAACCCCCCGCTAAGAAAAAAGGCAAGCGCAAGCGAAAGATGCGACTGTCTCTGAAGCAGTCGAAAATGAACACGGCCTCGGACAAGTATTCCGATTCGCTGGGTTGGTCAACCGATGTCGGACGAACGTTGGGTGATGCGCCGAAACCAACCGGTCCACAAACCATCAAGGTGCAATGCGAGATGTGCGGTTCAATGTTGAAGATTCCAAAACCAAAGCGTTCTCGTTATTCCGTGTCGTGCACGTATCCTGAATGCGGCCACGTCATGCAGTTTGATTGAAATGCGCTTGGCTTTGGTCGTCTTGACGACCCTTCTCGTACCGCTGTCTGGGTGCGTTGATTCGCCAGCTGAGACCGATTCATTTCGTCTCGGGACCACCACGTCCATGCGCGATTCGGGTTTGTTAGACATCTTGGTTGCGGACTTTGAACGTCTTCATGACATTGACGTCGAATACGTGGCGGTGGGTACTGGGGCTGCCCTCGAGTTGGGTCGGAACGGTGATGTGGATGCGCTGATCGTCCATGCACCCGATCAGGAAGCCAAATTCATCGAAGAGGGGTTTGCCATTGAACGGGTCCCCATCGCTCGCAATGCCTTCGTTCTTCTCGGTCCGGACACGTGGAACGCCTCAATTTTCGAAGCCTTCACGTCCATTCTCGAAGACGAAACATGTTTCATTTCACGCGGCGACAATTCAGGAACCCATGCCAAATAACAGGCCATTTGGCGACACATCAACCAAACCCAAGGCGTTCAGATGGTCGAGGACTCAAACGGCTACCATCCTCCTGGTGACTGGTACCTTTCCATCGGTCAGGGCATGGGGGCAGCCATCAACATGGCTGATGAGAAGAATTGTGCAACATTTTCAGACCGTGGAACAGCCCTGCAGTTTCAATCAAAAATAGACCTCAAACGGACTGAGTTTACCGATACCATCGTCGACAACCCATACGCCTACTTGGTGATTCAACCGGGAAATGCTTCGGCCGCTCATACCTTTGAATCCTATTTGCTCAATGAAGGACGGAGCCTGATTGCAAACTACACCATCAACGGCGACCACCCGTTTTTCGTGGATTAGGACGTGTACCACTCACCCCTCAACAGGGACCTTGCAAACGGGTCATCCTCGTCCAGCTTCCGCCCCTCATGGAGCACCAGGATACGGTCGGCCATGCGGTGTGCTTGCGGAATGTTGTGCGTCACCATGACGATGCAAGCACCCCCATCACGCAATCGCATCAGTTCCTTTTCGATGGTTTGTACGTGGAGCCAGCCGAGGTTCGAAGTGCACTCATCGAGGAGCAGAAGCGATGGCGCAAACGAGAGTTGCCGAGCGAGCACCATGCGTTGCCGCTCTCCACCCGACAAATCCAAGGTTGCTTGCCCTGCCAATTCGCTCAGTTGAAACACGTCGCCGTAGCCTCGGCCACTCGGAGATAGTGTGGGGAACAATCGATGCGGGAGCATGAGTTCCGAAGCCACCGACGCCGTCAGCGCCACCGGTTCTTGTTGGACGAAGATGCAGGCGTGAGGCCCGCACGTGACGTCTTCACCCTCCAGGCCGGCCAGTGCTCGCAGCAACGTGGTTTTTCCAGCCCCCGACTCACCGACGATGGCGATTATGGTTCCCGGTGCGAGTTCGACATGGACCTTATCCACCACCGTCCGCCAAGATTTGACGACCGAAATGGTTCGGGTCATCGGTTCCCCGAAGGGCGTTGGTGCGGGCAACGCTTCGCCTTTCAGTTCCTCAGTGGTTCGTTTTCGGCGGGTTCGCACCATCGACGCCAACCCCACCAACGCCAGCGAAAGAAGCAAGAGCAGCGCACCAAGGACTGCCGCCTGCTCCATGTTGCCTTTGGATGTTTCAAGGACGATGCTCGTGGTCATCACGCGTGTTTTACCAGCAATGTTTCCACCCACCATGATGACCGCGCCGACCTCGGCAATGGCCCGACCAAAGGCGATGACGACGGCGTGATATACGCCGTTACTCGCCAGTCGAATCTCCAGCAACAGTCGTTGTCGTTGATTGATGCCGAGGGTCGCTATTGTATCACTGTAGGTTTTGCCCACGCCTTCGAACGCTGTCCACGAACCGCCCCACACCAACGGCAAAATCAAACACGTCTGCGCGAAGATCATCGCTTCAACGGTGAACAACAAATCCAGTGAACCCAGCGCGCCTGATTTTGAGAACAAGGAGTAGACGAAAACGCCCACCACCACCGGCGGCAGACCGTACAGGGCTGTGATCAAGGTCTTCAGTCGATGGAACGATGTTCTCTGCTGTCTCGCACACCACGCGCCCAACGGTACACCGATCAGCATGGCCAGTACGGTTGCTGTTCCACTGGTGAGAAAGGTGGTTTGAACGGCCTGAGAAAGGGACGGACCGTCAACCATGAACGGGCATTGAACCCCCCACCATCATTCTACCGTTGACCCACAATCTCAAGCACAACCCCTCCTTGGAAGGGCCATGGATGGGCGTCCGTACTTCATCACGGTCGAAGAGGCGCAGACCATCACCTTCCAGACGCCGCCTTCACTGAGCGTAGACACGATCCCCATTGACGCATGCTCCAACCGAGTGCTGGCTGAGGATTTGCCCAGCCAGGTCAACGACCCCCCGTTTGACAATTCGGCCATGGACGGTTTTGCGTGTCTGTTCGAACCCGATGCCACGTACCCGTTAACCCTTGATATCGTCGGCCTTCAAGCCGCTTCTGGCGTCAACGATACCATCGATGTCAAGGCCGGCCAAGCGGTCCGTATCATGACCGGAGCGCCGATGCCTCCGGGCACAGATGCCATCCTTCCCATTGAGCGCTGCAAGGTTGAAGGCGACCATGTCACTTTCCTGGAAGCGCCCAAACCGCACTTCGTGCGGAAGATGGGTGAGAACCTCAAGAAAGGTGCCGTGGCACTGATCAAAGGCATGCGACTGACCCCGTCCCGCGTTGGGTTGTGTGCCACGATGGGCTACGCTACCGTCCCCGTGTACCGCCGTCTTCGCATCGGCATTGTATCGACCGGAGACGAGCTCAAATCACCGGGCGAGCCACTGAAGCACGGCGAAATCTACGAATCCAATTCGTTTGGTCTCGCAGGCCTCGTTGAGTGGTCCGGTCATGAACCCGTTCGCTTCCCCGCCGTCGCCGATTCCATGGACGCCCTGCGCACGACCCTCAACGAGGCCAACGCTACGTGCGATCTCATTCTCACCTCTGGCGGCGTGTCGATGGGTGAATTCGATTACGTTCGACGCTTGATGGAAGAAGAAGGCGACGTCCACTTTTGGCGGATGAAAATTCGACCGGGGTCGCCCCCGCTGTTTGGCTTGTGGGGCGGCACGCCCCTGTTTGGCCTTCCTGGCAATCCCGTATCGAGTCACGTGGTGTTTCGGATGCTGGTGGCGCCTTACCTCCGTCATGCCCTCGGGAGTGACGGACCGAAAGAGTGGACGGTTCGGGCGAAATTGTGCGACCCGGTCAAGTCGACCAACGATTGTGTCACCCTTCGCCGCGTGACCTTAACTTCGACGGAAGAAGGCATGATGGCCCATCAACCTCGTCACCAAGGTTCGGGGAATTTGGAGAGCCTTGCCAGTGCGAGCGGGTTAACCCTGCTTCAACCCGGTCAATCGGGTGATGTTGGCGAATGGATTGACGTGTTGGTCTTGTAGGTGATGCAAGATGAAGGAAACAGTATCCACGGCCAGCGATCTTCTGGCGGTGCTTCGCTCCATGTTTCCTCAGTCGAGCTCGACCACCCTCCGAAAAATGCTCACCCAAGGGCGCGTCGTCGTCAACGGGGAGGTCGTACATCGAGCGAAATCCGAGGTGGTTGCAGGCGACACCGTGGAAGTCCTTGAGCGCCAGCGCGCGGAAGAGCGCACACCTCCTCCAACCATCGGACCAGCCGTTGATCTTGATGTGCTGTACGAAGACGACGCTCTTCTGGTGGTGAACAAACCCCATCGCTTGCTTTCGGTGGCGACGGATCGGCTTGAAGTGGACACCCTCCACAGTCGTTGCGTTGACCATCTGAAACATCAGAACAAGGACGCGTGGTGTTACATCGTCCACCGCCTCGACAAGGACACCTCCGGCGTCATGGTGTTGGCGAAGCACCCCACCGCGAAGCGTGAATTGCAACAACAATTCCACGATCGAGAGGTGCACAGAACCTACCTCGCCGTGGTCGAGGGTGCACCCCGCCCTCCATCGGGGACCATCCGAACCTGGTTGATGGAAGACAAACACCTGAACGTCAAAGCCGTCAACAAAAATCACCCTCAAGGGAAAGAAGCGATTTCTCACTACCACGTGGTGGAATCAAACGAAACATCCAGCCTCGTGGAAGTGTCGATTGAAACCGGCCGTCGCCACCAAATTCGTATGGCCATGCAACATTTGGGAACGCCCGTGGTCGGCGATGAACGGCATGGGGCCTCCACCGACCCTCATCAACGCATCATGCTTCATGCCTCATCGCTGGAGTTTGTTCATCCCGGCAACGATGACCCTGTGCGATTTGAGGCATCGCTGCCGAAAATGTTCAGCGTGGATTGACGAGACGAACTCAATCGATGTTGAAGGCCATGGCCTCACAATCTGCACAACGGTCAACATGCTCGGTGCCGATGTTATCGACACGGCCGCACCGCAAACAACACCGCTGGGCGACAAAAACTGGGTTCACTTTTGGGGATTCCACGGGTCGGCAAGGATGTCGTTTGTAATATGAAGGCTTGTTCTTGATTGCGGTCCCGCAGTACCACGGTTTTGATACATTCAATCCCGCTTTAGTTTCATCACAAACTCCGACATCACCGCTCGCAAGCAAAAGCACGACTTGAAGAACTGTTGACCGGTCGTTGGAATCGGAGCGTTTGAGATGACGACGGGCCAAGAAGGTTGGATTGAGGTCAAGGGCGCGCGCACCCACAACCTCAAGGACATCTCCGTCAACCTTCCAAAGGGCAAATTCGTCGTGATTTCCGGCGTTTCAGGTTCGGGAAAATCCAGCCTTGCCTTTGATACGCTGTACGCCGAGGGCCAACGAAGGTACGTTGAGAGCTTGTCCTCGTATGCGCGCCAGTTCATCGGTCAGATGAAAAAAGCAGATTGCGATTCCATCGAGGGCCTTTCCCCTGCAATCTCCATCGACCAAAAACAAGGCAGCCACAACCCCCGTTCAACCGTGGCCACGGTCACTGAGATCCAAGACTACCTTCGTTTGCTTTGGGCGAGAATCGGGAAACCGCACTGCCCAACGTGCGGAAAAGAAGTCGCTCGCCGCACCGTTCAGGAGATTGTGGACGACATCTTCTGGCGCATGGAAGCGCACGGCGTCGCCGTATGGTCACCCGTCGTCCGCGCACGAAAAGGGACCCACGTGGAACTCTTCCGACAACTGGTGGAGCAGGGCTATCTCAACGGCCGCGTCAACGGCCACGAAACCTCCTTCGAGGAACCACCGACCCTCGACAAGAATTTCCGCCATGACATCGACGTTCGGATTGATCGTCTACGGTGCACCCGCGACCGTAAACAGCGCCTCACTGAGGCGGTCGAATCGGCTCTGCGATTGGGCGGTGGTACCTTGGCCGTTGAGAGCCTCGAAGCACCCAAACCCGATGCCAAACTCAGTGCAAATTCCAACGCTCATGCGACCGAACAGGGACAAACCATCGCTTGGTCTGAGGATTTTGCGTGTCCCGATCACGGCGCGTTCATGCCCGAACTCTCCCCCCGTGTATTTTCTTTCAACTCACCCTTGGGTGCTTGTGGGACATGTCAAGGGTTAGGCGTTCAGCGCCAATTCAACATCGAACTCGTTGTTGATGGAAGCTTGAGCGTCTCCAACGGCTGCGTCATACCCTGGCGGCAGTCGATGTCGCCCTCGTGGTACCGTAAGTTGTTGGAATGCACGTGCGAACACTACAACATTTCCACCACACTCCCCTTTGAGATGCTGGATGAGGACGAGAAGGACATCTTGCTGTACGGTTCGGGCTCCACCGTCATTCACTACGAATTTACCTCTGAAAACGGGTCTCAATACAAGTACAGCAAACCGTGGGAAGGCATCATCCCTCGTCTTGAGAAGACCTACGCCGAAACCACCAGTGAACGAACAAGAAATCGACTGATCGCCTGCATGACAGACTTGGACTGTTCTGCATGTGCCGGTGAGAAACTGAACCAGGCTGCCCGCTACGTCACCGTGGGTGGCATCCGCCTCCCAGAGGTCAGCCAGTGCTCGGTGCACGATGCGTTGGGCTTGGTGCGTGCGTGGGATCCTGAAGGTGACGGACCACCGGAAGCGTTTCAGGATCTTCTCGAAACCCTCGATGAACGAAGCATGTTCATCGGCTCTGAAATCATCAAGGAGATCGAGGGGCGGCTCGGCTTCCTCGACAGCGTCGGGCTGGACTACCTCACCTTGGACCGCAAAGCGAACACCCTCTCGGGTGGCGAAAGTCAACGAATTCGGTTGGCGACGCAAATTGGAAGTCGTTTGACTGGCGTCATGTACGTCCTCGACGAGCCATCCATCGGTTTGCACCAGCGCGACAACGACCGTCTCCTCACCACGTTGCGAGAACTCAGTGATTTGGGCAACACCTTGCTTGTGGTTGAGCACGACGAAGACACCCTTCGTCAAGCGGATTGGTTGTGCGACCTCGGCCCAGGGGCTGGCCTTGAAGGCGGCGTGGTCGTGGCTAACGGCACGCCAGAAGAGGTCATGGCCAGCGAAGCGTCCGTCACGGGCGCGTACCTTAGCGGGCGCAAATCCATTCCATGGCCTGAGAAGCGGGTGAAGCCCGGCAAGCACCATCTCAAGGTCAAAGGTGCCCGCCATAACAACCTCCAAAACATCAACGTCGCCTTCCCCATTGGCTGCATGACCGCAGTGACCGGCGTGTCAGGTTCAGGGATATCCTCGTTGGTTTCAGGCATTTTAGCGCCCGCTCTCCAACGGGACGTCCACCGAGCGGAAACCCTGCCGGGACGACACACCTCACTCGAAGGGGTGGAGCACGTGGACAAAGTGATCATCATTGACCAATCACCCATCGGCCGTACGCCCCGGTCCAACCCTGCAACGTACACGAAGGTGTTCGATGAAATCCGTTCGCTGTTCGCGAACACAAAACTGTCCAAAGAGCGAGGTTACAAACCCGGCCATTTTAGTTTCAATGTCAAAGGCGGTCGGTGCGAGGCCTGCAGCGGCGGCGGGTCCATCAAACTGGAAATGAACTTCCTTCCAGACGTGTGGATCACCTGCGATATCTGCAATGGAAAACGGTACACTCGAGAATGCCTTGAGGTGGAATGGCGCGGACGGACCATCCACGATGTTTTGGAGATGCCCGTGGCAGAAGCGGTTGAATTCTTCAAGAATCACCGGAAAATTCACCGGACACTCGAAACTCTTGATGCGGTCGGCTTGGGCTACATTCGTCTCGGCCAACCAGCGACCACCCTTTCAGGTGGTGAAGCACAACGGGTCAAACTCGCCAGTGAACTGCGACGGATGCCCAACAAGCACACGGTCTACATTCTCGACGAGCCAACCACGGGATTGTCGTTCAGCGATGTTGCAAAACTCATCAGCGTGCTTCACCAACTTCGCGACAAGGGCCACACGATGATCATCATCGAACACCACCTTGACGTGGTCAAATCGTGCGACTGGGTGGTCGACCTCGGTCCGGAGGGCGGTGAACGCGGCGGTCAAGTGATTGCGAACGGCACGCCAGAAGCGGTGGCGAAGGTGCCTGAGAGCCCAACCGGTCAATTCCTGGCCAAGATGCTGAACCGTTGAAGGCGCAGACTACAAAGAGCGCATTCAACAACCTCCGCTTGCCCAACGGGCACGGTGCAGAGCATGCCAGTTACACGTGTGGAAGTGACCCCTCGCCAGGGAGAAGGAATGCGTGATGTGCGCGGGGATGTCGTTCGCCGTCAACTCAAGGCCGATCACGGGATTGACGTGGTCAACGTTCGGTCGATCTGCGGCTACCTCATCAACGGGGAAACGCCCCACGAACATATCGCTGAGCGCGTGGACGACCTGTTCGCCGACCCGATCATCGAACAGGGCGCAACCAACACCATCTTGTTGACGACCTAGTGGTTTGAGGACGCTCCTGACGCCGTCATCACGGTCGGGTTCAAACCCGGTGTCACCGACAACCCAGGAAAAGCGGCGACCGACGGCTTCCAGACCCTGTTTCCTACGGACAGCGGAGCCAAGATTGCCACCTACCTCACCTATGCGTTCTACGGCCTTCCATCCGAATGCGATGAGGGCTGGCTGGCCGGGACCCTTCACAACAACCTCATCGAGCGCGCCCTCATCGCCAACCGACAGGACTGTCAAGCGAAAGCATGGCCTGAAATCGACTTCCCGACGCCTCCTGAACAGGTCTTCATCGAGCCCCAATCCATCAATCTCGAAGTCGACGATGATGCGCTCGAAACCATTTCGAACGAAGGCTTGCTGGCGCTGAACCTCAACGAAATGCACGCCATTCAAGCTCACTATCGCAACGATGCCGTTCGCCAGCAGCGCACGGCCATGGACATCTCACCCGATGCCCCGACCGATGTTGAGTTGGAGTGCCTGGCGCAAACGTGGAGCGAACACTGCAAACACAAGATCTTCGCTTCCAAAATTCATCACGTCGACCATGAAACGGGGGAAGACACCGTGGTGGATTCCCTGTTCAAAACGCACATCATGAAACCCACCCACGACATGCAAGAAGACGTTGACTGGTTGCTCTCGGTGTTCCATGACAACTCAGGCGTCATCGCTTGGGACGACACGTGGAGCGTCTGCATGAAGGCGGAAACGCACAATTCCCCCTCGGCCCTTGACCCGTACGGCGGGGCCATGACCGGCATCGTGGGCGTCAACCGCGACATTCTCGGCACGGGCTTGGGCGCCCGCCCCATCGCCAACACCGACGTGTTCTGTTTTGGTCCACCCGATTGGGAAGGCAACCTTCCGGAGAACCTCTTCCATCCGTCCCGCGTGTTGCGAGGTGTTCACGCAGGCGTTCGCGTTGGGGGCAACGAATCGGGCATTCCCACCGTCAACGGCGCCATTGTGTTTGACGACCGCTACATCGGAAAACCGCTCGTCTATTGCGGAACGGTCGGCATCATGCCTCGTGTACTCAACGACGGCCGCCCCTCGCACGTCAAAACCCCGGTGGCGGGCGATATCGTGTACATGGTCGGCGGTCGAGTGGGCTACGACGGCATCCACGGGGCCACCTTCTCCTCGCTTGAACTGACCGAAGAATCCCCGTCCAGCGCCGTTCAGATTGGCGACCCCATCACGCAGAAGAAGATGCTCGACATGGTGCTGGAGGCCAGAGACGCTGGCCTCATCACGTGCATCACCGACAACGGAGCCGGCGGGCTGTCCTCATCGATCGGCGAGATGGCCGAGTACACCAACGGCTGCGAGATCGACCTTGCCAAGGTGCCCTTGAAGCAAGCCGGACTGTCACCTTGGGAGATTCTCGTGTCCGAGAGCCAAGAGCGCATGACCATCGCCGTTCGACCCGAGGACCAAGCAGCCTTCGAAGCCATGGCTGCCCTGCACGAAGTCGAGGCGACAGCGGTGGCGACCTTCACGTCCACCGGCATGTTCCACGTCCGGTACGACGAAGCCACCGTGGCCTACCTTCCCATCGAATTCCTTCATGACGGCGTTCCTCAACTTGAACTCGAATCCGAATGGCGCCCACCACAACTGACACCCTTCAACCCACCGGCATCGGCCGACCACACCTCCCTCTTGGAAGGGATGCTGAAGCGCCCCAACATCGCGAGCAAGGAAACATGGGTGCGTCAGTACGACCACGAAGTGATCGCACAAACGGCGATCAAACCTTTCGTTGGCGTGGAACGAGACGGCCCGGGTGATGCGGGCGTCATTGCACCGATTCACGGCGACCCTCACGGCCTGGTCATCTCCTGCGGTATTGCACCGAGGTATTCTGACATCGATGCGGGCGCCATGGCCGCAGCATCCATTGACGAAGCCGTTCGAAACGCCGTGTGTGTTGGATTGGACGTTGACAAAATGGCAGGATTGGACAACTTCTGTTGGCCCGACCCCATCGAATCTACGAAAACACCCGACGGCCGCTTCAAACTGGCCCAACTCGTGCGTGCTAATCGAGAACTTGAACGGGTTTGCCGCGCCTACCGATTACCATGCGTGAGCGGCAAAGATTCGATGAAGAACGACTACGGCTCGGGTCCGGAGAAAATTTCCATTCCACCGACGTTGCTGTTTTCCCTGTTTGGCGATCACCCCGACGTTCGTCAAACGGCCACGAGTGATTTCAAATCCAGCGGCGACCGAATCTACCTCGTCGGTACCTCGAATCAAGAGTTGGGGGCTTCCGAACTTGCGTTCATGATGACCGAGGCCGGTCAAACCGATGGCATCGGAGGACAGGTGCCACAACTCCCCCAACCCGAGCAAAACTTGGCCATGTACCGGTCTCTCTCGACCGCCATCCGTGCGGGTCTCGTTCGAACCGCTCATGACTGCAGCGAGGGAGGGCTGGCCGTTGCGCTTGCAGAAATGTGCATTGGCGGACGCCTCGGCGCCTCGGTGGACATCGACGGTACGGGAGACGGCGATGTTTGGGGCCGTCTTTGGGGAGAGTCCCTCGGACGCTTTGTCGTGGCGGTGTCCCCAGACCACGAGGCGGCATTCCTCGGTGCCATGAAGGGGCACCCGACCACCGTGCTCGGGACCGTGGACGACACCGAACAGCTTCGCATCACGGACGGTGATGACCCACTGGTGGAGATGAACGTTGATGCCATGACAACGGCATGGAAAGGCACACTCGATTTAACGGGAGGGATGGCATGATGACGCCCCGAGTCGCTGTTCTGTTCGGATTTGGTATCAACTGCGACCACGAGACCAAGGCCGTGTTCGAGTTGGTTGGAGCCGAGGCCGATCGCGTCCACGTGAATCGGTTTGTTTCAGGTGACGCCGACCTTGAATCGTACGATATTTTGGCCGTTCCTGGCGGATTTTCGTTTGGCGATCACCTCGGCAGCGGCCGGCTGATGGGCAATCGCATGCGATTTGCCATGCGAGATGCGCTCATGGCGTTCGTCGATGCTGGCAAACCCATCATCGGGATTTGCAACGGGTTCCAAGTGCTGGTCAAAACGGGCCTTCTCCCCGGGCCGGAAGCAGGGCATTCTCCGGACTTTGTCCAACGAGGAAGTCTGACGCTGAACGACAGCGGACGGTACGAGGACCGATGGGTTACGTTGGAATTTGACCAAGCGAGCCCTTGCATTTGGACAAAGGGCATGACACGAATGGAATGCCCTGTTCGCCACGGTGAAGGAAAGTACGTGATGCCAACGTCAGCAGACCTCGACCGGTTGGCTGCGCACCACCAGTTGACGGTGCGCTATGTTGACCCGTCCACGGTTCCAGGCGAAGGGATAACGGACGAACCACTGCCCTACCCCGTCAGCCCTAACGGAAGCATGCGGAACATTGCTGGGATTTGTGATTCAACCGGCCTGGTCTTTGGACTCATGCCGCACCCAGAGGCGATCTACGCTCGATGGCTTCACCCAACACACACTCGGCATAATGCAGAGCATGCAGGCGGGGCGCTTGACGGATGGGAAGGCGAGGGCCTCCAGATGTTCAGAAATGCTGTTGAGTACGTCAAACAACGGGCTTGAGTGAACCTCATGACCGCATCACAACGGTCGGTCCACATTGACGCACTTCGAGGGCTGGCCGTTCTTCTGATGGTGCTCGTTCACGCCGCAGCGACGTGGGAGCCGTCCCTTTCAGGTGGATTGCTGGCGCTCGGCGTGATCGTGTCCGCTGGGGGTGGACTCGCAGCACCGCTCTTCGTCGCACTTCTTGGTTGGGGCCTTGCTCAGCGAGCGCTCACACCTCGACAGCGTTGGTGGCGAGCCGGTTGGCTCTTTGCGTGTCAGGGGGCCGTCAACTTGAGTGCACCGCACTTGTTCGATCCGTTTACGCCGGGCGTTTTGTCGCTGCTGGGGCTGTTGATTCTCACCGAGCCCTTGTGGGCACGGCCGTTCCATAACGACAATCAGGTTGTTCGTCCCTTTGCAGGTTTGCTCGTTGTGGTGCTGATGCTGAGCATCTTTACTGAACCTTGGCAGGGGCCATCCGATTGGACATCCCGAGTTGAGACGCCGTCGTTCACCATGTGGGCAAGCCACCTGATCACAACGGGTCTCTACCCGTTCTTTCCCTGGGTCCTGTTTGCATGCTTTGGCTTGACCGTAGCTCGCCTCTCTTCCGAACATCGTCAGGTGTTCTTTCGAAACGTGGCTGTTGCTGGCCTGATGGCCTCAACCATCGTTCTCGTTCAGAGCCAACGAGCAGGGCAGGTTTGGGCACTTCCGACAGGCAACGCAGCGCTCACGTTCTTCCCGGCCAACGCTTCATTCCTCATCGCAGCCATGACCGGTGTGGCCATGCTTTGGTGGATTGTGGAACGTCTTGGGGCAGCGGTTGCCGCCTTGTCGCATGTGGGTCGAGTCTCGCTCACCGTGTACGTGTTGCACTTCGTACCGTTCGCCTTGTTTCATCAGGCGGAAACCGTCCATGGGTGGTCAGCGCTCTCGACCGCGGGGGTCGTCATGGCTTACACGGGTGGATGGATCGTTCTGGGGACATGGCTCGCTCGGCGTCCTCATCTAACGATCGAATCGTGGATGAGGTGGCGTGAACCGTCTTGACGTCGGTGGGTGCATCCCACCGCTTCAATCAACACCTACGTGAAGGGGTTCACGTGTGCGTGCAAACGCAGCGTAGCGGGCGATCCAACCAAGAGAAACGGGGTGGCTAACGCCACCCCGCTTCAGGGGGGTTGGAGAACCGTGGTTGGTTTCACTCAGCAGCGAGGGCTTCGGTAGCCTTCTTGGCGCCCATCCAGGCAACGACACCGAATCCGATCTTGTTGATCATGTCAGCGATGTTGTAGAGGACAGCCATGACTTCAGCCGAGACGGTGTCGAGGACACCGGCTTCTGGGTTGAAGAGGTAGCCGATGGGGTAGATGATCCAGCCGACCACAATGAACCAGCGGAGGGCGTTGGTGCTCCACATGAGCTCTGGGGCAATCTTGCTGTTGTCGACACCCTTGCCGGAGGACCAGGGGGTACCGGTAGCCACGATGATCATGGCCCAGCCGACACCACCAAGGATGAGGCCAAGCATGCCGTCGATGACGCCGGACTCGCCGAGGTAGCCGAATCCAATCATGATGAGGGCACCGCTGAAGCAGATACCAGTGAAGCCGAGGCCGAGGAACTTCTCGTCGGTGATGGCTTCCTTACCAACAAGGGAAGGGAACTTGAGGGCCATCAACGGAACGGTGATGATCCAGTCCATGTATCGGTACTCGATGCTGACGACGCCGAAATCAGCGTACACGCCACGCATGTAGTAGTAGTGGAAGGCAGCAATACCGACGATCAGAGCCGAGATGGTCATGGTCGTGCGGTATTGTGGTGCCACAGAGCTGCGCTCTGCCATGAAGAAGACAAAGGCAGCACCCATGGAGATGTAGCCGACGAAGAAGAGGAAGAACGTGATGAGACCGAGGGTATCATCAGCGTATTCGCTCGACGGGTCGACAATGTCCGCAGCGCTGACCGTTCCGGCCATTGCGAGGGCAAGGGTGGCAATCAAAAGCAGGCTCGTTGTTTTCGAGAATTTTTCAGTTTTCATGGTTCTCAAGCCGTGCTTTCTTTCCTTCAGTATATAAAGAGGTGTATTTTTGCTAAGTTTCGCGCGTGGTTTCTAACGATTATCGGCCTTCGCCGGTTTGCACTGACCACAACCGAGCATAGGCTCCATTCAGGTTCACAAGGTCGTCATGTCGGCCGTCTTCAATCACCTCACCTTCTTCGAGAACTACGATGCGGTCAGCGCCTCGAACGGTTGAGAGTCGGTGTGCGATGACAATGGTGGTTCGGTCTCTTGAAATCCGTTCAATGGATCGCTGGAGTGCCGCTTCAGTTTCGTTGTCCACCGCTGACGTGGCTTCGTCGAGGATGAGTAACGGCGCGTCTTTGAGCACGGCCCTGGCGATGGCCACGCGCTGACGTTGTCCACCCGACAGGCGGTGTCCACCTTCTCCGACCAGTGTCTCCCAGCCGCTGGGTAAATTTGCAACAAAGGCAGCCGCTTCTGCGATTTCTGCCGCTTCAATCACTTCTTCATCCGTGGCGTCCGGTCGCCCGTAGCGAATGTTTTCGAGGATGGTGGTAGGAAAGAGCGTGATGTGTTGGTCAACCAGGGCAATGGAAGAACGGAGTGAATGAAGCTTCCATGCTTCAATGGGTTGGTCGCACCAGGTGACGTGTCCCTGCTGAGGTTCTGCAAATCGGAGTAAAAGACGAACAAGCGAGGTTTTTCCAGCCCCCGTTGAACCCACCACACCGGTGGTTTTGCCGTGTTCGAAGGTCAGTGATAGGTGGTTGAAGAGCGGTTCTCGGTCGGGATAACCAAACGAAACATCTTCCAGCGCAAGGGACGAAGTTTTCCTTGTTTCGAGGTCAGGTGAGTATTCACCTTGCTGGAGTTCGATGGGCGAAGCCAACACGTCCAACACACGGGTGGACGAAGCCATGGCGCGCTGGTAGAGGTCAAAGGTCTCACCGAGCCTCGTGAGGGGCCACAGCAAGCGCTGTGTCATGAACACCAGCACCGAATAAGCACCCACGGCCATCGTACCTTCAAGGGTGAACCAACCCCCCAGCAACAGGGTCGCTGTGAAGCCAACAAGAATGGCCATGCGAATGAGTGGCGTGAACGCTGCTGAGAGGCGAATCGCTTCTCGGTTGGCTTCTCGGTAAGCATCGCTGAGCACCTCCACACGTCGCAATTCGTTGGCTTCAGCCGTGAACGACTGAACGGTTGACATGCCGGAGAGGTCGTTTTCCAGTAGCGCGTTCATCTGCCCCGCAGCCTGACGGACTTTGGCGTAGCGAGGCTCCAGGCTCCGTTGATAGCGGAACGAGCCCCACACGATGAGCGGGATGGGCAACACGGCGAACAGGGCGACTTGCCAGGAGATGAGCAGGAACACCGCACCGACAACGACGACGGTGGTGCTGACCTGAAGCAGATCGTTGGCGCCTTTGTCCAAGAAACGCTCGAGTTGATTGATGTCGTCGTTGAGAATGGCCAGAATATCTCCTTTCTGCCGCTCGTCGAACCATGTCATCCCTTGCCGTTGAACGTGGTCAAACGTGTCCAAACGCAACTCGTGCTGGACGGTTTGGGCAAGGTTTCGCCAGAGGACACCGTAGAAGTATTCGAACAGCGATTCAAGGCCCCAAATCAGGAACGTGAGGACCGAAAGGGCCACGAGTTGGTGCCACGGGTCAATCAGGCCAACATTGGCAAGGGTTGAGTCTTCTCGCAAGACAACCACGTCGACGGCCAAACCGATGAGCAGCGGCGGGGCGAGGTCCCAGAATTTGTTGAACACCGAACAGAAGGCCGCCAAACGCACCGTCCCACGATGCGGCTTCATGTAATTGAGCAAACGACGGAACGGTCCACCTTCGCCCATGGACGGTCCAAGATGCGGGCCTTTGAGAAGGCTCCCGTTCGCTTTGTGTCGGCGCAAGCCCTATGCCCTTTCCTCGCTGACCGGCCACCGAGGACCATGAACGTCGGTGAATCCACGGTTTTGGAAAAGGTCTGCCGTCGCACGGACGGCGCTCGCCATATCACGCTCATTGACCCCGCAAAGCAATCGGCGGAAGTCGCTGCTCAGCGCGCCATGGTGGCGGTCGAATGCGGTTCATCGATGATCTTCGTCGGCGGCTCCACCGACACCCCCGATGATGTGGTTCACGCCACCTGCACCGCCATCCAGGAAGCGTTTGAGTTGCGTATGTTTGCCGCCAGTCAAGACCCGACCGGTGAAGAATCGATGTGGGACATTCCGGTGGTCTTGTTCCCCGGTGGCGCCCATGCGCTGTCTCCGGCCGCTGATGCCATCACGTTCATGATGCTCATGAATTCCACCAGGCGGGCGTTCTTGGTTGGCGAGCAGGTTCGTGGTGCACCGTACCTGGACCGATTTGGCGTTGAAGCGCTCCCCACCGGCTACGTGGTGTGCGCGCCGGGCGGGCGTGTCGGTGAGGTCGGCGAGGCTGAATTGATTCAGTCCACGGACGTGGACCTCGTTCACGCCTATGCGCTGTGTGCCAAGATGTTCGGATTTTCACTGCTCTACTTGGAAGCGGGGAGTGGTGCCGATGCACCGGTCCATCCCGATCTGATTACCAAAGCCGCTTCTGTTGAGGGACTCACGCTGCTCGTGGGTGGCGGCATGCGGACGGCCGAGGATGTTGCACGAGCGGTGGAGGCCGGAGCCCAATGGATTGTCACCGGTACGGTGACCGAAGACGCTTCTTCATTGGATGAACTCCGTACGCGTCTTGAGGCACTCGTTGGCGCCTGCAAGCCGTGAATGAACCGTCGTTTGTGGGCAAGAAGACCCACAGGCTGCCAGCCGAATTTTTGCGTGCTCAAGCGCTGTCTTCGTCGTCGAAGACCACCGGGTCGCCCGTGCCGCCTGGCGATGGTGGGCGAGGGCCCTCCACATCCATGCCGGGTTCAAGTTCGGTTTCTTCGGTCTCGAGCGCCACTTCTTCGCCGTCGGCCAGTTTGGCCATGTCGTCGGCGGTTGGAGCTTTGATGGTCCGCTCCATGTCCGGAGCGTTGGCGTAGAGTTCTCGCTTCAACTCACGGCTTTCGTGGCTTCGAACGAGTGAGAGGGAATCGGCAAAGACGCGACCCACCACTTCTCGGGTGCGTTCGCTGCGTCGTGCAGAATGGAGCTCGTGTTCCATGGAACTGCGCTGGTCTTCGAGTTCTCGAAGTTCAGCGGTGCGGTCTTGCAGTGCCGCTTCAAGGTCGGTCATGGTGAGCGTCATCTGCTGGAGGCGTTCGTCACGCTCGAACACGTCGTTGTGGAGGCGACGCTCGCGTCGTCGCAGCGATTCGTATTCTCGGTTCCGTTCCAGAAGACGTCGCTTCAATTCTTCGATCTGCTCGACGAGGTAGTCGTGCTCGGCTGAAACAGACCGTGGCCCCTGCATCACACGCTCAAGTTGTTCTTCGAGTTCAGCCAGGCGGCGGTCTCGGGCGTCGAGCAGACCGCGCAGGCGGTCGGCGATGTCCCGGAGACGCTGTCGCTCTTCTTCAAGGGCCTCTGCGGCTGCCTTTTCGACGTCGAGTTGGCGCTGGCGTTCATCGACCTGTTGCTTGAGCACACGAACCTCTTCAGCGGTCACTGAGGTGAGCCCTGCATCTGCCGCCTTCTCCAACGCCTCGACCATTTGACCGATGCGACCTTCCATCTCGCCGATCACTTCGTCCTGTTCGGTGGTCAGCGTTCGAAGTTGGCTGAGTTCGGTCTCCATGGATGACCGCTCTTGTTGTGAGAGTGAGGACTGTTGTGCGGCCAATTCGTCCCTGCTGTCGGCCAGGAGCCGTTCGAGATGGATGATTTGAGCCTCGTTTTCCTTGAGCGTTTGCTCTGCCTCCGCGAGCCGGGCCACTTCAGGGGCGATGGTGTCTTGACGTTCCGCAAGGTCGAGCTCAACCACCCGCAACCGTTGCTTCACGGCGACGAGCTCGTCGTTTCGCTTTCCCAATTCGTCCCAGGCGACGAGGACTTCTTCCACGAGTTGTTCAACGGGGTAGCCTTTGAGCATCCCCTCAAGCGCCGCACGCTCGTCGTTGGACGACGAACCCACGCGACGGATTCCACCGGGTGACGAACTCTCTACGGCCATACGGCAACGCATCGCAGATTTACCACACTTGAACCTTCCCAAGCCTTCACGGCTGGAAAGGGGGTATTTGCTACCCCTGGACGACGGCCGCCTCAGTTGATGGACGTGTACATGTCATCGGGCATTTCGCTGGCGAGTTTGAGAGCGCCGGCTGCCACGGAGTTGATGGGGTCTTCAACGCACCAAACACGGACATCACCGATGTCAGCGATTTCGCTGGCAATGCGATCGGCGATGCCGTCGATGAGTGAACCGCCACCGGACAGAATGATGTTGTTGCGGAGGATTTGCTGGTATTCGGGGTCAGCACCGGCGACGTTGCGCTTAATGGCGTTGCCGATCTTCGGGATGATGAGCTCACAGGCTTCCAAGATGAGGTCGCCGATGTCAACGACCTGGCGCTTTCCGTCGACGGACAACTCCACGGTCACTTCTCGTGCTTCGCCGCCCACGTAGGAGGAGGCTTCCTTCCACTTGCGGACCATGTCCTTGGTGACTTGAGCACCGGTGTACTTCTTCTTGATGAGTTCCATCAACTGAAGGTCGAGCCAGTCGCCGGCCTCCGTGATGGTGACTTGGTCGTCATCGGTGGGGAAGGTCCCGTAGACACGGGCGATGTCGGTGGTACCTGCGCCGATGTCGACCACGATGGAACCGGCGATTTCGTCAATGCCGTAAGCGGTAGCGAAGGGCTCGGTGACCACCATGATGGCGTTCACTTGGCCTCGGAGGGTGGCCACGAGGTTGGACTTGTCCGTGAAGGAGACGTGGCTTGGCGAGCAGATGACGCCGAGCACTTCGTCGTATTCTTCGGGGTCCACGGTCTCGAGAAGGTGGGACACAAACGCCTTGGCAGCGGCCAGGTTGGCTTCGTCGTCTTGGGTGACACCGGCGGCCATGGGGCGGTAGAGGTTGCAGGCGAGTTTGTTCTTGAGGGCGTCTTCGCCGAACAAGACATCTCGACCGAGGAAATTTCGGGCCACGGGGTCCTTTGGTCGACCGACAACGGTCTCAATCGTGTGCAGTTTTCCAGCGCTCGAAGCAATGGTTGATTGGTAGGTTCCTAGGTCAATTCCAACATACAGGCGGTCGCTCATTTTTGTTCACCTTCCCACGTGGGATGGTCTACCGAGCATGGCACTGAACTTCAAGGTTCACCTTCCGATTTTGCCGTTGTTTCCTTCAACATTCCACGCTTAATGTCTCAGTGTTCGCCGTTTTGGTTCAAATTCTGTAAGGATTCGCCGTGCTCGTTTGCAGTGGACGAAAATGGAGGCGATGCCTCCGAACCATCTCTTGGGCGAATCCGCTGTCGCATCCAGCGTGTGGCCCAAACGCCTGCGAGAACACCCAACAGACCCAACCACGCCACCGCCGATGCAACGTTGGAAACCGCCTCTTCAGGTGGAGCTATTATCTCGTTGCTTGGCACGCTCAACCCCTCTGCAAGCCTGAATTCCGACGGCGTTCGATCACCAGCAGGTGATGCGTTGGTCGACGAGATTGTCATCTGGAGGCGATACCGTTCTTCGGTCCGGTAAAAGGGCGGCAAATCATCAGGGAAGGTCCACGAACACGTACCTGGTCCGGGTGCTGGTGCCGTTTTGGTGCAGGTCAGCAACACGATGGAGGGAGCCGTTTCAGCGATGATTTCAATCAAAACCTCGTGGCCATCGCCGTCAAGGTCACTGACCTCCCAAGCCACGATGAAATCTCCATCGAGACGACTCCCGTTGTCGGGCGATGCGGTGATGGCGACGCTGAGGGGTTGGTCGAGGGAGTAGCACCCTTCGCCCGTCACGGGCCACGAATTGTCCGGTGTATCACAGCGGTCAACATCATCGGTAACGCCGTCACCGTCCGTATCGTCCAGACAACCATCGCCGTCGTTGTCCGCCGTGCTGGCGTTCGTGTCCGGGCACGCATCCATCGAGTCGAGAACTCCGTCTCCGTCCGCATCGTCCAGGCATCCGTCCCCGTCTTCGTCCTCCTCACTGCTGTTTTCGTTTGGACAGGCATCCTCGACGTTCACCACGCCATCGCCATCATCGTCCCGGTGGTCGGAGGAATCCCTGTCGACGCCCTTGACGACCAAAGCAAACCCCACGGCATCACCGTCAAGGCCCACCGTACCGGAATCACCTCCGGGTTGGACGTAGCGCGCCACCACGTCGACGTCGATGAAGGAGGACCCGTTGAGCAAGGCCCAAGGCAAATTGATTCCAAGGGTGGTTTCGTTGGTCGCCGGGAACGCAGCGGCGTCGTTGGTGTCCACCGCCTCAGGGTAGTAGGAGGTCGGCGTCCCGTTTGCTTGGAGCTGGTCGGCCAGCAGGACCGTTCCATCTTCAAGGCGAACCCGCAGTTGAAGGTCGTCGACGATGGCGGGTTCAGGCTGGGCTGGAAACGCCATTCGGATGCGAACGCTTTCGCCCTCAATCGGCGTGAGGCGTTGCGTGAACACTTCACCGGTCTGAAGGAACGGGCCTGCTGCTCCCTCTCCCGTCCAGCCCTGCCCGAGCCCTGTCAGGTTGTTCGCCTCGCCACGGTTCGCCTCAAACCATGCACCAACGCTTGATGATGTGAGCCGATAACTGTCGTGAATCCAAACATCGGCCGAAGGTGATGTGTTGTTGGCCATGCTCGACGGGTCAATCAATTGACTGAGGTTGAACACGCCCCAACCGTCGTGGGGATTGTGAAGCTCCATGCCCCCCTCGCCGCCGTTTCGTTGATCTTCGGAAAGAGGCGACGCCGCCATGGCCAGCGACGCTCGAAGAAGCGGACCTGAAGGCGTGAATCCGCCACCCAACAACACGGTCATGTTGGACGCATCATCGTTCCAGGCAGGGCGCAGATCGTCTACCGAAACCGAGACCATCGGTGCATGGGCAGGCATTAACCAACCGTCTTCGTAGAGTTGCTGAACGATGGCGGCCCCGCCTGCGGCGTGGGGTGTCGCCATGCTGGTGCCTGACGATGAGCGAAGGTTGTCGTTGTTGGTGTCCCAGAATCCATCGGCTGCTGCAGATTGAATGCTCGCCCCCGGCGCGAGCATGAAAATCCCGTCCGTCCCAATGTACGTCGGGCCGTAGGCCGTCCCTCCCCACCGCTCAGTTTCGACGGATTTTCCCGTGGCGCTGATGGCGATGACGTTTCGCCCGTTGGCAGGCTCGAGGACACCCTCTCCACCGTTTCCTGGAGCGATGAAGGCCGCCGACCACGGCATGGCCCTGGCGTAGGCATCAAACCGCCCGGTTCGTTCGGTGTAGGCCGTGGTGTCGTCGCCCCATGAATTTGAATGAATCATCGCGCCTTGAGCACTGGCTTCCCAGAGCAGTTCGTCAACAGGCGGCGGCGTCCAACCCTCTTGGGAAACAATGTCTTGAACGACGAGGAAGGCGCCATGGGCCAGGCTTGACCCGTTGGTAGGTTGGAGCCCAGCCCGCTCGCTGTATACGTCATGGCACGCCAACGAACCGATGACATGCGTTCCGTGGCGGTAATCGCTGTGACCTGGTGTATCGTTGCCGTCGATGCTGGTGTTGAGCAAACGGATTTTGCGATGATCGGGGCCGAAGACGCCAACGGCAGGGTGGGCGGCCCCCTCCTCGGCATGCTGAGCGGAAGGGGAGGTCGCGTTTCGAAAGCAGGCATGGTCGGCATCAATGCCGCTGTCCGCCACACCCACCACCACGCCTGCACCGTTGAGCCCGACGTTCCAAAACGGATGTCCGGACAACGCGCCGTGCTCGATGAGGGAAGAGGCCTGACCGTTGCGTGCGTGGGTTTGGAGGACCGGCTCAACCCACAGCAGACCGGGGATGCGAAGTGTTTGCACTGGAAGCGCCGGTAAGGTGGTTTCAACGGTAAGCGACGCAGGAACGTTTCCGCTGACGTCCAGTGCAGCGTGATTCAGCGTAAGGCCAAGTTGTTCGAGACTCAGCATAATGTCATGGATGGCAGGAGCAGGGAGCCGAGGCTCCAGCAAGATGCGGTAGGCCCCACTTCCTCCTTCCCAACCCTCTGGTGCCCGAAGCGTGGCGTGTTCTGCAGGTTCGGCTGACCAACTTTGTTCCGCGATGCGTTCCTCGTTGGACCACACCAAGAGCTGGTTAGGAGAAAGGACTCGCAACGGTTGAATGCTTTGCTCAAGGAGCGTATTCCAATCCTCCGTGGTCCACACATCCGTGTCTCGGAGCAGGACGAACTCGGTGTTCTGAGAGGTGTTGAGATCCGGTGAGATGGTGAGCGGCGAGAGCACCCCTGAGGAGAGCGGAGCGAGGAGCAACAACACCAACCCGATGGCACCTCGCATGGATGGACCACGTGCAGGTTTTGCCTCAATGTATCGGTGCCTTGCACCTCTTCCATCCGTTCTCAACGCTGCATTTGCGCGCCAGCGCGTTTAAGGATGGATGGCAGGTCGGAGGCCCCGATGAAGGCCTATCGAGTCTCAGGAACCGCCCCGTTTGGCAGCCAGCGCCAGCACTTCTCCTACGACCTCCCAGCAGCCGACGCTGACGCTGCCACCCACAAGGTGTACTCCACCCTCGGGTCCCGTCACCGCATCATGCGCCGGGCCATCAAGATCGAAAACGTGAGCGAGATTGACCCACGCACCTCCACCGAGCCCGCTGTCCTTCACCACTTCCGTGACGAGATCGCCGCTCAGGGTGGCCGCATCACCGTGGCTGCTGAGGAAGAGTGAACACCCCAATACTGCGCCCGCAGGGCGCGGTCACGACGGAATCGTCCAGTTTTCCGCCCAATCGTAGAGTGACTGCATGACGGGACTCAGTTGTTTTCCGTCGGACGAGAGCGAATAGAGGTTTGATTGCGGCATCGCTGGATTCATGGAACGAACGACCAGTCCGTGAGTCTCCAACTCCTTGATGCGGCGCGAGACGGTCGTTGATGAGGCGCTGACCAACTCCTTCAACTGCGTGAATCGAAGCGGACCGCTCGCTCGGTCCAACACCATGAGAATGTGAAGCGATTTTGATTTGGTCAACATCTCAAGGACATCGTCCACTTTACCGTACGTTGGACTGCAATGGTCGTTCACTGGGCATCACCTTGTGCCGACGACGATTTCAACCCACATAAAATCAAGTCACGGCAGCGTTACCGGCTCGGTTGACCGCACCCAACCTTATCGCGGGCTTCTTCAACCCCAAGCAACTCCGAGGGCTGAGCGACATGGTCGACCGAGCCCAACTCCAACGCTTGGCACAGGAGGTTGAAACCCTCCGGAAGCGATTGGATGAGATCAACCTTCGAATTGAACAGGTTGATGCCGTTCTGGCCGAGCATGCCATCACCGATGCAGTGCTCAACACCTTGCTGTCCCACGAAGACGGTCGCACGATCTCGACCCATCTCCCCATTGGCTCGGGCGTCAGCCTTCCCTACCGGCACGACGGTGAACGCGAGGGGACGGCGCTGGTTGACTTGGGGACCGGCGTGTTTGGAGAACGACCGTGGAGCGATGTTCGCACCATCACGCAGCAGCGTCAAGCCGACATTCAACACCTCCGTGATGAACTGAAAGAGCAATCGGACCAAACCGAAACCTCACTGGCCAAGGCCGCTCAGACGTTCAATCAACTGGCTGAGCAACTCAAGCAACCCGCCTCAACCCCCGCCCCTGTCACCGCCTCACCTGCACCAGAGGAATCCACTTCCAAGCCCGAGGCGTCCTCGGCAGAATCCACGCCACGTCGTGGTCGCCGTCGCGGCATGTTTGGCGGCGATTTGACACTTGACGACTGAGGCATCGGCATGGGATTGTTTGACCGTTTCCGAAAGCGCGTTCACGAGGTGGCCGAGGAGACCGACGGTGATGCGCTCTCCGTTGAGGCCACATCGGAAGAGGCCCAGGCGCTGCTTCAGCAACCGGATGAGGCACCTGTCGAAGCGCCAACGCAACCCGCACCTCAAGCCGCCCCCGAGCCCGACGATGATTGGGATGACGTGGACGAGGAACCCACGCAAACCACACCTCAAGATGACGACGATGATTGGGACACATGGGACGATGACGAACCCGTGGCCCCCGTCCACCTCACCAAGAAGGAACGCAAATTCCTCGAACGCCAGCAAAAAGAACGCATGAAGCGAGAAGCCAAGGCCAAGAAGGCGATGAAAAAACGCGGCGCCGTCGACGTGGCCCGCCCACAAGGTTCCAAAGTGGACCTTTCCATGATGCGAACCACCACCGGCCGCCAGTTGGTTCAGGTGGCACAGGCTCCAAAAGGCTCCAGCCAGAAGGCGGCCATTCAGATGGAAGACGGCCAGTCCGTTGACATCGACCTTGGAGGCGGCGTCGTGTCGGAAGGCGGCCGGGTCATCAAGCCTGGCGAAGCGCTTGACAACCTGCTGGAAGAGTTGGAATGGGTGCTGCTTGAGTCCGACATTTCGTCTCAGGCCTCAAGCGCCATCATCGACAGCCTTCGCAATGCGCTGGTCGGGGCGCGTCTGCGCCGGGGCGCAGAGCTCTCCAAAGTGCTGGAAGCCGCCCTCAAGCGTGCCCTCCATGCCTTGCTCCAAGCGGGGTACTGGGACTTTGACGCCACGGTGGACGGCTTCATTGAAGCGGGCGACCTTCCCGTGGTCATCATGCTCGTTGGCGTGAACGGAACGGGCAAAACCACCACGGCGGCCAAAATTGCACAACGCTTGCTCAACAACGGCCGCAGCGTCATCGCAGCGGCCGGCGACACCTTCCGTGCGGGCGCCATTCAGCAGTTGGAATCGCATTGCGAGCGATTGGGCATCCGATGCATTTCCAGCCAGCGAGGCGGTGATTCCGCTGCCATCGCTCGAGACGCCATCGATTCGGCCAAAGCCAAGGGCATCGACGTTGTCTTGGTCGATACGGCAGGCCGCATGCAGAACAAGACCAACCTCATGAACGAACTCAACAAGGTCCGAAAGGTCACGAACCCGCACTTGACGTTGTTTGTCGGCGACTCGCTCGCTGGCAACGACGCCGTTGAGCAGGCCAAGATGTTCCAGGACATCATGCGCTTTGACGGAGCGGTCTTGACCAAAATGGACACCGACGCCAAGGGCGGCGCTGGGCTTTCCATCGCTTACGCCACCGGACGGCCGATCGTGTTCGCTAGGGTTGGCCAGGGCTACGATGATTTGATGCAGTTCAATCCCGACTGGCTGCTCGACCAGCTGTTTGAATGAGGGCGCAGGGAAGAAAAACCCCCTCCGCCGATGGTTCACCATGACGGAGATGTTTGCTGACGAAGATGCCGCTCGGTTTTTCCAAATGGTCCAGATGCTTCAACGCTCAACCTTGCTGCAGATGGGCTACTTGCCCGACCAGTCCGGAACGTACCACTACAACATGGGCGAGGCGCGTGAGGGCATTGAGGTGCTTCGCATGTTTCAGCGAAAAACCGAAGGAAATCTGAGTTCGCAAGAAACGCAGATGCTTCGTGCCGTCATTAGCGAACTTCAGATGCAATTCACGCAAGCACCCCAGCGAAAGCGAACGCGCGACGAAGAGGAAGCGCAAAGCGACGTGATTCGCGAAACCTTCTCTCAGCCTCAGGACGGGCCCGTCGAAGACCTCTCAACTCCGGTGAAAGGAGAAGAAGAATAGCGGTTGTTTCATGAGTCGGTGCCTGTTGCATCGGAGCGGTAGGCATGGGATTGGTCACCGAAGTTGACGATGCAGCAGCGCCAACGGTGCTCATTGTTGACAACAACCCCATGTCGTCCTTGCGCCTGTCGAATTTGTTCAAAACGCGCAATTTCAACGTTGAACTGTGCGAAGACGGCGACCAAGCCGTGGACGAGTACATCCGTCTTGACCCCGAACTGGTGGTGCTCTCGCTGGACATCCCTTCCCTTGACGGCCATCTTGCCGCCCTTGAGATGCGTGAGCACGGTGGTGAGAGTCGCATCGTCTTCGTCGCCCCGGCTCGCATGGCCGACACGGCTCGAAACGCCGCTTACTCCGCCGGCGCTGTGGCGTGGTTGCAGAAGCCGATTTCCGGAGAAAGTTTGGAAGCCGCTTGGTCGACCATTCTGGGCACGATTCCCGAGGCCCCCGGCCTCGACGACCTCGACGAACTCTATCCTGACCGGGTGAGCGTCGAGGAAGACACGGGCCCCATGGTTGCCCCGCTTCCCTTGCCGTTGCCCGGGCAACTCCCTCCGCTCGCTGAACTACCCGCCTTGGACGCTCTTCCCGTGGTGGCCGTGGAGCCAGCGCCCAGCAAGCCGAAAAACAGCAAGAAGCGACTGGTTGGTTTGCTGATCATCGCAGCGGTGGCCGCTGGGCTTGGTTACGCCTACCAGCAGGGCATGCTGCCTGTCTGACCCATCAACAACAACATGAGCATCGGGCGCACGCCCAACCATGGTTTTCATAACGGACCGTGCTCCGACTTGGTTCATGGAGAACAAAGCCATCACGGCCGTTGCGCTTGTGCTGACCTTGCTTTTGGCCGGCTGTTTGAACGTCGATCCCGATGTGGAAGTGCCCGATGTGGTGCTTCCCGACGACTGGTCCACCATCGCCGCACGAACCGTGGCGAGCCCCCAACTCTTCGCCTACGACGATTGCGACGACCTCGAGGCGTCCCTCAAGCAGTCCATCGAGGAGCAGTACCGTGTTGAACTCCTCCAAGCGGTGGCTGAACAGTACGACTACCGTAACGTGTGGTTTGACGGTGCTGAAATGGCCATGGACGACGGCGCAGTGGCCGACACCAGCACAACCGCTCAGCCACGTACGACCACACAAACCCGTGTTGAGGGCGAGGATTTCTCAGGCACCAACAACCAGGAAGCCGGCGTTGACGAAGCTGACTTTGTGAAGACCGACGGCTACCACATCTACTACCTTCAGGGAAAGAACCTCCACATCTTCGGCGTTCCTGAATTCGGTGCCATTGAAGCGGCATCGAACATGACCTTCCCCGACAGCACGCCCGTGGCCATGATGCTGGACGGCGACCAACTCGTGGTCATCTCCACCATGTACCCGTGGGCCATTTCGAACAACCATCCGGTGGCGGACGCCATGGGGTGGGACGACGAATACAACATGTGGCGAAGCAACAGCTTGACGAAATTCACCGTCATTGACATCACCAATCGCAGTCAGCCAGAGGTCGACCGAGAACTCTTCATCGAAGGCTCTTACATCACGGCCCGAGAGGTCAACGGCACGGTCCGCACCATCACGCACGCTTGGATGAACGTGCCCGGCATGGCTTCTTGGCTGAATTTCCCATCCGGCTATTGGAACCTCGAGTACGACGACCCGCTTCGTTTGGAAATTCGAGAGAAACTCGCTTTCCAGCAGATGCAGCGCAACAGCGAGGTCCTGGAACGCTTGTCGCTTGAAGATTTGATTCCACAGGTTTACGAATACAGTAACGGGGAAGTGATCCTTCACACCATGAGCGACAACGCCTGCCGCGAATTCGTGGCGCCGGAGGACAGCGTCGACCGCGGCATCTCCAGCATCTTCTCGCTTGACTTGGCCTCCTCTTCCTTTGACTACGAGGTGGACCACATCGTCGGCACCTACCCGCAGGTCTACGCTTCAGCCGACGTCTTGGTGTTGGCAGAATCCTCCTTCTCGGGCTGGTGGTTCTGGGGCAACGACGACATGGACGAGATGACCAACCTTCACACCTTTGACATCAGTGCGCCGGACGCAACGCTCTACACCGGCTCGGGACGCATCGACGGGACGGTTCTGAATCAATTTTCCATCTCCGAACACGAGGGTGTCCTGCGAGTCGCCACCACCGTCGGCCAGTGGGCGCGTTGGTGGATGGACGACCCCGAACCCATGTCATCCCAACTGGTGACGCTCGTTCGCTCGGTGGACGTGGGCACCGACCAACAGGTGCTTGTCGAAGCCGGAAAGGTGGACGGCATCGCTCCGGGTGAGCGTATTTGGAGCGCCCGTTTTGACGGCGACCGAGCCTACATCGTGACCTTCGAACAGATCGACCCGTTGTGGGTGATCGATGTCGCTGACGAAACAAACCCGACCATTTTGGGCGAACTCAAGGTGCCCGGCGTTTCAACGTACATCCACCCCCTTTCCCGCGACCACTTGCTGACCATCGGGTTTGGTCCGGCCAACGAGGACGGCACGGGGCTTGATTGGGCGGGCACCCAGCTCTCGTTGTTTGATATCAGCGACGCCACCGACCCGCAACAGGCGGACGTGCTCCGGCTTTCGCCGGTCAGCGTTGAGAACGAATACATGTGGACCTGGTCGTGGTCGGAAGCCACGTACGAACACAAAGCCTTCCAGTACTGGGCGCCCAAGTCACTGCTCGCCGTACCGCTCTCGACCTACCGCTGGGTCAACACCAACGACGACGGCCGCTACGGCTACGGTCATTACGAGTACATCACGAAACTGATGCTGGTGGAGGTCAACGAGTCCGATGGCGAACTCAAAGCCTACGGCGAGGTCAACCATTCTTCGCTGTTCGATACCGACGGCGAGTCGTACTGGTGGGACGACCGGAACATCCGCCGATCGATTTTCATGGGTGATTTCGTCTACGCCATCTCTTCTGCCGGTGTCACCGCGACCAACCTCTCCACCATGGAAGAATCTGACAGCCTCACCATCCCTCGTTCATCGCCTTACGAATACTACTACGAGGACGTGGCCGTCGCCGAAACAGACGATCCGGATGAAGATAAGGAGCGAGAGCAAGAAGACTCGGCGTCCTCGGGTGAAGCCGACGATGAGGGCCGGACCGATGACGGCGCCGAGGAAGGCGGCACCTCCTCCGGTTCGGACGGTCGCTGAAACCAAAACGGTCCTGCTGCCCCATCACCACCCTTCTTGAGGAACGGCGAATTCAACTGATTCATGCGCACGACGGTCGGCCTTGTGGGGTGCGGTCGTTGGGGCACCGTTCACCATGCCACCCTGATGTCGCTGAAGGAGCGAGGCCATCTTGACCGCTTGGTGGTGTGCGACATCGATGGTCAGGCGCTCGAGGGCGTTGAGGCGGACGGGCATTACCGGTCCATCGAAGACATGCTGGCCGAGGAAGACCTCACCAGCGTGGCCATTGTCACTCCTCCGGAAACGCACCTCCCGTTGGCTCGCCAAGCCGTGGCTGCTGACATTCCCGTGTTCATTGAGAAACCGCTGGCCTCCTCCATCGAAGACGAAGTGGATTTTCTCTCAACGCTCCCCGAAAATGCCATCGTGATGGTCGGCTATTTGCTTCGCCATCACGCCGGTTTGAATCGAATCAAGTCAGCCATCGACGATCACGCCATGAACATCGAAACCATCGGTTATCGGCGCAGAACAACCCGCTCAAAGCCCAAAGGAGCCGACCCGCTGAACACGCTGGCGGTGCACGGTCTTGACACGGCCCGCTATCTGACGGGCCATTCCTTGGTCAACATGGACGTCAAAAAATTGGAACTGACGGAATCCTCCGCTAAGATTTGGCTTGGAACGCCCTCATCCCTCATTACCATCGACGTCGCATGGGAGGCCGACGAAGAACAGCGAACCCTCGCGGTCCAAGGAACAATGAGCGGGGCAGTGCTTGATTTTGGAACAGGCGATGTTGCTTGGTACGCAGGCGCTGGGAAAGATGAGGCGCCTTTGGTTGAGCATTTCCCTTCTCAGCCGCTTGAAGAACAATGGTTGAGGTTCCTTCAACGCACAGAGGATGGAGTGCCCGGGGTCATTCCTGAACCAGAATCCCTGTTGGATGTGAGTGCGTGGCTGGCCCATCACCGTCCAACGGAATCGTCTCCACGCTGACCCCTCTTTGCGAGAATTGAAGAACGCCGTGCGCTTGGCCGAAACCATGGGCCTCTCAATGAACACCATCCAACGCATGCTCGGTGCAAGTTTGGTGGCCAGTTTGGGCGTGTGGTTCCTTCAAGGCACCGTGATGGACGCCGTCCTCACCCTCATTGCGCTGTGCGCTTTGACCGGCGTGGTATGGGCGCTTTCGGAGCGAGAATCCACGTTTGCCTACCTGAACCTCAACGGCAGTGGCCCGTGGAACATGTTGGCCGTGCTGGCCACCATCGTGGTCTTTGCACAGGTTTCGATTTCCATTTGGGCGTTCCCCACGGTAGGCGCCTACATCCTCTCCCTGTCGTTCATCGGCTCCTTTTGGTTACGGGCTACATGATGCAGCCGAACGGCGCTTGATGCGCATCGGAACTTCCTCGCACGTGCGAAGTGTCAAAGGCCTGCGCTGACGACCTGTCGGCCGATGGCAACCCACGGTGATCACCCTTCGCTCCCGGACCACCTTGAGTCACTGCTGATGGAAGACGTTCACACGGTGTTCCTGAAAGCCGATTGCCCGCCCAGGGTCAAGCGTGGTGCCATCGGTTCACTCAAGCTCGTTGAAGCAGAATCCTCCGTTAGCGATTGGGACACACTCACGCTCGAACAGCTTGAGGAAGATTTGGTTGCACTGGTGGAGGAGCACCGTCACCGCAGCGATTGCTTCCTTGAAATTGACCGGAAAGGCTGCCGGGTGATCCAACTCGGCGACCTTCGCATCACGTCAGCATGGCCTCCGTTCTCCGACGCTCGTGAAATTACCGTGGTTCGGCCGGTAGCCAAACTCAGTTTGGGCGATTACGACCTTGATCAGCGCTTGGTGGACCGACTGCGCAACCACCATCGTGGTGTGTTCATCTGTGGACGCCCCGGTTCGGGCAAAACCACCCTCGCACAAGCCATCGCCGAGTACTTGGATACCGACGTTGGGGCGCTGGTGAAGACGATGGAAGCCCCACGTGATTTGCAACTCGCTGATCGCATCACGCAATATGCGCCACTCGAGGGCGACCTTGAGAAGACAGCCGAAATCATCTTCCTGGTTCGCCCCGACTTCGTCATCTTCGATGAAGTCCGTCGCGCCAGGGATTTCGAGATTTTTGCTGATGTTCGCCTCGCCGGTGTAGGGCTGCTCGGCGTGACCCACGCCAACTCCGCCCTGGAGGCCATCCAGCGCCTCATTGGGAAAGTCGATTTGGGCCTGGTCAGCCAGGTCCTGGACGCCATTCTTCGCGTCGAGTCAGGAAAAATCCAGCAAGTGTTGGAGTTGCGGATGGCCGTCAAACCACCCACCGGCATGCAGGAAGAATTGGCACGACCGGTCATTGAAGTGGTTGAATTCCCGAGCGGCAAACTCACCCACGAAATGTTTGCTTTTGGCTCCGAAATCGCTGTTGTCCCGCTCGAAGGTCGTGCGACAACCAACGATTTGTCTCCCGTAAGGGCGATGGCGAAGGACCGCATCGTCGAGACGGTTCGACAGTGGGTTGGGGTTGAATGCCAAGTCCGATTTTCAAGCGACACCTCAGCCGTTATCTACGCTCCCTCAAACATGATTTCCACGTTGGTGGGGCGCGGTGGCGAGAACGTCAAACAACTGCAAAACGAACTCGGCGGCATGCGGCTGAGCATTGAGTCGTTTGACGACATGCCCGAAGGCATGGAGCAACCCAACCGATTCTGGCAGGACAACCGGAAGAAAGGAAACGCTTGGGAAAACCCACGCCGGAAAGGAAAATCCGCTCGCAGGCAACAACGAAAGCGTTGACTTGACGGGCGCTGGATATCTTCGCTTCGAAGTTGATAATGGGACATCCTTTAAATGTCAAACACAGGAGGTCGGACCAGTGAGGTCTCACCATGTCCGATGAAGGAACTCCCGCTGCGACCGGCTTGGCCGGGTTTGTGCTTGAAAACCGATCCTGGATGCACGTCGCATCCCTTCTTATGATCGTCTACGCCGTGTGGGCCGTCATTGAAGTGCTATCCAACACCTGGTTCCACGGCCTCCAGCCCTTGACCATCTTTGAGACAGGCACAGAAACCAACACGAAGGAGTATGGCCACCGCAACAACAGCGGCATGATCATCGCTTCAGGTGCTGTGTTTGGCCTGTTCGGCCTCTTTGCACAGTACGTCTACCGCGGTGCACCCATGGTTGACTCGTCCATGGCTGCTGCAGCTGCCATGATCCTCGACCAGGCCGCTGCCGACCGAGTTTCCGAGGAAGACATCATTTCCAAGGCTGAAGAAGCCGCTACTGCCGCCGCCGCCGAGGTGGCCAAGGAAACGGCAGAGGACACCGTCATCGAGATGCTCGACCCCGATGCAGGTGCTGAGGACGACGACGACGACGACGATGACGACGACGATGACGACGACGATGACGGCGACGATGACGGCGACGATGACGACGATGACGACGATGACGATGACGACGATGACGACGATGACGACGACGATCCGACGACCACGAAATCCACCGAAGAGGACGCCGAAGAGGAAGAATCCGAGGATGAGGAAGAAGAGGAGGAAGCTCCTCCCGAAGAAAAGAAGAAATTTTGAGGTGAAGAAAAATGTGGGAACATCGCAGCGTATCAGACAAATCATTCAAGGAAACAAACCGCATTTTGCCCAACGAGACCTATGTCAAGTTGATGGACGAAGTGGAAGCCGTGGTCACACGGGCACAGGACGACAAGTTCGACGCCGAGACCTTCATGACCTACATTCCTCGTAAGGGGCCATGGGAAGAAATTCCAGCTTCAGACCACTCCAAGGCCGACGCTCGAACCCGCTACATCGGACCGGCGAGCGCCAAACTCCTCAACACCAACTTGGTGCTGGGATCGTCCTGGATTGACTCGGACCGGTTCAAGTACGAGCGAAGGATCACCAACCTCGCTGACTACCTGAAGCAGAAGACCATCATCAACGCCAACATGTGGACGCCCAAGCAGTTGTTCACCACCCAGACGTTCTTCTTCTGTTCAACCGGCGACGAAGAGCGCATGGGCGGCGCGATCCTTGAGGGCGATACCCGCAACGACGACCACCTGTTCCTCGGAACGGAAGGCAAGGAATTTCCCGAGTGGGAAGTCATCCTGTGGGGCCTTGGCCACCGCGGTGTCGTTCCCGACTCCGATCCACTCGACCGCGTCTACTACCCCTCGTTGATGCACCGAAACGTGTCCTTCAACAACCGATTGGGATGGACTCGCTATTCACCAGCCGGATTCGGAAAGGACGCCTCTGGCTACTTGATGACCCGCCCAAACACGTGGATTTGGCCTGCTGTCAACGGCAACCGAGAGACGGCCACGGCCTTCAACCTCCTCGTGAACCTCCCCGACCGCAGCTCTTCATTCGGCGAAGAAGGCATTTCGGACGTCTACATGACAACCGGCAAGACCTCGCTCTACACCATGATGGGCATGATGCAATCCTCCACCGTCCGACAGGCCTTCGGTGCCGGTTCGGAAATGGTCCCCTTGGAATTCCACTGCATCGAGCCCGGTCTTGACGAGTGGATCAGCAACTCCAGTGACGAAGACAAGTACAGCCGTCTCTTCGAAGTCTGTGCCACCCTTGGCTACGTCTTGACCGACCCGCACATCGGTACCCTCGGTGGTGCTGCCAAGCGCCGTCGCCTCATCATGTACCCCTCGGACCAAGGCAACCTCTTGACTTGTGCCAACGCCAGCCAGGTGGCCGACCACGCCCTCAAATCGAATTACGATTCAACGGTCTTCACCAAGCTCGACCAGGCCGACTTCATGAATCGCGTCACCCGCCGATTCAAAGCCTACGCCGATTTGGTCGCCGCCTCCGATGTCGCTCGTGGCGCACGATGGATCAGCCAAGCCGAGGTCGACGGCGAGAAGATGATTGGACCCAACGTCCACACCATCCTTTCCGTTCGCGGCTACGACATTCTCAACATGCAGGAATACCTGAACACCTTCAACGACGTCTCGGCTGCCCCGGAGCGTTTGATGCGCCGTATCATCCAGACCGTGGCCACCAACGCCCTGAAGACCGTTTACCCCGTCGACATCCTCGGTGAGTCCTCAGGTCCTGCGCCGTTCGAGCACATCTTCAACTCGCCCGATGACAACCCGCTCGTGTACTACACCGACGTGCGCTTCCTTGTGCCGACCTCCATTGACAAGCTTCGCTTCCAGACCGCCGCTCGTGGCGCTGACCGTGGCCGCATGCGAGAAGCCTATGCTTCCCTGACCGCCGCCGACCCGATGACCAGCCTGTCCATCCAAGACCTGTGCCTGCCGTTCCTGGCCGACCTGGGTGAGGACACCTGGCAGACCGGCACGGGCATCAACGAAAACGAGATCGTCGTGGAAGTCACGATGGCTGTCAACCCTGCCCGTGTGTGGCGCTCTTACCTTGAGCCCACCACCAAGGAAGTCTTCGACATGCCCAAAGGCGACAAGGGTACGGCCGCTCAACTCTGGGGCGACGTGTTCATGACCAACGAAGTCCTTCACGACAAGATGCGCAAGGACGGCAACGAGCACTACCTGAACTTGCTCAAGATGGCCTACCACTGGTCCAACAACGAGGCTCAAAAGGAGCACAAGTTGGGCAAGCACGCCAAGAAGCCGGCAGCGAAGAAATCCACGACCAAGAAGAAGTGATTTCTTCTCAAAGAGGGTTGAAGAACAAGAGGCCCCGCCTCTTGCAACATGGCGAACGGTAACGACGGCAGCGGGCGCGCCCCTGTTGCGATTGTTCGCCCTACCACCACGGTCACCAGCGGCGTGGGCGTCACCCAGAAGCTGGTCACCGCAGCGGTAGCTTTTGGCGACCTTATGCAAGGGACCTTTGGCCCTCAAGGCCTCGACAAGATGCTCTACAAGACCAACGGTGAAACGGCGGTCACCAACGACGGCGCCAAAATCGTCGCCGAACTGCTGGTCAAACACCCTGCGGCCAAAGCTTTCGTTCAACTTGCGGATGCCCAGGAACAGGCCTGTGGAGACGGTGTCACCGGTTGCTTGCTGTTTGCCAGTGAATTGATGCGAGAAGCCGGCCGCCTGCTTGAGCGAGGACTTCACCCGCTTGTGTGCATTCAAGGGTTTCAACTGGCGCTTGATGTGGCGCTCCGCCACCTCGAGGCGCGCACCGAATCGATGGACGCTGAACGCCTCGTGTCCGTTGCCCGCACGTCCATGACCGGTACTTCAGCCGACACGGGCGATGATACCCTGGCAACCCTCATCGTGCAAGCCCTCAACACCGTGGCGTCCAGCGACGGCGTCGACCACGAAGATGTCCGCATGGCGAAGCGCACTCAGGGTAACCTGCACGACACGCGCCTCGTTGATGGTCTGGTGCTTGATGCAGCGCTGACGCTCGACCGCCTTCCTCGCCGGCTTGAATCCGGTACCGTGCTGACCCTCACATGCCCCCTTGACGTGGAGGAAACCGTCAGGGAAACCGAAATTGAGGTGGAGAGAGCCGACCAGTGGATGGCGTTCATCGAAGCCAACGATGCAATTCTGAAGGGCAAAATTGAGGCCGTGTTGGCCACAGGCGCCACCGCTATTTTCAGCGGAGAGACCATCGAGCCAAGCATCTTCCATGCGTTGACTGACGCTGGGTGTTTCGTGTTGGGAGGCCTGGAACGTTCCGGCATTGAAGACATCGCCCGTGCCTCGGGAGCGACCATGTGCGACCATTTGGATGATGCAGACGCTTCGGTGTTGGGTTGGTTTTCAACCCTTGAAATCGAAACGGGAGAAGGGCTTGACGGACGTCGAGAACGCCTGTGCCTTCGTTTTGGTGAACAGGCCGGACTCGTCACCCTTGACGTGGGAGGTGGCGACGGAGCCGCGGTTGAAGAAACGATTCGAGGCTTGTACGACGCTCTACGCTCTACATCGCTCGCGATGAAATCCGGCGCCGTTGTGCGCGGCGGTGGAAGCTTCCACATGGGAGCGTCGTTAATGGTGAAAGAGGCCGCTGAGGGCCAAGCAGGTCGGGAGCGTCTAGCGATGGAAGCCTTTGCCAGAGCGCTGGAGAACATTCCGTCAACGCTTGCTCAAAACGCTGGTGTTGACCGCTTGGACACCTTGCTTACACTGCGGGCCGCTCATCGTTCCGGGCAACAACACGCTGGCATCGCTGCCGACGGGACGGTCGCTCCCATCGAAGGGACGTGGCTGCCCGCCGACACCCTCCATCATGCGCTCGAAGCCGCTACCGAAACGGCGTGTGGTTTGCTGAGGGTGGACCAAGTCATCTCTGCTCGTGGCGACTGAACAGGTGGCCAACACGACCCTGTCGCTATGTTCAAATGCATCGGACGGGGCAACTACGATAACGGGTTCAGGCCATGTCCGCCGTTTCTTCTCCGCCTCGGGCGCTTCTCAGCGTGTACGACAAAACCGGTATTGTCGAGTTCGCCACCGCTTTGGATGCGCTCGGTTTTGAACTCCTTTCAACGGGCGGCACCGCTCGAACCCTCAAGAAAGCAGGTCTGGACGTCACCCTCGTCTCGGACGCGACGCGGCATCCAGAAATCTTTGACGGGCGTGTGAAATCGCTCCACCCGGCCATTCACGGCCCCCTTCTCGCCCGTCTTCACCAAGACGCCGATGCGACGGAACTGGCTCGACTAGGTTACGCGCCCATTCGCGTGGTGGCCTGCAACCTCTACCCGTTTGGCGACGCTGCAGCAACGGTGCCCCCCTTGAGCGACGAAGCGTTGCTGGAAATGATTGACATTGGGGGCCAACCATGGTTCGAGCCTCGGCCAAGAACCACCGCCACGTCCTCATCACCACGAATCCAGCACGGTACGGTGACGTGATCGAAGCGCTTCAATCGGTTGACGACCCCGCCTCCGTGGGCATGGCCCTTCGTCAGTCGTTGGCCCTCGAGGCCTTCGAACACACGGCGGCCTACGACGTGGCCATCGCGCAGGAACTGCATCGTCGTGTGGTCGGCGACCCGGCCGACGGGGCATCGATGGAGGACCAACGGCATCGACTTCCTCAGAGCGTATTGGAAGCGAGCCACCTCGTCGACACCCTTCGCTACGGTGAAAACGGCCATCAAGCCGCTGCGCTCTATGTCGCCCACGACGCACCCGAAGGCCACACCACCCTTGTCACTGCTCACGTTGAAGGTGGCAAAGCCATGTCGTACAACAACTACAGCGATGCCGATGCCACGCTCCGCTTGTGTCGCTCGCTGTCCACCGACGAATGGCCTTCAACGCCGCACGCCTGTGTCATCGTGAAGCACAACAACCCCTGCGGCGCCGCCTTGGGCGCCACCCAACTCGAAGCGTTTGAAATGGCCTTAGCGAGCGACCCCGAATCCGCCTTCGGCTCCATCATTTGTTTCAATGAAATTGTGGACGAGGCCACGGCCGAGGCTGTCGGAGATTTGTTCGTTGAGGTCATGATGGCACCGGGTTATACCGAACAGGCAAAAACGGTGCTCATGGCCAAGAAAAATCGACGACTGCTCACGATTGATTCACCGGGCGACCGCCTTGAACCGCTTGAACGCCAGGTCGTTCGCAAACCCATTGAAGGCGGTGTGCTGGTTCAGACCGAAGAACCCCCCATCATCGATTGGACCAAAGCCACCACGGTCACCAAGGTTGAGCCAACACCTGCTCAACTCGACAGCATGAAATTCGCCGTTCGCGTCTGTGAGCAGGTCAAGTCCAACGCGATCGTGATGGTTCAAGGGACGGCGACGGTCGGCATTGGCCCTGGCCAAACCAGTCGCGTTGAGGCCGTGAAAATCGCCGCACGACGTGCGGGTGAACGAGCGAAGAACTGCGTCCTCGCTTCGGATGCGTTTTTCCCGTTCAAAGACGGTCTCGAGCAGGCCGCCGAAGCAGGTGCCTCTGCCATCGTTCAGCCCGGCGGTTCCATCCGGGACCAAGAGGTCATTGACGAAGCCGACGCCCGTGGCGTAGCCATGCTGTTCACGGGTCATCGGCTCTTTCGCCATTGAGCGTGAGACAACACACCGCTTGCGACCAAGAGGTCATCGAAACGACAGAGGAAACGTTCGGCGTCGCTTCAGGCCGTGCTGGGGACGCGCCAACCCACCCACCAGATCCCGATGACAGCGATGATGGCGATGGTGGTCTGACCGAACCCAGGGTCACCGAGGATGGTGATGTACCAAATGGAGACGGTGGAAACAAGACCGATCAGCCCGCAAATCGCAATTTTTGAATGAAGCGGCAGGGCTCTGCCGGACCGATAGTAATTCAACAACAACGAGCCAAAGGCCCGGTTGGTGAGCAACCATCGGAAGAGGTTCTGAGAGGACCGACCGTAACAATACGCAGCGGCCACCAACCACGAGGTCGTGGGCCAGCCGGGAAGGAAGACACCGATGCCGGCGAACACCACGAAAACGCTCCCAACGACGATCCACACGATTCGTACGATGGGGTTGGCGCTCGGTTTGTGATGTGCCAGAACCTGACGAATGACTTCTTCGTCGCTCAGGGCGGCATAGGTTTCAGCCAGGGCCAACGAGGCCTCTTTTCGCCTGACCGCAGAGGACACCGCATGTTCTGACATTGTCCTCATGCGTTGGTGGTGGGGGCCTTGCTAAAACCTCTTGCTTGGCGATGGGAAGGGTTGAAACCCGCCGCTTCTTGGGCAAATCATGGATTCAGTCTCCATCGGCGGGCGTCTCGCCTCGTCCGATGAACCCCTGCGGTGTGCCGTCCTCCTGTCCGGTTCAGGAAGTGGGATGGAAGCGTTGGTGTTGGCTCAGCGAACCCGTCATCCTCTCCACCAAACCGTGGTCGTGGTGTCAAATCGCGCCGAGGTCGAAGGTGTGGTCCGAGCCAAACGTCTTGGCGTACCGGTCGAAGTGGTTGAGCACGTGCATGAGGGCCAGCGACGGTCAAGGGAAGTCCACGAAGAGGAGATTCTCCATCGCTTGAAGCGGTACGATGTGGAACTCATCGTGCTTTCAGGCTACATGCGGTTGCTTTCCCCTACCTTCCTTGCTGCTTGGCAGGGCCGTGTGATCAACATCCACCCTTCACTCCTCCCACATTTCCCCGGCGCTCACGCACACCGTGATGTACTGGCATCTGGAACGGCCGTGAGCGGCTGCACCGTCCATTTGGTCGACGAAGGCATGGACACCGGGGCCATCATTGCGCAGCGCGCCGTGCCTGTCTTCGCTGGAGATGATGAAGCCGCGTTGGGCGCCCGCGTCAAGGTTGAGGAACACCGACTGTATCCCGAGGTCCTCACGATGGTCGCTGAAGGCCGTGTTGTCCTCAAGGGAACCGAAGTTGAAGTTCGGGGTGAGCAAGGTCTTCGGGTTGGTTGAAGTTCGAAAACGCCGATCGGTGTTCCTTCACATCCATCGTTGGAACGTGGGCGAGCAACCCCTCAACGCGATGAGCGTCTTCGTCGAGGACCACCCCTTTGGAAGGTGAGCGAAGAGCGGTTGACGTCGACCGGCTTCGTCCACTGGAACGCCTCCCTCCGGTGAACCATGGATGAGCGAATCCACGGCCTCAGCGGTCAAGAGAAAAGCATCGCACGGGATCAACACCACATCGTCCACCAAGGTGTTCATCACCCACGGTATGATGCGGTGAAGCCCCTCAAGGTGCGGAGGGTCGGCCAACACGTCGCCCTTGAACTGCGTCCGGCGCTGTTCCGGTCCACAAAGCACAACGGTCCGGTCAATGCAGGAATCGGCAAGGCAGGCTTGGAGCCGTTCAACGCCACCAAACATGGCGGCTTTGTCTTCACCCATTCGGCGGCTCTTTCCTCCGGCAAGGATGACGGCAACGGTCATGATGGCATTCCTCAGTGCATGTTGTCGAGTTCATCCAGTGCCGTTTCCAACTCCGTGAGCAACCCGCGAACCCGCTGAAGCAGCGCCTTTCGCTCTCGACTTGACCGCGCCTCTGGAAGCCACTCAAGCAGGCGGCGAACGTCCTTCGCATCCCGCTCAACGGTCCATTTCAACACGCTCTCAAGAACGGGGTCTTCTGCTGGGAGCAGGCGTTCCACCATGGACAGAAATGACGGGCCGGCTCCTTCAACTCTCCGATTCAAGCAGGCGTTGGCGTATTCGCTCATACATTTCACCGCCCTTCGGAGCCCGTTCGACCAACGGCCGGCATGCTCCCAATTCACGTCGAAGGGAAAGGAAGAGCACGCAGTATTGGTGCCAGTGGCCACTTTGTTCCGCTGCAGCCGACAACCACGCATCGTCCGGAACGGCGTGCCCTGCTCTCACCAGTTCTTCAGCGACCTCCAGCACCACCAGAAGCGGCTCTTGGCGCTGCAGCAGATGAATGAACGCCATCCACGGCTCCTGGCCAAGCACGGCCGGCTCGAGGTTGGCCAGCAGCATCCCTGCAACGCTGACATCCTCTCGGCCGTGCCGCTTCCAAAGGGCTGGAATGACGCGGGCGAGCACCCGTTGTTTGGGGGCGTGGGTGATCATCCACGAGGTGATTTGACGGAGATCGGGCAACGGCGTGCCAGCGTGGAAGCGAAACCCACCGTCCGTCATGGTGACATCGGTGCGAACTTTGTTGGCAAAATCGCTCACACACCGGTTGTAGGCTTCCCGCAGAAATCGAAGGCACCGTCGTTTTGATGCGAGGACCTTGACGGGTTGCCCTTCGAGCCAATCGTCAAGAAACGGGTTCACCGCTCGTCACCTTCAGGGCTTTTCTTCCGGAAGGTGTCAAAGAGGTCGCCGACCAAGCCCACCGAATCCTTGAGCGTGTCCATCAACGTGTCAATCATCGCCTTGTCCCCGTATTTCTCCTTCATTGTCTCTCGGAGTTCGTGCTCAATTTCTTCATGAAGTTGGTCTTCGATGTTGAACTGGTCCCGAAGGTTGGCGAGCACCCTGAACTCGTCCCTTGACAGCGAAGCGTTCACGATGGCGACTTCGAACACCTTGGTGTAGATGACGCGCATGTCGTCCTTGGAAACCGGCTCGCCGTTCTCAGAGGGCTCGTTTGCTTGGATGCACCGGTAGATGTAAGCAGGTTCCTCAGGTTTGAGGTTGAGCGCACTGGCGAGTTTGATGATGAGCCGCTTTTCTTCCCGCGTCAGGACGCCGTCGGACAACATCACCTCGACCGTTGAACGAAACACGTCCAAGGCTCCCAGTTGTTGCGACGACACACACCACCGAGTGCCTCCAACCTTTTGAAGAAACCGTCAGTTGAAAAAATAGCCAAAACCCTCCTCAATTTCTGCACAGGATTCAAAAGGCATCGGCCGGTGGCCACACTTGTTCACATTCACTCCCCCGTTCTTCGGGTGGTAGCTTCGGACGCCGACACTTCGTCGGCCCCTTGGTCGTGGCTGTGTGCAAACAAGGAGAGAATCCACATGGGAAGAAACAACTCAAACCGCTCCGGCGGCAACTCAAACCGCAGTAGCGGTGGAAAAGGCAAGGCCATGAAGTACGAAATTCGGGCTGATATTAAGGTGAACGGAACCGTCCAGCGAAAGGACATCATCGGGGCCATCATGGGCCAAACCGAAGGCCTCCTCGGCGATGAACTGGAACTCCGAAAACTGCAACGAACGGCACGCGTCGGCCACGTCGACGTTGAAATGGAAACCAAGAACGGCAAAGTGCACGGGACCATCACTATCCCCAGCAGCATGGACAACGTTGAGACGGCCATCATTGCCAGTTCATTGGAAACCATCGACCGCATCGGCCCCTGCAACGCCATCATCAAGGTGCTTCAAATCAGCGACATTCGTGCAACGAAGCGCACGACTGTTGTGGACCGCGCCAAAGAATTGTTGCTCACCATGGTGAACTCCGGTGAAGCGGCCTCCAAAACCGTCATCGAAGAAGTCCGCTCGGTCTTGACCGTGGGAACGGCCAAGTCCTTCCACGGATTGACCTGCGGACCCAACGTCGAATCTTCGTCTTCGCTCATCATCGTCGAAGGTCGGAACGACGTTCGAAACCTGCTCAACTGCGGCGTGAAGAACGCCATCAGCGCCGACGGCTCTGGGAACATCAAGCAGGAACTCATCGACCTTGCCAACGGCAAGGAGAGCGTCACGGTTGCCATTGACGGCGATCGCGGCGGTGAGATGCTGTTCATGCAACTGTATGACATGATGAAGGTCGACCACGTCGCTCAAGCCCCTGTCGGCCAGGAATGGGAACTTCTCCCTCAGAAGACGGTCACCATGTGCCTGCAGAAGAAGGTCGAAGCGGCCAAGTTCAAGCACCAACTCGACAAGAAGATCGCCGAAGACGACCAAAAGTACGGCGGCGACAAGGACTGGGACAAGGACATGGACGAAGCCTACGAGAAGGAATCGGCCCCCGCCGACATTCAGGAACTCTTCGACAAGGTTGACGAGATGGGCAAGAACAAAGCCGTCATCCGTTTTGCTGACGGGACGTTCTCTGAGGAAATTGGACCTTCCAAACTCGCTGACGCGCTCAACGAGGCCGAGGAAGCTGAAGCCGTTCTGTTCAACGGTTCGGTCACCGAAAAGGTGCTGAGTTATGTCAACCAATCCTCCGCCAACACCCTGGTGGGTACCAAGGAAGGCAAGGGCTACGAAGCATCGGAAGACTTGACCGTTTGGTTTGCTGAAGTCCACCGTTGAATCCTCACGGCTCACTTTATGTGGTTGTGAGGGGAAGCGCCCTTCATGGACGATGAACAGTCCGAGGAGTGGCCCGCCACCGGTTGGGATGAATCCGCCTCCGACGGCACCGCTGCGAAGGTTGACGGCCCCGACAAACCTCCCCAGGAATCTTCAGAAGACGCCTCCACGGAGGACAACGACTCGACGGACGCCGCTGAGAACGGCGTTTCAGCCGACAGCGATGGCACGCCAGCCGACGCCGAAACTGAAGCTGAGGAAACTGATCAAACTGGGGTGGAAGGCGCCTCGGAGACAACAGGCACACCTTCCGTCCCTCCATTATCCAGCGAGGCTTGGACGCTGCCGATTCGGGCTGCGCCAATCCTTGCGCTTCAGGGTGAAGACGTGACTGAATTTCCACTCAGTCAGCATCGCAGCGGCCTGGAATCGACATCGCTGATTATGGACGATGAATTGATGCGCATCGTTGAAGCACGGTACGACCCCGACGGCGTTCGGCGCCTGAACGTCCGTATGGCACTGGTCAAAGAGCACATTTCCGGATACTCCCACACCCATCTCGACCTGTTCCAGAAGTTGCAGGCCGTGTGGTGGGGCGCCATTGGATTTGGCCTCGTGATGGCGACGGGTTTTGCCCAAAGCCTCCTGGCCCTCGGCGGCGGAGCGTTTGTGTTGACGGGTGTGGCTGGGCTGTTGATGGCTCAACTGGACCTTCACCGCCTTTCGTTTTCCGACCACGGCGGACGCCATGATTTCTACCTCTCCGGATGGCGCCAAGAGCCCTATTTGATTCACAACAGCACGGCCTTGTTAGGGCCTGCGTTCGTTGAATTCTTGCGCACGTCGTCCCTTGACACGCAACACATCGATGCGGTCATCAAAGCGATGGGTGCACCCTCTCAACCCGCTCCTGAACTCACCTCGACGCCCGAACCTGCAACGCCGGCGACACTTCCCGCACCTGTCGAACACGACAACACCCTCGTGCCCATGAGCGTGGTTCAACCACAGCCATCGGGGCCTTCCATGGTGCCCGCAGGACCGGCCATCAGCGGCCCTCCAACCTCGACGGCGGTGTCCACGCCAACCTCCGCCGCCATGCCGCCTTTGCCCCCGCCACCAGCGGCCACGGCTCCTCCGCCACCCAAACCACTCCCGACACCCCCCGCACCGACAGCATTCCCGGCAGCACCGCTCCCGCCACCACCTGCGCCAGCGGTTCTTCCACCTGCGCCGCTTCCGCCCGCTCCGTTGCCACCGCCGCCGTCTCAAGCAGCCGTTGATGAGGATGCACTGTGGGACGATCTCAGTTGATCACGCCTTGACGCCACCAGCCGAAGGAAGGTGGACGCTGCGGGCCAGTTTGGCCACCTCTTCGCTGAGTTCGTTGATGGCTGATGGGAGCGGCCAGTCGTCAGGGTCCAACGGCAGATGGTGACCCAGCCCGGGGATGCGCTCGAGCGCGACGCCCAATGCCGCAGCGTCCGTGAGAAATTCACCACCCGCTCCCGAATGGCGTGCTTCAAGCCGGCGCCGCATCCAACGCTTGAGCGGCGCAACGAGCTCACAGAGGGTGCTCAGCATCTTGGCCCTTGAGGCGTCGTCTCCATCACCCTGCGGCAACAGTCGGAGGGTTAATCGAAGCAGCCGCCCGATGCGAATGTCCCTTGGCGAGACGTTGACCTCGGCTGCAAGCCGTCGTCGAAGATCAGGGATGGCCTCCATCTCGCGTTGCTCAATGGCCAGGGCCTCATTCGGCAACCCGAGCAGCGCCACCAATTCCTTCAGCGCCATCAGCGCTTTGGCCGTGCCTTTTCCGGAGGAGGCGATCTCAACTTCGGGTGCGCTCTTTGCAGGTGCGTCCTCTTCGGAGACCTCCTCTTCGGACGCATCCTCTTCAACCGCTACTGGTTTTGCAACGAGTTGCTCTTCTTCGCTATCGAGGGCCTTCTCTGCATGTTCGTCCTCTTCAACCGCTACCGGGGTTGCAACGGGTTGTTCTTCCGTAGCGTCGACGGGTTCAGGTGGCGATGACGGAACCGAGGGCGGGGTTTTCGCCTCTTGCTTGGCCAACACGGATTCCTCGTGTTCAACAGACCCATTGTCCTCGGCCAAGAATTCCTCATCCGATTGTACCTGGGACTCGGGCTCCAACGGGACCTCCATCTCTTCGGACGGTGCTTCGCCGGGTGGTTCATCGTGGCGTTGCAGGGGTTCTTCCTCTTCGGCGTCCGTCGCTGAGTTGTGGTCCATGGCCTCAAGCATGGCTTCATGGGCGTCATCGAGGGCTGTCGCAGGCTGGAGCACCCTTCGCTCTTGGTCTTCAGGAATCGGCACGAGGGTTGGGTGCTTCTCCACTGGCATCCAGAGGTTGAGCGTGTAGGCTTCGTCCTCCACCGGACGAGCGGACAACAAGGAGGTGTACACCGGAATTTGTTGACTGAGGTAGGCAAGGCGGTGAGGTTGCTGGCACATGGCTTCAACGCTCAACCCCAACTCAACATGACGGTTCCACGGCAGGGCAGCGAGCCTCCGGCGCAGAACATCGTGGCGAAGCAAATGAGGACGTGCCTCGCTGAGTTCTCTGGCGACCCTCACCAGTTCTCCCTTGACGGCACCTCGCCATTCATCGACGTGCCACCCCTGCTCGCGAAGCGCTTCGAGTTCTTGTTCAACCGACGCCCGCATTCGCTCCATCATGGCACCGTTGTAGGTCGTGGTGTTGGCAGCCCCGTTCGAACGCGTGAGGTCTGCCACGTGCGCCTCGAGTTCTCGGAGGTTCATGCCGTCGGTGGACACTTCACGTTCCAGCACGCCGGCGCGACGAAGAGCCGCTAATTCTTCGTTCAGCATCACACGGTGCCGTTCGTTTCGCCGTTGAGCGCGCTGAACATGACCCTGCATTTCTTCGAGAATTTCAGCATCAACGTCTTCGCTGGCGAGAAGTTGCAGACGCAAGAAGGTGTCTTCTTGACCTGAAAACGATGTGTCGAGCGCATTGAGGTCGTTCATCAGCGATACCCGACGGTCCCATTGACCGCGCTCAACGGTCAGGCGTTCCATGGCGTTCATGGGGTCGTCAAACACCCGTTGGCGCCATGCGCTCACGTCCAAACCAGCATGTTCGTACGATTCCAACAAGGCCAGTCCATCAAGCTCGAGTTGTTTCCACAACGCGTCCATTTCGTCCACGACGTCTTGGAGTTCCTCCGTCCGGTCGAGGTGGCCCAGCAAGGTTTCCGAGCCTGCCATTTGAGCAGGCCAGTGCCGAGCAAATCGCTTCCAGCGTTCAACGAGGGCGAGATGTCGCTCAACCGACGTCGCCACCGTGTCATGATTGGCTTCCCACGACATCAATTCGTTGGGGTGCAATTCGCCTTGATGCGGGAAAACAATGCCCTGTGTTCGCCATGCTTGTATTGCATCTGAAAGCACTTGCCGACGCTGTTCCAACGTCTGTGCCAGGGCTTGGATGTCGTCGGCCAACGCGTCGAGTTCAGATGCTTCTTCCACGCGCTGCATGGCGTTGCAACGTTGCTCAAATTCAGTCGCCAAATCAGGATCGAACGGTTGAATCAACTGAACGGCCGCCAGTCGAACGTGCTCTCTCTTGGAGTGAAATGACTGCCATCGCTCAAGGTCCTGAAGTCCCTCAAGCAGTGGGAGCAAATCCAACTCACCGACGGGATAGCCGTGCTCCCTGAGTCGTTGTGCACCGGCTTCAATCAGTTGGCGTTGGCGGGCTTCGTCCGCTTCGATGGTGTGGAGGTGGCGAACGATTTCGTCCAATCGTTCGGGTGATTCAAAGAGGCGATGAAGGGGCGCAACGGCAGGGTGGCTCGAGGTATCGAGGCGTATCAAGCGGGCGAAGAGGTCGTTCCAATCGTTGCCGCTGCCCGCCTGATACCACACCGATTTATTTCGGCTCAACGGTGGCTCCCACGACAGGATACCTCGCAGATGTCGCTCAAAATCGACCACGCTCTCTTCAACCGTGAACGGGTTGTTCAATGTCGAGTGAATGGGGCGCAAGCCTTCATCGGCCCGCCCATTCAGATCGATGGCGCGAAATCGCTCATCAAGTTCAGCGGCCGTTTCACGACGCTGTTCAAGCCAAGCGAGGCGTTCACGGGTGCCCCCTTCGTGTTCGGCGAGGAATTCGGTCATCTCATCGCGGGGGAACCCGAACTGAGTCAGCGAGGCGAGACGAGCCTCAACATCATCGCTCCCTGGATGCGCTTCACTCATCATCGCTCAACGGAGCCACGGGCCACGGGGGCTTTCAATATGAGCGGTGAAATCGAACCGGTCAAGGCACCTTTTCCCGATTTTCACGACATTCGGCCCCGTTTGAGAGGGCTGGAAACGACCTTCTCAGCCCTCAATTCTTCCGCAGACCATAAAGCCGCGGCGGACCGCTCGGGTTCAATGAGTCTGTTCGCTATCGGTCTTGGCTTGCTTTCTGCTGGTACTGCGGGAGCCTTCGGCTATTCCCTGTATCAGGGCCATCAGAAGATGACGCGTTTGCTGGACATGCAAACCCTTCTCCGAGAATCCCAGGCCACGCACTTTCATCACCTCAACCTCGCCACCGAAAGCGTCCTGTCCGACGTGCGCACGCTTCAATCGACGCTGGATGCCCTGCGGACGATCCACCCTGACCTTGATGCATCCCTTACCGTTCACGGTTTCTTGGTTCAGCACGAAGGGAGCGATGCATCGGAATTGGATGTGCAGGAAGCCTGCGATGTGCTTCGTTCGGTTGTGCAACATCAACCTGTAGAGGCTGGTTCAGAGACCGGCCTTTCGGTCAATCATGCGGGGTTGCTTCGCCGTTTGTTGAGGGTCTTCGATCGCCACCAATTGACGATGGCTTCCCTTCACATCGACGCCGACACGGCGCACCGGCTTGGCCTGGCTGCCGCTCATCTCCAACTGTACGAATGGGCCGAGGGCGCCCTTGGCGTGGCGTATCAAGTGTCACCTGGCCATGCCAGTGTTCTCGAGGGCCTCGAGCACATTGCGCGCCTTCGTGGCGATGATGCCCTGCTCCGTCATTGGATGGAGGCTCGAATGAAACTCACGCCCGACGACCCTGCGTTGCTTCGCGCCCACGCTCACCTGTTGGCGTCCATGGGCGACGAGGAAGCCGAGCGTGCCGTTCGCCGCTTGGAAGCCTTGGGGGTTGACACGGCTGCCGACCGTTCGCTGTTGGCCGGACTTCGAGCACGAGCAGGTGCCCGTTCCGAGGCCATTGAGGCGATTTTGCAGGCGCTTGAAGAAGACCCCAGCCGTTCAGGTGATTGGCTTCACTACGCTCAGTTGTTGGAGGCAGAGGGCGAACACGACTTGGCCTTGGAAGCCAACGAACGCTGCCTCACCCTTGACCGGCAATCCGGTGAGGCTTGGGCGCTCAAGGCTCGTTTCTCGCTGAGAAACAGGGCCACCAGCGTGATGCATTGAAAGCAGCCACGCACGCCGTGGCGCTGGATGCCGGGGGGGTCGATACCGTGTTCCTCAAAGCAGAACTGCTCGAGATTGAAGGCTCGGTGGTGGCGGCAGAGGAAACCCTCCTCAAAGCGCTCAACGCCCAGCCGTACAATGGCGAATTGCGTGCTCGCATTGCAGGCCGCTACCTCATCCAGCATCGTGTTGAGGATGCATCCGACCTTCTTTCAGCGACACCCGACGGCATCGATCATGCCTTGCTCCATACGGTGGAGGGCCGCCTGCATCTGGCCCATGCCGACCGCCTTCGTGACGGCACCGGTGAGACGGACCGAACGCTGCTCAACGACGCGCTTCGTGCCTTCGACGGGGCGCTCTCGTTGAACCGAGAGTTGGGCGTTGCATGGCTCGGTCTCGCTCGTACACAGCGGATGATGGGTGACCTTGAAACGGCGACCGAATCGTTGAGCAGAGCTCAGCGCCTCAGCCCCGAGAAGGACCCGTCCATCGCCTGTGAATCCGCTCTCCTCGCCCTCGACCAGGGCGACGTGCAAACCTCGCTTCTTCACGTGGACGCTGCTGAGGTTCACGGACAAAACGCCACGACGGCCTACATTCGCGGCAACATTTCAGCCGTGAAGGGGCAACTCAAGCAGGCGTTGTACCACTACAGCGACTGCTTGACCATGGACTCATCTCATATCCGGGCTCGCCTGAATCGAAGTTCGGTCTACATGGGACTGGACGACGCACAGAAGGCCCTTGACGACGCCGAGACGTTGTTGGACTTCGCGCCTCAACTGGCGGTGGCCAGAATTCGAAAGGGGGACGCTCACATGCATCTTGGTCAGTGGGATTTGGGTGCGAAGGAATTCAAGCACGTGCTTGAACAGGCACCTCACCACACCCATGCCCTGACACAACTGGCGGCTTGCTACATGGGAATGGACCGAGCAGAACGAGCCGAGGCGCCGCTCAACGAAGCCCTGCGTCAATCACCCGACCACGCTCCGGCTTGGCACCAGCGTGGTCTGTATTACATGCACTTCAACATGATTGACAACGCGCTCTCGGACTTTGAAGCCGCCGTCCGATGCGATGGCCATCACCTCGCCGCCCGCCTCCAGATCGCCGCCCACCATCACGGTCTTGGCAACATGGACGCAGCCGCCACGGCTTGGAAAGCCATTCTCAGCATTGATGCCGAGCATCAATTGGCCAAGACGCGACTGCAAGAGTGCGAGAAAAACTTGATGAAAAGCGCATGACCTGCTTTGTAATTAGGCGGTGGTCCGATGGTTGAAGTCAAAGAACTGAATTTGACAGAAATCCTGACGGCGCTGCAGGATTTCATGACCTCTGACGGGGCCATCTCACCAGAACAGCGGGAATTCTACACCGTGTTCCGCCAACACCTCAACGAGCACGAGGGTGAGTTCAAGGTCGAGGACATCGAACGGCTCTTGATGAAGGCCAAAGAGGAAGTTCCGAACCTGTTGGAAGAGGAATTCATCAAGATGGGAGAGGCCATTTTGACCCGGTACCGCAGCAAAAACGAGGACGCCATCAACGAACGTATTCGTGCCTTGGCAGCCGAAGAAGCCCGCAAGCGGGCGTTGGCTGAGGAAGAGCGAAAGAAGCGAGAGGAAGAAGAACGGCTTGCCGAAGAGGCCCGCCTCGCTGAGGAAGCCCGTCTGGCCGAGGAAGAACGTCTCCGCCAAGAGGAAGAAGAACGTCTTCGACAAGAAGAGGAAGCCGCACGGCTTGCTGAAGAGGCCCGTCTGGCCGAGGAAGCCCGTTTGGCCGAAGAGGCTCGCCTCGCTGAAGAAGCCCGCCTTGCTGAAGAAGCCCGCCTGGCCGAGGAAGCTCGCCTGGCTGAAGAAGCCCGTGTTGCCGAGGAAGCAAGACTGGCCGAGGAGGCCCGTTTGGCTGAGGAGGCCCGCTTGGCGGAGGAGGCTCGACTTGCTGAGGAAGCCCGTTTGGCCGAAGAGGCTCGCTTGGCTGAAGAGGCCAGTTTGGCGGAGGAGGCTCGGCTGGCCGAGGAAGCCCGCCTGGCGGAAGAAGCACGTCTTGCCGAAGAGGCTCGGCTGGCGGAGGAAGCCCGCCTTGCAGAGGAAGCACGTCTGGCTGAAGAGGCGCGAATCCAGGCAGAACTCGAAGCCGGTGAAAGTGCAAAGCAAGCCTACTGGGACGGGCAGGAACTTCCAGGAGACGAGGCAAAAATTGTCCCCGATCTTCCCACTGATGCAACCCCAGCCCTCGAGGCTGAAAGCGGGGGAGGTCGTGGAAAACTCCTCTTGGTGGTGGTCGCAGGTTTGGCCGCGGCCGGTGCTGCTGCAGCCATGTTTGTGTTGTGAGCCGCTTGAAAGCAAGCCATTTTGACCCATGAGCCTCGAGCGGCGTCCATGACCCTTCAGACCGGAGACGCAGCCCCCGATTTCAACCTCCCCAACGCCAACGCTTCCGTCGGCGGAGAACACGTTTCCCTCGCTGACGCTGCGGGCGCCAACGGCACCGTGGTACTGTTCGAGTGCAACCACTGCCCCTACGTGGTGGCCAGCGTGGGACGGATCAACGCCATGGCCGAATCCTGCAAGAGCAAGGGCATCGGTTTCGTTGGCATCAATTCCAACGACCCCGTGGTCTACGAGAACGACTCGTTTGAGCACATGGTCAAGCGAGCGGAAGGCGGTATGCCTTACGCTTACCTTCATGACGCCTCTCAGACCATCGCTCATGCTTACGGCGCCAAGCGAACGCCCGAATTTTTCCTGTTCAATGCCGCTCATCAACTGGTGTACCAAGGCCGAATGGACGACAGCCCTCGAAACCCCAACGATGTCTCCACCCACGACCTCGCCCAGGCCATTGAGGCCATGCTCAGCGGGGAACAACCCGCTGTGGACTACTCGGAATCCATCGGATGTTCCGTCAAGTGGAAGGCCTGATGTTCATGACGGGGTGCCGCCGCCAGTGCGACTGGGACGACAAGATGGTGTGCCGGTCCTGCGGCATTGACTACTCTCCGCCGTCCGAGGAAGAGTAGGACTCAGTACTGTTCCAAGACCAGTTCCGTGGTGGTGCTGGCGATCTCGTTGGGTGCTGCGAGCCACATCTTGTCGAGGAGGGCGCGCAGTGCCATGGTATCGTCAACGTGAACGAGGGCGACGAGGTCGGCTTCTCCCGAAACTTCGTACACGATTTCAACGCCTTCCCAGCCGGTGACTTCCGAAGCAAACGAACCGATTTCCGAACCCGGTGATACCTTGATGCGGACCAAGGCGGTCAAACCAACGCCACCCTCACGGATGGTGTAGCCACGGATGGTGCCGTTTTCTTCCATGTTTCGAATGTGAGTGCGAACCGTGCGCTCGCTGGCTTCAACCTTGGAAGCGAGGTCGACATAGGACATTCGCCCGTTCTTTCGAAGTTGTGCGAGGATGGCTCGGTCGATTTCAGCAATGCGTGGCATGTGCTTCGCACATCCGGCCCCTATTTCAAGAATTTCCCTCCACCTTTCGCCTATATAGGGCTGGTTTATTATCGGTATCCGCATATTTTTTTCCAAAAAACTCCTTTTTGGGGAAGTTTGCGTGATGCGATATTCGTCAACGTTTGGTCGAGGACTCACCCCGTTTGATTGAAAGAGCGCGTCCACCTCGCCGAAATGAGGGAACTTCATGGCAGGCCACATCACCGGTCTTGATGCACGCATGGTACTGGACAGCCGGGGGCAACCCACGGTTGAGGTGGACTGTTTTGTCGACGGCGGTTTGCTCGGTCGTGCCATCGTTCCTTCCGGGGCTTCAACTGGTGCATACGAGGCGCTGGAACTTCGCGACGGCGACGCAGGCGTCTATCTCGGCAAAGGCGTCTCAAACGCCGTGAACAACGTCAAAGATCACCTCGAAGAGGCGCTGGTCGGCTTACCGGTTGACGAACAACGGGTGATTGACGAGGTCATGATTGAACTCGACGGGACGCCCAACAAGTCCAACCTTGGCGCCAATGCCATGCTCGGTGCTTCAATGGCGTGCCTCCACGCTGGTGCTGCGTTCCACGAACTCCCCCTGTGGAAGTACGTCGGCGGCGTTGCCGGTGGCTTGATGCCGGTTCCCATGCTGAACATTCTCAACGGCGGCGCTCACGCCGCTTCGAACGTTGACGTCCAGGAATTCATGGTCATGCCTCACGGTTTTGACACCTTTGCGGAAGGCCTTCGTGCGGGCGTGGAAACCTATCACGCCTTGAAAGCCGAACTCAAGAAAGACGGTTTGCTTGGTGGCATTGGGGACGAGGGTGGATTTGCTCCCAACCTCCCTGCGAACGAAGAGGGCCTTCGGTACATGGTTCGCGCCATCGAGGGTGCTGGTTACTCAACGGAAGAAATCGGTATTGCACTCGACGTAGCCTCCACAGAATTCCTGAAGGATGACGGGTATCACATGGACGGCCAGGTGCTGTCATCCGATGACCTGGTTGAGATGTACGGCGGATGGCTTGACGAGTATCCCATCCTTTCGATTGAGGACGGGTTTGGCGAAGACGATTGGCGAGGATGGGCCGCGTTCACCAAAGCCTACGGTCAACGCGTTCAAACGGTGGGCGACGATCTTTTTGTCACCCAGTCCGAACGGCTGTCTCAGGGTATTGAGCTCGGAGCGGCCAACGCCATGCTCGTGAAAGTCAATCAAGTTGGAACCGTAACCGAGACCCTCGAGGCCATGGATTTGGCATCAACCAACGGCATGAACAACGTGGTCTCCCATCGAAGCGGCGAATCCGAAGACGTCACCATCGCCGATTTTGCCGTGGGGACTCGCGCTGGGCAAATCAAGACCGGCGCACCCGCACGGTCGGACCGCGTGGCGAAGTACAACCAGCTGCTTCGCATCGCTGAAGATGTTCACGAGTACCGTTCACCGTTCAACTGAAATTTGGAAAATTCTCTCATTTTCTAGCATTTTGCGATTGACGGCAGGAAAAATACCGCGACTTAAGTATGGCCCGTTTCGCACACTGCCCCATGAACCGTGCGATAACGCTCCTCATGATTGCCTGCCTCAGCCTTTCGACCGTTTCGTTCGGAGTCTCGGCTGACGAAACACAAGACATCCCCGCCAACGCTGCAGCGACCGGCTCTCACGAAACCCTCGTGGCCGCCCTGACGCACGCCGGTTTGGTTGAAACCCTGCAGGGCGACGGACCTTTCACGGTCTTCGCTCCCACCGATGCCGCCTTCGCTGAAGCCGGCATCGACCTGTCTTCTTTTGACACCGACGAGGCCAACGCTACCCTCGTCGACATCCTCACCTACCACGTTTTGGACGGCGCTGTCGACGCAGCAAACGTGACCGACGGACTCGTCGCCACCATGCTGAACGGCGACAATGCGACCTTCTCCGTGGTCAACGGTACGGTGTCGATCAACGACGCCACCGTCACCACTGCCGACGTCGTTGCCAGCAACGGCATCATCCATGTCATCGACAAGGTGCTCACGCTTCCAGCGGACGAACCTGCACCTCAGGGTCCACCCGGTGTGATCTGCTACAACGTGGTCACCCACACCATCGTGGTCGGTGCAGACGAAGCCACCTGTGGCGCTTACATGTACCTCGAGGATTACGAGATGAACGGGCAGAACGTTACCGGCTGCTACAACGGTGTCACGCACGCCTTGACCAACGTCAGCCAGGCCGTTTGCGAGGGCTACATGTGGGTTCCACCCGTCAACCTCGCCATGACCGCCGCTGCCACCACCGTCCACACCTCCTTGGTCGCTGCCTTGACCGCAGCTGACCTTGTCGCTACGGTGAGCGGCACGGACAACTACACCGTGTTCGCACCCACCGACGAAGCCTTTGCTGCGGCCGGTATTGACCTCGACGCTTACGACACCGAAGAGGAGATTGCAGCCCTGGCCGATATCTTGCTCTACCACGTGGTGGCCGGCACCGTCGCCTCTTCCGACATTGCAGCGGGTACCAGCACGGTGGCTGCAGCCAACGGTGATAACTTGACCATCGTGGCCGGAGAAAGCGGCGTCACCATCAACGGCGCCAACGTAACCATCGTTGACGTGCCCGCCTCGAACGGTGTGATTCACGTCATTGATCAGGTGCTCCTCCCACCAGCAGACGAACCTGTTGTGGTCGACCCGTTCGAAGGCATTGATTGTGCTGCGACCATCGGTGTCGACGCCACCGGCTATGCGTTCTCTCCGACCGTTGTGAACATCGACGTCGGTGAGACGGTCTGTTGGTCATGGACCGATGCCAGCATGCCTCACAACGTGCGCGAAGTGGACGGCTTCAAGTCCACCACCTACGTTGAAGGCGGTGTGACCTCAGGCGCCGCCGCTGCTACCGTTGCGTTCTCTCACACCTTCACCGAAGACACCACCTTCTACTATGCCTGCGAGCCCCACATCGGTCTCGACATGTTTGGCGAAGTCGTGGTCGGCGACGGCGGTGCAACCACCGAAACGACGGACGACGATGATGACGAAAGCGAGGACACGCCCGGCTTCATGTTCATCCCTGCTCTTGTGGCCGTGATCGGCGCTCTCGCACTCATGGGTCGCACTGGCCGCGACGAGTGATCCCCTCGGGGCCACCGTCATGGTCAAGCGGGCTCTTGGAGCCGTTGCGCTCACCATCGTGGTGATCGTTGCTGTTTGGACGTCCCTGGTCGTCTCCTATGAAGACGACCGGGGAACCGACAACCACATCGCCGTGTTGCAGAGCGCCAGTCTCACGGCGGCAACGGACGACCTCTTGGGCACGCTGTCGTTTGAGGAATCGAGCGAACCGCTGCTCTGGTCGTCGTTGGAAATCAGTGTTGAGGTGAACGGAACCGCTCACGCTTGTGGTTTTGGAGTCCAGTCCATCCAGAACGAGGCCAACGGCTTGGTTCAACCCTCGTTGGGCGTTGACGGCTCGACCTTTACCACCGTGGTGGACGCAAAAAACGAAGAGGTGTTCACGTACCTCGACCTGCCCAACCAGCGGGCCTCCGATGAGGCGAACGCTACCGTTCGGTTCTCCAAGACGGATGTGTTCTTTTCGGACGGTGTTCACTGGTCGTTCCTCGAAGGCGTAGCGTTTGCAGATGTTATCGACATGAACGGCACGGAACTGACCAACGAGACGTCTGAGCGACTGGAATGGTACGACTACGATTTGACCGTCCACCGCATCACGCCAAAAGACGGCACCTATGTCCTGAAGGTGGACGATGTTCACTACAAGCTTCAGTTCGTTTCCTACTACAGTGCAGACGATGAGGCTCGCTATCCAACGATGCTCATCGCCGCCCTCAACGCTTCTGCCTTCCCAGCGCTGAGCGACCCTGCCTTGGTCTCACCTTCCCCGTGCTTGGTGGTGGCAGGTGACGGTGACCTGGTTCAATGGGACGAGAATGAAACCGTTCAACTCGTAGAACAGGATGTGCAAATCGCTGTCGACGGCGACGATGTCGTGGTGGTTGTGGCTTACGAAGGAAAAGCGGTCCGAATCGTTGAAAATCAAGTGAGGGAGCAGGGCGAATAGATGCGACGGCACGTGCTTCCTGTGGTTGCGCTTCTCATAGCGCTGCTCATGGCCAGGCAACTTTATCCCTACGTTTCTGGGTCGGAGCCGACGGTGGTTGACGGCTATGAGGTCACGCGTGTGGCTGCCGACTTGGGCGGCCCTACCTGCCTGGTATGGGCCAACGACACGCACCTGCTGATTTGCGACAGGGACGGCGGCGCCATCACGGAATTGAACATCCAAACCGATGAGCGGCGGACGCTTCTTAGCGGGCTGGACCGGCCTCACGGCCTGGTCGTGCTGGACGGTGCAGCCGTGGTGTCGGAGGCCGGCAAATTGACGTCCTACACCATTGATGAAAGCGGTCGCTATGTCGATGCTCGTGTACTCGTTGATGGTGTTCCCGTCGGGAATCACCAGACCAACACCGTGGACGTCATGCCCAACGGCACGCTGCTGTGGCACAGCGGCTCCACGTGCAACGTCTGCGATGAGGCAGACGAACGAAATGCGGCGCTTTTGTGGGTGAACTCCACCACCGGTGAACACGGTGTCCTTGCCAGCGGGGTTCGCAATTCCTTCGACGGCGTATGGGTGGACGGTCATGGCTATTTTTTCACCGATAACGGTCGTGATTGGGAAGGCGATCACCCGGATGAAGAACTGAATTTCATGATTCCCGGCGCCGCCTACGGTTGGCCAAACGATGCGCCTGAAACACCAATTCCCCCCGGCACTGAGGCGCCTGTGGGTCGCTGGACGCCTCACACGTCCATGAACGGCGTGGATGTTCGTCCCGTTCACTCCTCGCTCCCGGGGCTGTCCCCTTCGGAAGGGTTCACGCTCTACGCCACGGTGTACGGTTCGTGGAACACCTTGCTCCCTGTCGGTCAAGAGATCCTCCGCATTGACGTCATGCCTGGCGACGAGGCCAACACCTACACCACGGACATCACCCGCTTCGCTTGGGATGCAGGCACGCCCTTGCCCTTGGTGTTCCACCCCGATGGTACGTTGTACTACGCCATCTTCGGTGGCGGTGGTCAACTCTTCACCATCGATGCCGTAGCAGATTCGAATTGACGGCGCGTCCTCTCCCCGAACCGTGCTCAGGCCAATCGAACGGCAAGGTCGGCAACCGACTCACCGGGTTGCGCCAAAGAACGAATGTACCGAGCCACGGTGTGCTGTGAGTGTTCCAAATCCCACGCATCGCCGCACCACTCGAGTGACGTTTCAGGAGATGGTTGCGTGTTCGTGTTGGACTCAATGGACCACACCGAGCAACCACTGTCGTCGTTGGCTTGGACTTGGAGGTACCACGGTTCGGGTGCATGGTTGTGCTCACTCGCGAGATGATGACGCTGGACAAATCGCACGATGCAGTCGTCCACGATGTGGAGGATGCCCGCTTCGTTGAGCATTTCCAGCACGTCCTCGTGTTCTGAACCCGGTTGGAACCACAGCAACGGCATGCCTTCCGGGCCATGACGAATCATCAGTTCCATGACCGCTTGCTTGGCCCGTTCGGGCGCGAGGAAGAACACCACGACTTCGGGTTGGAGACCCTCTTCAATGGCAGGACGAATGGGTCGGCCGAGGATGGCCCCGCCTGCATCGCGAGGATGAATCGGCACCAAGCGCCACCCCTTCCCATCAAGGTCGTGAATGGCTCGATGGGCTGGTTTCTCAGGGTTCAAACCGGCCCCGAGAACGTGGATGGAGGAGGCCCCGCAAACCGTACCTACAATGGCAGGGTGTGCATCCCGAAGCATGGTTATGTTTTGCCGGGTTTCTTTTTCAATCACTGTTCAAGCCCCCAAAACAGCAGTATAAAAGCAATCTGAAGTGTAATGAATTCATGAGCAAATCATTTCTTTTGGTCGGTGGAAGCAGCGACATCGCACGTCATCTCGCCAGCATGCTGCTCGATGATGGCCACCACGTCACCCTTCTCGCCCGCGACGGTGATCGCGTCAGCGAACTGGCCGGTCGTGGAGCGCACTTCGTTGAGGGTGACGCCCTTGACGAATCCATCGTGCAGGCGGCCGTTACGCATGCTGCAGGATTGAGCGAAGACGGCCTGTCCGGCATGGCCCACCTGGTGGGATCCATCGCCCTCCGTCCACCTCACGCCACCAAACTCGAAGATTTCGAAGCTGTCATCCAGACCAACCTCATCTCGGCGTTTCTTGCGCTCAAAACAGCAGGCAAGGCGATGCTCAAGTCCGGAACGGGCCGCATGGTGTTTACGTCAAGCGTCGCCGGCAGTTACGGGTTGACCAACCACGAGGCAATTGCGGCCGCCAAAGGCGGCATCGAAGCCATGGTGCGTGCGGCCGCTTCCACCTATGCAGGGCGCGGTCTCCGTGTCAACGCCGTCGCGCCTGGCCTCACCGAAACCCGTCTCGGTGCGACCGTTCTCCGCTCCGATGCGATTCGGGAGGCCTCCGTGGGCATGATTCCACTCAAGCGCATCAACGAACCCGATGAGGTGGCCGCCAGCATGCACTGGTTGCTGACCGGGGCACCGGACAACTTGACCGGTCAGGTCTTGCATCTTGACGGTGGCATGTCAGCACTGCGAGGGTGAAGCATGCGCATTGCAGTGGTCGGCGGCGGTTTGGCGGGCCTCACGGTCGCGTTGGGCTGCGAACGAGCCGGCCACGAGGTCAACCTCTACGAAGCCTCAGACCGTCTTGGTGGTCGCATGGCCACCCGTGCGGAAGGTGACCACCTCATTGACCTCGGCTTCCATGTCCTTCACACCGCCTACCCCGCCCTCCATCGGTGGGTGGATGTTGAGGCTCTTGACGCCAAGCCGATGGACGCCTGCACGATGACCATCCATCCGTCGACGGGCCGGCGAAGGGTGTTGGGGGATGCGCTCAGCGCTCCTCAATACCTTCTCCCGACCCTGAATTCCGTGGGTGTCATGGACGGTCTCCGCTTCCTCCGTTGGCGACTTTCGACATCAGGAAAGGACCTCGAACGCTCAATGGACCGGCCGTCTCCGACCATCGCTGACGGACTTCAAGCGCGAAGGTTTGGACCCTCCACTCAAGACGTGTTGAAGCCCTTGTTTGCGGGGATTACGCTGGACCCGTCGCTCTCCGAACGCATGGCTTTCGCTGATTTTGCGTGGGGGCCATGGCTCACGGCGAGATGATCGTTCCATCAGGCGGCATCGCAGCCGTCCCGTATCAACTCGCCAACCGTCTTTCGACCACCCAAGTCCATCTGAGCACCGCCGTTTCGAGCGTGTCAGCCACCTCGGTGATGGTGGACGGTGAGGAACGAACGTACGACCGTGTCGTGTTAGCGGTGCCGCAGCATGTCGCTCTGACCTTGCATCCAGCGCTGGCCAGCGAACATCAACCGGTGGAACGCCTGACGAGCACCGTGGCGTTTGTGGCGCCCGAGCCGCCGTATGCTGAGGCTTGCCTGATGGTCAACGAGGCGTGGGACAACGACGAACATCGAGTCCTCCACGTTCACGTTCCGACCAACCTCCACGCCCACCCTCACGACGAACACTGGGTGGTGGCCACGCTGGTTGGCGAGCCCGCCACCTCGCCGGATGCCTTGGCGGTGCAGCACGAACTCCGGACCTGGTTTGGGGACTCGGTGGACCAATGGGAGCACGTGACCACCACCACCGTCCGCCATGCGCTACCACACATCGACCCGTCCCATCACCGCAGGGCTCAGTCTGATGTCGAGGTGAACGGCGTCTTGGTGGTCGGCGACCACCGCACACACCCTTCGGTTCAAGGCGCACTTCGCAGCGCCGAGCGAGCCCTCAAGCATCTGAATATCCCACTCCCAAGGAGGACCTGACATGACCTGGCACAACGTGATGAAATCGAGCAAATTGAAACCCGACAAGAAGAAAATGATGACCGTCAAAGGCAAGATGGTGATGGTGGGTCGCCAAGGCACCGCTTTGTTTGCCACCGAAGCCCTCTGTCGTCACATGCGTTGGCCGCTCGCTTGGGGAGCGAAGGTCGAGGACGGGTGCGTTCGCTGTCCGCTTCACCAGACCACGCACAACCTGAACGACGGCTCACTCGTTGAATGGTCGCCGTTTCCCCTGTTTCCTGCGTACGGCAAACTCGTGGGCGCCATGTCGAAGAAGAAAGACTTGCGAATTTACGAGGTCCGAGAACAGGATGGGATGATTCAGGTCCGGTTTGAAGCCCCACCTTCCCTTTCTGCTGACTCTCCTGAATGAACGTTCACACCACCACTCAACGTGCGATTATTTCTGTTGACAAGGGCATGCATTCGTTCTGTTGCATCGTTAATATAATGCCCAACAGGACTTAGCGTGATCATCGGAGGCATGAACATCGAACTGCTCGTAGTGTTGGGGTTGGCGGGATGTTTACTCGCAGCTGCATTGACGGTACCTGCAGGCTTTGGACTTGCCACCATGACCACACCGATCTTTCTTCTGTGGTTTGAACCGCATCACGCTATTGCTGGAGTGGCCATTGTCCACGGTGCTCACAACGCGATGAAATCACGCATGCTTCGTACGCACATTGACCGCGATGCGCTTCGCCGATTTGGCTGGGCGCTTCTTCTTGTGGCATTGATAGGGGCGCTGTTGCAATCGGTCATTCCGCCGGACCCGTTGCTTTTGTTGGTCGGCCTTGCCTTGATCGTGCTCCCGGCGTTGAAGGTGAGCGAGTCGTGGACCAGAATTCGCCTACCAGAGGCCGAAGATCGAATCGGCGGCTTTGGCTCAGGGTTTCTGGGCGGTTTAACCGGACACCAAGGAGCCCTCCGTGCAATGTTTCTCAAGCAACGGTTACCGGACAAATCAGAGTACGCTGCCACGGCAGCCGTCCTCGCCTTGGTCGTTGATATGACCAGAATTCCGATTTATCTGTGGCACGATGTGTCGGTCTTGACCGTGGACCCCTTCTTGCTTGTTGGTTTCGTCCTCGCTGCCCTGCTCGGGGCTCAAATCGGGCGAATCTGGCTTGAAAAATGGAAGAGCGACGACATCCAAAAAGGCATCATGGTTGGGTTGGTGATTACGGGTGTTCTGTACGTCCGAGAGGCCATTGAGGCTCTTTCAGCTGCGTGATTCAAGCCACTCGCGAAGCCGGCCCACGCCTTCGTGGATGTTCTCCAGCGAGGTGGCATAACTGACACGAATGAGACCTTCGCCGCCCTTCATCAGCGAACCAGGGATGACCTGAACCTGAGCCTTCTCGAGCGCTTCGGTGGCGAATTCCAAGTCGGTCATGCCCGTTCCCGTGATGTCGCACAGGATGTAGAACGCCCCTTCTGGTTGAGGAACCACGACCCCGGGAAGCGAAGAGAACGCTTCATGTATGGCCAGGCGGCGTTCGGCGAAGGCTTCCTCCATCACTTCGATTTCTTCTCGAAGTTCCAGTGCCTTTTCTGCGGCGGGCATGAGGAAGGTCGGTACGTGGGTGGCGGCGCTGACGTTGACTTTCTTGACGCCGTCCATGACGGTGGTCCGTCCGGCGATCCATCCTAGGCGCCATCCCGTCATGGCCCACCCTTTGGACCAACCACCGATGGTGATGGTTCGTTCTGCCCCGCCTTCAAAGGCGCACGGGGAAGTGTAGCCGCCGTCCACCCAAACCAAGGTGGAATAGATCATGTCATCGAGGATCCAAAGGTCGTGTTTGACGGCAAAGTCAACGATGGCTTTGGTTTCGTCTCGGGTGTAAACGGCGCCCGTGGGGTTGTTGGGGGAGTTGATGACGATGGCCTTGGTGTTGGGCGTTACATGCTGTTCAAGCGCATTGAAATCGGGATGGTAGTCTTCCCTGCGAACCGGAACGTGAACGGGCGTGGCGCCCGTCAAGCGAATCATCCCGTCATAGGAAGGCCAGGCGGGGGAGAGCAGCAACACTTCGTCGCCGGGCGCCATGACGGCCATCATACCGTAGAGCAAGGCTTGCTTGCAGCCCGGCGTCACCACGACGTCATCTCCACGGACGTTGATGTTGAATTGTGTGAGGTGGCGGCTGACGGCGGCGCACAGCGATTCACTGCCTTGCGGACGGGTGTACGCCGTTTCGCCACGGTCCAGAGCCGCCTTGGCTTCGGCGACGATGGGGGCGGGGGTGTCAAAATCGGGTTGACCGACCGTGAATCGCACAACTTCAGGGCCGGGTGGAGCGAGGAAGGCGGCAAACCCGGAGCCAACGAGGTCGAGGTTGGGGTTCAATTCCGGCATGGTCATTTCCTCCTGAACGACGATGAACGGTCGCGTGGTGTGGCTTTGAAGGCTCGTATGGTCTGTATGCCTGCGAGAAGGGTTTTGGAGCACGGACGGAGATTCGAACTCCGGTCTCAGGATCTGCAGTCCCGCTCATAGCCACTCTGACATCCGTGCTGTATTCACGCCCAGCGGCATGACCTATTTCAACGCGCCTTTGGCTTCAGCGGCAACGTTGGAGGATGGTTTAAACGAATTCAGACCAAGCATCAACCATGGCAGAAGAAGCGGACACGCCCTCCTCCTCAGACGAGGATAAGCCGTTTTTTGCCATCGATGCCGAGGATGTTGCCGAGGCCACGGCGGCAGCCACTGCAACGGCCACCGCCACAGCTCCATCATCGACGACACCTCAGCCGCCGCAACCCGTGATGCTCGGGACGCTGAGCAACCCAGCCACCACCCCTGCACCCATTTCTGACGCCTCCCCTCCAACGTCCGCCGCAGAGGGCGAGATGAAAGCCAACCCTTGGGGGCGCCAACGCCCCAGTTGACCGGCGACATCAACGCCGTGAACGGGCAAGGAATGTTCGTCATGCCAGCCGCTGACCCTCAGCAGCCGGAGCGATTTCGTTGGGGCCAATTCTTTGCTGGGTTGTTCCTTCCGTTCATTGTTCTCTTCGTGTTTGGTGTTGGGGCTGCCTCACTCGAACCGGAGTACCAAGATCCTTGGCGGTACGAAACCGTTGAACTCGTAGGACAAGACGGGACGACGTTCCAATACCAAGTAACGCCAACTTCGGACGAATTTTTCGAATCAATGTGGGCGGAATTTGAGTACGAAGGTGAGTGGTACAGAATTTCATGCTACGTTGACCTCTACTACGATGGCGGAAACTCTGGCGGTGAATTCCCGGTGTACCAAATGGCCCAAGAAACCTACAATGAGGTGGAGATTGGGTCCTATTCTCCTTCAAACCAAACGGTTTGGTTTTCCCTTTCGAACATCACGGTTGATTCGTTGACCGTTGAAATCGAGTACGTGGACGAGGACATCTATAACGATACCACGGGGCTTTCCAATGGCGTGTTTTGCCTGCTTCCGCTCGCCTTTGTCGTCGGAACCATTGTCGCCTTTGTCCGAGGAAATCGTGCCTTTGGTTTTGGTATGCTCACCTCGCTGGGCTTGATGGTCGTCCTTCCGTTCTTCTTCGTGTTCCTGCTCATCGTGGCCTTCAGTGGCCTCTGATCGCGGAGGGTGAGCGATGTTGCATTCTTGTTTCGGCCTCCCCGATGAACGGTATTTCCGCACACGGTATGCGGTCCTGCGTGAACCGCTCGGGATGCCACCGGGCAGTGAACGTTTGGCCGACGACGACCATGCTGTCCATGCTTGGGTCGAGGAGGATGGCGCCGTGATCGGTGTCGGTCGAGCCCACGTCATTCCGGAAGGTACAGACGGTTCGGGCGCTGATCACAAAGGGCCAGGCGCAGCACGCATTCCTCCGTTTGGGCCGCTGGCCGACGCCTCGGCAAGGCGGCCCGTGTTTCAAATTCGACAGATGGGGACGCTGCCAACTCATCAGCGCCAGGGCCACGCGGCCGCTGTCTTGGGCGAGCTGGAGCGAATCATGACCACGGAACATGGATGTAAAACCGGCCTGCTGCAAGCCCGTGAGCATGCTATTCCGTTCTATGCGTCCCAAGGTTGGACGGTTATTGATGAGCCCTATGCCATCGGTGTGATCGGTCCTCACAGATCCATGATGAAGGCCTATTGAGCGTGCAGAGTATATATTCACTCACTCGTTCATTTTGACAACGGCAGTTTCCATGAACGCCCCTTGATTGTAAAAATAAACACAAAAGACGGAACAAAAAGATGGATTTGCGCCCGAAAGAGGGAGTAAAGATGAGATCAGTACAACACATTGAAGCAAAAGAACATAAAAGCACGACGGACCACGATAACAACATGAACAATTCTCGTTCTGAGAGAGGCTATGCAAAATCAGAACCTGATTTTGATTATTACGTAGCAAAAAAATACAACTCAAAATCCGAAAAAGAACGGGATTTGTATTTTCAAAAACTCCTCGAGGCTTTTCGAACCCTTTCGGAAGAAGCTCCGGAAGTGTTTGATTCCATCGCTCCAGAGATGCTGCAGCGAAGCATTTGGTCGTGGAGGGGTGCCGATCCGCTTCTGTCGAAGAAATTCAACAACTGGCTGATGGCTGACTATCAGTGGACGCCGTTTGACGATATTCTTCCAAAGGAAAGCAGCACGTTTAGGCCCGTGGACGTTCCACCCCTCAACCCCGCTCAACTCGATGAAGCCCACCATTCCCTCATTGAAGCGCTCCAGGACCGCTTCCGAGGCGACCCGCATCGCTGGGATGCTTCCAGGCGCGATCAATTTGTCATTCTCGGCATGATGGCCACGGCGGGTGGATACGGCGTTCGCCAGGGCAAGCTCATCCACAGTTTGGGCATGGGCTTGGCCGAAAGCGGTGTGCGCGGCGCCAACACGGTGCGAGCAGCAAAAATCGCCCTGTCACGCTTGGCCAAACCCTTCGGGCTGCAGCTGTTTGCTCCGGCGGTTGGCAACGGGCCGGAACGCATTCACATGTTCAACGACGAAGAATTAGCGTCGATCATCGCTCGGTACGTGTTCAATCACGAGGCCTCGGTGCTCTTGCCAGCAACGGACATGCCCAGCATGTGACGGCGTTGTTTGAAACGACGCACTGCATCGCGCTCTTCATATAGGGTAGGGCCCTTGAGTAGGGCAGAGGGAACGCTGGGTTCCCTATGAACGACCCGTGAAAAACGATGCAAACGGAGGATTACGTCAACAACGAAAGCAAAGCACTGAACGGCCTTTTCGCAGCCTACATGCCCTGCGAAAGCAACGATGAGCCCGCTCAGATGGTTTGCTTGACCCCCCTTGTTGATTCAAATCAGCGCAAGCTGCATCGAACTCCCAACGTCCGTGTTCTGACCAGTTCAGAGGCAACCTTGGAAAGAGAGAACAGCGGGTTCTCTATGTAAAACAACCAAAACAAAAGGAAGTGAAAAAACATGAAGACGAAAATGATGAGCGTGCTATTGGCTTTGTTCCTCGCCCTTTCCGCTGTCTCGGCAGCATCGGGTGATGGATCCGACCCCCTCGACCCCTCAGACGGCGGCGCCGACTGGGACGGCGATGGTTTGACCAACGCTGAGGAGCAATCCCAAGGCACCAACATGAACAATGCAGACAGCGATGGCGATGGTCTCCCAGATGGATGGGAGGTTTCGAACGGACTGAACCCCACCAACGGTGGCGATGGAAACGCAGACCCTGACGGAGATGGCTTGACCAACTCCCAAGAGTATGCCAAGGGTACCAACCCGAACAACGCCGACACCGACGGTGACGGCAAGTCCGACGCAACCGACCAGTTCCCCAACGACCCCAACGACGGTGAGTACTCCGACTCTGACGGTGACGGTATTCCTGACGCTTACGATCCTGACTTCCAGGAGTCCGGAGCGGGCGCAGGTAACGGCGGCACCGAAGGTGGCGGCGAATCCGAAGCTGGCGGTCAAGGCGAAGGTCAGGGCCAAGGTCAAGGCCAAGGTCAAGGCCAAGGTCAGGGCCAAGGTCAAGGCCAAGGTCAGGGCCAAGGTCAGGGCCAAGGTCAGGGCCAAGGTCAAGGCCAAGGTCAAGGCCAAGGTCAAGGCCAAGGTCAAGGCCAAGGTCAAGGCCAAGGTCAAGGCCAAGGTCAAGGCCAAGGTCAAGGCCAAGGTCAAGGCCAAGGTCAAGGCCAAGGTCAAGGCCAAGGTCAGGGACAACAGCAAGGTCAAGGTCAGGGTCAGCAGGGCCAGCAAGGTCAGCAAGGCCAGCAAGGTCAGCAAGGCCAGCAAGGTCAGCAGGGCCAGCAAGGTCAGCAAGGCCAGCAAGGTCAGCAGGGCCAGCAAGGTCAGCAAGGCCAGCAAGGTCAGCAAGGCCAGCAAGGTCAGCAGCAAGACAACGGCCAAGGTCAACAGCAGCAAGGCGGCCAGCAAGGCGGCCAGCAAGGTGACCAGACCAGCCAAGATCAGAACGGTCAGAACCAGAACGGTCAGAACGAGCAGCAACAAGGTCAGACGCAGAACGGACAGCAAGGTCAGCAAGGCCAGCAGTCCGACCAGCAGCAAGGCCAGCAGCTCGACAACCAGGACGAGAACGACAACGATGGCGACGGCATCCCCAACGACGTTGACAACGACGACGACAATGACGGCATCCCCGACTCGGTCGATGATTCACCCTTGGATCACGACAACGACGGGCTTGACGACTACGAGGATGATGACGCTGACGGCGACGGCATCGACGACCGCGAGGAAGTGAACGATGGCGACCCGAACACCAACATCTACGACCACGACAACGACGGCATCTCCGATGCTGTTGATCTGGACATCGACAACGACGGCATTGACAACCGAAATGACATCGGCGACATGGGCGAGGACCTGTCCCGCGACCACGACAACGATGGTATGGACGACGCTGAAGACGACGACGACGACAACGACAACATCCTCGATGTTGACGAAATCGACGGCGTTGCTGGAAGCTACCGCTACGACCACGACAACGATGGCATTTGGGATCTTACCGACAACGATGACGACAACGACGGTCTCATGGACTGGTTCGAAGTCAACGACGGTAACGACCTCACCGGTCAATTCGATGCTGACAACGATGGCCTCGACGATTACGAAGATGACGACGACGACAACGACGGCATCCTCGACATCTACGAGTTCTGAAGTTGAACAACGACTGTCTGTCAAAGAACCGTCTCTGACGGGTACAACAGGTGCTTCGGGGCCACGGCCCCGGGGCGCCTCCATTCCTTCAATCCCCGATCTTCTGTCTGGGCGGAACCCGCTGTTTTCCCATCCTTACACCAGGGTCCACTGGCCGGTGATTCGTGGTTGATACGCGAACCTTCTCGTGATACGGAACCGCCCATACGCGCCACGCCCTTGAAATAGGGTATTTCGGTGGAAGGACGATTACGAGGTGCCCGTATGCTGTCAAAACAACACACCCAACGAATTGAAGAGCGACAACAACTCTCCATGGCCATCATCATTGTCTTTTTGATGCTGGCCAGCAGCCTGCTTGCGATTGTTCAAACCGTCCACGACGGTGAAAGCCCCGCCCGGGACACGCAACTGGTCCAAGGCGGCGGCTTGGGTATGTCACCCGTGCAGTCCACCGACCAAGGTGGCCAGGGCGGCTGGGACGGTGCACACGACGCCGGTCTTGACTTCAGCCACGAGGCCCTCTCGAACATGATGTGGGCTGACCCCGGTGTTTCGGCCGGTGTCATCGTTGACCTTTCCGTGTTGGAGGCGGCCCTGCCTTCCTACTCGACTTTCCTTGAGGAAACCCGAGCCGGCGACCACGACAACGACGGCATCAACGATCTCGACGATCTGGACGACGACAACGACGGCATCTACGACCTGCTCGAGCGATTTGACGGTTGCTACGGTACCGACCCCTACGACCACGACAACGACGGCATCCTTGACGTGGACGACTGGGACGACGACAACGACGGTATCCTCGAGGGCCCCATCGATTACGACGCCCTCGAAGCACAGGGCCTTGACCCACGAAACGTCTCCACCGACCGCTACCTTGATGCCTCAATCGAGCACCCCTGGACGGGCGCTGCGGTTGGCAACTTCTACCTCGCCGACCAGAATCCCATGGACCACGACAACGACGGCGTGACCGACGAAGACTCCGATGGTGCTGGCCCAGGTCGCTATGATGAAGACGATGACAACGACGGTCGTATCGACCAGTTCACCTGGCCATGTGACCTTGACTCCGACGGCACGCCCGACTACTTTGACACGGACGACGACGGCGATGGCATCCCCGACGTCAGCGACGCTCACCCCTACGATGCCTCCATCACGACCCAGATGTCAACCACGGCCTCGCTCTACAATGCTGCTCGCTCGTGGACGTTCAACGAATACCGCACCTACTCCGGCGGTATTGACTACGTGGATTGGGAGCGAAACCGCGTGAACGCACCCGGCGCTTCCGCCTCTGGCTTCGGGGCCTTTGGTGCCCAGGGCACCCCCTCCTTCACCACCATCGTTGACGGCGACCTCGACGGCGACGGCGCCCCCAACTTCATCGACCCTGACAACGACAACGACGGGACGCCCGACTCCGCAGATACGGACGATGACAACGACGGCATCCTTGACATGGTTGACCCCGATGACGACAACGACGGCATCCCCGACACCTGCATTCAAATCGACACCAACGGCGACCAAAGCAGCGATTACACCGGCCTTCAGAACGGCGGCGCCACCAGCGTCACCCTCACCGACGGCGGAAGCAGCTACGTGAACGGCAACAACATCGCCACTTCTTCCTCCACCAGCAGCGGCACCGGCCTCACCCTTGACATCGTCACCAGCGGCGGCGTGGTGACCAGCGTTTCCATCAACCGCGCAGGCTCTGGATACGCCTCCGGTGACGTGCTGACCATCACGGGCGGCGCTTCTGACGCAGAGGTTTCCGTGGGCGGCATCTCCAGCGTTAATTTCGAAATCCCTGGTGCTGACGGTGACCTTGACGGCTCCATCGACTGTGAAATCGATTACGACAACGACCTCGACGATGACCTCCTGCGTCCGTTTGACCAGAACTACAACGGCATCTACGACTGGCTCGATGTCGACATGGGCGGCACGCAGTCCCCCGACAACCTCGGCAACTTTGCCGTGGGTGGGGCCGACCTCCCCTACGACCTTGACAACGACAACATCGAGAACGAGAACGACTCGTTCCCGCTCGACACCGCTGCCGATGTCTCGACGTGGAACTGCCCAACGCAAGCCAATCCGAACCCCGTCAACCCTGACCCACGCTGTCAGACTCGACGAGCTTCGTTCTCTCAGTTCAACGACTGGGACGGCGACGGCATCAGCAACTGGGACGACGTTGACGACGACAACGACGGTATCATCGATCCCTTGGACATCGACTGGGACTGTGACCTCGACAACGACAACGACCTCCACCAAATCAACGGTGGCTTGTACCGAGACGACGGACCCAACGACGTGGATTCAGACGTTGACGGCGACGGTCTTGAGAACAGCATCGACTGGGACGACGACAACGACGGCATCGCCGACCTGTACGATCCCGACGACGGCAACTGCGGTGTCGTGGATTTTGACGCTACGGACGCCTTCGGCACGCCGTTTTATCCGGTGAACGACGGTGGTGATCTGGACGGCTCGGCCGACAGCCAACTCTACGGCACCAACTCCACCGACCACTGGAACATGGTGTTCGGCCACTACCCCTTCGCTGACGTGGTGCTCAACTACAACGGCTACGATGCCACGACCAACCCGGTCACACCCGGTATTGTGCCCGAATTCTACTGGTTCCTCTACGCCCGATGGTCGCCCTACAACGGCGGCAACGACTGGGACATTGACTCGGACGGCGATTCGCTCATCAACGGTCTTGACGTTGACCAAGACGCTGACGGTATGCCTGATTGGTGGGACCAAGACGAAGGAAACGACGGCGTTCTCGACGTGCATGACATCAAGATGGGCGGTTCGTACAACCTCTCCGTGTGCGGCTGGACCGCCGGTAACCTCGCTCAAGGCTTTGTCTGTGGCTACTCCTACGCCCTCGCCTACAAGATGCCCCTCAACGGCGTGAACGCCCAGTTTGGCGCCCCCTACTCGACTCGACCTGACGCTGCCTTCGATCAAGGCGCTACGGCAGGCGGCCCCTCGGGCAACTGGAGCTGCACACCCGTCCAGGACATTGGCTGTTGGCACTACGACTTCGGTGGCGACGGTACCATCGACTCCGGTATCACCTACACCCAGATGACCGACAACCGCGACGCCTACATCACTTGGATTGGCCTTGCCACCGGTATTTGGCAGTGGAACAGCGACAACGGTCCTGAGGCCGACTTCCCCGATGAACTCGGTGCTGACCTCCTCAAGAACGATGTCGACGGCGACATTGACGGTGACTTCACCAACTCGACCATTGACCTCGACGATGACTACGATTCCATCTTTGACTGGTTTGACGTCGACGACGACAACGACGGCGTCTGGGACTACTTCGAAATCGACAGCAACTTCGACCTCGACGACGACACCGGCCAAAACAACGGGAATTTCTTCTCCGGCCTGAACTGCGTCGACAACGACGACGACGGCAACGACGCTGACGCCGACGACGACGGTTTCTATCAGGCGGTGTGGGACCAAGGTATCATGTCTCAAGGCTTGCGAACGCCAAGCCTCTACGACGTTGACAACGACAACGACGGTATCCCCGACGGGGAAGACTCCGATGACGACAACGACGGTCGGCTTGACGTTGACCAAGAACAGATCGCCGGTTGTTTCTGGGGTGAAGAGCAGTCCACCTTTGACCACGACAACGACGGCATCGTGAACTGGGCCGATGACGACTGGGACGGCGACGGCCTTTCCAACACCGTTGAGTTGCTCACGAGCATTACGGCGCCGTTTGACCACGACAACGACGGCACCCGCGACGACCTCGATGAGGACGACGATGAAGACGGCATGCACGACGAGGACGAGGTCCTGCTCTGGCCCACTCGTTTTGATCGCAACTCCACCAACCCGTGGGACCACGACGACTTCGGTGATGGCGAGGGTATCGCCAACCCCACCGATTCGTCCACCGGCCCTGACGTCATCGATACGGACGACGACAACGACACCCGAACCGATACGGACTTCGACGTCGTTGAAGACGCTGACTTGACCTCGGACTGGGACCACGACAACGACGGCATCCTTGACGCTGATGACAAGGCACCCACCTACATCACCCTCAACTTGCCAGACAACCTTTGGTTGGATGCACAGAGCCCGACCATCTTTGCCGGGCATGTCGACTGGCTGAACCCCATCACCGGTGTGGTTGAAGCAGCGCCACAACTCCCCGTGCAAGTGCACATCGAATGGACGTCGAACAACACCACGGCCATCGAAACCATTGACGTTCTGACCAACGCAGCAGGCAACTTCAGCGTGGGTCAGTTCCTCTACCCTGAGGATTTGACCGTCGGCGACAACACCACCTACCGTGTGTATGCTGAGGTCACGGAGATGTTCATGTTCAACGGCAACGAATCTCAGTCCTACTTTGTGGGTGCTGAAGCCAACATGACGGTTGACTATTCGGCGTGGACCTACTTCCGCAGCGACGAACAACCGTTCTGGCTCGACTTCAAGGCCCACTATTCGGCAGATTGGGACCGCGGCTTCTTTGACAACCGAATCAAGAACTCCCCGATCACCTTCTCCATCTTTGGCGGCCTGTTTGGCAACCTGACGGCGCCCACCAACTTCACCGGCTTGGGCAACAACGGCTACCGAACCGATGCTTCTGGTTGGGCTTCACTGACCTTTGTCCAAGATTTGGGCATCAGCGGCACGTGGAAGCAGGTGCAGTGGAATTCCACCGCCGACAACGGCGTCGGGCAAGTTCCAGGCGGCTACGAAGAAATCACCTGGAACGACTTGACCAAGACCCACGATGTGGTGTTGGACGGCAACGGTGATGTCGTTCGGTACAATTACACGAACACGAGTTTGCCCGCCGGCGATATTGAGATCATCGCTCGAGTTTCACCTGAACTGGCGACGGAGTGGCCGTTCCCCTACCTGCACGGCGACGAGGCTGAACCGTTCTCCGTCCGCATCATGCACCGCATGAACATTGAGGGAACGCTCATCCTCGACGGTTTGAGCCCCATTTACTACTACGACTCCACCGTGAACAACGGTGACGGCACCTTTGGCGACTGGTCGACGCTGTTCCACCAGCCCGCCCTTGACGCCGCCGGCGTGAACTACAACGATGTGGCCGCCTTCAAGCCGTACCCCAAGTCATGGGACGGCACACCCGAAGGCCTGACCGGCCAAGCGGCTGCCCTGCGACCGTTCCTCGGCGGCAACGGCACCCACTGGAACATCGCACTGGTGAACGGCGGTGACAGCAACCTGCCACCCTGTGGCCCGGTTGACCGTACGGACCCCAACAGCCCGGTTCGTTGTGAAATCGTCCCCGAGATGAACACCGGCGAATCCCTGCAAGTCATCGGAAAGGTCACCAACCGCACCGATGACCCGTGGGACCAAGACCCCATTGCGTTGCAAGTCGACGTTGACAAGAACGGGCAGTTCCTTGGTGCAGGCGAGACCGCTTACACGCAACGCCCGATCATGAAGGACGGCGACGCCACGTTCGACTACAACTGGTCGTGGTTCAGCCAATACGGTGCTGGCACCTACGGGCTGCGTGTTGACTTCACCAACTCGGCGTACTACTTCACCGGTAATTCGTCCACATTGGCTCCAACGGGTGCGTACATCAACGTCACCGTTGTTGGTACGACGGACTTCCTCACGACCTCGCTGCCACGCCTTTACCGCAACACCAACACGACCATTCAAGCCAAGCTGGTGGACAATTCGCTCCAACCTGTTCGCAACGCTCCGGTGAACTACACCTGGTCGTTCGATGGACGAACGGGCGTGAACTTCACCGACAGCAACGGTTTCTTCGAAATTCCGTTCAACGTCTCAGCCTCCGATGCGCTTGGCAACTTCACGTTGCAATTCGAGTACGCTGGCACGCCCTTGCTCAAGGGCACGGGCGTCTCGCAATCGGTTTGGGTGGTGTCGAGAACCTACATGCAGGTCATCAGTACCGAGGATAACCTCAGGCGTAACGGTGACAAGTGGGACTTTACCGCCCAACTTTCGGACGACAACAAGACCAGCATCCGTGATGCGGGTGGAACGGCCCTTTCAGGCTCCGAAACACCGTACGGTGGCCTTGTCGATGTGATCTTCGAAGGCTCGGACTTCCAAGGCACCCTGCATCGCCAGGTGGTCGCGACCCTGGCGCCAAACGCTGGTGTCATCTCCCTGCCAGAGGTTGAGCCAGACGGCTCGCACCTGTGTTTCTACGATGGCAACGGTGACGGCACGCCTGACCGCGACGTGGACGGCGACGGCCTGGAAGTCGAGGAGACCATCGGCTGTCTCAAGTCGAACATCTCCCCGCTGAACCCGGCTCTGCTCCGCGCTGACCCCGAATCCTTCCTCCCCGATGGTTTCGGACCGGTCAACGTGATTCTGCGATTCCAGGAAACGCTGCCCAACGAAGGTTGTCAGCCACTCGATGTCAGCTACTTGGGCATCCAGGGCGCTTGGGACCCGTGCACGTCGATTCCCGGCAACGACCACTTCCGCTTGACGATGACCAACAACGCCAACGGATTCAACCTCATTGGACGGACCATCATGACCGTGGACGACCAAATTGTCTACACCAGTGAAGTTGACCCCTTGACGGGCGAAGTTGTTCCCAAGCCCATGATCGTCACCGGTCAACTCAGCGATGAACTTGGCGTGAACCTGACCGACCGGAGCATCCGTGTGAACTACGAGATGGTCAACGGTCAGGCCGGCCCAGTTGCGTGTCAATCCGGTACCACCAACGCCGACGGTTTCTTCGCCATCACCTGTCCACTTTCGGACGTGATGGCCGGCAAGGCCAAGGTCACGGTGTCCTACTCCGCTTACGACAACAACGACGCTTACCGATACGAGAACAAGACGGTGCAAACCGAGTTCGACGTCTTCTCCAACTCCACGTTGCAGATCACCGAAGTCGGACCGTTCAAGTCCAGCGTCGACCAGTACGTGGCGCCCAACGGTTCCCGCTACCCCGTGTTGTACCTGAAGGAATCCTTCCACATCGATGCCTTCCTCGCACAGTCCAACGGTCAAGCCGTTGGCGGCAAGTGTCTCAACATCTACCTTGACCCCGATGAGAACATTCGTCCGCTCGCCACGGTCCGCACCAGCGACATTGACGGCAGCGTTGAATGGTTCAGTGGCGACCCACTCCAGAACCCAACCCTGCGCGGTGTGGAGACCACCGGTGGAAAGCTCGAAGGTTTCCGCACCCTGCGTGTGGCCTTTGAGCCCGACCGAAACATCCCCGGCGGTTGTGACAAGGACAACAGCAACGCCCTCAACGGTTCAGCCATGGACATTGAGATCCTGGTCCGCTCTCGTGTGGACCTGCAAGTCAAGCAGACGTGGAGCAACAACGGCGTTGACACCGATACGCTGATCGTCGGTGAAATCGCCCTCTTGCGAGACCGTCTTGACTTGGCCGTCGAGAACGAAGAGGTCATCTTCGCCTACGAGTATTACGGTGACACCGACGAGGACGGTATTGAGGATGCTTGGATCGTCTCGAACTTGAACAACAAGACCCGAACCAACGAGCAAGGTGTTGCCATGTTCGAATGGGCGTTCGTCGGCCAGAGTTGCGATGGCACCCCGTGTTCAGGACAGTGGCGCATCACAGCGTACTACCCTGGCTCGACCTACTTCGCCCCCTCACAGGACAACATCACGCACGAGATCATCTACCAGAAGGCCGACAACCTTGACGCCTCGGGTGGTCTGTTCAGTCCAGGCAACCTCATCGGGTTCGCTATCGTGCTGATGGCCCTGCTCATCGCCGGTGCCATCTACTACCAGCGCGTGCAACAGCAGCGCCAGGTGCAGGCCCTGCGAGGTATCTTGACCGACGCCATGATGCAACTCGAGGCCAGCAACGAGTACATCGCTGCCATCTTCGACTGCTACAAGAGCCTCGTCAAGCACTTCCGCAAGTACGGATTCATGAAGAAGGTCTACGAAACGGCCCGTGAGTTCGAAGCAGCGGTTCGCTCGGCGTTCAACATGGTGCCAGCCGACCAGCTGGATGACTTCCTGTCGATCTTCGAAGAGGCCCGTTATTCCGAGCACACCATCGATGCAACCCACCGAGACCGTGCCATGCAGACCTTGGGCGCCATCACCAACTCGTTGACGATGGCCCTCGGAGAGGAATCCCTGGTCAAGCGTATCGACACGACCAGCATTTACGACAACCTGACCAAGGCCGGCGAATTCGTCGCTGCAGACGGCTCGGTTCGTCAGGCTGGCATCGTTGAAGGCGAGAACACCGACTTCAAGATTTGAGGTCCCATCGGCCCGTTGAGGCAGGGTTGAGCGAAAGCAAGGCCGTTTGCCGCCTTAACCTTCAAAGGGTGGCGGCAGGGGGGCGGGTTCATGGACGACTGGAAAGCCATCATTGACCAAGCGATGCAAATCGAAACGACCGATACCATCGGCGCACACGGCTTGTACGAACATGCTGTGCGTGCGGCGCTGGCGCAATCCCAGATGCTGCTGGGCGATTTGGAGGCTGCACAGATCATCGAATCCATTTACGGTGCACTGGTCGCATACTCTCAAACCGTCATGCTGCGCATGAAAGCCGAAGACCCTGAAGTGGGCGGCCCCGACCATGCCTTCCGAGCAGGACAGGCGTACGGCGTGAGCTGCATCCTCAACCACCTCATCGACCAGTTGACGGACGTCGCAGGCATCACCGCCCTCGGGGCTCTCGACGACTTCTCGGACACCTTGCACGAGGAAATCATCGTCCAGGCACGCGCTGCTGGTCTGTCGGTGGAACTGCTTGACGCCAAGGGTGAAATCCTTCTTGAGTAATCCTGAACATTTGATTCAAAACCGGGCCCCTCCGGCGCGATGAGAAGCCTTGACGCGCCGGTGCCTTCATAACGGGATGGACGGTCGGCAGGTTGCTTCAAAGCATCGAGGGAGTCAAATGAGCAACCCAGAACGCAAGACAAACGCCCAGTTGGTTGATACCATCAACCAGCTGAAAGCCCAGTCTCGCGACACCGGAGCTGCAGTTTGGCGAGATGTGGCCTTGCGTCTCTCAAAGAGCCGCAAGAACTGGGCCCAACCCAACCTCAGCCGTGTGAGCCGCCATGCCCCCGAGGGTGCTACCATCCTCGTTCCTGGCAAGCTGCTCGGCTCTGGTGAGTTGACCAACGGCCATACCATCGCCGCCTACAGCGTCAGCAACGGTGCCCGTGAGAAGATTGAGGCCGCTGGAGGTCGAATCATGACCTACGGCGAGCTGATGAACGAAAACCCAACAGGTACGGGGGTTGTTATCCTTGGCTGATGCCACCACCTACGTGTTTGATGCTGACGGCCTCATCATGGGCCGCTTGGCCTCGGCCTCTGCAGACATTCTGCTGAAGGCTGCTCGTGAAGACCGTGATGATAAGGTCATCATCGTCAACGCTGAGAAGGCCATCATCTCGGGTCGCCCACGAGCCGTGCTCGACACCTACCACAAGAAGTACGAGTTGAACCACGCCCGAAAGGGTCCGTTCTTCCCACGTATGCCCGACATGATCCTCAAGCGAGCCGTTCGAGGCATGCTGCCCTACCAAAAGAAGAGCAGCGGCCGTCGAGCCCTTCGTAACCTCCGTGTTGAGATCGGCTGCCCCAGCCACCTCTCTGGCGACCTGCCCGAAGGCCACCAGCACGGCGACGACAGCAAATTCCGCCGTGATTTGCCTGACCGCTACATCCGCTTGGGTGATGTCAGTGCAGATTTGGGAGCACCTGCTCACCGATGGACGGGAGGTGACCAGTGATGGCGCGCAAGAAGAAGTCCGTTGAATCCTCAGGTAAGCGAAAGACCGCCGTCGCCCGCGCCACCGTCAAGGCTGGCAAGGGACGTGTCCGTGTCAACTCCGAACCCATCGAAATCCTGCAGCCTTCCCTGGCTCGCCGCAAGTCGATGGAACCCCTGATCATCGCCGACGCCATGAACCGACTCAGCAAGGTCGACATCGCTGTCACCACCAACGGTGGCGGCATCATGGGTCAAACCGATGCCATCCGCACCGCCATCGCTCGTGGTCTTGTCCACTACAACGGTGGCGCTGAGGGCATTGACGAAGAACTCCGAGACGAGTACCTGCGCTTCGACCGCAGTCTTCTCGTGAACGACCCACGCCGAAAGGAGCCCAAGCACCAACTCGGCCGTGGCGCTCGCCGCAAGAAGCAGAAGTCGTACCGATGAGGTGAAAGCATGATTATTCCAGTACGATGTTTCAGTTGTGGCGGCGTGATCGCCCACAAGTGGGAAGATTTCAAGCAATTGCTGGCGGACGGCAAAACCGACGCTGAAGCCCTCGATGAAGTGGGTTTGAAGCGCTACTGCTGCCGACGCATGTACGTTGGACACCTCGACCTCATCCACGAGGTTGCACCGTTCAGCGCAGCGCGCAACTGAGGAATTCCTCGGGCCCGTGGGTTAGCTTGGCCTATACTTGGCGGCTGGGGGCCGTCAGACCCCGGTTCAAATCCGGGCGGGCCCACCATTTCCTTCGGCGTGTGTACACTTTCTCCGTCGCGAAGCCTCGGGGTTGATATGACGCCGCTTCAACGCCACACCATGCGACAAGGACGCGCTTACGGCTTGGTTTCCCTGCTTCTGTTGGTTTCGCTTCTTCCCATGGCGACGGCCGTTGACAGCACGGTTTCCGTGAACACCACGTGGTCAGGCGATGTTGTTCTCACCGGGAACGTCACCGTGGCGAGCGGCGCCACGCTCACCGTTTCGCCGGGCACCACCGTGGACGCCAAGTCCTACAGCATCGTGGTGGAGGGCAACATGGTCGTTGACCAAGCCTCCTTTTTCTCATCCGTTGTCCCTCAGACCCAGGGCTCGCACGGCCAAGGGCTTTGGTCAGGGCTCGTGGTTGAACCCAGCGGCCAACTCAACTTGACAGACTCTGTGGTGGCCAATGCCTCAGCCAGCGTGTTGGTCCGGGGCGCCTTCAACGGCACCGACGTGGTGTTCAACGATGCCTATCGAGGCCTCTCGGTGATGGGCGGTGACGCCGTGGCGACCGGTCTTGAGGCCAACCGCATGGATTACGAAGCCGTGTACGTGGAATCCGGTTCATTGAACCTCACCGACGCCACTGCAACGGAAGTGGCCGTTGGTCTGGCCAATCATGCCCAGGCCAGCGTGGTTGAACTGACCGTGTCGGAAGCAGGCGTCGGCGCCCAGTCGTTGGCTGGCGATCTGTACTTGTCCGGGTTTGCCGTTCACAACGCCAGTGTCGGTTTTGCGACGTTGGCTGGAGCCGACACTACGCTTCGGATGTTCAGTGGAACAGGCTTGGCACTGGCCGTGGACGCCAGCGATACGGACGGCCTCAACCTGTCCGGAGCCATGCTGTCGGGCGAGCGGTTCCTTGTTGGTCAAGGCGTCGCTTCGATGATGGTGCACGATGTTGGTTTTGTGGCCACGTCCGTCGACAGTCGCCCCGCCATGGACGTTCGCTGCGACGGAACGTGTGAATTCTTGGAGAGCGTCATCGACGGTCCAGAAACCGGTATCTCGTGGTCAGGCCCGGGCACGTCCATCATGGACGATGTACGGGTCGACAACGCCACCTACGCCGTTGAGGCCACCGGTTCCGGCCATGCCGATTGGACCAACCTCACCGTCAGCGCATCCCAGACCGGTCTTTTGGTGCAAACCCCCACCAGTTCACTGGCCAATGTTGAGGTGTTGATGACTTCAGATGATGCCAAGGGCGTCGATGTTCTGGGCGGCCAGCATGCATGGTCAACCATGACCGTCGAGAAGCCCTTCGCCTCCACCGACCGCACGTCCATCGGCTTGAACGCCTGGTACAGCGATCTGGTCCTCGACCACTTCACCGCTCGAAACATGTCAACCGGCATGATGCTGGAGGACAGCACCGTCGAAGCTCAGACGGTGGAGGCCAACATTGGTAGCCTGACCGGGCTTCATCTCGTTGATGCTTCGTTCACCGGAACGAGCCTGACCACCATCGCCCAAGAAGAAGGCGTCCTCATGGAGGGGGACGCTACGCTCCATCTTGCTTCGTGGAACGCTCAACTTCACGATACGCCGTTGATGTTGTCCACGGGCAGCACGGCCACCGTTCGTTCGTTTTCCCCCGCCAACACGGCGCCAACATCGGCAGATGCGCTCGGTGATGGAACGCTGTACTACGGTTCCTCCGGCAACCCGACCGTGAGCACGACATCCTCCTACCGATTGGTGGAGACCGATGTCACCTTCACGGATTTGGCCGGTCAGCCCGTTGAAGCCAACGTGTTGGTGCACGGCTTCGCTTTGGTGAGCAACAGCAACGGGGCTCTCACGTTGCCGCTGGTGAACAGCGGCTCGGTCGTGGATGTCACGCTTGACGGAGCAGGGACACGCGTGACGCTCTACGGTGGTCAAACCGGGCAATCGGTGCAAGTTCCTGTCATTCCTGACGGCGACTGGACCATTTCATCGGGTCAAGACGTGGTCCTCGGTCCTCGTCCAGACGGCCAACCGCATCAACTGACGGGCGACCTCACGGTGGCCAACAACGGTGCGTTGACCTTGCTCTCTACCGATGTGATTCTCTCGACCGGCCACGGCATTACGCTCCAAGGCACCGGACAACTGACCGGTGTGGATGCCACCATCACCGCCGACACCCTCCAAGCCAGCGGGCAAAGCATGCTGACCGGTTCGCCAGATGATTCGCTGACCGTTGAGGCCGATGTTCAGTGGGGCTGCTTGAGTCCTCGCGAGGTGGAGAACCTCAACATCGTCGGCTCGCTTACCGTCCAGCCTGGTTGTGAAATCGATGTCATGGGCGGCACCATTGAAGGGACCGTCCAAGCGATGACGGGCGCGGTGTTCACGAGTTCATCCACGCTCACCGTGGCCGTTCTCGACAAGGGTGCTCCGGTGGAAGGGGCCCTCATTTCCATCGAGGGATCGGTGGCCATGACCGACCAAGAGGGGGCCGTGACCACCCAAACCGAGGCACGAAGGGTGACCGATTCGGGTGAAACATGGGGCGGTATCAAAACGGTGTCCCTTCAGCGCGGAAACTTCTCTGATTTCGTCACCTGGGACACCAACCGTTCCCTGGAACACACGTTCATGGCCTCAACGGTGCCCGCCGGCGAGGTCTCGGGTTGGTTGGTGCTCGAACGTCAGTGGAGCCCCTACACGCTTGACGGCTCTCTTCTCTTGCAGACCGCCTCGACCATGAGTGTTCAGGACGGGGTTTCACTGCGTGTTTCGGAAGGCGCCAGCATCACGGTGAACGGGCTCTTTGACGCAGGTGAAGCCACGATCTCCTCTACGGGGTTCGGCGCTCGATGGGGCGGACTTGCACTCGGCACGTCAACCGCCGCCGTCATCCAACTCTCTGGAACACAACTCATTGAATCAGCCCCCGCCTTAACCGTCTCGGGCTTGGGCTCGGTGGTGGCTGACGATGTGTTCATGGCCCGTTCTGCCAGCGACCCGTTGTTGGTCGTTGAGTCGGGAAGCGGTGCAGAACTGGTGCTGCGCAACAGCCACTTGCAAAACGGAAGCGGATGCGCCCATCTTTATCCCTCCAGTGGCCTTGTCACTTTCGCCAACGTGTCGTTCGCTGACTGTGAGGAACAGGCGGTTTGGGCACAACAAGTTCCGTTGGACTTCAGCAGCCTCACGTTCGGTGAGGGCAGCGAATCCGGTCTGGAACTCACCGGTGTTTCGGGTTCTGTCACCGGCGTCGATGCGACCCACTTTACCGGCACCGGGGCCATTGTCTCCCTGAACAACCTCGCTCCGGGGTTCCTGCTCAGCGACCTTGAGGGGCATGTCACCGGCGAAGGCGGCATCATCGGCGAGGGCAACGAAGATCTCACCCTTCAGCGCATTCAGTTGACCGGCGCCCCTGGCATCGACGTCGACCGCACTTCGGGTGTGTTTTCCGACCTGACGCTCGAGGGTGAGGGCTCGGGCACGGCCTTTGTTTCTCACCACGGTCGATCATCGGACAGTTTGGTGGTGGAAGGCCTCAACATCTCCGGATACAGCGTGGGGGTTTCGCTTCACTCCGACCCCGGTGAGATCAGCGCACCACTCATCTTGCGCGAGGCCAACGTCCTCGTCTCGAGCGCCCTGGCCACCGAATACTTCCCGGTTCGACTGGAGAACAGTGACCTGGTCGGGAGCGTGGACGTGGCCCACACCACCGTTCACACGGTTGACGGCTCCGCAGGGACGCTGATGGTTGGCGAAGGCGGCGAGTATGCGGCCTTCCGAACCGTCGTGTTGGACGCTCGTCGAGGCGGCACACCGGTTCCTGCCTCGTTTACGGTGAGTTATGGCAACGAGAACCTTGACCCACTCACGGTGATGGGCACCACCGTTGATGTTGAATTGCTCTTGCGAACCGTGTCTGAGAGCAGCGAAGCCGTCGCGGGCGAATGGTCCGTTCAGGCCAGCGTGGTTGGCTCACCGCTTGCCACCCTCTCGGTCGAAAGTCCAACAACGGCCCCCTCCCTTCTCGTGGTGAACGTGCTCATCAACCAAGCACCCGAAATTCAGCTCTTGGAGCCGTATGCAGGTCAGCGCGTGATGGAGGGTGATTTCATCCGAGCCTCGGCCTCCTTCAGCGACGACATGGACAGCGTGGACGACCTCGTTCTCTCGTGGCGTGTCTACGATCTGCAAGGCAACGACGTCCTCCAAGCCGGCAACGAACCCGTGTACAACATCACGGATCTTCCGGCCGGCTACTACATCGTCGAAGTCAAAGTTGTCGACACGTTTGGTGAAGCGGCGACGGCCTCCATGGATTTCGAATACACGTTGCTCGACACCGACAACGACTGGTCGGCCTCGTGTTCATCCACAACGTGGTTCGATGCGAACACCGGAAAATCCTGCGGGCCGAACATCTACGATGAGGACGACGACAACGACGGGTTCAGCGATGCGAAGGACGCCTTCCCGCTCGATCCCTGCGCCCAACTTGACACCGACGGAGACACCCAACCCGACGTGCTGGATTGCCCCGAACGCTACACCAGTTGGTTGACCGAAGACATGGACGACGATGGCGATGGAACGCCCGATGTGCTGGAAGGGGTCGAAACGTCCGACGCCGATGTGAACCTCAACGCCCTGCTGCTGGTGGCCGCCATCTTCGTGGTGGTCTTCCTCCTCTTCCTTGCTCGGCTGCGACGAGGCGGCCCTGGCGACTTGACCTCCCTTGACCAGCGACATTTGTGAGGGGAGAACATGGTGGACCTGCCTTCGGCTGAGCACGTGGCTTTCGTGGCGGTGTGCGTGTTGGCCGGCATCGTTGCGTGGGACGCCTACTGGCTCACCAAGCAACGGCGAGACGTCCCAGAACTCGGCCAACTACCGGGCGGGGGTTTTGCGTGGTCGAGCGAAGGCGTTCACGAAATGATTCGCCAGTGGGGCAACCTCGGGTCGATGGCCGCCATGATGGTCCTTCCATGGGCGTTGCTCGAGGCCAGTGATACGCCGATCATCTACGCTGTCCTTTGGGACGTGTTCCTCGGTTTGCACCTCATTTCACTGTTGGTTCCAAAACGCTACGCCATCACGTCCACGCATTTGTTTGCCGACGGGCAGCGCTACCCATGGGAACGTCTTCGGCTGGCCAAACGCCAACCAAAACGGCGCATCATGCTCCTTCGCAACGGATGGGGTCCGTTCGGACCGCTTCCCCTCGGCGGCGATGCGCAGTCGCTCGGTGTAGCCCGGGAATACATTCGGGCCATGGAGCAGGCACGTCAACCGCTCTCCTCGAAGAAGGAAGCCGAATGAACGGCAGCCTCTTGAGCCACCGTAACGACCGGGTGGCATGGAGTGGACGCAAAGCGGCGATGACGTGTTCGTGAGGCTGGACCCCGGTGAGTAAATTCACGCTTCGCTGCAGTCGCTGGCCGACACGATCGGCTTTGATGCCGCCGCCATCACCAGCGGCATCGGTCGAACGAGAAACAGCGTCTACGGCTACATGGACGACGATCACGTCTATCACCGTGTGACGCTGGAGGGTGGAACCGAACTTGTCACGCTGCAGGGGAACCTCGCCCGAAGAGAAAACGGCGACGCCTTCACCCACCTTCACGCCACCTTCTCCGATGACGATTTGAAGCCCCACGCTGGTCACATGTTCTCTGCCGACGTCCACGTGGTGGCCGAGCTTCACCTTCGCATTCTGAGCCAGGCCGTGATGACACGATGCCCGCTTGAGAACAGCGAATTCGTGGCTCTTTCGTTCAAGTGACGGGCCCCAAAGCGATGCTTCATAGCCTGTCGTGGTCCTGTTTCCGTTATGGGCGAGGAGGCTTCATCCACCGATGCCCGAGAGGCTCGTATCGCCTTCCTCGCCGAGCAAATCGCTTACCATTCCAACCTGTACTACAACCTCGCACAGCCCGAGTTGAGCGACGCGGAATTCGACCGCCTGTGGGACGAACTCAAGCAACTTGACCCCGAACACCCTCAACTCAGCCGGGTTGGCGCAGACATCGCTCCTGGCAGCGTGAAGGTGGACCACCTGTTTCCCATGCGCAGCCTCGACAAGGCCACCACCACTGAAGAACTGAACCACTTCGTCAACGTCACCACCTCCGGTGCCCTGCAGTTCCTTTCCCAACCCAAACTGGACGGGTCGGCTCTTTCGCTGGAATACCGCATGGGCCGTCTGGTGCGTGCCGCCACCCGGGGCAGCGGTGAGCGCGGCGAAGATGTCACGCGAAACGCCCGAAAGATCGCCAACGTTCCCCACACGCTCCCGGTTCCTGTTGACGTTCACGTGCGAGGTGAAGTCGTGATGCCGCTGGCCGTGTTTGATGCGAAGTACCGTGAAACATCGCCCAACCCGCGGAACTTGGCGGCGGGGGCCCTGCGACAGAAGCATGCTGACGGCAAAGCCGACGCCGCTGATTTGGTCTTTCAGGCCTACGATGCCAAGCTTCCAACCGGCGAACATCGCCACCCGGACAGCGTAACTGTTCCCGCTATGGCCAACGACACGGACATGCTGGTGTGGCTGGAGGACACCCTCGGCATTGTCCCCGCACCGTGGCAAATCCATGCGGCCGCCACGCCGTCCGAAACGGCCGCCCTGCTCGACGAGGCCACGGTCGCCTGGACGGGAAAACGCAGCGGGTACGCCTACGAAATCGACGGCGTGGTGTTCAAGCTCGACAACCTCGAACAGCGAGAGCGATTGGGCATGACGGCCCATCACCCCCGATGGGCCCTGGCCTGGAAGTTCCCGCCCGAGGAAGCCTTCTCGGTGTTGCTGGATGTTGAATGGCAGACCGGACGGACCGGGAACATCACGCCGGTGGCCCGCATCGCACCGCAACGCGTGGGCGGCGTTACCGTTGAGAACACCACGCTTCACAACGTGGGCGAAGTGGAACGCCTCGGGATCAACATCGGCGACAAAGTCCTCATCGTTCGACGTGGTGATGTGATTCCCAAGATCGAACAAGCGCTCGGGCCGGCCACGACGAAGGAGTTGGATGGTCGATTCCATGCCGACGGTGAAGCGTTTACCGGTACGCTGCCCGACCATCAACCGATTCCGACACCGACCGCCTGCCCTGCTTGCGAGGGGCAGGTGGAACTCGAGGGCGCCTTCCTCAAGTGCATCAACCTGTTTTGTGAGGCTCGAACGAGCCGTGCCGTTCTCTACTGGTGCCGTGCCTTGGAATTGGACGGCGTGGGCGAGAAACTCGTTGACCAACTGCTCGATGCCAACCTCATTTCGTCGTGCGCCGACCTCTATCGTTTGACGTTAGACGACCTGTTGGGCTTGGAGCGCATGGGCGAGAAGTCCGCCACCAACGTGCTGAACGAAGTGGAGAAGGCTCGCACCATGGGACTCGGGAAGTTCCTGCATGCGCTTGGCTTGCCGGGCATCGGGCCCGAACTTGCTGCTTCGATGGCGTCCGCCATTGGTGACGCCCCCGCTCTTCTCGCCTGGCTTGACCGGGCCCATGCCACGGCTGAAGACGAAGCCTACGGCCCAACCCATGACGACCTCGGCAAGCCGCATGCTCACAACGAAGCCCTTCGTCAAGTGCTCGACCTCGACGGCGTGGGTGAAATCGTGGCACTGCAATTCCGAGACGGCCTCCAGATTCGACGTTCGCTCGTTGAGGACCTCATCGCGTTGTTGACCATCGAGAGGGAGGTTGTCAAGACGGCCGAGGGCCCCTTCGTTGGCATGACCTTTTGCGTCACGGGCACGCTGTCCGCTCCTCGCAAGGAGATTCAGCAACGCATCACCGACGCCGGTGGCAAAATTGTCGGCAGCGTCTCGGCCAAACTCAACGTGCTGGTCGCCGGTGAAAAGGCGGGCTCCAAACTCACGAAAGCCACCAACCTCGGCGTTGATGTTTGGTCGGAGGACGATCTGAATGCACGCCTTGTAGGGTCGGGCAGCGAGGCGAACAACGGTGCTGAAGCAGCCGCGCACGACGAGCCCGTCTCCGACGAATCCGTCACCAGCGAGCCTACCAAGCGTTCTGGGCAATTCTCCCTCTCGGATTTCTCTTGACGGCCATTCAGCCGTAGAGCATGGCGTTGGATGAGGGGCTGGGCTTCGATGCCCCACCGGCTGATTCCATGAGTGCTTGGAGTTGGGCTTCGAGCATTTCCGCCTCGGCCAGCAACGGCTCCTGAGGCAGGTCAATGGCGGGCAGCAGCGTGTTGAGCTTCTCGATGAGGGCCGCAGCAGCACGAGCGTCCGGGAAGCGAGGGTCGGCTTCGACCATGATGGACATGGTGCCGAGTCCACGCCGGGTGGCCTCGCTAAGGATGCCAGCGTTCATCCCGCGGATGACACCGGTCTCCAGCAGGGGGATGTCCATCTCTTTGAGCATGGCACGAACCGTTTCGTTGCAGCCGATGCCGACCACGTCAATCTCTTCGGTGTCCTCGTATTCCACGACGGGGTCAACACCGTCCATGCCGCTTTTCATGCCGGCCTTGGCAAAGGCGTCCACGACAACGCCAGCGAGCACCTGATGTTCCTTGGACCATTCAAAGAGCGCCCAGACGATTTTGTGGACCAGGGATTCTGGCACGACCATCTCGCTCATCAGCAAGATGACCTGGTCGCATCCTTCGATGCTGCACTTGGGTTTGCCTGCGTAGGCTCGGATGGGGGGCAATGGAACGCCCTGGTTGATCATGGCAAGGGCGGGGAGTCGGTCGTCGACCAGACCACCCACGAATTCCAAATCGAGGTGGTCGATGAGGTAGTGCGCCACGATGCTGGAGACCATGCCGACACTCGGGAAGCAGGCGATGACCATCGCGTTCTCGTGTTCAATGGTGGTGTTGATTCGGAGACTCGGGGTATCCATGCACGACGGTGGGGCCGCGTGCCCTTCAACACTTTCCCCGTTCTGACACCAAACCTTCATGATGAACGCCGCTCACCTTTCCCCTATGGAGCAAAGCAATCCTCAACCCCGAAGGGCACACCAGCTTTCTCCATCAGCATGGAATCGGTACGAGACTTGTCCCCGTATGTACTGGCTGAGTCGCCAACGACTCCCTCGCAAGGCGGGCATGGCTGCTTCCCTCGGGACCGCCGTTCACGCTTCCATCGAAGATTTGCTCAACATGGACCTTGAGGGTCGAGACGGTAGCGAAACCGGTTGGTTGCCGCTCACGGCTGAGGGTTTTCTGAAAACGCGATGGGACGAAGAAAAGGAGGTCTTCATGGCAACGCCACGGCGTCCGGACTGGAAGGACGCGAAATGGAGCGAGGCCAAGAAGCAACAAAAGGGGGGCATCGTGCTCTTGCTCGACCACATCGGTGCGAAGCACTTGGGGCACGAGCAAGTGACCGTGGCCCTTTGGCGCCATTTGCAATCGTTGACCATCGCCGTGGAGGGTGAGCTCGTGACCAGCGACAGCCGATTGATGGGGCGGCCGGATTTGCTGTTTGCCGACGTCGACGAAGAAGGCCAGTTGGAAGGCTGGCTCGTGGCCGACTTGAAAACTGGAAACGCACCCACGGATGCGCTCAAACCCGAGGTCAACCGCCAACTCCGTATGTATCGCGATATTCTCCTTGCCAACAATCCCGCCGCACCGCCGGTTCGTACCGAGGGCTGGTACACGAAAACCGCCACCAAATGGGCTGCAGAGGGCGAGAGCGTGCTCGAGCAAGCCTATGCCGCATGGGAAGCCACGCAGCCAACGACGATGCCGATGGACCCAACGCCGGGTCCCAACAGTTGCGGAGGGTTCTGCGACTGGAAGGCGTGGTGCCCTCACTGGTGGACGTGGCGCCAATCATCGGGCACCCTTCACCAGGGCGATTTCTGTGACGCCGTGGTCCTCATGCATCGCTACGAGACCGCGTCGGGCGCCGCCGTGTTGGAGTTGTGCGAACCGCTCGACGAGTCCGGACGCGCCATTCCCACCGGCCAGCAGGTTTCTGCACGGTTTGACGGACGTGGAAAAGAGGTGCTTGAGGCTCTCCGAGACAGCGGTCATCAGGGCCCGATGTTCCTTGGCTCGGTCATGACGGGGCGCGGTACATGGCGCATTGGTCCGTGGTGCGATGTGCTGCCGTGGGCGCCCATGCCCGACGGTGTACCGTACGAGCGGGACGAATCATGAGCCAAGATGGGCTTTGATGCGCTCTTGGGTTTCGGGGCAATCGATGCCTTTTGGGGACAACAACCAACCGATGTAGGAAGGGTCGTTGGCTTGCACTTCCCGCAGGTAGCGTCCACGGTGGCGGCCAAAAGCGAGCACGAGTTCTTCACCGTCTTCCCTGACTTTGCCCATGCTGTCAACGGGCGGAAGATCATCCAACCCGCGCCCAAGTTCTGACGCGTCTTTGGCGCTGTCGCCGGTGACGATCCACCGCTCGAGTTCAGGAATGGATTTTCGAAACGCGCCAGCGTGCTCCACGCTCAATCGCCAAAACAGCAACATGGTCGCTGCCGCATCCGCTGCCGCCGTGTGCGCCGCTTCGAGGCGAATGCCGTGTCGCTGGCACAATGCACCGAGGTTGTGCGGCCGAGGCAGTCGAAGCCTTCGAACCAACTCCAACGTGTCCATGATCGCTTTCGGTTGGGGGGCAAGCCGCCCCATGCGAAGGAATTCGGTCTTGAGCATGGCGTAATCGAACTTGCGAACGTTGTGGCCCACAAGGATGGCGCCGTCGATGAGTTCAGCCAATTCATCGGCGACCTCGGAAAGCGGTGGCTTGTCTCGTACGTCTTCGTTGTAGATGCCGTGAATGTTGCTGGCCTCGTACGGAATACGGACGGGGGGCTTGACCAATTGCTCCACGTTCACGGGCGTGCCATCACTGAGGGTGCCGATGAGGGCGTACTGAACGATGCGATCGTTGTTGGTTGACACGCCGGTGGTTTCCAAATCGAACGCCAGGATCTTCTCGCCTTGGAAAAGGTCCTGTGCCATGAACTTCAATCGCAGGACGCCCCCTTTGAACATCACTCTCAAACGGCATGACCCCTTCCCATCACCATGGGATGGCGAGATTGGTTCACCTCGTCCTCCAAGAAGCCCCACTTGGAGCAAGAGGAACGGGAAGAGGCGACGTCGAATCAAGACGCAGAAGCCTTTGCCGCCCTTCAGGACGTGAAGGCGGCTGAAGCCCTCTCGCTCTTTGATGAAGAAGAGGATGAGTCCATGCCCTCCATTGCTCTTGAGGCACCGTACGACGCCAGCGATGCGAGGGTGGATGATTTACTGAACGAGACCGAAGAGAGTTTTACCCATCGGGACGAAGTGGCCATCGAGGACGTGAGCGACCTTGAGGACCCGTACTTGACCGCCACCATCGAGGGCGATGTGCCCGAAACCGTTGTGTTTGATGACGATGAAAATCCGTCCGCTGTTTCATCCACGCTCCCGAACCATTAGAAAGGACAAGCGTCGGCTTTCGTTCATGGTGGGCCTGCGTTCCGAGCGAGCGTTTGCGTTGGTCATGGTCCACGTGATGTTGCTTGGTATGGTGGCAGGTTGCATTGGTGCGCTTGACACCACCGTTGACCCACGCGCCACGCTGGAGGCCTACCCGACGCTCATTCAGGAGGGTGAGATGGTCACGCTGGATGCACGCGAATCATCACCGGTTGAGGGTGTGATCACCAAATACGAGTGGGATTTCGGCGACGGAACCACCGCTGAAACCGTGATTGGATTCACCTCTCACACCTACCTTGCTTACGGCCAATACACGGTCCGCATCACCGTCACCAACGACCAAGGTGGAACCGACGACGCCATCGCTACCGTCGTGGTCAACGGCGCGCCGGTGGTCAACATCTCCATGCCAGCGACGGTGCGGGCGGGAGATGCAGCCCTGTTGGACGCTTCAAATTCATACGACCCGGAGGGAAACCCGTTGACCTTTGCTTGGGACCTCAACACCCTCGTGGACAGCGACGGCGATGGCGATTCAAGCAACGACGCCGACGAGACCACGGAAACCGTCCTCCTTGACACCTCGGCGTCCGGCCTCATCTACGGCTCCCTACGCGTGGACGACGGAGCTGGTGCCTTCGCTGTGGAATCCATCGAAATCAACGTGACGACCCGGACCTTCAAGGTCACATGGATCACCGAGACCTACGAAGTTTCGTGGGATGAATACCTCGACCAGGGCGAATCGTGGTCCGGAAACATGACGCCGGGCGAGATTGGGCGCGTGCTCTCGTTCAATGCTGTTCTTGAACTGGACCAAGACGTCGCACCTCCTCACGACAACTTCACCTTGGGACTGAACATTGTGGAGGACAATTACAACCGGCGTGTCGCCACCGAACCTGGCAACTATTCGACCAACGAACCCGCTCGTGCCGAAATGGCCGAAGATGGGATGAACGAACGCGGCGAAGACGGCTTGTACACGTCCGATTCAGCCGAAGCCTTGCTTCGACTTCTCTTGAATTCCCGGGACAGCGGCAACGGTCAGGGGACGTGGGTGTGGACGGTCGTGGCCCAGCAATCCGATCCAGATGCGTTCATCGGTGAAATTGACCCCGACCCGGGCAACGATTGGACCCTCTCCGTCGAAGTGGTCGTGATGCGTCCATCCTTGACCGAGGTGGCGTTAGGAAACGCCAGCGAGTGATAGCGAAAGGGGTATGAAGCGGGGCCGCTTGGCATGGATTGGTTACGATGGTGGACACGGTAGAAATCGGACGCGTTACCCTTCGAGACACGTTGTCGTTGGACCTCTCGGTGTGGATGAACCATCCCGATGATTGGGATTTCCGCCCCGTGTTGAGCTACGCCGGCTCCACGCTCACCATCACCTGTGCGAATCAAGGCACGGAATTGGCCACGGTTGATTTGGACGACGAACAAGACGAAGCCCTTCAGCGAGATCGAGTGGCCGAACTCCGCGTCAAATTCCAAGTTCACGGCATGCACGGGCGTCTCAACGACATCCACCCCATCATTGCCGACGGGAAAGCGAAGAAACTCGCTACGGCCAACTGGAAAACAACCCAGCCGGTCCAATTCAACTGAACCCCCAGCGAATCTTTGATAATGGTTCACGCCGATTTGTCGGTTCATGTCTCACGGACAAGGAAAGGGGAGTCAGAAACGAGCACGGTTTGAACGGTTGGTCAGCGAGGTTCGCAAATTTGTATGTGCCAACCCTGGTTGCTCAGCCCAAGCCATCGTGGCCAACTTGAATCACGACAAAAAGATGCGAAACCACGGTTTGACCCCCATAAAAGTCGGGTTCTTCATCACGCGAAATCTTCGCGACTCGCTGACCTGGTGGCAAGATCACCGAGCAGGGCGTCGGGTGTACGGCCCATCCCAGGACAACGGTCAGCATTCGTGAAATTCGGTCGGTCGATGAGCGGTTCGCTCATGTAGGTTCGGCACGGTCGCTCGTTCATGGGCAGCAGCGTTGCGGCGTACTTCGACCTTGACGGTACGCTGCTCAACGCCTCAAGCGAGAAGTCGTTGACGGCTTACCTCGCCCGGCGGCGCCCATGGCGCATTCCTTGGGGAACGGTGGCGTGGACCGCTGGTTTCCTCTCCAACCTTCTTCGAGGTCGGGCCGTTTACGACGCCGCTCGAAACAGGGGGCATCTCTCGCTGGCATCATGGGACGTGCTGGAACGCTACTCGGCTCACCTCGCTCAGGAACGACTCAAGGCGTGCATCCCTCCACAAGCGTGGGAGAAGCTCGCTTGGCACCGTGAACAGGGCCACCGTCTTGTGCTTGTCACCGCCACGGTGGCGCCCATGGCCGAAGCCATGGCCGAGGTCTTGGGCATGGACGCTGTGTACGGCTGTGGCCCAGCCGAACGAACAGGCATGCTCTCCGGTTCAGAACGGGGTTGGAGTGTTCCTCGCCGGAAAGGAAAAGTTCCCGTCGTGCAGGCTGATGCAGCCAGCAACGGCCACGATCTTTCGCAATGTTATGGCTACGGCAACACCCTTGCGGATTCGTGGTTCATGGCGCTGTGCGGTCACGCGATCGCCGTCAGTCCCGAAGGCTCACTTCGCCGTCACGCCGAGAAGGAAGGCTGGGACATTGTGGACTGGCGTTCTTGAGTTTATGTAGACTCGATGCCCATGGCTTCCATGGAAGATTTTCATTTGGGCATGCTGTTTGGCGACGGGCCGAAATTCAACGAGGGATACCGGGACGGGACGGTCCAGGAGCTTCGGCGCAACAAGATGTTCAATGGAATGATGGGCGTCGCATACGCCGCAGAACGTGCAGCCAATTTGGTGATGTCCATCATTAAAGACAACGAAGACCGCATGCAACTGGACGATACCGAACATCTCCTCATCATCGGAACCTTGGCCATCTATCGCGTGGACATTGGCTCTTTCATGGCCAAGTTCGTCAACCCCTTTGACTACAACTCGTTCGATGTCGTCGAAGTCCATCCCAAAAGCGGATTGGTCAAGGAACCCAGGACGGCCTGCGTTCAGGTTCAACCTCAGAAGAACATGCCGGCGTACGACCTGTTGGGAGGTTACATCCTGGGCCTGCTCAACGACGAAGTCACGTGGCTTCAGGAGAGTCTGAGCCCACTTCGCCGCACGCTCTTCCAAATTTACGGCTTGGCGCAGTCACCGCTCACGACCAGCATGGAAGGCCACTTTGCAGAACTGGTCGGCGGCGAGTTTGACTACACCGACGACACCTTCACCTTTGAAGGAACCAACGGTTGGTCGTGGCGTATCCACTTCGGTCAACCGCTCAGGGAAGGCTACAAAGTGGAATACCAAAAGCCACGGCAAACCTGGTGGAACACCCTGTTCGAGGACCACGAGAAGGATTCAACCGGCCACTACACGCTCTCGGGGTTCTTTGAGGTGGTTGAACACCTCACTGAATGCCCCCGTCGCTTGAAGGACGCAACCGATTGGAACACCGACCCGATTTTCCTTCGAAAGGTGGCCAGCGACTACCCGCCGGTGGCGAAGGCCATGGCCGGCCGCCTCATGGACGACAACTACAGTGCGGACGAGATTTACTCCTTCTACGACGAACCAATTTCCGAAGAACAGGCCGACACCGTGCGCCACCTCGACCGCCTGATTCTGGAGCGCGCTCACGCTTGAAGAAAGGAATGAGCGGCGCCACCGCGATGTGAGTCTCCACAAGGAACGAACATGCGTGGGCTGAACCTGAAAGCGGTTAGAGCGGCCCCACCGCGATTCGAACACGGGTTCGAGGCTCCGCAAGCCTCTGTGATATCCAAGCTACACTATAGGGCCACTCCGCCCCACCGGCCACCCCAATATAAGCGCGAGGGTGAGGCTCTTGCGGGTGAAGCAAGGGTTCATTGGCGGGGGCTCGGTGCTGGTTGCATGGCGGTCGAGATTCAACGCAGGGTTGAGTTCTCCATGATCGACATGGCCAACGTGGCCTACTATCCACGAATTTTTGATTTGGCCCACAAGGTGTTTGAGCAAGCTTGGGAGGCCATGTGTGACGTGCCCTACCCCTCACTGGTCAACGAGCGGAGGGTTGGTTTTCCCGTGGTATCCCTCTCTTCGACCTTCCATGCTCCGCTTCGCTACGGCGATACGATCACGGCTTCGGTGGCCATTTCCTCCATCGGGACGACGTCCCTCGGTTGTACCTACACCTTCGTGAATCAGCACGGTGAAACCGTTTGGACATCGCAACAAGCCACGGTTTGCGTTGACATGGACACGATGGAAAAACAACCGATCCCCGACGACCTTCGGCCGGGTCTGAATGAGCACCTTGAGGGGGCCACCTCGTGAGCCCAACGGACATGGAGGTCCGGCCTGATGAAAAGGGGCCGAAGAACCTCGCTGTCATTCTTCTCCTGAGCTCCATCATCGTGGCTGGCATGGGCTGGCAGGACTGGCAACTTCACAACGACGGCTTGACCGACGAGCAAATTGAGACGTTTCTCGCCACCCCCAACAGCCAACCCGGTGAACCGACCACCGTCGACCAGTACCGTGACTTCGAGACCGATGTTCGGGACAACAACGGCTACTTGGTGCGGGGCGTTTCGTTGCTGATTTCATCCCTCTGCCTGCTGGTGGGCGCGCCCATGCTGTACCGTCTGCAACGCAACGGGGCGCGATTGTGTTCCGCCGGGGCACTCATCGGGTTGGTGGGTGGTTTGATCGGAAGCATGACCATCAACGACGCCGCACAAACCCATCTTGGCGACGCCATGAAACTCACCTACGAAATTTGGGTCTACCTCTGCGGCACCACCATGGGGTTGTGCCTCGCCGTTGCAGCCCTTCCTCTTCTCAACGTTCGGGCTCGTTTGGCGTTACATCCAAGGGTGGAACTGCATCACGAAGACGAGTGATCGGTGGGCCGTGGCCATTTCTTTTCGAGCGCCTTTCGAAGCTCATCGTCCATGACGGCGTTCCACCAATCGCTGCCCTGCCAAATGGCGTATTTGCCTCGAATACCGCGCAGGTCGGCCCCTCCAAACTGACAGTTTCTGAAGTTGGAGAGGTTCAAGCGGGCCTTGCGTAAATCCGCTCCACGAAAGTCCGAACCGTCGAAGGCGGACTTCATCAAATCGGCCTCCACCATGGACGCTCTCCTGAAATCGCACTGAGTAAAGTCGCCTTCCGTCAAGTCAGCACGGTCGAAAATGGTGCGACGGAAGTTGGACCCTGCGTGTCGTCCTTTGCGCAGGAGGGCCTCGGTGTGGTTTTGGAAGGAGTAGTCAACCACCACGGCTTGCTCGGCCGTCGATTCGTCGTCCCGTGGGTCGCCTTGTCCGCCGCCCGACATCACCATGTTGTCCACCTCAAGCGTTGGAGCGCTTGTCAAGGTGGGCTTGGCCTTCGGGTGTAAGGATTGCGAACCGGTTTTTGTCGTCCTTTCCAGATGGAACCATGAGGAAGTTTCGCTCTTTGAGGCGGTTCAGGTAAAGGGAAAGGTTCCCGGGTGGGTCAATCCCTGCGTCGGTGAACAGGTCATTGACCACACGAGGTGGGCTGTCGCTGATGCCTTCGACGTCTCGAAGGTAGTGAATAGCCCCGAGGACCTGGTCGGGTTTACGAGTCAGCGCACAGTTTTCGAGCAGCGCACGGAAGGCCGACCCTCGCTCGGGGAGGCCGGCGTCTCGTGCCGCTGAGACCGCAGCTTCCAGCGCTGCCTCTCGTGCTTCTCGGATGCGTTCGAGCAGCACCGTCCAGGTGTGCTCCGTTTTGGTTTGGAGCAATTGCTCGTCGATCTGAATGGCTGCGCCCTCCAAGTCGATTTCAACATCGCCCGCTTGAATCGTGAGTCTCAATATCCACGCCCTCAATGGTTGAATGCGTTGTGGTCATTGATAACATTATGTTGAGAAAAAAAATACATTTTTGCCGCACAAAGGGGGTTCATCAAGGCAAAACCGACATAAGAGGGGGGACGACACATCGGGTCGAGGCCTTCCCATGATTCGACGCCAGTTCCTTGGTTTGCTCTTCGTGTTCTTGTTCCTTGCACCGGCGTGGTCGGTCATGTTTGCGCAAGCTCAAGGCGGTAGCATCAGCACCTTCTCGACGGGAAGCGCCAGCGAAACCGTCACCATCACGTCGGGCCAGCATGCAGCCGTTGGTTTCGAGTTGAATCGAAACACGACGGTCACTTCCGCCACCTTCTTTGTCACGCCCACCACCTCGGGCTCATCGGTTGGAACATTGGAAATTCACGCCAACAACGACGGCGCGCCTGAATGGGCGTTCAACGATACGGGCTACGGCCATTTCGGCCAACAAAACGTGTTTGCCTCAGGCAACGCCACGGAGACGCTCTTCATCGACCCGAACGTTGGCGCTGTCACCAACCCTACCGCGCCGTCGTTTTACCTCCCCACCGGGGCCAGTGTTTCGAGCACCAGCTACGACGTTGGCTTTTCACCGACGCTCACGGGTGGCTATTTCCAGACCGGCTACATCCATGCCGTTGACAAGGGCGACATCAACAACGACAGCAACACGGACTTCGCCTTGCTCTCCCGAACAGCCAACGTTTCGGTGGGCAATACCACGGCGCCTGCCTACACGACGGCTGCCGCCTTCAAGGTCAGCACCTACGACAACACCACCGGCATCACCTTCTCCTCATGGGAGCGCACGTGCACCAACGCCACCCGAATCATCGTGGCCGATGTGGACGGTGACAACTACGATGACGTGGTCGGCTACGCACCTGGCGACGACCAGTTGTGCATTCATTTCACGAACACGACCTCGGGTGGCTTCAAGCCCGTGGTGAACGTCACCCACGCTTCCAGCATCATCGACCTTGACTTCGGCGACTTCACCGGAAACGGCGTGGACGAGATGGTCTCCATTCGCTCCAACGGCGTGGTTCAGGTTGACGAATTCAGCAACCGTTCCAACACCTTCACCTCCCGTGGATCCGCCACCGTGCAAATTCAGGGGACATCAAATGCGGCAACCCTCACTCACATGTTGTTTGCACGCTTTGCTGGAACACAGAACAACCCCACCCTCATCGCAGCTCAAGCCAACGGTGACGCCAACGAGGTCTTCTGGTCGCCCTCCACCTCCGATGTTGCCGTTGGAACCAACGTCATCTCAGGGGTTGCTTCCGGTTCCATCGTCGGTAATTTCGACGGCGACCAGGACTTGGACATCCTGGCCCCTCGACCTGCAGGTCATCGTTCCATCGAAAACCAAGGTGCTCAGGGCTGGGATGGCGACAATCACAACCGGTTGCTAACGCTGACCAACGCCACCATTTTGGACTATGACATGGACCTTGATGCCCATCTTCTTGTCCCCAACCAAGGGAGCCCAGACGGCAACCCCGCCACGGTCACCGGCAACGTTACTGCCTACGAGTTCACCAGTTCTGGGAATTCAGCGAATCGAGTGAGCGGCACAGCCTCGAATGTGTTTTTCCCCGGGACGGCTCCACGCGCCGTTCACTTTGGCGACATGGACGGCGACGGCTCCAACGAACACCTCGTCCTCGTCGGCGAGGGTTCGCAGTACGGTGTGTTCATTTCTGCCTATCACAAGGTTGGCTATGACATGGACCAAGACGGACTCGCCGATGTTGAAGCGGAAGGCTACGCAGGAAACGGGAGCAACGGCTTGTCCATGTTGATGATTCAGGACAACACCGGAAACCTCACCCAAACGCTCAACGTCCTCAGCCCGGGCCTTCCCTACACTTCGGACGATTACGGCATCCAGATGGGTTGGGTGAACTTCTCCATGCACTCCCTGACGAAGGGCGACTTCACCTTCAGCGGCCTTGATATTCGCTACACAGCGGACTTCCTTGTCAACACCAACCCCAGCCTTGCGGGAAACTTGAGTAACGCGCTTAACCAACAGATGACGGCCGGAACGGGAACACTCACCGTACCGCTTCTGTTCAATACGTCGGCGAACGGGAGTTTTGAAATCAAGAACCCGGCCATTGCCTATGTCGACGGCGCACCCAACATTGCGCTTCCACCGACGCCGGTGCTCCAACTTTCGGACGTGCAACCCGACCGCGTGGTCATTGACTGGCAACCCATCACCGACTTCGGGGACGACCTGCTGGACTTCGCCATTTATCGGTCGCCCGGTGGACAAGCCGTTGACCTGCAAACCTCCTACGCAACGACCCTGGCGAACAACACCATCGACGTCGCCGTTCAACCCGGTCAATCCTGGACCTACTGGGTCCAGAGCATCCATCGGTTTGGGGTCACCAGCAACCTCTCGGCCCCGTTGACCGTATCAATTCCTTACCCAACACCAAAGTCCTACCTTCCCAACTTGTCCGCCATCGACGTACCGGACGATGAAGGCGGGGCCATGGCCGTTTCTTGGAGTGCAGGGGATGCCTCCATCGTCGAACATCTCGTGTACGTTCTGCCGAACAACTTCACTGACGTCGCTGGGCTGGAGACCGTCTTGACGACCAATGCCACGACCTTGTCCCTCAGTACCGAGCAGGACAGTACGGGCGCTTCGCTCGTCGATGGACTGGGCTACTATGTCGCCGCCATCGGCGTGGACATGTACGGCAACGCTTCCACCAACGTCACGACCATTGGACCGGTTTACACCCGGAACGACTCGGCGCTGGCAACGACCCTCGACGTCACCTACACGGACTTCTCGGAGAACACCCTCGACGGGCTGGTCCTCCTCGCCCGTACACAACCCCTCAACGGTGTGGCCCACCTGCATCAAAACGGGACCGGCATCGCCAACGAAACGCTGCTGCTGAAGGTCAACGGCCTTGACGAGTCGTACACGATGGAGTTGACCACGAACGAGACCGGCCATGCCGTCCTTTCCCTCAATGCCCTGTCGGACCTCGGACCCATTGACGCCGTCGGCCCGATGCACCTCAACATGACGTGGGCGGGCAATGCGGGCACGGCGACCGTACAACCTCTGGCGTCCACGATGAACTCAGCCGAAGCCTTCGGCACGGTCGTGGTTTCACTGTCGGCCGAGGAACCGGTCGCTGTCGACGATGCGGGTGCGTTCTCCACGATGATCGATGTTGAGGCCGATGACAGCACGCAAAGCATGTACTTGGCCAACATGGCCGTCCGGTGGCACGCCACTGACGCATCCGGAACGGAAACAGAGAACGGCACGGCCGAGGTCCGAGGAAACGAACTGACCTTCGAGGGTACCGGCGCCTACGACGGCCGTTTGGTGGTCAAGCTCGGGACATCGCCTCCGACGTTCTACCTTCCAGAATTTTCCAACTCGTTCGCCTTTGCCTCGGCACCTGATACGGGTGGCGAAACCAACACCACCAACGAGACCAACCAGACCACCGGTCCGACCTTCCCCGACGTAACCCTCCCCGCCACCGTTGATTGCGGTACGGCCACCTACGAGTGGGACAGCAACGCCACGGATGTTGGCATCACCTGCACGGTGACCAACCCGAACCCCTTCGACGTGATGGTTGGGTTCGCATGGAAGGTCATCCCGGGCACGCCGCCGCCCATTGAACTGGTCTGGAACGAAGCAGATGGCGACACATCATCGCTCACCGCCGAGGCCAACGGCACCGTTGATCTGACGTTCTCCTTGGTCCGCAACGCCCCAACCCAGGGCATGTTCCCCGGCCTTCAGGGTGAGGGGTACATCATCTCCCTCACCTGTCTTGACGTCGGTGACAACGCTTGCGATACCATGACCGAAGATACGGCTTCCACCGAAGGTGAAATCACTTGGACGCTCGGTGAGATGCCCGTGCAGGTCGTTGACGACGACCCCGTTGAAGACGAGGCTGAAGGTGCGATGACGCCCGTCTTGGTCGGCATCGGCCTGTTCGTTGCCATCGCCGTTGGCGTGGGTGGCGTACTCTACCTTCGAAGCCGTGGCGACTTGGACTTCGACGACGATGATGACGACGATGAGGATTACTTCGAGCAGGCCTTGGCTGCCCCCGAACCATCGACCCGCTCCGAGAGCGTCGACCTGGGTGCCTCCAAATCACTGGACGAGCTCAAGGATTCGGGTAAATCACTCCACACGGACGCACCTGAAGGACTGGCCTCCTCTCCCTCGCTGGGAAGCAGCGCTGATGCGTTCGAGTTCGGCGCCACGGCAGAGGATGCAGAAGCGTCCTACGATGAAGAGGAAACGTGGGACGAAGACGCCACCGAAGACGACGACGGTATCTCGGTCGACGAGAACGGAACGGAGTGGTGGGAAGACGAGGACGGCACGTGGTGGTACCGCGAAGAAGGTTGGGAAGACTGGGCCGTCTGGGAAGAATGACCCACCCGTGAGCCTTTTTACAGGACCCTGATTGGATGAAAACCGGAGCGAGTACCATGGATGCAAACCTGCAATCATACGCCTTGGTTCTCCACCAAGATGCCGACCCTCGAACGGGCGGGACGGCTGTGTGCGGGTTCACCACCGCGGGGATGGTGGGTGTCATTTCGACGTCCCACATCATCAAAACCCTGGGGCTTCGCCAGCTTGGCACGGTCATGCACAAGGATTTCCCGGCGGTTGCGCTGATTCACGACGAGGTACCCAAGCACCCTGTTCGCGTCTACCAGGGCGACGGTATCGGTGTGTTCACGTCGGAAATTCAATTTGGCAACGAAACGGACATTCCGTTCGCCACCACGGTGCTCGAGTGGTTCACCAAGGGCGGCTTTGACCGGCTGATCATCATCGACGGCCTGACCCGCCCCGAGAAAGAACTCAGCACGGGCGAATTGTTCGGCGTCGGCTCCATTCCTGCCGCACGAGAGCGCCTCAAGCGACTCGACATCGAACCCATTCAGCAGGGCATCGTCTCCGGTATTACCGGCTTTTTGCTGGGCGAGGGCGACCGCCTCGGCATTGACATCACGGCGCTGCTGTCCGAAGCCAGCCCGATGTACCCTGACGCCCGAGCCGCAGCGCTGGCCGTCGAAGCCGTGAGTGATTTGACCGGGCTTGAAATTCAACTCACGGAACTGATTGAAAACGCTCGGTCCATCGAGGACAGTGTCCGAGACATCATCGAGAATGCCTCGCAAATGCTTCCTGCGCCTGAGGACGACAACGTGACGGACATCGACCCGTCGTTCGGTTGAGTGCGTCAAAGTCCGACATAGGTGATGCGATGCCTCGAAAGCGCCTCCAGCAAAAATGGCGATTGAGCGACACGAGCGACCAAGACGGTGTCATCGTTCTCATCACGGGGTCCAATTCCGGTATTGGGTTTGAGATGGCCATGGAACTTGCCGGAAAAGGCGCCGAGGTCATCCTCGCATGCCGAAGTCTTCAGCGTGCAGAAGCTGCGAAAGAACGCATCCTTGGACGACACCCGGAAGGCCGTGTCCATCTCCTCGAACTCGATCTCGCAGACCTCAAGAGCGTGAAGCGGGCTGCTTCCGAGGTCAAGGCGACCTACCCCCGTCTTGATGTCCTCATCAACAACGCCGGCGTGATGATTCCCCCACGAAGCACCACCGCCGATGGATTTGAACTCCAAGTGGGCACCAACCACCTCGGTCATTTTGCCCTGACGGCTCATCTGCTGCCACATCTGGAACGGGCTTCCAACCCGCGCGTCGTGACGGTGTCGAGCATCGCCCACACCATGGGGCGGCTCGACCTTGCGAACATGCACGGCGAAGGGAAGCGGTACGACAAATGGGGGCAATACGGACGAAGTAAACTGGCCAACCTCATGTTCGCGTTGGAATTGAATCGCCGCTTGAAGGCCAGCGGCTCCCACGTTGTTTCACTCGCCAGCCATCCCGGCTACACCAACACATCACTCCAACGCCACTCGTTGATGTGGCGCATCTTCAACACGGCGGCGCTTTCGCCCAAACGAGGTGCTGCTGCCACCGTCTTCGCCGCCACCGAAGCCGAAGCGTTGGACCACCCGTATTGGGGGCCGGTTGGCCCGTTGGAAGCGTGGGGCTGGACCGGGCGAGCCAACATCAGCAAGCGCGCCCAACGCCTCGATGACGCTGCTGCGTTGTGGGCGTGGTCGGAGAAAGAGACGGGTGTGTCGTTTCCCCTTTGATGGCACCCTCACGCTAGCGATGCCCGAACAACGGCCATGAGTTCGTCATGAGGTGCGTCGGTCACAAAGAACGGGTCGATGTCAGGCACCCTCGCAGCCGCAAAACCTGCTTCGTGGAGGGCTGCGAACAGCGCTTCCATTTTCGGAGCCTGCCCGATCCCCGCCATGTTGGGCAGGTCGTCCATGTGGTAGAGGGTGTGTTCTCGACTCATCAGGTCCGCGGCTTGGGCGATGTACCGGACGCTCCGCACCAGTTCCCGGGCGGCGTATTTGCTGTCGTCTTCATCCCAAGTCAGGCCGTTGGCCTTGCCCTGATCGATGTCGTCCTCGGTCGGATTGCACACCGACAACACCCGTTCCTCGGTCATTCGCCCAGCGATGTCCCTGTCCCAGAGCGGACCGGTCCACATGGGCCCGCTGGCTTTGTTGACCTCATCGGGTGTTGGATGTTGGACGAACCGATACGTTCCATCCTCGTTGCGCACCCGCCACCCCATGGATTGGAGAACGTCGGAGGCACCCTCACGGCTGCGGCGAATTTTCACGCTCACCCGCACGTGGTGACCGTCAAACAAGGCCAGCACAGGTTCAACGCACCGGTCATGGCGAGCAGCCGTGGTGGCGATGAGGCCGAGAAGCACCCGAACCGCGTCGTCGTGAGCGTAGCTGTCGACGATGCCTTTCGCGCCGTAGCGTCGCTGCCCCGAGGAAGCACTCGACCCGGTTAACGCCGCCGTGTCGGTGGCCGTGACTTCGAGAAAGGCCACGCGAGAAAGGCCCTGAACGGCAGCGTCGAGGAAGTTGACGGGCGAACCAAACGGGTCGAGGTCGACCCACTGGTAGGCGGCTTCCATCAAGGCGATTCGTGCATCGTTGTTCATCACGAACAGCCCGTTGTGCATGGTGCCGCTTGGCAGGCGCTCGTAGCGGTCATCTTCCAGCGCGTGGTCAACAGGGGTGGCTGGCGGGTGTTGTTCATGCGCGGCGATGAGTCGGTCGAGCGCTACGCTGTCAAGGTCGTTGGCGGTGATTCGCAGGCGTTGTTGGTGCTCGGCGGGCACTTCGTTTCGCCATCGACGCACGCGAACGCCCGTGGCGCACAACGCATCCAAGGCCCGGAGGTCCTGGTCGGACTTGACCAACCACTCGTGCTCCAGCGCGTCCGCTAACAGGAGCACGGAGCGGGTCCGAGCAGGCGCCATGGCGGGGTTGAGGAAGCCAGGACCCGTGCGTTTGGCGGGTCCTCGTGGCATGTGCGTGGGGCGGTCTTGGTCGGCGTTGAGTTGGACCAGTGTCTTGCCTTCCATCCAAAGGTGGCCGCCCCGCCCGGTTGAACCAGAAGCGTCGGCCATGGCCTTGCCAGCGCCCTCTCCCTCATGACCGCACCGATGCGGACAGGCCTCAGTAATGCGAGAATTCCACGCTTTCGATGGCGTGGGTCACGCGGTGGCCGTGGTCCCGAACATGGCCGACAATGGCAACCCCTTCCATCCGTTCCTGCAACCATTCGACGATGGTGGACGCATGGTCGGCGTCCACGGCGATGACCATGCCCATGCCCATGTTGAACGTGCGATACATCTCTCGCGTTTCCACCCCGCCGGCGGATTGGAGCCAGGTGAATTCAGGCAGCACCGGAAGCGGCGTATGAATGTCCCATCCCAGCGAGGGATGGAGGCGGAGCAGGTTGGACAACCCGCCGCCCGTGATGTGGCAAATCCCACGCACGTGCTCGATGTTGAAGGCAGCATCACCGCGAGCGGCGTTGAGCAGGTCAACCACCGGGTCGCAGTAGATGCGGGTGGGATTGAGGACCACTTCGCCCAACGTCGGAGCACCATCGGTCCAACGCATCAGCGTTCGACCGTCGTGGGTGGCTTCGAACGGTGCGGGGTCGGTGTAAGTCAAGCCGGCATGTTCCACGATCTTGCGAACCAAGGAATAGCCGTTGGAGTGAATCCCCGAGGCGGGCAACCCGATGAGCACGTCACCCTCCTGGAGATGCTCGCCGGTGATGGCTTGCCCCTTGGGCAACCAGCCGAGGGCCGTGCCCGACAGGTCAAGTTCCGTGACGATACCGGGCAGTGATGCGGTTTCACCGCCTGCGAGCGTGACTCGAGCCAGACGGCACGCCTCGGCCAACGAAGCACCGAGCGCAGCATGGATGGCCGGGTCGGGTTTTGGAACGGCCACGTAGTCGACAAAGGCGATGGGCTCGGCGCCCACGCACAACAGGTCGTTGACGTTCATGGCCATGCAATCGATGCCCACGCCACCCCACTGTTCCAGCATTGTGGCGATCTGCAACTTGCTGCCCACGCCGTCGGTGGCCATGGCGAGCAGGTTGTCACCAAATTCGATGAGCCCGCCAAACCCGCCGGGAAGGTCCACGGGGGCACCTGGCGTTCCCGGTCGTCGGACGCTCTTCGACAGGGCGCCGATGAGCGAGGCGACGGCGGACCCCTCGAGGTCGATGTCAACCCCTGCACTGGCGTAGTCCATGGGCTCACTCATGGTGCGTCCATCGGTTGGCGTTTCATGAAGGAATCGCTTGGGTTTCACGCGTCCCTCACGAGGCGAGTGAGCGGAATCAGTTCACTCAAACTCTCGTGGAGGCGATGGCCATCGTCCACCACATGAAGGGAAACATGACCGAGGGTGCCTTTGGCTCGTTCGCTGTTGGCCAGCGGTACGACATCGTCACCGCTTCCGTGGAGGATGGCCGTTGGGTGGTGCAGGGTGGGCCAGGAGTGGGTTCGAGCGACCTCAACAAAGGACCACGGCATGACAACAGGTTCCTCCCACCCGGGAGGTTGGAAGGTGTGGGTGCCGGACGTTTCCCATGCTGTCATGGCCTCTTCGCCGAGGGTGGAGGCCACCAGTTCATCGTAGCCAAAGGCGGGTGCTAGCAGAACGAGACGAAGGTCGACATCGGGACGTTGAGCCGCCGCGTTGGCCGTGGCCAGGCCACCAAAGGACGAACCGATGAGCACGTCAAACGGACCCAGTTCGTCAATGGCCTCGAGGACCGCGCGCGTTTGGCTGGCTTGGTCCCACCCGTACTTCCGCATGTCAAGCGTGGTGACGTCCCACCCTTGGGCGCGCATCCATGCTGCCTTGCTGCTGTCGGTGCTTGACCACAAACCGTGAGCGAACGTGACCTTCATGGTCAAAGGTACGGTTAAGGCTACATGGAGTCTTCGCCGGCGGCGGTTCTCCACACGACACTCGAACAGCCGGAAAGAAGGGGTGGGCGCGGCCCTCATTCTCCAGTGGAAACAGAGGGGTGCATGTTTGCACCGAGAACGGTTATATTCCGTTGCCTCCGATGGCGTACGCCCGGAGGTGAAGACGATGAGTGCGATTCAAGAATTCGACCTCCCCGCTCGTTGGACCTCCCTTCTTCAGGACAAGTATTCCGAAGCCATTCACAACCTCGCGAAGATGTGGCCGGATGAGGGTTCCCTTGAGGTGTCGTTCCGTGAGGTCGAGGGCTACGACCACGAATTCGCTCAGGACATTCTCGCCAACCCCGATCATCATTTCCGTGCAGCGAACCAGGCCTTGCGCCAATTCTTGCTGGACGCTGGTGAAGGGAATTTGATGCCGTTCGTTCGCATCATCCATCTCCCGAGCGACCAGGTCCGAACGGTGTCTCAACTTCGCGCCGATGACATAGGACGCATGATCGCCATCGATGCGGTGACCACCAAAATCACGGGGGTTCGCCCGCGGTTGTACTCGGCCGTGTTCGAATGCGTGGCCTGTGGCCACAGCATGGAGATCAACCAGCCCAACGAGCAGGAACTCATCGAGCCCCTCGAGTGCTCCCAAATCGACGGCGGCTGCGGCCGGCCCAAGCGACAGACCCGGTTCTTGCTCCAACAGCAGGCCTCCCATCTCATCAACTCGCAATTCATTGAACTTCAGGAACTTCCCGAGCAGATGAAGGGCGGCATCCAGCCCGAGCGCATCCTCTGCATCGGCGAGCAAGATTTGGCCGGACGGCTGAACCCCGGTGACCGTGTCAAGGCCAACGGTGTCCTGTTCATTCGCTCTCAGCGCAAAGGCGGCAAGGACACGCCGGTGTTCGACATCTTCCTTCGTATCCATTCGCTGGAACGGCAGAACATCCCGCTGGAGGAAATCATCATCTCCGAAGAAGAGGAGAACGAAATTCGCGACATTGCGCGAGACCCCGAGGTCTACGACTTGCTGACGCGAAGCATCGCACCGTCCATCTTTGGCATGGAGAAGATCAAGGAATCACTCATGCTCCAACTCTTCGGAGGAGAAGCACAAGTCAACGAGGACGGCACCCGAAACCGCGGCGACATTCACATCCTCCTCATGGGCGACCCCGGTGTGGCCAAATCGCAACTTCTGCACTACATGTCCCTCATCTCGCCACGTGGCCGCTTTGCTTCCGGTCAATCCGCTTCCGCTGCGGGGCTGACCGCTGCTGCTGTGCAGGACGCAGCGGCTGACGGACGCTGGACCCTCGAGGCCGGCGCCTTGGTACTGGCCGACCTCGGCTTGGCAGCCATCGACGAATTCGACAAAATGAACGCTGCCGACCGTTCGAGCATGCATGAAGCGATGGAGCAGCAGAGCATCTCCATCTCCAAAGCCGGGATCAACGCCAGCCTTCGCACCCGTTGTGCCGTGCTCGCTGCCGCCAACCCCACGAGCGGGCGTTTCCAGCCGGTCAGCGACGTGCCGTTCACCTCACAGATCAACCTCGCTCCACCGCTCATTTCCCGTTTTGACATCATCTGGTTGTTGACCGATACGCCCAACGAATCCCACGACGAAAAAATTGCATCCCACATCATCTCGAACAGGTTGAAGGGGAGCAGTGAATTGCTCGTGAAGGAGGGGACCATCCCCGACCCGTCTCGCTCAACGGCCCAACGAAAAGAGGCGAAGAAAGCCGATGGAACATACGAGGTGCTTCCACGTGAACTTCTGCGAAAATACGTCGCCTATTCCAAACGCATGTTCCACCCAAAACTCAACGACGAGGCGCGGGAAATGATCGTCGCCTACTACGTCGAAACGAGGAAATCTGGAGGAGAATCCGAGGACAGTGTGGCCATCACGGCGCGATCACTCGAAGCCCTTTCCCGTTTGGCAGAAGCGAGCGCTCGAATCCGTCTCTCCGAGAGCGCTACTGCCGATGACGCCAAGCGTGCCATCCGGCTGACGAAGACCTGGCGGCACGAACTCATGGGCGAGAACTTCGACTTGACGACCATCGAGTCGGGCAAGAAAGGAAAGGTTCGAAATCAAGAGAAAGCCATCATCGACATCGTTTCGGTCTTGCAAAACGATTCAGGGACGGCCGCCAATTTGCTCGACGTGTTGACCGAGGCTGAACGTCGGGACATCCCGCGCAGCAAGGCGGAGGACATCATCGACAAATTGTGTCGCGACGGGCGCATGATGCGACCTTCCGGCTACGACACCCTCCAGATTGTTTGAGTTTCAATCAAGGGTTGTGCTCATGAAGGGTGAGCGCTTGGCAAGCACATGGCCGATGAACCCTTGGGTGATGTTCACCAGCCTTCGCAGTTGGACCCTGGCCAATTGGGGTTCATGTGCGGTCTTGAGGTCCATCAACAACTTGCCACGGGAAAACTGCACTCCCGAGAGTCCGGTGAACTCTACGACATCACCATCGACACCCTCCCCGAGGCGTGGCCGACCTTCGAGCGTCGCCTGCGCGCCAGCCGTGGTGAAGGTGGGGCCGTTGACGTCGCCGCCCGCTTTGAGTCCAAGCGAAATCGCACGTTTGTCTACGCTCAATCGCCCAACGCCGGGCTCATCGAACTTGACGAGCAACCACCGCTGGCCCTCGATGAGGATGCTCTCGACATCACCCTCACCGTCTCCGCCCTTCTCAATGCCAAGCCCGTTTCGTTAATTCAGACCATGCGAAAAACGGTGGTGGACGGTTCCAACACCAGCGGTTTTCAACGCACGTCCCTCATCGCCACGGACGGTGTCCTCGAGACGTCCGAAGGGCCCGTCGGCGTTGACGTGGTGTGCCTTGAGGAGGACAGCGCTCGGAAATTGGACACGGTTGACCTCGGACACGGCCAGCAGGTCATCTACAACCTCGACCGGTTGGGACTGCCGCTTATTGAAATCGCCACGTCGCCCGACGTCCGCTCCCCCGACCATGCCAAGACCACCGCGATGGCGCTGGGGCGCGTCCTTCGCCGTACCCGACGTGTTCGCCGAGGATTGGGCAGCATTCGCCAGGACCTCAACGTCTCCATTGCCGCTGGTGACCGTGTGGAGATCAAAGGCTGCCAGGACCTCAATTGGATTCCGACCATCATCCGTCTTGAGATGGCTCGCCAGTTGCATTTCTATCGCTTGGCCAACGACCTTCGCGCCGACCTCGACCTCCCCGCCCTCCCCCTCACCGGGACGCTGACGACGAGGCAACCGAACAGCAGGTCGCTCAGGCTGTCGCCGATCGTCTCCCCTTTGACCTGCACGACGTCTCGGCCTTGTTTTCCTTGACCCAATCGGGCATGATCGCTGACGGGTTGAACGGCGGCGCCCTCATGATGGCGCTTCCGCTGAAGGGCTTGCTTGGTCGACTCGGAACGAAGACAAAGGACGAGGACGGTGCCCAACTCCCTCGTCTCGGCCGTGAACTGGCTGGTGCTGCGAAGTTAGCCGGCGTGAAGGGCATCTTCCACGCCGATGAGTTGCCCGCCTACGGCATCACCGCTGAGGAAGTCAGCGCCGTTCGTTCCAGCCTTAAGTTGGCCGAAAGCGACGCGTTCGTGTTGTGCTGCGCTCCTGCGTGGCAGGCCCGTCTTGCCCTCGAAGCCGTGCTCGACCGAGCTCGTCTGGCATGGCATCGAATTCCCCAAGAAGTTCGAAACGTCGTGGTGAAGAAAGGTGCACCCGAAGACGGCACCACCTCACCCATGCGCCCCCTCCCCGGACGGTCTCGGATGTACCCCGAAACCGACGTCCCGCCTCGCGTGCTCGATGCGACCGATTGGTCGACGGTGCTGACCTCCCTCCCCATGTCGGATGAGGCTCGGGCGGACCGTCTCGCTACCTATGAGACGTCCAGCGATCAAGCCGAGCAATTACTGGCTCGAGAATTGGACGACCTGTTTTGCGAACACGTCGCCGCCCTTCCGGCCAAAGCATGGGCCGCCCTTTTGCTGAACCACGACACCGAACCGCCTGAAACCCTTGCCAACATTTTGACGCTTCGGGAGGAAGGGGCGCTGGCCCGCGACCACGTGGACCAGGTGGTGGAAGCCCACAACGGGCAACTCGTTTCGCTGGATGAACTTCGAGCCTACTGCACTGCACACGGGCTGGCGCCGGCCGACATCGGTGGTCTTGACGAGGTGATTCAGGGCATCGTGGCTGAACGCTTGGACTTCGTGAAAGAACGCGGGATGGGCGCCATGGGGCCCCTGATGGGCGTGGTCATGCAGGCGGCCGGTGGCGCTGATGGAAAGGAAGTCAGCGCGTTGCTTCGTGCTGCGATTCAAGCCGTCTTGGAGTGAACGGCCGATGAAACGAGCGGCGTTGGTGCTCGCTGCTTTGACCCTCGTGATGCTGACACCGGTGGCTTCGGCGCAGTCGTGGGAGCCTGCCTGGGAAGTCGACCTCGGCCCCGGCTACATCACCACATCTCCGCTGGTGGACGACGATCACGTGTACGTCCGAACCTCCGGGTTTTGGACGGGCGATGAGCGACCCGAAGTGCTGGCGTTTTCCCACGACGGCGAGCAGCGTTGGACGTACCGCAGCGAAACCACCACCCAACACGACATGGCCCCGCTGGTCATGGTGGAGGCCGGTTCAGGCCCCTGCGGGACGTGGCCGACCCTGCTCTTGGTCGGATGGGCGGACGGTGCCTTCACGGCGCTGCATCCCTCGAACGGCACCGTGCACTGGCTGGCCACCTCGACGCTGGACGGGTGGGGGATCACGGGAGCACCGCTGGTCGATGGCGACCATGCGGTGGTACCGACACGAACCGGCCTCATGCGTTTGTGTCTCGCTGACGGTGCTGTTGCTTTCCAAACGGACCTTGGAAACGGTTGGCGCAACGGCGTCACCCTCCACGACGGCGCCTACTGGTTGGGCGATGAAACCGGCCAGCTTTGGGCCGTGGCGGTTGACGGAACGGTTCTCGAGACCCACAACCTCTCCGCTTCTCTCCGCCACGCACCCATCAGCCTTGGCGATGGCCTGTTGCTTCACGTTCAGGAGGCAAGCCTCAGTCGCTTGCTGCTGTTCAACAGCACGTCGAGTGCACTTGCAGAGATCGCCGTGCTGGGACGTTCGCCAGCCATCCCGCTGGTGATGGACACCACCGTTGTGCTGGGCGACAGCGATGGATTGACCTCCGTCCGGTGCGATCCTGATTGCTTCGTCGTCGACACGTATCCTACCAAGGTGAACGGCGAAATGAGATGGCGTTCGCCCGGTCAATTCTTTGCCCCCATGAACACCGAGGAGGGCGGATGGTTGAGCGTGGAGTTGAACGACAACGGGACATTGGGTGAAGTGAGTCTGTTTTCGACACCCTACGACGGCTACGGCACTTCGGCACCGGCGTGGACGTCCAGCGGGATGTACCTGGGCAACGATGCGGGTGTGCTGATGGCGTACAACATCGAACCCACGAGCACCGGGGATGAAGCAACAACCACGTCGACCCCGCTCATCGGATTGGCGACCATCACCCTCGGCTTCATTGGAGCAGCATGGTTGTCGAACCGAGGAAGGACCACGGATGCATGGCGTCTGTTGACCTTGGGAGCCGTAGCCGTGGCGTTGCTGATGCTGCCCGACCTGGCGACGTCGTGGAACACCTTGCTGGCGGAAGAAGCAGCACCGTCTTCCGAGGAGACACCTTGGGACCCGTCGTGGCCGGAGGAATGGCTTGGCACCCAAATTGTGGTGTTTGATTTACCCGACCAAACCCTCGTCGTTGGCGGCCTGACTGGCCATGAGACGGTATGGGAACTGACCCAGGTCGCTGCCCAGCAGCACAACCTCTCGCTCACCACCGAATCAACGGGATTGGGGCTGTACCTCGTGGCCGTCAATGGGGTCGAAGCATCGGGTTGGGAGTACACCGTCAACAACGAACGTGGTTTCCTCGCTGTCGATGATGCGGAGGTTGATGACACCCTCGTCTTGCGCTGGCATCTGGCTTGATGGAGGCAACCCTCAAGGCAGGCCGCCCTCTCGGATGGTTCATGTTCCAAGCGCTTGGAGTTCATGGGCCAGAATTGTCCCCCACCAGCGCAGCTCTTCTCGACGTCGTCTTGGTTGGAACAGCGTTTGCGTTCCTGTTCTCAGCACCACGCGCAAACCGCATGACAGCGGCCATGTTGGCGACGATGGTGCTCGCCATGGCAGCCGTGCGCGTCGTGATGCAACCGCTCCCGAACATCCAACCCGTCACCGTGGCTGCTTTGCTCGTCGGCGCCCATTTGGGCGCCAAGCGCGGCGTGGCGTTTGCCATCCTCGTCACCCTGCTCTCCAACCTGCTCATCAGCCACGGCTGGTGGACCCTCTTCCAAGCCTTGGGATGGTCGGTGGTTGCGGTGGTCGGGGCCAAAGCGAACCTCGTCGCAGACGGCCGCCTCAACCATGCTCGTCTCTACCTTGCTGCCGCCCTGGTGGCGCCGCTCTTTGGTTTGATTTCGACGTTGTCGTTGGTCTCCGGCACCATGTCGGTCGGCCAATTTGTGATTTTGGTCGGCCAAGGGCTGCCCTTTGACGCCGTTCACGCGCTCGGCAACGTCGCCTTCGCCGTTTGGACGGGCTCGATGCTCCATCGCTTCCTCAGCGGTCTGACCGCCCTGGAGGATGACGTGCTGGCGACGGGTGAACTGCATGGCCTCGATGCATGACGCACCGACCATGGCCCTCATCGTGCGGCAAGATTTGGCGTTGAGCACGGGAAAACTGGCGGCTCAGTGCGCTCACGCCGCCGTTGATGTCGTTCGTGCAGCGCGCCGGTCAAGACTCCTCGAACGCTGGCGAGCCGGTGGCGCAAGAAAGGTCGTGCTTGGTGTGGACGACCTCGAGGCCATGCATGCGCTTCACGCCGCCATTCCGAGCGGATGCTATGCAGCGCTGGTCACCGATGCAGGGCGTACTGAAATCCCGGCGGGTACGGTGACCGTGCTCGGCATCATGGGACCACGAAGAGCAATGGACACCCTGTTGCGTCACTTGAATGCGTTGTGAGGTGAACGGATGGGATTTCGCTCGTTCCTTCACCGCATCACGGCCCCCACGCCCTCGGGCGAGCCGGTGGAAGGTTCGATGAAACTGGTGTGCGTGGTCAATCAGTCCTTGAAAATGGGCAAGGGCAAAATCGCCGCTCAGGTCGGCCATGCCTCCATTCAAGCGTTCCTCGGCGCAGGAACGAGCCATCCTCAACACGTCGAGGCATGGTTAGCCGAAGGCCAGAAGAAAATCTGCGTGAAAACCCCGGAAGCCTCCGACTTTGACACCCTGACGCAGTTTGCTCGCCAGCGAAACATCCCCGTTCATCTCGTTCGGGATGCGGGACACACACAGATTCCAAAGGGCTCTGCCACGGTGCTGGCTCTCGGCCCATACAACGAGACGGCCCTTGATGAGTTGACGGGCCACCTGAAATTGCTCTGAACACCGCATTGATGAAGGAGAGCGTCGAGCCATTCTCATGCGGGAACACCCCTCCTCCCGAATCGACTTTCGCTCTGACACGGTCACGCAGCCCACGACCGTCATGCGCCAAGCCATGCACGAAGCATCGGTGGGCGATGACGTGCTCGGGGACGACCCGACCGTGATTGAACTGCAAGATCGCGTGGCCGCCATGTTTGGCAAAGAAGCCGGGTTGTTCGTGGCCTCCGGAACGATGTCAAACGCCATTGCCCTTCGAACCCACACCGTGCCAGGCGACGAGATCGTGTGCGACAAAACCGCTCACATTTACCGCTACGAAGGCGGCGGTTATGCTGCGCTCTGCGGTGCCTCCATCGCTCTGGTCGACGGCGAGGGCGGTCTGATGACGCCCGAGCAGGTCCGTTCTGCCGTTCGAAAGGCGGAAGGTTCGGGCAGCCACTACCCCAACGGTTCGCTGGTGTGCGTTGAAAACACGTCCAACCTCGGCGGTGGCTCATGCTACGACCAAACCACGCTGGATGACATCGCCAAGGTTGCTGCTTCCTTGGGGTGCGCCACGCACATCGACGGGGCTCGAATTTTCAACGCCGCCATCGCCACGGGCGTTGATGTTGCACGCATGTGTGAGCACTACGACTCCGTCTCCATTTGCTTCTCCAAAGGGCTCGGCGCACCGGTCGGCTCGGTTCTGGTTGGCTCGTCGGCGTTCATCGCCAAGGCCCATCGGTGGCGCAAATTGTTCGGCGGTGGCTGGCGGCAAGCGGGCCTGCTCGCTTCGGCTTGCCTTCATGCCCTTGACCACCACGTTGACCGCCTGCAAGACGACCATGAGCGTGCTCAACGCATTGCTGTCATGCTCAACGAGCTCTCTGAATTCACCGTGGACCTCGCCACCGTCCAGACCAACATGGTCTACGCCACCACGAACCGCCCCGCGGCTGAGGTGGTTGAACAGTACGCTGCCAACGGCGTTGACATGTTTGACCTGAGCAACAACCGGATTCGCGTCGTGGTGCATCTCCACATCACCGATGAGGACGTGGACCGGTTCACTGATATTTCGCAGCGGCTGTTCGGTTGAGCCTTCAAAAAGAGTCAGGGAACATCTCCCTCATGACCAAGAGCGTACGCGACACGCTGTGTGTTCACAACGCAGCCTCCCCCGACACCGACCACGTCTGCGATTGGTGTCAATCGATGATCGACTTCCAGCCCCAGCGTGGCTGGAACGCCCCGTTGCATCCAGAGGAACACGAACGGGCCATGGCCTTGTTTGGTGGGCCAAATGGCACCTCATCACGAAAGTGGAATGCCTTGCTGGCGAACACCCAGGATTTCCACCACGTGCAGTGGGCCCGTTTGGACAACGACGACGATCCCATCACCAAACCGCCGGAATCCTGGGGTGCCTTTGAGGAACTCACGCAAGCGGTCCTGCGCGGCGACCACCTCACTCAACGCCAAGAAGGCATGCTCAGGGAAGGCATCGGGTTCCACGACGGCTCGGTGTTGCGTTACCTCGATGGCGTGTGGAACCTCAACGGGTGCGACCTTCACGGGCTGAGTTTGTTCGTCGTGTTTTCGTTGATGGAAAACGCGTCCAAGCGAAAGGGATGGGACATTCCAGCCCTGCTGGTGTGTGCGACCTCCGTCAATCCAGAACTTCGCCACCCTTCGCGAATGGTGCAGTACATTCACCGCCGTGGTCGCCGTGAATTGCGACCTTCGTATCGCCCCTTGGCTGCGATGTTGACGTGGCTGTCGACTCGATTGAAGATCGATCGTACCCTGAACATGGAAGCCCGTGAATACGTGCCGATGATGGCGTGGTCCCACGACATCCAATCCCGGATGTTTGACGTGCAACCTCCCAACATGGAAGGGATGTTCCAAAAGGCGCTCTCTCACCATCCACCGGGCTTGTTCCATGCCTACAACACGCCGTGGATGCAGGCTTGGCGGGAACTTGAACCGGCTCACGAACAGGCTGAAACGCAAAAGTGGGCGATGGACCTCAATCCCAAGGCGCTTCGTTTTCGGACACGGACGGCCTCCGGCTCACTGCGGTTGATTCGTGTGCCCAGCGAGCCGGCGCTCTGGGCGCTCCTCTCTTCACTGGTGCTCTCCCCACTGAACTCCGAGGCAGGGAAACTCTTGCTTGGTTTGCAGCACAACTGGTCGGTGGGCTACATTGAACGCAACCTCCCGTCAGCGCCGCTGGTTCGTTCGTTGGAGTTTTGTCACAGCATCATGAACGGTTTGGAAACCAAGGTTTTCCTCGAGCGAGCTCGAGTCTTGATCATCGGTCAATTCGGTCATGTGTATGAGGTGGCGGTTGAACACGGTCAACACGGCGCGCCGTACACCATTCAACACGTCACCGACATCACGCCCAACGTCAAACGGCCGATCTGCATTCACAGCGGTCAATTCGCCAACACCCTGCCGCTGGGCGACACGATGGGAAGCGTCATCCTCTCCATGGTCAACGACATCAAAGCCTCGGGTGAGATCCAAAGCCTCGAGGAGTTGTTGTTTCATCATCCGCCGTTCGGCTTCCCTCGACACAACATCCCGACAGCTTGGATTGACCACCTCCGAAACGATGCCGTGCAGGCTGCCAACCCCCCTCGATTCTTTCTGCACCAGCTTCGTTGGTTTCGCCCCGACCCGGTAGACGAGTTGGAACCACGACCGGGTGGTGGGCTTCACGACCTCTTTCTACGCAATCGACACCACGGTCGGCGTCGCCCCCGCGCTTCTCTGAACGTTGGGCTGCACGCTTCCACACCGTGTTTGACCGCGAGGGGCGATTTCCCCTCGAGGAAGCCGTGGCTGAGTGGCGGGAAACCGTGCCGCCCTACGTGCCAGGACGAACGGAAGTTCAGGGCTTTGGCGATTACTTCGGGCGCATTCAGGAGGGGTTTTTCCACCGACGCTACCACCACTTGATGCCCCACCGACGTGGTGATGACCTTCACGAGGAGGGCGATGTACGGGACGGTGAACGCCGTTGGTGCGAGGTCTTTGCACGGGTATGGGAAGTGCTGGTCCACCAACCGCTGGGGGCTCACTTTCGGCTCCCGCTCCAGACGGCGGACCACTGGCGCTCCAGCATGCTGACCTCCAAGTAACGGTACGGTCCGAACTTGAGCGCAACTTCTTCACGCGTGCTGCGAGGATGCTGGGCTACGTCAGGGACGAGGAAGATCCCACCCACGCCATCCTCGTTCGCCGCGATCACCCACGGCCCAACGCCCGTTTGCAGCTGACGGACTTGCTTCGCGACATGCAGGACCGCCAGCGGGTACGTGGGGCTCCACCACGCTGGTGGAATTACGTCGACGTGGTGGCCCCGCCCCGGGAAGTACCTCACTTCCGATGGCAACTTCACCTCGACCATCGGGACACGCAACGTGTCGTTGAGTTTGACGAGCCGGTTGACCGTGAATTCAACGGTCTCGGCGAATTCGTTGAGTGAACGCCAGTGCCAACCCCACGACCATCATCGTGGACACGACGGACAAGGCTGGTGTATCTTCACTGGGCTCGGTAGGTTCAGGCTCCTCTTCCATCACTTCCGGTGGGTTGGGCATGATTTCGTAGAGCAGGTGAATCTCCAAATCGTCGCCGTCGTGCGGGGTTGGGAGCGACACCATCATCGATCCTTGGGATTCGTTCCCGACGTCAATCATGTCGCGTACGATGTGCGGGTAGGTTCCAAGGCCGTTGGTGCCCTCTTCGTAATCGGCAGCGGTCTCAACAACATAGGCGTACACGGTGAGGCTGGCGTTCTCCAGATGCTCCTCATCGATGGCGAGGTCCCACGTCATGGTGCCGCAGGCGAACACGTCCTCGCAAGCCCCAGGCGTCCAGGAAAAGGACGTGGTGCCTTGCCCGAGCCCCAGGTCCTGCTTGGCGAGGTTGGTGAATTCGTTTTGAAGCGTGCCATCGTCGGCCACGCTGCCGACTTTCTTCATGGTCCCGTTGAACACCACGCCAGGCGGGGAGTTGGGTTCGTACTTGTCTCGCCATCGCTGTTCAAGTTCGGCCACACCAAACGGGTCGCTGAGGGTGGAGTTGAAGTGGTATTGAATCAGATGACCCTCAGCCTTGACGTCCTCAAGGGCGTGCTCAACGTCCACGCAGTTGTCGCACCAGGTGGCGGTGTAGACTTCGGTGACGGCTTTGAGATCGCTGAAATTGGACGTCTGCACGGCCGTCGTGTTGGCCGGCGTCCACTGCCCACCAAACAGCATGCCGTTGTTGACTTCGCTGGCTGGAAGGGCGGTCGCCGGACTCACGCTTCCGAGAAGGAAGACAAGCGCAAGGCACAGAGCGAGGGGAGAACGCATGCTATGGCGAGCGGTCAGGGGGATATGAACCCCACTTCATTTGGTTCACTCGTCGGCGGCTTCCTCGTCGGCGTTGCCGTCGCTCTCAACGGCTTCGTCCACCGTTTCAGAGAAGAATTCAACTCCCTCAGGGAAATCCCCGTTCTCGTAGCGTTCACGCATCTCTTCGAGGCGACTCTTGATACCGGCGCCTGAGCGCTGCACGGCTTTGGCCACGGTGCTGAGGTTGCCGTTTTGGAGGCCGAGTTGGCGCAGGAGGTTGTACATGACGCAGCCAGCCACCATCGAGATGGGGACGTTGGCCGTGGGGGCGTCCACGCTGGGCTCACCCAGGTTCGACATGACGGTGAAGAAGGCGTCCATGATGGCACCGAGGTCATCGTCGTCGAAGCGCTTCGACAGACCGTCGCTCAGGTTCTCAGCGACCTTGTCCAACTCGTCCTCACGGGCAGCAGCAGCACTGAGTTGTTGTGGTGGGGCCGCCCAACCTTGGCGCACGCGCTCCTGGTAGTGCTGCATGATGGTCTTCTTGGCGTTCTTCAGCTGCTTGGCCGTGATGCCGTAGGTGTCCATCAGTTGCTTCTCGTTGACGCGCACGGTGCGGAACCAGCGAGCAGCGATGGAGGCGATGGCCAAGGCCATGATCTGCAACTTGTCTTTGTCAGTCTTGCCACGGAGTTCGGGGTGCTCCTTGCCACCTGCGCGGCAGATGGCCGTCTTTGGGCACTTGAGGCGGCGGCGTTCGCCCGGCGACAAGGTCTTGCGCGTGGCTTCTTGGGTGCGAGTGAGCTTACGGGCAGCAGCGCGGGCCAGCGGTTCGACCGCTTTGGCCATGTCAGCGCCGAACATGTTGCGCAGCGTGGCCATGAGTTGGGCGTACATCGGGTCGGTGTCGCGCTGGGAACTTCGGTCAAGCTTGCCGATTCGGGCGGCAAGGCGGCGCTGCTTGGCCGTCAGGCGGTTGCCTCGAGCGTCAAACTTATCGCCGAAGGGGTTCATTTTGCCCCCCATTTTGGCACCGCCGTGGCCTGCTTCCATGTTGACGGCTTCGTTGTGGCGGCCTTCGCCAAGCGAGCTGCCGCTGTTGGTGTCAGCGTCGTCGTGAAGGATGGGGTGCACCAAAGAGCACACGTCGCAGATGCCCTCTCCACGGGTCAAATCAATCGTCAGGTTTCCGCTGCATTCGTCGCATTTCGTGATCATTTTTCTCAACTCCAAGGTAAATGTCCCGTCACCCCATATAAAGGATTCAATTTCCAGCATCTCTGCTTCTTAATCTCTCCTCTCAGGCTGGAAACGAGGTTTCCAACACCTGCGGGGAAACAAGACATATTCTTATTGAGGCATACCCTATATGAAACTAACCCAAATATGCCCGCCGGATTCCGCTTCGAACATCCGTTCCACCCATGCAGTGTAGCACATGGGAACCGCCCTATTTGAAGGGCGCGTTGCGAGGGCCGGCAGGATGGAATCCCAGCTCCTTGGCCGAGCGTGCCTTCCTTGCCCATCTCCATCGCCGCGCATGTTGAAATAGCCTCGGTGCCGTTCTCCAAAACAGGCGGTTTTCATGGAGCGAACACAGAGCATCACATCGGAACACGTCCCTGCAGGCGAGGGGCTCCCACCGTGGCTGTTCGAGGCGCTCTGTCACCCCGCTGAGCACGCCCCGTTCATGCTTCTCCATCCCACCGAACTGCACCGTCAACGCACCCTTGAACGCTTGAACGAGGCCGGCGTGGTGGTCACGCCGCAGTATCATCTTACCCTGAACCGCTTGGTTCGCCTTCTCCACGTGGATCTCCGGCTCCCGGTGCTAATGGATGACGAGTCAAGCACCTTCATGGCCCTTCATGCACGTTGTGTTGCGGCCGCTGAGAACGCCGAACTCCCGTTCCTTTACACGCCAGGTGTCGGAAGTTGGACGCTCACCAAAACCCGTCGACTTCAGCAACTCCACGGCGAATTGCTCCAACTGCGACGCCCCTTTGCGTGGGAGGGCGACCCAGGTGCCGCCGTGTTCCATCGCTTGTGCCTTGAGACCGAAGCGGCGGCGGGTGCCATGCTCCCCGCTTTGGTTTCACGCCATGTCCTCGAGGCGCTACAGACAGCTGCAGATACGCCGTTTCACCTCAGCGAAGTGGCCGGCCTCATCGTCCTCGACGCCGCCCCGGACTTCAACGAAGTCGAACAGGACCTTCTCACCGCCGTGTCCACCTTCGCACCCGTCCATCAGTTACTCAATCCCGGCTCGTTTCGACTTGGTTACCACGGCGCCTACCTGATGGATGAGCCACCGTGCACCACGGAAACATTGCCTGACTGGGTACCTCCGCACGAGGCGTGGACCGGCGATGCCACGACGTGGCAAACCGATGTTGGGCGTGAGCGAGCGACCCGGTTGACGAGGGTGACCCTTGACGAACGAGGCCATGGCATGCAGGCAGCCTTGACCATGATTCAGGCGTACCGCGCGCACCACGACGGCCACATCTTGGTGGTCGACGCAGGCGTTCGGGACCGCGCCACGGCTTGGTCCAACGGGTTGGCTTCCATCGGCGTTCGTTGGCACCCAGGCTCGGCGGCCATGAACCAACAGCCCACCCACCACGCCGTGGTCAGGGCTGCACGGTTGGCACAGGGCATGAGCGCTTGGTCACTTGAATCGCTGCGTGGGGTGTTCTTCTCATCCGTGGTCCCCTTCAACGATGACCTGTTTCCTGAAATGAACCATCCCAGCGAGGGAACGTGGCGCCCTCAGCCTGACGCTGCGGTCCTGGACGACATCGCACGGCAGTTCCATGTTCTCGGCGGCCCGGGAGCCATCGCCCGCTGGCTTGGTGTTCTTGCTGGGGCTGAGCCTTCCTTCGCTGAACGACGTCCTGAAGAAAAGGCCAGAGCGCTCGAACAGACGCAGTGGTGGCTGGCTTGTTTGCTTCGCGCCTGGGCACCGCTTCTCTCCCCCGAAGACCGTCATCTGCTTCGACGCCCGGTGGTGGGGTGCACCAGCGGTGTTGAACTGCCGATGCCCGACCTTCCTGCCTCCGGTATGGCGTGGCTCTCGTGGTTGCTCACCTCGATTGATGTGGCCCGATTTGAACACCGGCGAGCACCCTTCGATGCAGGCCTCGGGACCCTCCAGGCGCTCGTGGAAGCTTTGAACGCTATCAAGCATCAACTTCACCACCACGGTCTTCCGTTTGAGGACCATGGCGCTGCGTTCGTGGACCTTCTTGACCACATCGGGTCTTCAACAGAACTCACGCACCAAACCTCGCGGACCGACCGCATCAACGTGGCCACGCCCGACGACGCCCTCGGGTGCGACGCCGACGTGCTGCTGCTCGTCGGTCTGGACGTCGATTCATGGTCGATGCGCTCTTCGATCACGCCTTGGCTGGACGCTTCGGCTCAACTCGAACTTGGGTTGTTTCAAACCGACCGGTTGGTCCGCCGTGGCCGCCATCATCTTCGCCATTTGCTCAACGCAGCCCCCACGGTGGTCGTCTTTGACTCCTCACCTGAAGAGGGTGGAGGCCCAAGTGCGCCGTTGGCTGAATGGCTGGCGGATGTCCAACGGTCCGGGGCTTGGGATGCCATGCGCACTCCGCCCTCGTTTCTCCCTTCCTCAACCTATGAGGGGGAAGGTGAGCCTCGTCCGTTCCGATGGTCAGTGCGTGAAGACGGTCACGGCAGTTGGCTGACGCCGGTGATGCACGCCACCGCCAACACGGCGTCCGGCTTGCGGACGGTTCGCTTTGGTTTCAGCGGTCGGGACCGGCGTCAGCAACTCGGTCTCGACGTCCGCTCGCACCTCGAACCCAACGTCATGCCCAATCACGCCGTGGCGCTCCTTCACGCCTTCGAAGGCGAGGTTCAAGCCGACCGGAGGCGGCGGCAACCGCTGGCCAAACACCTCGACGAACACACCAGTTTTGCATGGTCAAACCGAACCCATCTGGCCAGTGTGGACGCCGTTACGCTCCGCCCAACGCGGGCCTCGCTCAAGGTGAACGGCGTCGCTGCCGCTGAGTTCCCTCATTTGGGTCATCGTGAAGAGAAATCTGTGTCTGTTAGCGTCGACCCGCGACCGCTTCCGCCGTACGTCCCATCAGAAGCTGGACTTTCCCAACGATTTGGCGTACTCGGCTTGCCACTCGAACGCGAGGTGTGGTCGCCCAGCCGCTTGGAGGCTTGGCTCAAGTGTCCACGGCAGGCCTGGCTGAAGCAACACCTCCGGGCTGACGACGATGAAGAGGTGAGCACCGAAGACATCGACATCCGAATCCGAGGTCAAGTGGTGCACGAGACGGAAGCAGCGATCTTGCAAGGCCACGGTGTGCCCTTGGGAGGCGAAACCACGGCTGAGCCTCAACCGCTCCACCTCGGCCCCATGGGCGAAGGTCGTGCGGGATGGGACGCTGTGCTTGATTTCCTCCAGCGGGATGTACACTGGCTTGGTCGCCACAACGCCGTTTCCGTCCATCGTACCAAGGACCTCATCGATGCCACGCCCGAGTCGTGGCAGGCTCACCAAGACGGTGAAATCGAACTGCCCCCCCGGGGTCGTCTTGCCCGATTGCTGAGCGCCGATCTTTCGTTGGAGCACGCCGCTCCCGTGGCGATGGAATGGTCCCCAAGGCTTGAGAGCGAACGTTCCGTCATGCTCGACACCGTCGGGGGCGATGAAACGACGGGTTTCCGTCTGTTTGGTTACGCCGACCGCGTTGACGTCGTGGTCCTTCCCGATGCCCTTCGTTCCGTGCTCGTTGAGCAAGGTGTGCTGAGCGAGGCTGACCATGACACACCGTTCCCGCTTTACGATGCACCGCGACCGGCGCAACGCTTGGTCGTCATTCGGGATTTGAAGACGGTTCGGGGCCCGGACGCCGCTTCCGCTGGCTTGCGGCACATGCGGTGCTTGTTTGAAGACCTCCAATTGGCCCTGTACGCCCGTGCTTGGGAACTTCTCCATCCCAACGACCGCGTCATCGGTGTCGGCGCCAGCGAGGTCGGCGAATCCACCACGCACTACGTTGAACTCGACAGCGACCTCGCCGCCTTGAGCGACCATCTGTCCATCGGCGAACTCACCCAGGTCTTCCCGCAACACTTCCCAGCGTCCACGGCGACCGGTGCGACCACGACGCCCTTCCGACGGTGGATGGCTGAACGTTTAACCGTCGCTCAACGAGCGGTCGACACCGCCCAGCAAGGGCACGTTCACCCCACACCGGGCGCGCACTGCAGCTACTGTGCCGTGGCTCACTCTTGCGATGTCTCTCAGTACAGCGGAGGCGATTTCTGATGATCCAATTCAACAACAGCCAGCGGCTTGGGTTGGATTTGGATCGGCACATTGCGCTCGATGCAGGCGCAGGCACGGGCAAAACGACGGTCATGGCCGAGCGCTATGTTCAGCACCTGTTTGCAGCCGACCAACGAGCCACGCACGTCACCCCCATGGGGCCACGCACGCCGCTGTCCGGTCACGGTGCGCTTCGTGCACCCAAACGAGAACGTACGGCCCTGCAGGAATGGCCCGGCTTGCTTCCCTCAGAGGTGGTGGCCATCACCTTCACTCGGAAGTCAGCGGCTGAACTCAAAGCCCGGATTCGGCATCGACTTGCTCAGGCTCGGGCACGCCCTCCCTCGCCCGAAGATCGCGACGGTGTATTCGACCCGAGGTTGCGCAACGACGGCGACGTGGAAATGCTCCTCTCCGGCTTGGATGAAGCCCCTATTTCCACCATCGATGCCTTCCTCAGCCAACTGGTGCAACCTTACGTTGACCTGGTGGCCCTGTACCCCTCCAACCAACAAGTCTCGGAGGAGCGAAAACCACTGATGGTGCAGGACACGCTCCACGCTGTTTGGCGCATTCGTTCCGTTGATGATGCTCGAGAAGCGGGCGTTTTGAATCATCATCAAGCCTTCTTGGATGCTCGCAACCGTCTCGTGAACCGACTGGGCGGGCAGGACCAAGCGGAGATCGTCCTCGGTGGTCTGCTCGACCGTTCGCTGTTCGTTGAACAGTCTCACCGTTCCATGATTCAGCGAGCGGAGGACATGGGACTGGCCTGGAACGGTCCGGGGGCCTGCTCCCGTGGACGTGCTGCTCAACACCATCGCCGAACCGGTGGTGGAGCTGCTCCCCGAGTTCATTGAGGAATTCCAACGAAGGTTGGGTGATTGGGTGCAGACCTTCCTGCCCTACCACGCCAACTGCATCGCGCCGGCCGAGGCCACGACGTCCCTGACCCGGTTCAACCACCTTGTCCGGGCCGCGTCCCAACCGCTCCCAACGGAGGCTGGCGAGCAACTTTCGTGGGTTTGGAAGGCCTTGCTTGGCATTGCCACGGCCTCGGGTTTGGTCAAACCATCCTGCACGTTTTTCCCAAGGGATGCCCTTCCCAACGGCAACGGCTGGCCCTCCGGCATGACCTCAAAAACAGGAGCCACCGGGCTTTCAAAGGACGAAAAGAACACCCTCTACGAAGCCGGGAAAGCACACCTTCCCGGTTTGCGCTCGCTGCTGAACTCGGCCAACGGGACCCTCATTCGCTTGCTGGCTCGCTCTGCCTTCTTGCTCAACCCGATGGATGGCTTTGACGGCATGCCGCTCGACAGCCCGCTTCGATTGGACCCCTTGGTCGACCCGCTGCCCAGTGAGGCGGGGGACCGGGGCACCTACGTCTCCGCCGACCTCCAAGTTCAGGTGCTCAGCGACCTTCAGGTCATTCACACGGCGTGCAATCAAATTCTCGCTCGAAGAAAATCCCTCGACAACATGCATGATTTTGACGACATGCAGCGCTTTGCTGCCGATTTGCTGCTGGCCCGATGCCCTGACATCTGTCGCCATCGCTACCCGCCGGCGGTCATCGATGCTTTGGACGGGCTCGGCGATGAGCCGTGGACCGACGCTCACATCGCCCGCGCCCTCACGCTGCTCAACGACCGACCCAAATTGCTGGAAGACCTCCAACGACGTGTGGCCATTCTGGGCGAACTTCGCCGACAGTATCGTGCCTTCATCATTGACGAATACCAAGATACGAACCCTCCCACTATCGTTTGCTGGCCCGGCTTTGGGGCCGCCGTCGCCGTCATCCCGACGACCCTGCAGGGCCGTTGGGTGCCTGGGACCCCACCGTCTGCATTGTTGGCGACATGAAACAGAGCATCTACCGTTTCCGTCAAGCCGAGGTCTCCGTGATGCGACGGGCGGTGGAAGCCATTCGTCAGTTCAACATCGATGAAGAGGGCGAGGCTCGCCTTGACCACCTTCGCGAGGCTGGTTGTGGCCGCGATCCCCGCCCCGTTGGCGGTGGAGGTGAAACCGGGTCGTTTTCCAACGAACACAGCGGCGACGTGTCCGCTCCCCACACTTTTGTTCGCTTTGACGAGGAAGACCAAACGGGCCAACCTGCCATCGTCGGTCAGCGCTTGTTGCGCCGTGCTGAAGGTCACGTTGATTTGACCTCCAATCACCGAACACGGCACGATTTGATGGAGACCATGAACGACATGTTCGACGAAGTCTTTGACCCTCGCTACCACGACCTTCCCGGAGACTGGCACGCAGAAGCACAACGTCTTCGCCCTGCCCGTGCCACCCAACATCCCGGCGTGTTGGAATGGCTCCTCCCGATTCCGGGCACCATCGCCGAGGTTCCCCTTGACTTGGACGTGCCCGTCAACACCTTTGCCGACCCGAACGCGTCGCAGGTTCACCTCGAACACGAACTCCTCGCCGACCGCCTTCACGCCTTGCTCAACGGGTCGTCCACGAGGGTGTGGGACAGCGAAGCCGCTTCGTGGACTGAGGTCACCGAGGCAGGTCCACCGGTTCGGCCACAGGACATCATGATCCTCATCAACTCACGCAAACATCTGCCCGATTTGGTCGACCGCCTTCGCGCTCGCAACATTCCCGTCATGGCTGACCGACAAGGGCTGCTGTCCATGCAACCGGTGGTTCAACCGCTGATGGCGATGTTGGCACTGATGGCCCGACCGACCATGCGAAAAGCGGGGGTTGAACTCGCTCGTTCGGCCGTGGTCGGGCTTTCTGAACGCCAAGTCCACGAGGCCATGGTCTCGCTCGAGGACGGCGCTGAAGTGCTGCCACACCTGATCGACCATGCACCATCCGAAGCCGTTCGGTCGCTTTTGGCCCACCTTCAGCAACTCATGAGCTGGGGCGCCCTGTACGACGTGTTCGACGCCGTGCTTGACCACTCCGATTTGCTCGTGGCCTACCCCGACGACGCCCAGCGTCAATTTGCGGAAGCCTGGGTGGGCATCGTCCAATCCATCGGTAACGACACGGGTCATGATGCGGCCGCCATGTGCCGTCGCATGGTCGAAGTTCGGGCTTTGGGACGGCAAGGCCCCCAAGCCATCACGCAGCCGGATTCCACAGCCGTTCAAATCATGACGATTCACGGCTCCAAAGGGCTGCAAGCCCCGGTGGTCGTGGTTTCGGGGTTGTTTGCAGCCGGCAAGGCCGATGCCAGCATGTCCGTTCAGGACAACATTCTCGTCACTCCGCAGGTGCTGGCCGGACGCATTCAGCCCTGGCGAGCCAAAGACCGTCCCGAGGACGGGCTGTGGGCGTTTGCAGCCGAGATGAACAAAGCACAGGACAAGGCAGAGTTGCGTCGGAAATTCTACGTCGCGTTGACCCGAGTGAAAGACCGGCTCATCATCACGGGCAGCCCGGGCAACCGTTCGACCTTCGATGAAGAGAACGGAACGCTGTCGGTTCGGTTCGCTCCCGACCCTCGAACGATGGGTCGCATGTTCATCGAGGGGCTACGAAGAGCCACGTGGTCCGCCGGTGGTGATGCCCCATGGGTGTCAGCGGCAGAACTTGAGGCGCCTGTCTTGCCTCTCTTTAGTTCTCAACAGCACCAAACAGCACTCAATCCGAGCGCGCTGCTCCACGGATCGCAACTCCGCGAGCCCGGATTGAGCGGTTTGAGGCTGTATCACCACCCGTTGTGCTTTGACCCCGTTGACCCCCCTTCGCCGCAGCAACGTGCACGGGCGCTGGCCTCGCACCTCGAGACCATGGAAGCGACCGGCCATTCCACGGCGCCCCCGCTTCGCCTTCAAGAGAACATCAAGGGCGCTGCTCATCACCTCGACGCCACCTTCGCCTGCCCGCGACGGTACTGGCTGGAACACGTACGAGGATGGTCGACCGAGCCCTTCCTTCTCCCGCAGGCGTCGACAGCAGCTCCTCCACAGCGGGCATGGCCCGAGCCCACCACGTTCGGTTTGATGATGCACCGGGTGCTGGAAATCGGGCTGCGAAACCCTCGTGCGAAGGCGGAGCAGACGCCTTCGTTGGACGCCTCATGGCTGCACGAGGCTGACGAGGACTTGGCCTCGGATGCGACCGTCGGGCGCGTCATGAACGAATTCGGATTTGGTGCTGAACAAGCCATCTCCTCCCCCGAAGCATCGTGGCGAGAGCGGTTGATGCACCTGAGCTCGCTCATCGACCGTGGACTGCTCGGCCAGTGGGTCCAAGGAGCGACCTTGCACGGGTGGTCGGTTGAAGCGGTCAGAACCGAACTTCCGTTCTTCCATCGGGAGCGCCTCCAACGGGCGACCTCGGCGGATGAATCAGTGGAGCCTGGGTCGCACGCCCCATCGGTGGTCGAGCACGTCAACATGGATTTCAGCGGTCGGGCTGATTTGGTGTTGGCGCTGGTTGACGACGACGGGCAGGGGGCGCTGAAGGTGGTGGACCTCAAAACGCGAGGTTGCCTAGGTGGCTTCAACGCTGAGGACCCATCCAGAGGCCATCCCCTCCAACGCGTGGGTCCCGAGGAAACCAATCCCGTTCCACAAAGCGATGATGAAGCGGCCATCTTGCACGAGCACCGCTTGCAACTCACGCTGTATTCAATGGCTCTGGAGGCCATTGAAGCACGAAAACCGGCATCCGAGCGTCGCCGTCTCCTGCCACCCGCCCTGCTGTTGGGCGCCAACGGCCGAATGGTGGAACTCTCGCAGGGCGCCTTTGAACAAGCCAAAGCGGACGTGTTGGCGCATCTGGACTGGCGAGCCTCGGTTCACCTCGACGCTCACCACCAAGAACCCGGTCGTCTCGCTTCCGGGTCCCTCACCTGCCAGCAATGTGCGTTTTATCGGGGCGACTTGCGCCGTTGCGCTCCTGAAGGTGAGCCCTTGGGTTTCGTCAGTCGTCTCGACGATGAGCCGTGAGGACCAGCGTCCCGGCCCAACCTTCCTTGGCGCCCACCTGCTCGGCTTTGATGTCAGTAAAGCCGGCCGCCTCAAGTCCGGCGGTCCACTCGCCGATGCTCAAGAGGGCCATGTGGACGTTCAACGAGGGCCCCCAGTCGTGGCTTGACGGGTTTTCCGTGTAGTGGTCGACTCCGATGACGAGTCGGCCGCCGGGTTTCATCCACTCGTCATGCATGGTGATGAGAAAATCAAGCGGTTCCTCGAGGTAGTACAGGCACTCCATCGTGTGGACCAAATCCACGGGTTCGTCTGGCTTCCAATCTGGGAGCATGGCTTCCACGTAGTCGCCCTCTGGGTCGAGGGCTCGTGCCTTGGCGATCATCGACGGCGCACCGTCCACGCCGCTGGCGTGCAGGCACGCATCGTGTGCAGCGAGCCGACGGACGACCCAACCGTTTCCACATCCGATGTCCATGGCTGTGAACGGACGGTTCCACCCGTTGAGCAGACGGTCGAGCATCACGTCCACGCTGGCGCTGTGGCCGCGTTCCATGCCTTCATCCCGACCGACGTCGGCCCATTCACTGAACAAATCCGTCGCTGGGCGCAGGCTCATGCAAGATGGCCACCCTCGGCGTCTCATGAAGGTGTTCATGGCGAAAGGAAGATGCACGGTGTCGCTTTCCCGGGTCCATGCTTGACACCACCACGACGCTGGCCGATGTTCTCTACCCGCCCATCGAGGCGCACACCACCGGCATGCTCGCCGTCTCGGACATGCACACCATCGCATGGGAGCAAAGCGGAAACCCCGATGGCATTCCTGTCGTGGTCATTCACGGCGGTCCTGGCGGTGGAGGTCAGCCCTCTTATCGGCAATACTTCGACCCTGAAGCCTTCAACATCGTGCAGTTTGACCAGCGAGGCTGCGGGCAATCCACGCCGTACGCCGAACTCGAAGACAACAACACGCACGCCTCGGTGAGTGATTTGGAAGCCCTTCGCGAACATTTGGGCGTTGAGACGTGGCACGTGTTCGGTGGCTCGTGGGGCTCCACCCTGTCCCTCATTTACGCGCAGCATCATCCTGAACGAGTTCGAAGTCTGGTCCTCCGTGGCATCTTCATGTGTCGGAAGTCCGAACTTCACTGGTTCTATCAGGACGGCGCAAGCCATCTGTTCCCCGATGCCTTTGCGCCCTACCGCGACCACATCCCCGAGGCCGAACAAGCCGACCTCATTCGAGCCTACTACGCCCGACTGACCAGCGATGACGTCGAGGTTCGTCGTGCGGCCGCCAAGGAGTGGACCCGCTGGGAGATGGCCACCAGTCGATTGTTCCCCGATCCAGAATACCTCGACAAGGCCGAAGACCTCGATTTCGCCGTGGCGTTTGCTCGAATTGAGTGCCACTACTTCATCAACGCCATTTTTGTTGAGGAAGCCTACATTCTCAACCACGTCGATGCGATTCAACACATTCCTACGGTCATCGTGCAGGGTCGCTACGACGTGGTCTGCCCGCCGCGCAGTGCTTGGGAACTCCATCAGGCGATGCCGCAGAGCCGACTGGTGATGGTGCCGGATGCCGGCCACTCGATGGGCGAGGTCAGCATCGCCCGTGAATTGGTGGCGGCGACCGACGCACTTCGCTGAGCAGAACATTGGCCAAGGCGTGCGGATTCGGTGCCCTTCCGAGCGTCGGCTTGATAGGGAGGAGTGAACTCGGTGAAGATGGAGGCTTGTCCTCCGGGTGAAGTCATGACGGAAGGAACCATCACGCCTGAGGTCCAAATCAAGCAACTCGAGGAAGCCTTGGCCACCGAAACGGACCGCTTGCAGAAACTCTTCGCTGCCTACGAGACGCAGGAGAAAGAGCTCGTTGACGCCAAGGCCGAAATCGAGGTGCTCGAGAAGGAGATCATCGACCGTGAAATCGAGAAGGAATCGCTCGAATCCATCATCGCCGAGAAAGATGTGCGTGTTCGTGAACTTGAGATGAAGGCTACGAAGAATTCCAAGCGGGTCGAACACCTCGAACCAGAACTTGAGAAGATGGAAGAGAAGTATTCCCGCGAAAAAGACCGTCTGGGCAAGGTTTTCGGCATCGCTGAAGAACTGGACAACGACCTCCGATTGGCCGTCACCGAGATGAAGGCCCGAGACGACTGGTACGTGGACCACATGCAGATTTTCGAAGACCTGAACAAGGCCATCAAGGAACGCTACGAGATGATCGAGCGCGCTGTTGAATCCGAGCGAAAGTCGCAGCACATGTCCCGTGCGTTCACCGAGCGCGTGGAAGAGATGGTTCAGGCCCGCTCCGAAGAAATGGCTGAAGAAGAGGCCGCCTCGGCCGAAGCTGAAGAAGCCACGGCAGCCGTTGAGATCGTTGAAGAAGCGCCCGCTGAAGCGGCCCCTGTCGAAGAGGCCGTTGAAGAACCTGCTCAGGAAGAGGAGGCCCCTGCCGAAGAAGCAGCCCCAGAAGAGGCGCCTGCTTCCTGGGGCGACAGTCAAGACCCCTGGGCCTCGGAGTAGGTGATTGAATGGCCGGGTTGGCCCCCGGTGGGCACAGCCCCGTTCTCACGCTCTCGATGATGGGCATCAGCGCCCTCATCATTGGCTCCATCATTAACCCGCTCGCCGGTTTGGTGCCGTTGTTTGGCATGGGCTGCCTCATGGCAGCCGTGTTCATGGGCTACTTTTGGCGGGACCCCGACCGACCGATTCCTCGCACGCCCGGCGTTTTGGTCTCCCCTGCTGACGGTCATGTCATGTTTCTGCGAAGAGAACGCGCAACCGGCCGCCGCCCGAGCAAACAAGAGATGGACAGCGGTCGTTGTCAGTCCGATCCAGTGACGGGTGACTGGTACCCCGAACCGCTGGGCGACCCGCTCAGCTTGGCGACCGAGCAACGGTTCGAACCTGTTCCAACAGGCGAAGAAGCGCCCACCGATGTGTGGCGGATGGCGGTGTTCATGTCGCCCCTCGACGTCCACGTCAACCGAGCTCCCGGTGCAGGGCGCATTGAACGCATTGAACATCGAACGGGGAAAGGGCTGCGTCGCGGCCCCTTCCGACCCGCCTACACCAAGGAGAGCGAGCACAACGAGCGGGTTCGCTCCGTTCACCGATTGGACAACGGCCACCGCATTGAGATCACGCAAATCTCAGGGGCGCTCGCCCGAACCGTGGTGCCTTACCTCTACGACGAGGACACGGTCCGCCGCGGTCAGCGCATCGGCATGATACGATTGGGCTCGAGAGTGGACCTTCGCGTCCCTGCAGAGGCATACATTTCTTCAATCATCACGGCGGAGGACAAGCACAAGGAGCACCCCAAAGGCATGCACGTGATGGCAGGTAGAAGCGTGGTGTTCGAGACAAAACCGGAGGAAGAAGAATGAGCGGTTGGCGAAGAACGGTGCCTGCAGTGTTGTTGTTTTTGATCGTCAGCATGCCGGTGGTCTACTACCAGGCCGGCAACCTCGTCTACACGCAGGCAGCGGCGAGCAACCTCGAGTGTTCCGGTCATTCAGAACGCAATTCCCCGGACGAATTCAGCGTGGAACTCTGGCACGAGGACGTGAGCGTCGTCACACATCAGAAGAACGAGACGTTGGCTGCGAACCTTGTACCGCTGTTCTTTGATGCATGGGACAACATCACGGTGGAGATGCCGGAAGAATCCATCACCCTGACCGGTTGGGTAATGGAGCACAACGCATCGCAGCCTTGGGTTATCCTCGTTCATGGCATCCGTTCCTGCAAAGCCAATCACGAGGTGTTGATTCCAGCGGCTTGGCTCCATCAGGCCGGGTTCAACGTCGTTCTTTTTGATATGCGGGACCACGGTGATAGCACGGTTGAGGACGGCTTGGTGTCCGCCGGTCAGCGAGAGTACCGGGACATCTTGGCGGTCTGGCAGTGGATCCAAGACGAGAAAGACGTCCCGCCTGAGCGCATCGGCGCGCTGGGCATTTCCCTCGGTGCGGGAACCCTTGCCATCGCCTTTGAGCAGGAACCGCAGCTCCAATCCGTGTTCCTCGACTCGCCGTTTTCCTCCATGGGCACCATCATTGAGGAAGAACTCCAGTTTGCTGGGTTCCCCGTGTTTTTGAGGACGCCGCCATCTTCGCAGGAAAGGTCTCTTCGGGCGATAACCTCGTCAAATACGAACCCATCAACGCCATGAAGGCCGTGGGTGACCGTTCGGTTTACATCACCCAGTCCCTCGAAGACATTCGCATCAACATCCACCACGGTGAGTCCATGTGCGAAGCAGCGCAAGCCAGCGTTTCGCAGAACGGTACGGCCAAATGCTGGTTCGAATCTTCCGGCGTGGCCCACAACGACCGCGACCAGGAAGGCATCCTCTCTCACATCACTCTGATGTTGACGCAGCCCGATGAATACCGAGACCGAATGGTGTCGTTTTTTGAGGATAGCATCGGTCAGCCGGATGCGGTGGTTTGAAACGAGGGACACTGAGGGCCATCTACGGTGGACGACATGGCGAGCCCCAATCCTTTGCCGTTGCTTGGAAGCGGGCAGAAAGGGCTTCGCATTCACGACTTGGTCAAGGCGCCTGCCAACACCCCATGGGCCAAAGCCAAACAGCAGTCATGGGACGCCAGTGAACCGGCGACCGTTTACACGACCCCCGAGGTGCTGGCCGACGGAACCCCGTGCAGCGCCGTCACCGTCATTCTGCGAACCAAGGGTTGCCACTGGTGGTGGTCGTCCGGTTGCACGTTCTGTGGCTATTTCAACGACACACGCGACGACGTGACCAACGAGGATCTGCATGCGCAGTGGGCAGCGGCCAAGGCCAAGTTTGACGATTTCAAGGACCAAGCCATGGTCAAGGTCTACACCTCAGGGAGCCTGTTGGAGGACAGGGAAATTCCCGTCGAATTCCAAGAAACCGTGCTTCGGGACTGCGCTGACATGGCCAAGGAACTCATCGTTGAGAGCCGCTGTGAACAACTCACCGAGGAGAAGTTGGCGTGGGCGACGGCCATCAACCCGGACTTCACCGTGGCGATTGGACTGGAGGCTTACGACGACGAGGTCCTGCGGTTCCACGTCAACAAAGGGTTCACCACCAAATCGTGGGATAGGGCCGTTGAAAACTTGAAAAAATTCAATCTTCGCATCAAAACCTACCTGATGTTCAAGCCTCCGTTCATGAACGAAGCCGATGCGCTCGACCATTGCGTCGAATGGATTGGAGCGGTGGCCGAACAATCCGATGAGATCTCGGTCAACCCGATGAACATCCAGCGCGGGACGGTCATCGACCGACTGCATCGACACAACGAGTATCGTCCACCGTGGTTGTGGTCGCTGGTCGACATGATTCGACGAGCCCACCCGCTGATTCACCCGGAAGGGGGCATCAACGGTGATGCGGACCAGGTGGCCCGCCTCATCGTTCACCCGACGGCTGGAGGAAAAATACGCGGTTCTCACAACTGCGGCGAGTGCGACCCTGAGGTCGTTGCGGCGATTGAGCGCTATGCGGTTTCGGGGAGTCTGTTGGAATTTGAAGGGCTTTCATGCGTCTGCGAAACGGTTTGGCAGGCTGAGGTGGAATTGGAACGCCAACTTCCCGTCCCCCTCGGGTTGTCGAAGCCTCGCCGTGGTTCGCCCGTCCATCGTCTACGCTCCCCCTAAGCGAGGGCCTGCATGACAAGATTCCGTGTTGAAAGTGGTCAATGTTTATCACCGGATGTTTCGTCGCAGGATTGACCCCTATGGGGTCAAGTTGAGGTGAACCGTATGACGAACTCCAGAGCCCTTCCCGACACGACGGTCGGAACGGGAGAACCCGCAGCCAGTCGCATCGTCCTGACCCTGTTCTTTGTCGGGATGCTCGGCCTCTATTCCTTGTTTTCAAACGTCTTCGGTTGGGACAACCTCCCGCTGCTTGGCGAACTCGTGCCCTTGGTTCAAAACTTGGGCGGCAGCGGCATCTGGTACTATCTCATCGGCTTCTTGATCGGTATCGGTGCCATTGTGGCAACCTTGGTGGGTGAGGTCCTCGCCGAGTGAAGGAGGTGTGATGCATGGAACTCATTTTCATTGCAGGTGGCGCCCTTCTTGCGCTTCTCTTCCTTCTTGCCCAATCCCTCTCCAAAGGTGTTGGAACCGTGGGCGGGGCCTTGAAGCACATCGGCTTGTTCGTTCTCCAGAAGAACCCACCCGGCCTCGTCGACATCTTTGACGACAAGGACGGCAGTGGTTCCCGAACGTGGATGAACTTCGGTATGCTCTGGCTGGTGTTCGCCACGCTCCTCGGGTTCCTGATGGGTTGGCACACCTACGATCCGACGGCGCTTGACTCGCTGGCCAGCGTGGGCTGGTCGTACGATGACGGCTCTTCGCTCAAGGACGCTACGCTGAACTTCCTCTCCATCGCTCTGCTGTACGGGCTGGTGGGCAGCGGTATGGTCGCTGCTGCACGAAACGGCAACGGCCGCTTGGCCAGCGAAGCCAACGCCTCCATGGTCGCCCTGCTTCTGTCGGTCGTGCTCCTTGCCACCTACATCCTGCCGTTCATTTTCGGCTTCCTCGACATCGACACCTCCGAAAACCCGATTCGCACGGTCCTCTACAGTTTGGAGACCCTCGCTGTTGGCCTGTTGCTGGTTCCGGTGTTCATCAACATCCTCATCACCGCTGCGAACCGAGGCGAGCAGGAACTCCAAACGAGCGTATGGTTCCTCATCATGGCCATCGCCGCTTACATCCTCTCCATGCTCTACATGTTCTTCGGCGAACTGGCCGATGCGACCCAAATGGTGTGGCTGGCCGAACGTGTGGCCTACGGCTGGGTGCCGTTGGCGCTCATGTTCTCGGTGGGCTACCACGTGATCCCCATGACGGCCAAGCAACCGATTTGGTCCGGCTCCCTCCGCGGTGCCAGCATGTTGCTCTTGTTCATCACCATCCCACCGTTCTTCATGACCGATGCGTCGGCCAGCAACTTTGTCACCAACCTCGGTGCCATTCTGTTGACGCTGGGCGTCTTGCCCATTTTCGCCGCATCGATCAACCTGCTCATGACCGCCAGCTCCGGTCTCAGCGCCGTGGTCAAGCAACCGGGGGCCGTCGCCGCGAGCATGGCGTTCATCGCCCTGCCCTTCTTTGCCATCGGTGGCTACTTCACCGCCATGGACACGTTCGTTGGCACGGGTGAACTCGGCACCATGGGCGACATCGTCAACATGAGCATGCTGTTCACCGTAGGTGGTCTTCTGGTTCTGGCGGGTGCCTTTACCAACTACCCAAACGCCATCGGCAAGCCCCTCGCTACGCCGTCCACGGCCACCTTGGCCACTTGGTTGGTCTTCGTTGGTGGTGTGGCATCGACCCTCACCTACCTGACCGGCGAATTCACCGGCAACGCCGTCGCTGCTTCTGAAATTGAAGACGTCGTTGCTAACAACGGTGGCTTCTACCTGACCGGTGCAGCCCTGTTCTACCTGGCCGCCATCGGCGCCATCCTGTCCACCATGGTCGTCATTCGTACGGGGATTGCTTCCACGGGCCGTTCCATCGAAGTCAACGACGTTTCTGATGTGGCCACCTACACGCTGACCTCCGGCTCTTCAACCACCATTCGGGACCTCATCGGCCGAGGCGTGGGCGTTGACACCACCCTGGTGGTCAGTGAGACCGAAGCCAACGAAGGAGGTTCAACCGTCATCGCTGTCGATTCAGCACTTCACAACGACGAGGTCAAGGAATTCCCCGCCACCGCTTCCTCCGTCATGGTCGAATTTGTTCAGTACCTGACCAACACCAACCAGTCGGTGTTCGAGCTGTTCCAAAGCATGGACCTGGACGATTCCGGGAAGATCGACAGCCGAGAATTCCTGGCTGCCCTCGAAGCTTCAGACGTTGAAGCACTGTCTTCCATGGAAGCCGCTGAACTGGTCGAGAGCATGGATTTGGACGGCGACGGGGAACTCAACCTCCCTGAACTTGACATCGCCATCGCTCAGATCAAGCGAGACCACAACATCGTGGCGGCTCACGAAGAGGAGTGAACCCGCAGGGCGTGCTCAGGGTGCGCATCGGCCTCGTTGGGAAACCGAACGTGGGAAAATCGACGTTCTTCAGTGCGGCCACGCTGGCTCAAGTAGACATTGCCAACTACCCCTTCTGTACCATTGACCCCAACGTCGGCGTCGCCTTTGTTGAGGCGCGATTGGCGTGCCCGTGCAAGGACCTTCGTGAGAAACTGGAAGGCGAGGGGCGGCTCGAGCCTGCCGGTGAGGACGACCCGCGCCAAGGCAGTCTTTGCGAGCCGAGGACCGGTTCCTGCGTCGGCCACCTCCGAAGTGTTCCCGTGGCGCTGGTCGACGTGGCGGGACTTGTGCCGGGCGCGAGCGAAGGCCGCGGCCGTGGAAACGCCTTCTTGGCGGATTTGGCCAATTGTGACGTGCTCATCCAGGTCGTCGATGCCGCCGGCTCCACGGACATTGAGGGCCAGTTCAACGGGGCTTCAAGCGACACCGAAACGGCGGTGAAGTCCGTTCGAGCAGAAATTGAGTTCCTTGAACACGAATTGGATGCTTGGATCGGTGGCTTGCTGGAGGACGGTTGGAACCGAGGGGTGCGCCGGGTGCAGGCCGAAGGCGAGAAGGGCTTGACGTCCTTCGTTCATGAACGCCTCAGCGGCCTAGGCGCCACGCCCGTCAAGGTGGCACAAGCGATGTTTGAATTCAACCAGCGCCACACCTCCGAGGCTCAACCCTGGGATTGGGATGCCGCCTCGCTCCATCTCTTGGGCGAGTGCATGCGCAAGCAGTTGTTCCCCATCGTCTACGCCGCCAACAAGATGGACATCGCCCCGTCGGGCGTGCTCGATGCCTTTGCCGACCGAACGATGGTGGCCTGCATGGCCGACATGGAATTGGCACTTCGAAGGGCTGCATCTTCAGGTCTCATCGACTACCAAAGCGGGCAATCCTCCTTCACCGTCCATGCAGACGCTTCCCTGAACGAGGCGCAGCAAAAGGCGCTCTCACACATGAACCAGCGGCTCGAACAGGCCGGTGGCACGGGCATCGCTCGTCTCATGGATGAGGTGCTCTTCGACCAACTCAACCACATCGTGGTCTATCCCGTGCAGGACGAATCGCACTGGGTCGACGGCGACGGACGGGTCCTACCTGATGCGTTTGTGGTCCCGTCTGGGCTTCATGCGAAAGCGTTGGCTGGACGCGTTCACACCGATTTGGAAGCAGGGTTCATCCGAGGCGTTGACGGACGCACACGACGTGTGGTCGGCGCCGACCATGAATTGGGCGATGGCGACGTGCTGAAGATTCACGCCAAGTCGTGAGTTCAGTGGCCCTTGGGGCGGTCGTAGGCCGGCGTTAAGCGAGCCATATCACCCGAATATTGGCCGCCTCGATAGATGAAGAGGACCGGTGCAGCGAGGGTGAGCAAGATCAGCAAAATGAGGAAAAACAAGCCCCACGGTTCAACGTCGGACAGGGTGGCTCCCCACAACACCCAGAGGAAGGGGAGGTAGAGGAAGACGCTGTAACGTCGAGCAACGGCAGAGAACCGCGCACTTGTGGTGTTCTTCTCAAAGAGCACGGGAACTTCGTCCTTCGTGACCAGTCCGTGGTCAACGCCGCAGCGTACGCAGACCTGCGTATTTGGTCCATTGCCGTGAATAAAGAACTCACGAGGATAGGTGCTACCGCAGTGGCGACAGGTTGGCATGGTGGTCCCCCGTTTGACCCAACGGCACGGGATTCTTCAACCATCCGCTTGACTGGAAAGAAATTGGTGGATGAGTTGTTGACCGTCGCGAGAACCAATGGACTCGGGATGGAACTGCACGCCGTGAACGGGAAGGGTTGGATGGCGGACGCCCATGATGAGACCTGAGGTGCTTTCGGTGGCGTTGACCAGCAAGGTATGTTCGCCGTTTTCCACAGCGACCAACGAGTTGTAGCGCGTCAGTTTCAATGACCCAGGCTGGGCAGGAAAGACGCCCGTCCCGTCGTGTTCAATGTCCACGGGTACGCCGTGAACCGGGCCAAACGGCGAGGGGTTGACCTGTCGTCCATCGGCCAGCGCCAACGCTTGATGACCCAAGCACACACCGAGGACCGGCATCGGCAACTGCCCTGCGAGGGCGTGGTGAGCCAGCGCCATCGTCAGGACTGCATCATCGGGGCGACCGGGACCAGGACCGAGGATGAGGTGACTCGGTTCCAAGCGGTCGAGCAGGTCGTGCAGCGCCACGGGGTCCAACCAACGCTCGTTCTGCGGCGCTCGCCCCTTGACGACGACGACGTCTCGGCCGGTTTGGGCCACAGCATCAGCGATGTTGAGGGAAAATGAATCGAGGTTGTCAACGAACAGGACGCCGCCGGTTGGCGCCTCATCCCCCTGCTGTTCCAGTTCCAAGATTCGGCCACAAGAAACACCACCTGCTGCTTGGCCTGGAGGCTGAAGCGGATGAATCCCGAGGGTTCCACTTGGCAATGCCGTGTGTTCCCTGCGCATCCAACCCGCCGCTATGCGGAGCGCCGCCCCTTTCCAAGCCGCCTCTTCAACCTCTTTTTTGGCCTCCGAGGCGATGGTGATGCCGCCTCCGGCCCCGACCGTTGCTTGCCATCGGCCGCCCACGCGATGGGCTTCAAGGGTTCGAATGAGGATGTTCCACGCGCTTTGACCACCGTGCACGTCGATGTAGCCGATGGACCCGGTCCAGAAGGAACGAGGCCACTGCTCCAGTTCATCGATGACAGCGCAGACCACCGTCCGCGGGCAGCCCGTGATGGAACCGCCGGGGAAGACAGCGTCCAGCGCTTCAGCCCCTCCAAGGGCTGGTTTGAGGGCGGCTGTGATGTGGCTCACGAGATGCTGAACGTTGGCGTAGGATTCGACGTCAAAACGCTCCACGTTGATGCTGCCGGGTTCGGCCACCTGTGTGAGGTCGTTGCGCATCAGGTCCACCAACATTCGATGTTCGGCCCGCTCTTTCTGGTCGCTGATCATGGCTTCTCTGAATTTGGAGGCTTCCTCTCGGGTGCTCCCCTGCGGGCAGGTGCCTTTGATCGGAGAGGTCTGCAGGGTACCGTCCCGTACCACGAGCAAGGATTCTGGAGACGAACTTGCCAGCGCCAGGCCGAGGTCCTGAGCATGGACGTAGGCAGAGAACGGTGCAGGGTTGTCCCGCATCAAGCGCTGAAAAACGGCGTAGGGGTGGTCGATTTCGCCCTGCCAGTGTTTGCCAATGTTGACCTGGTAGACCTGTCCGTCCACGATGCCTTCACGGACGGCCTCCACGTTGTCCGCATGCGTCTCGTCGGTGTGCGTGACCGCTTCTCGGTGGGGGGTTGGCGTTGGAACATGAACGCTGGTGTTTTCCTGCAGCTCAAGGTTTGATGCAGCGTCGCACCATGCACCGTCGCTGCCAAACACGGCGGTGACGCCGCTGGCATGGTCCACGACCACACCATTTTCCACGCACCAAAGAACGGCGAGGATGGCCCCTTCTTCCGGAGGATGTTGAAGCCGCAGTGGCTGAGTCCACTGAACGAGGTCGTAGGCCAAGGCTCCCGACCAGAAGGGTCGGTGAGGAAGTTGGACGCCGTGGGTTCGTTCAAACGGGTCTTGAGCGGTGATACCCCCAAGTTTGTTGAAGAGGTCGCCCAGACCTCCGGCGCGCAAGGTTACGCTGTGGTACCATGAACCGTGCTTCCATTCCTCAACGTCAGCCCGCAGCAGGGGGTGGTCGTCGACCAAGCGAACATCGCCTTCCAACGGGTGATGAGGTTCAGCAGCTGGGATTTCGGAACGGGCGGGCTGACGCACCACGACTCGTTTCGTTGCGGGCGCAGCGATGAGCGACCAGCGAGCAAGATGGGACACGGGGCCACCGGAAACCAAGAGGACGCGGTCCGGGGCGCCAAAGCGAAACGCTGCTTCACCGAGAAGTCCGTTGGCCTCCAAGGATTCAACGATGGCCATCACGCGTTGCGACATGGTGCGGCCTCACGATGGACCACGTGCCCCCTTTGGTAAAATGTTGGGACAGCAAGGCATGGCACGCGGTTGAGAGGGCCCGGGCGTCGCCGAGGGTGACCCCGTCAAGGCTGCTGACGTGACACACGCCCATGCCCGTGCCAACCAGCACCAATTCAGCACAGCGGGCGACCGTTCGTTCGTTCAAGTTCCCCTTCACGACGGGGAGCCCGACACCCGGTAGCCATCGTTCGAGTTGTTTGGCGACCACGCCGTCCACACCACCGGCCTCATCGGGCGCCATCCATACCGTGCCGTCTTCATCCAACACCAACGGTGTGGCCCGATCGGCGTCCACAATGGCGTGGTCGTGAACGAGCAATGCCGCATCGCAACCGGTGTCTTCTGCGGCCCGTTTGGCCAACGTGTAGGCTTCCCAATCCCCGTGTTTCGTCCCGTTGGTCCGGTCGTTCCAACGTGGAGCAGGCACGGAGATGGCATCGACGTCTTCGTTTCGTACACCGAGTTGGCGGTAGGCAACATGCCAGCCATCGCCGGTGAAACCAATGCGAGCAAGGCCCAAGGGTGCGGTTGATGGCGGGTTGATGGAGGGTTCATTCTCCGGAAGGGCAAGGCGAAGTCGCTGTGCGTGCTCGGTCAGTCGTTGCCGGTGGGCAGGCCAATCCGCCACCTCACCGTCTTCGTTGACCAGCACCGTGGTGAACACCTCGGAGCGGGGGCCGGTTGACGCCATGGCAAGGCCTCACAACAAATCGTCGAGGAAGGAGGTGTCAATTTCGGGCATGCGAGGAGCAGCCGAAGGTTCGTCGAGCAGACCGTCCAGCAGCGAGGGGTCAACCTGAGGTTGGAGCACGGGCTGCGCAGGTTGGTAGGCCGTCCGTCCGACATCCTGGCTCTGGATGCGGTTGGCTGCTGCATAGATGTCGTTGGCTTGCTGCGTTGAAATGCCGGCCGGTGGCGCTGGAACAGCGGCGGGCGGCGCAGGTGGTGCAGCCGGTGCCGGCGAGTCCCAACTCGAGTCCTGAATGCCCCACGTGGCTTCTTGCAATTCCCAGTTCTTGGAGCGACGGCTCGAGTTTCCACGGGCGCGAACGATGAGCACCAAGAGCATAACCACGATGAGAACCATGCCTGCTGCGATGAGGTTCGGCGTCGTAAGCAAGGATTCGAGCGTGAACGGCCCGCCGTCGCTGACATCATCGGTGGTTGCACCGCTGCCGTCAAGGGGCGTCAACTTGACCGATTCGACCGTGGATTTTGCCACTGTGTCGTCGTAGGGCACCACGCCGATGTAGTACGCTGTGGCGTTGCTGAGACCTTCGAACACATCGGTCGTGATGAGCAAGGAATTGGCCGACACCGTCTCTCCAACCTTCGTGGCATCGTCGGTGGACGTGAACATCTCATCGCTGATGTAGACATGATAGCCTCGGACGTTGGCGTCAACCGAATGTTCCCACTCAACGAAGATGCTGGTTTGTTCAAACCATTCTGCGTTCACCTTGGCGATGTCGGGCAAGTACACGCCCGGGTCCGTGATGCCTTCATCGGTCGCACTGGCTGAGATCATCCTGAGCATGTCGGTGTAAGCGTTGCCCGAGGAGTCCTCCACGACGACAGCCACCCAGATTTCCTGACCCGGAATCACGGGTGCATCGTCGGCAACGACGTCGATCACCAGCGGGAGTTCAGGCGAGCGTTCCAAGCTCGCAATCTTGAGCGGGTCGTTGGAAAGATCGCCCTGCTGCCCGACTTCGCCGGAGAAGTTGTAGGTCGCAGCGAAGACATGGTAGGCGGCGACATCACCGGCCTCGGACAGTTCGAAGTCGAGCAGCAACGCACGACCGTTGTCGTTGGGGCGGTCGGTCAGGAACAGGTCCGTCAGCCGGTCAGGAGCCGTGTTGTCGTTGATGTTGTCAATGGGTGTCACACTCACTTGGGTCAGATCGGTCAAGTGGACGTTTCCTCGAAGGTCGTGAACGGTAACCGCCACGAAATACTCCACACCGGCTTGAATGAGGCCGGGGGTGCCATCGGCGAGCGAACCGCCCTCGGGAACGACCAGGGCCGTCGAGAGCGTGAGTTGAATCGGGTTGGTTCGCTCGTCAATCCACTGTTTGCTGAACGAGAAACAACCGCAGGCTTGGGGGTTGCTTCCAAAGGCTGCATAGGCGGTGGAGAGGTCCTCAACCGGGGCGTTGGAAATCCAGACCGTGTAGGAAGCGAAATCCTCGACGGTGGACGGTTCCCACACCAAGTCGATGGCGCTGCCGTCGTCGTCGGGGTGGTCGAAGGCCATGAGCGAGGTGATGCGAGGTGGCGTACCACCTTGGCCGATGATGTTCTGGAGTGGGGCAGCAGCGACCAGGAGCACCTCGTCGGTGTTACCGTTCAACCACACATCGTAGGCAACGATGCCAACCGTGTAGATCTGTCCGTCGATGAGCGGAACACCGTCCAAGGAGGAAACGATGGTGCTGTTTTCTTCGCACGGGTTGATGACGGCTGCTTGAGTGAAGCCGTCAACGCTGGCGCTCGCACCGTCGGTTGCCGTGTGGTCGCCCTGCTTCATGTAGACCGTGTAGAAGGCACAATCATCTGCCGTACTGAGGTCCCAACTCACGACCAATCGACCTCCTTCGTCGTCGGGGGCATCGCCCACCGTGGTGCCGGTGATGGGGTCGGGCGCATCGTTGTCGTTGAGTTCGCCCGTGGGGACCACCGGACCCACCACGGTGACGTTGGACAGGTTCTCCTGCCCTGCTTCGTCAACACAGGTGAAGCCGATCCACACCGGAACGCCGGGGGTTTGCTTGATGACGGACTGGTTGCCTTCGTTGGGAGCGTAGGACGTGAACGGGGTTCGTCCGAAGGCATCCACCATGGGCGTGGTCGAGACGTAGACGTTGGTCGAGGCCAAATCAAGGGCCGTGCATCGTGCCCATTCGAGTTGGATGTCGCCGTCATCGCCACTGCTTCCAAGGGCTCCAGCGCTCGCCCAGAGCGGCGCACCTGGGACCTCATCGGTCGGAGAAGCAGGTCCAAACGGTGCAGAAACATCGCCCCAGCGGCCGTCGGTGTACTCGACCACGGCCACGGCGTAATAGTCGGTGCCGTCCATGAGCGGTGCACCGCCTGCGGTCTCGATGTCAGCGCTCAGTCGGCTGTGAAGTGAGACCGCTTTGTCAGGGGTCTGGCCGAGGAGTTCGAGTTCGGTTGGTGCCGTGGCCCAGGGACCTTCGTTGAGGAAGATGAGGTAGCGCGCAAAATCCTCGTCGTGAACGAGGGACCACGAGGCGGTCAGGACGCCGCCACCGTCGTCAGGTCGATCGACCAAGCCCTGAACGGCCACGGGGGTATCACTGCGAACATAATCGTAGGTCAACCTGACCTCGAGTGAGCCGTTGGAGGGGAGAAGAGCCGCAGGGCGACATGACGGGTGTTGTCGTAGAGTTGGCCGGTGTCCACGGCGTCCTGCAGGTTGCGTGCGAGGTTGGGGTCGTCGCTGAGGTTCAGGGTGACATCGTACTGCAAGGCAATGGATTTGGCCCACACTGCGGCGCCCGCAGACGGGGACGTCATCACGACCGGGACGTTTTGGAAGAGCAGGCCGTGAACACCCGGCGTTCCTTGCGTGGCGTCCAGGGCGAACGGTGCCGTAGGGTCGACCAGTTCGATGTGCATGCCCAAGTGGGTCATGTCGCTGATGTTGATGCCACCGCCGTTGCCCATGGCGCGAACCGTGAGCGGCAAGGCACGTCGCATCGACGAGGATTCGACCGAGGTGAACTGGCCGTTTCGCTCCCAGCCAAGCAACCCGTCTTCGGTGACCGCCCAGATGTGGTTGGTGCCCAGCGTTCCGGTGACGAGGCCCGACGCCCCAAGGGAGGCCGTTAAGGCATGTGCTGGCGTACTTGCTTCGCTCAGCAACAGGTTGTCCCGTGAACCGACCGAGAGGAGGTCTTCGCCGTCGCTCAACATGGCCACGATGGGGTATTGAATTTGAAGCGAGGACGTACCGTCTTCAAAGTCGCCGGTGGAGGCGTTCCAGTGGGTGAGCGGTCCAACGTCGGTGGCCATGTGAAGCCCCCACCAGTCAGCGGTCAGCGCCGTCACCGTGTTGGACGGGAGTTGATCGAAGCGATGTGTGGAGATGACCTGTTGCGTTGACGGGTTGATGAGACTCACGCCGGGCCGGTCAGCGCCGCGTCCGTCGTGGCTGACGATGAGGGTGGAGGCGCCGAGGTTGTTGGTGCTCACAGCCAAGCCCCACGTCGATTGCCCCATGAGGCCGTTGCTGGTCGTCAGGGTGGATCCGGTTTGGGAGGACGGATCCCACACGAACAGACCGGCGGGCGTGGCCATGTAAACGAGGCTGCCGACGGCAAGGACGTCCTCAACCACGTCGCTGGGCAGCCCGTTGAACGCGGTGATGGAATCCATCCAGTCGTTGGTGGAATAGTTCCAGCGACCAATGCCACCGTCCGTGGCGATGTAGAGCACGTCGCTGGTGTCCGCAAAGCCGTTGACGATGTTGGAGGGCAAGCCGGCGATGAGACGCCCGTTGCCGAATTGCGAGGTCAAGGGGTTGAACATTTGAACGCCCGGTGGACTTCCACCGTCCCCGGCCAATCCAACGACGAGTTGATTGTTGTAGGTGTGCATCGTATCGAACTTGCCGTGCAGCGAACCTCCCACCGCCGAGATGGTGCGGGTGGTGGTGTCGAGTTTGAGCATGCCCCCGGGGTTGGTCGCAATGAAAAGGTCCGTGCCTTGCAGGTGGAAATCGCTGGCCACGGTGTTGCCGGGAAGGGTCCAACCGTACTCCCATTCAACCGTGCCGTTGGGCAGGAAGGTCCCTTGGAGCAAGCCGCTTCCGGTGCCACCAAAATTTCCAGAGGTCGCAGACGACCCTGTCGAGGCCCATAGGTGGGTGGCGTTGGCCAGCATCGTGGGCACTTGACCGCTGACAAGGCCGGGGAGGTCAACGACCGTTTGCCGTCCGGACGACGAGAGGGTGGCGACCTCGCTGTAGCCGGAAGAGCCACCGGCTCGGCCGATGAGCCACTCGGATGAACCGCTGAGCCACTGCAAGGACGTGACCGGCGAACCAGCGCCTTGAATCTGTGCTTGCAAAGCGGTTGCACCGCTGGCCACCAGTGTCGAATACCCGCCGGCGATGAGGTTCGAGCCGGAGTTACCCACGGCGTGGCCGACGATGAGTTGGGTGCCCGAATGGGAGAGGGCGTCGTACCACACCCGGTCGCTTGGGAGGTTGTGGCTGGATGTGGTCAGACTGGAAATGAAGCCTGAGGTCGCGTAGCTGTAGCGAGTAATGGGTTGGTTGTCGGCATAGTAGCCGATGTAGAGCGTGTCTTGGTTGTCGCAGGTGACCGAGGCCGGGCCGAACCCGTCGAGTTGACTGCGGTCAAAGCCGGCGTTAACCGTGGCATTCTGCAGGTCGATGCGTGCGATGCCTCCGTTGTTGTTGTACATGGCGATGTTGAGCATGCCGCCGCACATTTCCATAGAGATGGGGTAGCCGTCGGGGATGTTGTTGTTGGAATCGGCCGGGTAGGAGGTCCATGCGCCGGCGCCGTTGCGATGTGAGATGATGCCTTCTCTGAACCCGCCGAAGTTGGTGAAATCAGCGCCGCCGACGACCAAGTGCGTGCCGTCCGTCCACAACTCGTAGAATCGGTCTCCGGCGTTGCTGGGTATCCCGTTGCCTGCTTCCCAAGTGGTGTTCCAAGTGTTGGTGTTCTCGTTGTAGCGAGCGATGCCGTCTTCGGTGGCGAACAGCGTTTCGCCGTTGTGTTCAACGATGCCTCGGATGGGGAAATCAAAGTTGGTCCACGAATTGACCAAGGTCTGGGAACTGTCGTAGAGGTCGAGTTTGAGTTCTCCCCAAGCCACCCACGTGTTGCCGTTGGAGGATTCGTAGGCCGTGACGCGGTCGATGGATCCGGTGGGCAGGATGTTGGTTTCCCAGTTGGAGTTGGTGGTGTTCCATCGAGCGATGCCACCTGAACCGTCGGTGTTCCACCACTGGCCGGATACCACGCTCACCATCAGGGTGTCACCCGACAGTTCCATGCTGACGATGTCACCGCCGTTTTCGCCCACACGGGCCCCGATGTCGAGGTTGCTTGGAGCGGTCAAATTGGCCACATCGAGGCGACTGACCTCGTCGCTTTGGGTGCCAGCGTGATAGTAGAGGATGTTGTTGTGAATCATCATGTCTCGGGGGCGCCGTTGGCGTTGTAGAGGCTGCTTGAACGTTCGATGTCGTAGGCTTCACCGCCGGTGGTCACGTTGATGAGTTGGAACCCGTCATCGCCACCGACCCACAGGAGGTTGGGTCGGATATCTGCGACCAGTCCAGTGACATCATCGTTGCCGCCGTCGAGTACGCCGTCGTCTTCTGTGAAGGGCACCAGCCACTGATTTGAGGTGATGTTGTAGCGGAGCACTCCATGACCTTCGGTGCCGATGTAGGCGATGTCGCCCATGACCTCGACCACGGCGTTGCCCGTCTGGGTGCCTTGGCCCCAGTTCTGGTCGTGTTGGAAGTTGGATTTCGTGATGAGACCCACGCCCGAAGTGGTGCCTCCGTAGACGTAGGTGTTGTCAACGCCAACACTATACGTGGCCCAGTTGGGCATGCCGTCGTAGACATTCTGGCAGTCGTCAATGCTCATGGTGGCGAGGGTGTACTTGCAAACGCCGATGTTGGTCCCAGCGTAGAGGCTGGTTCGCTCCTGCCTCGATTTCGAAATCAAAGAATTGTTGAGGTCGTGTCTGCCAGGACGAGCCTTGACCAAAGCTCGTCATTTGGTTCCCGTCCCACTTTCGAGCACCTTGTTGGGTTCCGATGTACAGGTTGGTCCCGTCGGTGTCCAAGGCGTAAATTTGGTCGGAGGGAAGCAGCCCACCGCGGTTGCCTGCGGTCAAGGGCGCCAGGATTTCACCGGTGCTGAGGTCCTTTCGTACGACACCAAAGCCTTGCAGGCCGAGGTGGAGAATGTCGCCGACCATGGCAACCGATGCGTAGTTGACGCCGTTGACGCCGGTGGAGCCCCACGGCTCGAGCCAGGTGTCGTTGGTGATGTCGTAGCGTAGCACGCCTTTGTCCTCGGTGGCCATGTAGGCCGTGGTGTCAACCAAGGCCACGTCGCCAACAAAGGAGGTTGGAAGGCCGTTGGTGGTGTCGTAGGACGTGCACGCCCCGGTGGTTCGGTCAAAGTGGACGAACACGCCGCTCTCCAGAGAGAGGACGAGATGATCATCGTTGGCGGCCAGGCTCAGGATGTCGGTCGTGGACGGGTAGCAGCCGTTGGTACCGTCGTAGGTCTGAATGCTGCTGCCGCTGGTGTCCATCTCCTCAACGACGGGCGAGCCTTCCATGGCGAACAGCAACGTGGTGGCTCCCTGCGAGGACGGTGCAGCGACGGTGTGCATCACGTTGTCTGAGACCGACCACGGCGTGAGCCAAACCGAGTTGCTGATGTCGTAGCGCATGACGAGCATGGAGTTGTCTGCTGACCCGATGTAGAGGACGTTGTCCACCTCGACCAAATCGGTCATTTCGTCGGTTGCCGGTGCGCTGGCGAGCAACATGTCGCCTTCAACGAACGGGGATTGGTTCGGAGAGAGGTGAATCAGGTTCCCGCTTCCGTCGCCCACGAGCAACGCGTCGGTGGCGGGCGAAGCACCGCCGCTGGCGGGCCAATTGATGAGCGAGGCCCCTTCGTTGGCCAAGCCCAAGGTTGCCAGGTCGTAGGTCGTGCTGAACACGCCATTGGTCGTGTTGTAGGAATGCAAATCTTCGCCGGCGAGGATGTAGAGGGTGGGCCCCACGCGCTCTACACCGGTCACGGTGTCGCTTGAGAGCCAGTTGGCCGAGGTCCACGTGGAAAGCCAGAAGCCCGCAGCGTAGTCAAAGCGTGCCAAACCGTTGTCAGAGGAGCCCAGCAGGAGTTGGTTGCCCGAGACGGCCATGTGCGTGATGCTGTCGGAGTGCAGGGTGTTGGCGGAGCTCCACGTTGAGAGCGCATTGGAGGTCGTGGTGTCGTAGCGGAGGACGCCCACGCCTTCGACGGCGGCGTAGACCACGCCGGCCACTTCGATCATCGAGAGCGCCTGTGTGCCGCCGTCCGTGCTTGAGACGGAGGCCACGGTGGTCCACATGGAACCGTCCCACATCACGAGGCCAAGGCCACTGGCGGCGAAGACGTCGCCGTTGCTGGCCATGATGAACCGGTCCACGTTTCCATCACCGAGGGCGGGTTGGTCTGAACTGTCGCTCAAGGAAATGGCTCGGAAGGTGCCGTCGGCCAGCAGGAGATGAAGCAGACCGCCCGTCGTGTCCATGACCATGTCGATGACCCCTCCTTCGTTGGCAAAGTCGTAGACGTCGATGGTGTGGGGGTTGTTGTTGGCGTGGAGGAGCATCAATTCATCGTTGGCTGCGAGGTAGAGGACGCCGCTGTCGGGATTGACGGCGGTGGCGCGGAGGTCAAAGTCGTAGGGCGTGAGCGAGACCAGTGGGTCGGCAGGTGCAAGGGCTTCGATGACCATCTGCGTGATCTCAGCGTCTGACGGGAGGTCCCAACCCGCTCCAGAGTTGCTGTTGGGGTTGAGTCGGCCGCTGTAGGTGGTGCCCGTCGTGAAACCGTCGGCTTCACCCAAGGTTCCGAGCCCTCGCCAGTCAAACAGCGAGGTACCGAGTCCGTCAATCACCAGCTGTGGTTCGTGAATCGTCATCCCGTCCTGACCGCTGGCTCGGACCTCGAGGGTCACGTTGGAGAGGACGGCACCGGGGGCGAAGGACAAGTTCCAGTCTGCGGTGGCCCGCTGACCGGTTTCGGGCACAGCGCCAAGCGCATCAAGGGTGACCCATCCGGTGTCGTTGCTGCCCTCCAGTGGCCAGGTCACGCCGCTGGGTTCGGCGTGGGCGGAAACCACGGGCGTCGTGAGCAACGGGCCCATGGACATGAGCACCATCAGGACCACCATGGACAGGAAGAGGTTGAACGTCCCTGTATCATGGATCGCTGGCCCTGAGAGGAAGAGGTTGAACGATTCCACGGCCTGTTTGTGGCAACATGGGGAAATTGTTGCACCCCTGATGAACCATGGAAGAAGCGTTTTGGAACACCGAGGGAGGAGAAAAGGGAAAGCGCTCATTCGTCCGAATTATCGATGCTACCGAACACGTCATTGAAGGCTCCCCGCTCATGATGATTGGCGGCCTCGTACTTTTTGCGGTGATGGCCGCATTTTCCCCGTATTGATTACACGTTTGAAACGGAAGCCCTTGCTGACTGAACAATGCTCGGGTGATTCTCCGTTTCTGGGCCTGTTGGCGAATGACCATAGTTGTGGTTTCCACGGGACGAATCTCCGCTTGCAAATCAACGCTTCTCTGAACGCCAGCATGGAAAGCACCACCAGCACGGCTTCAACCTCGCACAACAATCAAACCCCGCCTCTCCGCCCTTTCGATGGGGATAGCCTTGTCCACGAGCAAAAAAGACGAGATGTTGCGCAAGGAGGCGCTTGAGTACCACGAGGCGGAGCCTCAAGGGAAGATCAAGGTCGTGCCCACCAAACCACACGCCACGGCTCACGAACTGAGCCTCGCCTATTCCCCCGGTGTCGCATACCCGTGCCTCGAAATCGAGGAGCGACCCGAAGACGCCTACCGCTACACCTCCAAGGGCAATTTGGTGGCGGTCATTTCCAACGGTACGGCCGTTCTTGGCCTCGGCAACATCGGAGCGCTCGCCAGTAAACCGGTCATGGAAGGCAAGGGGCTGCTCCTGAAGACCTTCGCCGGCATCGACGTGTTTGACATCGAGGTCGACACCGAAGACCCTGAGGAATTCATCAACACGGTCGTGAACATTTCCAAGACCTTTGGCGGCATCAACCTCGAAGACATCAAGGCGCCCGAATGCTTCGAAATCGAGCGTCGTATTTCCGAGGCCACCGACATTCCCGTCATGCACGACGACCAGCACGGCACGGCCATCATCTCCGCAGCCGCCCTGCTCAACGCTGCTGAACTTCAAGGCAAGGCGCTGGCCGAACTGAAGGTCGTCGTTATCGGGGCGGGAGCATCGGCCATCGCCTGTGCCAACCACTACGTGGCCGTCGGCGTGTCGATGAGCAACATCACCCTGGTGGACAGCCAGGGCATCATCACCAAAGCCCGACTTGATGCCGGTGAACTCAACGAGTACAAGGCACCCTTCGCCCAAGACCGCCCTGCTGGCGATTTGGCGGATGCGCTGAAGGGGGCCGATGTGATGCTCGGCTTGTCCCGAGGCGGCCTTGTCAGCAAGGAGATGGTGGCCAGCATGGCCGAGAAACCGATCATCTTCGCCCTGGCCAACCCGACGCCAGAAATTCTTCCCGAAGAGGTGCTCGATGTGCGCCAAGACGCCATCATTGCTACGGGACGCTCGGACTACGCCAATCAGGTGAACAACGTGCTCGGCTTCCCCTACATCTTCCGAGGGGCGCTCGATGTTCGCGCCCGGGACATCACGCAGAACATGAAGATGGCCGCCACCAAGGCGCTGGCCGCCCTCGCCAAGGAACCGGTGCCCGATTACATTTCAGCGGCCTACGACGGTGTCGTCATGCAGTACGGTCCCGAATACATCATTCCCAAACCGTTCGACCGTCGTGTGCTGATCTGGGAGGCCGCCGCAGTGGCTCAGGCCGCCGTTGACGAAGGCATCACCGGTGTGTCGGCCGAAGAATTCGACATCAACCGTTACCGAGAAGAGCTCGAGGCTCGACTGGGTGAGTCCTATTCCGTCATGCGCCAGATGATCAACCAAGTCAAGGGCAAAGGCAAGCGCATTGTCTTCCCCGAGGGCGACAACGAAACGGTGCTGCGTGCAGCCGCTCAACTCGTTGAGCAACGCATCTGTTCGCCCATTCTGCTCGGCCCCGTTGACCGCATCGACCGCATGGTGGAGGAACTCGGGCTGAATTTCACCTACGAAGCCTACGACCCACGCTACGACGAGCGGCGCAAATCCGATTACGCGAACGCCTTCTTCAAGCGACGACAGCGCAAAGGCATCACCTGGCCCGACGCCGCTCGCCTGCTCAAGAGTCGGCCGTACTTTGCGGCTCAGATGGTTCAGGCCGGCGACGCCGACGGCTTCGTCGGCGGTGTTAGTCGGAACTACGCCGACGTGCTTCGCCCGACCCTGGAACTCATCGGGAAGGCTGACGACGCCCATTGTGTGATAGGATGCTACATGATGAACGTCAAGGGACGCACCATCTTCTTGGCGGATGCGACGGTCAACGTGTACCCTGACAGCCGAACGCTGGCCGAAATTGCCGTTCAAACCGCCAAGGTTGCACGTCGATTCGGCGTGGTCCCTCGGGTGGCCATGCTGTCGTTTTCCAACTTCGGCTCAACCCGTGCACAGCGTTCCGAGCGCATCGAAGAAGCGGTCATCATGGCACGTACACTTGATCCGACCTTGATGATCGACGGCCCCATGCAAAGCGATACGGCGCTCAACCCCTCGGTTCAGGAAGAATACCCGTTCATGAAACTCGTCGGTCCGGCCAACGTGCTTATCCTCCCGAACCTTGCTTCGGCCAACATCGCCTACAAGTTGCTGGAGGAGTTGGGTGACGCAGAAATGACCGGGCCCATCCTCGAGGGCATGGCGCATCCCGTTCAACTCGTGGCTCGCCAAGACGGCGTTCGTCACATCGTGAACATGGCCACGATTTGCACCGCCGATGCCATCCGGAAGGACAACTACTGGGAGACGCTGGTGGACGACGGCTCAACGTCATCATAACGCAGCACGGGCCGTCGTGGCCGCCAGATGGCGCCGGTGAAGAACCCGGCACAGAGGCCACCAAACAGCAGGTTGACCCAGCCCTCAGTGGCGTAATCGCCCATGCCCCGAAGGACGGGAATGAGGAAGGACGGCACGATGCCCAGCACCGTGGTCCACATCGCCTCCGAGCGAACGTTTCGCCACACGTTGGTGTTGCTGGGCACACGCTTGGGCGCAGTTTCCCGGACAGGGACGAGGGCCAACCGTGCGACCACGCCGGGCAGCGGCCGGTCGCTGGGAACGCTGGCGACGGCGGTGATGGTGGCGTTGCGGGGATGAACGGCGATGGCCGCCGTTTGCGTGGCGGCCGGCCCCAGCACTTCGTTAGGTCGGGGGCGTCCGTCCATCATCGCGCCGCGGTGATTGGACGCCGGACCATCGGCCAGCCGTTCGGTGAGGCCGGTCTCCAGCGTCAACACGCCTTGGTCTCGGGCCGCCAACCATTCGGCGTGCGTCAGGGCGCGGACATCCCACGTTCCGGGGAGGTCGGCCACGGCGGCCTTGAAGTCGGCATCACCCATCAGGGTTTGAGCCAACTCCGACAGGTCGTAGGAGGTCAACGCCTCCATGGGGGTGCTGCTGCCATTCTTGTCGTCCTCGCCCATGGCGTTGGCCACGTCGTCCCTCGTCAGCGGGCGCTCCATGGTGTAGAAGGCCGGTGTTTTGGCCTCGTAGCAGGGTCGCTGACCGGCATAGACCCAGCCTCCTTTCGTGGTCCCCATGACGGTGGTCGCCGCCTTGACCGGTTGGAAGACGAGGCCGCTGAGGGTGATGCTCACGTGCATCCCTCAGTTGAGTGTGGCTTCCATGCGCCGGTACCACGCCATGCCGTTGGTGTGGTCGGTCAATTGCTCAAATTGTGGGTAAGGTGACACCGACCGCATGTAGCCGAACGCTGCGAAATCGACGAGGTCGGGCGTGGCACCGCCGAAGAACGGTTCCTCGCCGTGGGCGTCGGTGAACTCCGTGAGCAAGTCGTGCCAGAGTTTCTTGGGTGTTCGACCATCACGCTTGACGCGTTTTCGTGCGATGATGCCCCACATGATGGGGAAGCCGGCCCACGCATAGAGGCGCTTTGAGATGAAACCGAATTTCTCAATTTTCGATATTCGGGTGGTGGTCTTGAGGGCTGAGCCAAGGCTGCCGTAGAGGATGGGGACGGTGGCTTTGGAGAGGTGCGTGTCCACCCAGGTCATCCACTCCTCTTGGCGAGCAGCGTCGCCTTGGGCAGCCATGGTTCCGTTGTTGTACGTCTGGTCGATAAGTCGGAGCAGTGGCGTGGAATCAACGTGGTGTTGGCCTTGGGCGTCGGTGAACACGGGGACTTTGCCCCAGTCGCCAGCAAAGGCCACCTCTTTCTTGATTTTCATGCCGTTCACGCCGAGGTACTTCACGTCGACCTTGTGGTGCTCGTGCAGGCCGCGAACGTTCCAGCAAAACGGGCACGAATAGAGCAAGTGCAGCGTAGGGGTTTGACCCATGGTGGTTGGCTGAGGACCGTCCCTCTTCAAGCCTCGTTCTCCTCATCCACGCCGGGTTTCCAGCCCGCTTTCCAGAAGTTGAGGTTGTCCAACCAGCCCAACCATTCCTTGTCGGTGCAGTTGAGCAAGCGAAACGCACGCCCTTCCAATCCTTCTCGCAGCGAGGGCGTCATGTCGCCACGGTCCATCGCTTCCTTCCATTCCACCTGCATGTGGCGAATCAACCGGCGAGCCTCCTCGGGCTGGTCGAAATTCATCTCGCACGCATCCCTCAACTCGGCCAACCACGTGCGGGTGTCCTTGAGAATCGGGTCGTTGGTGTCGGTGGACGGTGTTTTCTTGCCAAATGGCCACCATCCCATGGGGTCTCCTCGGTGGACTGGTTCATGGTCTTGTTCATCCTCCAACGGTTTGAAAGCCCGAGTTCCAACCTCCTGTTCATGGGCCGCTTGACCGTTCACACCCACGGTGCACCCAAGGAGAAGGCCATGAAGCGCCTCATCGACATGTACGGCGAGCGCATCCAAGGTCGCGGCGTGGGGCTTGAACATCACCCTGCCAAACTGAGTGGCGCCGACTACGTGGCTCGCCTCTTGGCCAAAAAGGGGACCTGGTGATCCTGGATGAGGGTGGCGTGCAGGACAATTCCCTGGCCTTCGCGCAGCGCTTTGAAGCATGGCAACTGTCGTCGGACAACGTCCATTTGGCCGTGGGCCCTGCCGAGGGATGGCCAGAGGACGCCAACCTAAATTCCGTACTCCGGCTTTCGCTGTCCGAGATGACCTTCCCCCACGAATTGGCCGCCGTGATGCTGGTCGAGCAACTCTACCGCGCAACCGAACTTCAGCGTGGCTCGGGGTATCACAAAGCATGATAGCAGGGCGCCGCGGAGGTTTTGTCGATGAGCACGATGTTTCTGGACGAATCTTCGGGCAAGGCGCTCGTGTTGCTCGTCCTCGCCGTGGTCTCGGTCTCCCTCATCGCCGGCAGCCGGCACCAGCCCTTCCCTGAGATTTCAGGACGCTTTGGCTGGGTGTTGATTTCGCTGACGGGCATGCTGGCCCTCGGCGAGACGGCGCCTCGACCCATGTCGCTCACGCTCTTGCTCGTGGCCGTCCTTGGCTTGGGAAGCTACGGCGTGCTCGTCGGTGTCCATCACATGGTTCGCACTCGGCGGGACGTGTTTATCGCCCCGATGTCGGGGTTCGTGTTTTGCACGGGCGCTGGCGGCTTGATGGTGCTGACCTGGCCGGACTTGAACACCCTCGAACAGTGGGCGGGTTTCCTCATGCTGGTTGGGCTGGGTGGCGGTCAAACGTGGATGGTGTTTCGTGGCCTGCTGATCGGCCGGCTCCCCTTGGCGTGGAGCCAAGCCGGCATGGTTGCCCTTCAACGCCGTCAACTCCACGGCCCCCACGGTGCCATCGCCTGTTTTGAGCGAGGATGGGACGCCGATGAGGAGCACCTCAACCCCATGGCCTACGTGGCCCTTCACCGAATCCATGTTTTTCTTGAGGACGAGGAGGCAGCTGAGCGCTGGCTCGAAGCGTTTGAGGACGCCGGTGGAACGGACTCGGTGGCGCCCGAATGGATTTCAGCCATCCACGACGGTTTGGTCGCAATGGGTGCATCTTCTGACCATTTTCCGCAAGAAGGTAGCACGGAAGAAGCCTGAAACTTCCGTTTTTCGGGGATTTGGGGCACAAAACAAACGAGGCCTTATATCCCTCGAGGTCGATGTAGTATCATGAAGCATCTCGAACGAGCACCGGATGATTGGCCCATGGGGAACATCCTGTGGTTTGCCGTTCTCATTTGGTTTTCCTCGAGTCTCTTGTCGCAATCGGCCTACATGGCCACGCACGGTTTGCCCTACGATGCCGTCTCCATGCTCAAATCGCTCGGCCCGGTGTACTACCTCGTCGTGCTCATGGAAATCACGCTGTGGGTTGGGGCTGTTGATCATGGGATGGGTGAAACTCGCTCGGTCTCGACGAACGCCGCTCGCATCCGCCGGGGAGTTGGTGGGGGCTTGAGGCTCGGACATCCGTTTTTCGCTCAAAAACGGACATTTCTCATGGCCATCCGCCGGTGACTAAAAGAAGCGTCAAGTCAAGGAGAAGCCGTGTCTACACCCGAGGACGAACCGTTCTATTCCGGGCTACCGATGGCCCTGGAGGAACTTTCCCCCGAGGCGGACCTACCCTACCCGCTGCCCGACGGTGCTCGCGTGGTGACCATTGAGGAAGCGCGTGCTTCGCTGCCGGAGGCACAAAACGTTCTGATGGTGCTGCAAGCGATGAGCGACGAGGCTCACGACCTCACCAACGAGTTGGAACTCTTGCTCGAAGGCTTCAGCATGACCCACCCTCACGTGCTTGAGGTGGCCGAACACTTGGGCCGCTTGGTGACGCAATGGCAAGCCAGCGTGGCCCGCTTGGAAAGCATCGGCGCCCGCATTGTGTCGATGGACCCTGGGCGTCTCGAATGGTACGGTGTGGTCGACCATACGATGGCGTTGTTTTCTTGGGCGGTGGGTGAAGCCGATATCGAGTGGTATTACCGCATGGAAGAGGGCTTCCCGTCCCGTAAACCCCTCATAGAAGCATGAAGTGGAAAGGGTGAGGCGCACCCATGGTCAAGATCAATCGCGTGTACACCGGCGGCGGCGACGGCGGCGAATCTTCGCTTGTTGACGGTTCCCGACGAAAAAAATCAGACGCTCGCTTCGATGTCGTCGGGGTTTGCGACGAAGTCAACAGTTGGTTGGGCATGGTGCTCGCTGAACTTGCTCGACTGCCCGACCACGAAGACGGCGGTCAACGAACCAACGTTCATCGGGTTCAAACCGTGCTCACCGAAGCCCTTGTTCGTGTTCAAAACGAACTGTTTGATTTGGGTGCTGAACTGGCGTGTCCACCGGCCACCCTGCCCGAATACATGGTGCTGATCTCTCAAGCGCAAACCGACGTGCTGATGGAAGAAATGGATGCTTGGCTGGCAACGCTGCCCGAGTTGACGAGTTTCATTCTCCCGGCCGGCTCACCCCCGGTCGCCACCATGCACCTCGCCCGAACCGTTGTTCGCAGGCTTGAGCGCTGCCTTGTTCATCTGGTTGACGAGGAGGGCGAGGGGGCTGTGCGTCCGTTGGTGCTCGTTTACGTCAATCGTCTCTCCGACTGGTTCTTTGTCATGGGGCGCTGGGTCAGCATGATGCTGAACGAAGAGGAAGCCCTGTGGGTGCCGTTGGGGAAGCGACCGGCTGAGAAGGGCGTCGCTCATCGCGTTGACCAAATGCGGGCCAATGACGGTGACTTCGATTCGCTGTGATCACTGCGTCCCGTAGAGCTTCACGAACTGCTGTGCCAAACGGACGACGCTCCGTGTTTCATCGTGGGTGATCGTCTCCAACGCTTGGTCCCAGTCCAGCCAGAGGTAGCCGCGGTGTTCGTGGGAAAGCTCCACCTCCATCGTTTCGGTTTCAGCCACGTACCAGTAGACTTCCTTGCTCTTGCGTTTGCCTTTGTGGCGGAAGGTGTACTCGGTGCGTTCCTCAAATCCGCTGAGCACGGTAACGTCGGCGATGCCGGTTTCCTCAGCCAGTTCTCGAAGCATCGTGGCCGTGCGGTCGCTGTCGTTCTCCTCGACATGACCTTTGGGAAGATCCCAGTGGCCCTGCGGGTATTGCAGCAACAGCACCGCCCCGTAGTTGACCAGCACCACACCGCACGAGGTCTCCATGACGGCCTCACGGCTTCTCGTTCATGGTCATAACGGGTGTTGGCCACCCAACCTTGATGGACATGGGGCGGGGCCTCTACGCCATGGGCATCGTTCCACTGCGACGCGAAGAGGTGCCCCATTACACCCGTATCCTGGCCGATTCCGACATGGACGGGCTGTTTGGTGCGGCCGTGCTCAAGGCCTTCCGCCCCGAGGCCACCGTGATGTTTTCCCATGCTGCGGCGTTGCGGGGTGGCTTGAACGACGGGGACATTGACCGCAACACGGTGCTGGTGGACCTCCCGTTTCATCCCGCCTGTGGCTGGTACGTTGACCATCACCTGACCAACCGTCCCGACGAACAGGAAGCCTCCTCGTTCGCCGCCGAGGGTGGAACACAGCACTGGGAAGCCACGCCGTCTGCGGCTCGTCTCGCGTATGAATTGCTGGTGGACATCACCGAAATGGACCACTTGACGCCGATGATGCCGGTGGTCGATGCCCTGGATTCCGGGGGCATCAGCAAAGAGGCCTTCCTCGAGGACGGCCCCCTGTTGCAACTCTCCCGAACCTGCACGTCCCGGGACCCGGCTTACATGGAGCACCTCGTTGATTTGCTGGCCGGTGGCGCTGATTTCGAGGCGCTCATGGCCGACCCGACCGTGAAGGAACGATGTCGGCAAGCCAAGGAGGAGCGGGCCGCCGTTCAGCAACATGTGGAGGCGAACACGACGGTGGTCGACCGTTTGGCCGTGTGCCGAATGGACGAATCGGGGTTCCGCAGCAACGGCTACCTCGTCACCGCTTGGGCAGGCGACCGAGCCGATGCCTGCTGCATCGTTCACGGTTATGCTGACGGCGATCTCAATGCGCCCGACCGCCCGCCGCTCTCGGCGAGCTTCTACGCCAATTCGTTCCTCCCAAACGGTCAGGGCCGCTACGACTTGTCGAGGATGGCGACATCGCTTGATCCGACCGGTGGCGGCCACGCGAATGCGTGCGGCTGTCGGATTCAACCGCCCGGATTGGAGGCCAACATGGCGCACTGGCTTGACATGTGGGCCAAGCGAGACACGGTTCTGAAGATTTGATTCAGAACTTGCGGGTCATCGTGATGTTGGTGGAGTTTTCGATGTCGATCTCCTCGTCCACCTCTTCGACGGGCTCGACGGCCTCGACGGGGGCTTCCTTGAGGCGCTTGACGGTGGCCTTGAGCACCTCAAATTCAATCTCAAGGTCTTCCAGAGCGTCCCGGGTTTCCTCGATGTGCTTCTCAACGCGAGCCAACACCTTGTTGACTTTCTTGAGGGTACGGTTCTGCCGTGCCATGGTCAGCGGTTCCGCTGTCCTGTTTTGAAGGTTCTCCACCGGAAAAGGGGGTCACTCTTGCTCGTGTCCGCCGCTTGAATCGACGTCATCTGTTCCCGCCATGGGCCCATCAGCATGGCCGCCTGCTCCGCCTTCGCCGACGGCGACGGGCTCAGGTTCATGCCCTTGCAGGAACGCCGGCGCCCACCAGTTCCACTTGCCCATCAGGCGCATCGTGGCCGGCACGACCAGGGCGCGAACCAACGTGGCATCGATGAAAATGGCCAGCGCGAGGCCCAAGCCAATCTGCTTCAGAATGATGACCGAAGAGAGGCCGAAGGCGCTGAACACCACGACCATGATGGCGGCGGCTCCGGTGATGAGGCCGCCCGTCTTTTGCAGACCGTTGGCCACAGCAAGGGTGTTGTCACCGGTTCGCTCCCACTCCTCGTGGATACGAGAGAGCATCAGCACCTCGTAGTCCATGGACAAGCCGAACACGATGCAGAACATGATGACAGGGTTGCCCGAATCGATGGGTTGGGCGGTGAAGTTGAGCAGGTCGGCCCCGTAGCCCCACTGGAACACCCACACCAGCATACCAAAGGACGCCGAGATGGACAAGATGTTCATGGCGATGGCCTTGATGGGGATGACCACGGAACGGACTTGCAAGAAGATGAGGAAGGTGGTGGCGATGAGAATGAAGGCCAACGCTCGGGGCAAGTTGTCGGCGATGGCTTCGAGGTTGTCAGCGTTGTAGGCAGCGAACCCGGCGACGAGCACGCGGTCGTTTTCACCTGTCAGCTCGTCGAGGAACACGTTGCGTTCCTCACGGACTTCTTCCACCACCTTGCGGGAATCCACGCTGGTTTGGTCGCCCACGAGTTGAACCGACATCATCGTGGCGTTATCGCCCACAAAGGCTGCACGGAGGCTCTCGCGGACCGCCACCTGTTCGGGTGGCAGGAATTCATCGGGGGCGCTCCAGAAGCCGACCACGTCGTCGGCTGTCATGTTCGGAGCAGGCAGGCCGACGCCGATGCCACCCGACACGCGTTCGTCCGCGAGCAATTCGGTCAGGTAGGCGTGTTGCGCCCGCAGGTTGGTTTCGTTCAGCGGGTCAGCACCGTCCGTGTCGACGACGAGGAAGATGGAGTTGGCCGCTTGGTCGGGCCACTGCTCGTCGATGACTTCCATGCCTTGACGAGACTCATCATCGGGCGGGAGGGCCTGCCAGGACGAGAGGGAGAATTCGGCGTAGGCGAAGGGAAGTCCTGCACCGATGAGGAGGATGAGCGTAGGGATGAGAACGGTCCACGGTCGGTCCATGACCCGCTTGGCGATGCGGGCCCACGTGCCGTCGTCCCTGGCCGACATGTCGATGGCGAAGGGAATCTTGACCTTGTTCACCCGTGGGCCGAGCCACGCCAGCACGGCGGGCAGCACGATCGTCGAATAGACCATGGCGATGGTGACCGCAATCGTTCCGCCGATGCCCAACGAGGGCAGGGAAGTGTTGGTGAAGAAGAGCATGCCCATCAAGCCGATGGCGACGGTGATGCCCGAGTAAAACACAGCCTTGCCCGCCGTGGCACAACTCATGGCCGTGGCCGTTCGGATGTCGTGGCCTCGCTCGAGTTCCTCTCGGAATCGATTCACGAGGAAGAGGGAATAGTCGATGGAGACGCCAATGCCGATGAGCGAGATGATGTTGGTGGCGTAGACCGTCACGTCGGTCACGTTGGACAACCAGACCGTCATGCCAATGGCGGCGGCCACGGTGCCGATGCCCACACCGACGGGGAGCAACGCCGCGACAAGGGAGCCGAACACGATGCCGAGAATGAGGATGGAGAGGGGGCCGGAGACCAGTTCGGCTTTGATGAGGTCGTTTTTGATGCGGTCGTCAAAGGTCCAATCGATGGCGATGCCGTCGGTCATCCAACCCTCAAAATCACCGCCGATGTTGACTGAGTCATGGAGGTCGTCAATGATGGATTTCGCTTCCTTCCTGTCGGTGGCGAAGGTGACCTTGTTGATGGCGTAGGTGCCGGTTTCATCGGTGGCGACCACATCGTCTCGGTCCACGTCGTTCACCTCCCACGAGTACTCGATGCTCACCTTCGCATGGGCTTCAAAATCGGCCAACGCCGCGGTGACGGCGTCTTGCCACGCCTCGCTCGTGTCGTTGAGCGAAGGGTGGTACACCAGGTAGCGGAAGGACTGGCCGCCACCGTCGTTGTCCGTGGCGAAGCGTTCGGAGATGAGGCGACCGGCGTTGACCGATTCAACGTCGTCCTCGCCGAACCCTTCGGCCCAGTCTGCGCCCATGGTGAACAGGCCGGTCATGAGCACACACGACACGAGACCCAGCACCATCATGGCCTTGCGTTGGTCGTAGACAAACAGACCGAGTTTGTAGAAGGCCCTGTCTTTGAGCATCTCCGGGTCGGTGGCGCCTTCCATGCATCGGGCCAAAAAAATGGGGTATTTGAATCGGCGTCTCGGGACCTCCACGCTCGGTGCGGCTTGGTGGGCGTCATCTTCATTGACTGAGCGTTTGATTGAAGGTCATGAATCTCAAAGACCACATCCGTGGCATCCCCGATTTTCCCGTCGAGGGAATACTGTTCTACGACATCGCCACCTTGCTGCGTTCTCCCGAGGCGATGGAGCACTGCTTGACGGCGTTTGAATCAGCCTTTGAGGCGGCGAAGCCTGACGTGATTGCAGGCATTGAGAGCCGTGGTTTTCTCTTCGCTGTCCCGTTGGCCCAGCGCCTTGGCCTGCCGATGATGATGATTCGAAAGGCCGGGAAGTTGCCCGGGCCGACGCGTGCCCTGACCTACGACCTGGAATACGGCACCGACACGGTGGAGATTCAGGAGGATGCGCTTGAGAAGGGGCAGCGGGTGGTGATCCTCGATGACCTTCTGGCCACCGGTGGAACCCTCGCCGCCTCGGTTGAGCTCTGTCAGCAAGCCGGTGCGCAGGTCGTGGGGTGCGGTGTTGTGATCGAACTGACGTTCCTGCCCGGTCGAGCGGCGGTCAAGGCGCCCATCAATTCGCTGGTAACCTACGATGATTGACGAAGGCCATAACCTGCGAAAACAGTCAAAAAATGCCTTTTTTGGCACCCGAACTATATTAACCCCTCCATGAAAAGAGGTTACCAACCCTAAAGGAGAAATGAACATGGGATTTGAACAAAACATTGCAAATTACTTCAAGTTTGAAGAACGAGATGCCACCTTAAACGGTGAATTGCGAGCTGGATTGACGACCTTCTTGACGATGGCCTACATCCTGCTCGTGAACCCTGCCATGCTGAGTGTCGGTGGCATTCCGTTTGACGACGCCCTCTTCGCGACCGCCATCGCCGCCTTCGTTGGCTGTGTGGTCATGGGCTTGTGGGCCAACCTTCCCTTCGCTTTGGCGCCGGGGATGGGCCTTAACGCCTACTTCACCTTCGCTGTCGTGCTCGGCATGGGCATTGATTGGAAGATCGCCCTTGCCGCTGTACTGGTTGAAGGTATCATCTTCCTCATCATTTCCATCCCCCAAATCGGTTGGCGAACCAAGATGATCAACGCCATCCCCAAGGACCTGAAGATTGCCACGGGCGCTGGTATTGGTATGTTCCTCTCCATCATCGGTCTTCGAGAAATGGGTTGGATTCAGGACGACGGCGCTACGCTCGTCAACCTCGCCACGACCGAAGCCTTTGGTTCGGGCGATTATGCCCTCTATCAGCACGGAGCGATCATTTCCATGGTGGCGCTTCTCGCCATCGCTGTCATGATGGCACGCGGCATCAAGGGCGCCATCATCTACGGTATCCTCGGTGCATCTGTCTACGGATGGCTCGTCGGTGCCTACGACCCTTACAACGACTTCATGGCGGCCGGCGGTGCTGGCTGGGGTGCCTCAGAAGCCAGCTGGCCAGAGGAATTCGTCGGGTTTGTTGGTCTGCCAGATGAATCTCTCGGCGCGGCCTTCGGTGCCTTTGGTGACCTCAGCGATAACCTAGCGGACTTCATGCTCGTGATGATCGCCTTCCTCTTCGTCGACATCTTTGACACCGCTGGGACCCTCTACTCCGTGGGTCGCCAAGCCGGCTACGTCAACGAGGATGACGAACTCCAGAACTCGGAAGAGGCTTTCATGTCCGACGCCGCTGCCACCATCGCCGGTGCCATCTGCGGTACGAGCACGACCACCACCTACATCGAATCCGCCGCAGGCGTTGAAGAAGGCGGCAAGACCGGCCTCACGGCCGTCGTCGTCGGTGTGCTCATGCTCTCGGGGCTGTTCCTCTCGGGCATCTTCCAGGCCATCCCGACCTTCGCCGCTGCCTGTGCCTTGGTCATCGTGGGCGCGACCATGATGAAGCAAGCAACTGAAATCGACTGGGACGACAAAGAAATGGTGTTGCCAGCCTTCTTGACCATGGTCTTGATGCCGTTCACCTACTCCATCGCCGATGGTATCGCTTGGGGTGTCATCTCCTACGTGGCCATCAAGTTGGGCATGGGCAAGGCCGATGAGCCGGGCCCCATCATGTACGGTATCGCCGTCTTCATCTTGATGTTCTACCTCGGCCCAGGCGACCAGTCGACCTTCGGCTGGTTGTTCAGCACCGTCTTCTGAGCACCGAAGGGTGCCTGAAGCACATGGCGTGAGGCTTGAGCTGGCCGGAGGCTAAATCACATCAGCACGTCAAAGGTATAGATGAAGCCCAAGAAGGCGTGAATGAACACCATGTAGATGATCAGGTCAGCGGCTCGACCGTGCTTGAGTTTGGCCGTGGTGAACGATTCGCCGGCTTGTCGTTGTTGGCGGGCTTGTCGGCCGAGCCGGGTCATGAACACCATCAAACCGAACCCGACAGGGCCCATGAAGCCGTGGAGCGAGCCGGGGACGAGCGCCGCAAGCACGTCTTCGCCCTCGTACCATCCGGTGAAGGCTCGGGCAGCGAAGGCGACGAGAATGACCAGTCCGGTGCCCCACAACAGGCGCTCGCCGTTGGTTTCGTGGCGAGCAAGGTGGCGTGCTCGTTCCTCGCCTTTGAGCTCGTAGGACTTCTTTCGCCATGCGTATTGCCACCACATCCAGACCACCAAGGCGCTCGCCAAGAGCGGGTGGAGCAAGAGGGCAACCGTGGTGATGGGATCCATGCAATCTCGTCTTCGGGAGGCGGCATTGGTTCAAGGAAGTATGCTTTCTGTTGCCAAAACGAGCAAAGATGCCCATCGGTGGGTTGAAAGGGCACCCGTCGTGGCAGGAAACGAGGGGATGAAAGGTTGGACGAATCGTACATGGAAACCTGTCTCAAGGCAGCGTTTTCAAAACCCAAGTCGGGTGCTGTACGTGTCTCCATCATGAATCGAGAATCCGCTTGGAAGATGCTCGATAAGCCCCTGCGAGCCCATCTCGTTATCGCCGCCCACGAGCAGGAACCTCCTGCTTCGGACGACGATGACGACCCGTCACCCGCCGACCCGCCATGAACCGCCCCCGAGGGCCGCATGCGCCGGTCGGGGCGCGCCACCGGACCCGCCCACATGTCATGGCTTCACACGCCACAGCAGGTGATGGACGAATCGCCGTACACAACGGCGTATCAACTCGCCACCCTGCTCGTTCACAAGCAGATGGACACCGACAACTGGGATGAAGCGTGGAACGCTCACGAGAACCTTTTGCGGGAAACCTGCATGGTCGAAGGGTTCACCCGGTGTGGCACAGCATCGGCGAGAAAACGCCACTGTTGGGCCAGTTCCTCGCCTTCCCGAAAGCCAAGGCCGCCAAGGCCAAGGCCACCACGAAGATGAGCACCGATTCCTTTTGGGTCGACCCTCGCAACAAGGACGAGGTCATGACCGTGCTCAAACTGGCTGGGGCTGGCGTCAACGACCCCGACATCAAGGTGGCGTTGCAAAAAGCCACCAACCAGATCTCCGGCGGCCGAAAACTCGACCTCGACGCACCGCTTGACGACCTCCCCGAAGCCATGGCCTTCATCACCGTGCTGTTGGCCCTTCTCGGCGGATTTTTTGTTCCCTATACCGCATTGAAGACAGCCTAGAAGGCCGACAAGGTCCTGGCAGAAGCGCTTGTTCGCTTCCAGCAGCTCTTGGACGGAACGGTGGACGATTGGGATGCCGTGATGGGGCTCAGCCGCGAGGATTCACTGACGGAGGCCTGCCGAACGCTCGCTTGGCAACACGCACCGAGCGAAGCCGAGGCCTGCACGTCCGAACAACTGGAGAACGGGCTCCACCTGCTTGAAACGGCCAACATTCACGAAGGGCGAGACCGTTTGACCTGGTGGCGCTTGAACGCCTTGTTGCGGGAAGGGAAGAAAGACGAAGCCATGGACGTCCTCGATGAGCGCCGTCTCGATGCTTCGTCCGATGTGACGGACTTGCTCCCCCTCGTGGTGTCGCTGAGCAATGAGCGAGCCAACGAATGGCTGATGCGCTTCCTCGACGATGTTGACGACCAAGCCTTGTTCCTCGTGCTTGAAACCGAGGCGTTGGACCATGCGCTTCGTCTGAAGTCCGCCCAGCGCTTGTGCGACGAGCAAGGCCCCATGTGGGAGGAAGGCCGGGCGACGGCGCTTGTGCTGCTGCTCGAAGCCTTGGACATTCACCGATTGGCGACCGTGTTTGCCTCCGACGGCATGTTGCCGCTGACCCATCCCTACATCGCGCTGCTCGTCAGCCATTTGGCGCCTGCTACCGTCGACGCATCGCTGCGCGATTCCATCTTTGAATCACGAACCCAAGCCCTGCAGTCCATCCACGGGGCCGAGCTCCCCGAGGTTCTCTCGCCGCTTGCCGAGCACTTGTTGCTGTTGATGGAAGGCATCTACAAGGACACGCCCGAGGTGGGGAAGAAACTCAACGCAGCCGCTCTCAAGGCGTTCTCTCCCATCAGCCGAGCCTTGGCCGGTGATGGCGTGGTCAGTGCAACCCACATTCGCAACATGGGCAGCAGCCTCGACGATCTTGACCTGACCCTCATTGAACGCCGTTTGTTTGAGGTGATGTTGCTCACCCTCACGATGAACGGGCACCTGCAAGCCTACAACATCGGGATGGCCAAGTCGGATGCTGGTGGGGAACTTGACGAACTGCTCACGAACGCTGTGCTCCCGCTGCGCCTCATCAAGTCCTATTCCGTGCTCATGGTGGAGCACGATCTCGGCCTTGCCAACCTGGTGTCGTGGTACCAAAAGAACGACCCGCTTTCCCCGTGGGCGCCCCTCGCTCGTGCGGCGTTGTTCGCAGCGAACGGCGATGAACTGAATTCAGCCCGAGAGTACTCACGGGCGGCTGAACTGTTCACCAAGCTGCGTAAAGCGACCTCTTCGACAGAGGGGACTGAAGGCACCGACGACAACGACTTCGCGTTGGCGCTGCCCCTGACGCTGTATCGGAAGTCGTTGATTCACTACGCCCATGCCACTTCATGGGCGGAGGCCGTTGATCTGCTGGAGCGCGTGCCCGCCCTCAAAACCGCCATCACGGAGCCGTTCAAACTCTACCTCCGTGTGTGCCACCTCGCAGGTTCAGACACCGACGGGGCTGCTCGCTTGATTCGTCAACACGTGCAGCAACGCATCACGGTCACGGAGGAGGACGTCGAAGGGAACCTCATCGAACGTACCCGCACCACCTACAACGAAGAGGAACTCGACCTTCTGCGAAACTATCCGTTCGAGCAGGCTCATCTTTTGCCGCCTGAACCATTCTTGGGCCGAGTTACCGCCGCTTCGACGCGCATCAGCCGAGACCTCCGTCGGTCCCGGACGCAATTTGAGCACCAGTTCCGTCAAGCCATGCAGGGGCCCTCGCCCTCCATGGAGGAAATTTACGAGATCGCCAAGAACGCTGCGGAGGAAGGTGCGTTTGAAGGTCTGATGTACCTTGAGCGGGCTCAGAATTCAACCAAATTCTCCATCACGGCCCGCAACCGATTGGCGGGTGTGGAACAGGCCCTCTTCTCTCAGTACAAGGAGGACATTCCGACTTCAAAGCGACGTTTCCTCCACAACCTCTCGCTCTCCCCGCTCGTCATCGTTGACACGAACGTCCTCGTTGACGCCCTGGTGGAAAAGATGTACCAGCGGATGAACCTGGTGTTCGAAACCAACCTGAACATCCTCGGCTCCAACCGGTTCCACCGCATTCTCCTTCACCACGCCCAAGCCAAGCGATTGAAGATGATGATTCCCGATGACGTCCGAGGTGAACTCAAGCAGTTCGCCAAGGACCAGCGGCTGTTGCCTCGGTTCCGTTCCGCCATGGTGAACGCCGAGCAACTCGAAGAAACGCTCAGTGAAGATGTCATGATGAGCCTGGTTGACGATGTGCTCTCCGAGTACAACACGTGGTCGCCCAGCGCCGACATGGTGTCGGGTGTTCCTGACGCTTCCGACGATCTCAACACCTTCCTTCTGCGACACAGCGATGTGTTTGACGAGTTGACCGAACTGAAGGGTTACCGAGGCGTGACCTACCGAACCGAACTCGAAGGCCGTTCCATCTACCCCGAGGCCACCGACCTCGACATCTACCGGCTCGCTACGCACTTGGCCTCGCTTCCGCTGCCCGACATCGGCGCCGTGCTGGTGGCGACGATGGACGGTGATTTCACGCTGGTTGACCGAGCGATTGAGGAGCGCTTCGGTTTCAGCATCGCCAAAAACAATCGGTCGCTGAAACCCTGGTTGAAGCGTCAGACGAACTGAGGTACGTCGCTGACGCCACTCGGCTTCAAGGGCTGTTGAGCCAGTTCGTCGAGGAAGGCCTTCCCGAGCAACATTGGACACTTCAGGTGGGCTCGGTCGGCGACCGTCATCTCCACCTCATAGGTCGTACGACCCACACGAACTTTGCCGGCCACCAGCGTTCGTTCCTGAGACCCCATGGCGTTGCGAACCTTGACGCTGCCAACAACGGGGAGTTCCAGCGCCTTGGCCAAGCCTTCATCGATGGAGCAACGCTTAGCACCCGTGTCCAGTTTGGCCTTGATTCGCACCCACCATTTTCGGTCTGCACCGCCTTTGATGCTGACCCAACGGGCATCATACGAGCGAGGCACGGTGTTCACCTGCGTCGGTTTCACATGTGTTGAATCATGGCGGCGCCGAAGGCACTGCAGGAGAGCAGCGTGGCATCGTCCATGAGTCGTTCGAAGTCGTAGGTGACCGTCTTGTTCGAGATGGCCCCTTCCATGCCTTTGACAATGAGGTCCGCGGCTTCCTTCCAGCCCATGTGGCGCAGCATCATCTCGGCCGAGAGGATGAGGGAACCGGGGTTGACCTTGTCTTGTCCGGCGTACTTGGGGGCCGTGCCGTGGGTGGCTTCGAAGATGGAAATGCCCGTGTCGTAGTTGATGTTGGCTCCGGGGGCAATGCCAATGCCGCCGACCTGTGCGGCCAGAGCGTCGGAGATGTAGTCGCCGTTGAGGTTCATGGTGGTCAACACGCTGTATTCAGCAGGCCGGGTGATGATCTGCTGAAGCATGGCGTCGGCAATGACGTCCTTGATGACGATCGTGTTACCGGTGTTGGGGTTGGTGAGGGTGCACCAAGGACCACCGTCGAGTTCGGTGGCCCCGAATTCTTCCTGAGCGAGGGTGTAGCCCCAGTCTCGGAATCCACCCTCGGTGAACTTCATGATGTTCCCCTTGTGCACCAGCGTGACGCTGGGCTGGTCGTTGTCGATGGCGTACTGAATGGCAGCCCGAACGATACGAGCCGTGCCTTCCTTCGAGACGGGCTTGATGCCGATCCCCGAGGTGTTGGGGAAGCGGATCTTGTCAACGCCCATCACGTTCTGGAGGAAATCAATGACCTGCTTGGCGCCGTCACTTTCGGCTTCCCATTCGATGCCAGCATAGACGTCTTCGCTGTTTTCTCGGAAGATGACCATGTCCACGTCTTGTGGTGCCTTGACGGGTGATGGCGTGCCGTCGTACCAGCGAACCGGGCGCACGCAGGCGTAGAGGTCCAATTTTTGGCGGAGCGCAACGTTCAGCGAGCGGATACCGCCGCCCACAGGGGTCGTCAGCGGTCCTTTGATGGAGACAAGGCCGGTCTTCATGGCGTCCAAGGTGGCTTGGGGCAACCATTCGCCGGTGGCGTTGAAGGCCTTCTCGCCAGCCAAGACTTCCGACCAAACGATGGTTTTCTCACCACCGTAGGCTTTCTCGACGGCGGCGTTGACCACATCGATCATCACGGGGGTGATGTCAACACCGATGCCGTCGCCCTCAATGTAGTGAATCACGGGGTCGTTGGGGACCTTGAGTTGGCCGTTTTCCATGGTTACCGGTGTACCTGTCATGTCTCTCGTCATTGCCCACCAACCTCTCCTTCAAGAATGAACCGCCCCTGCCCTGTGCATGCAAGGACGCGTGGAGTGGACCGGCGGGACCAGGCTGAACGGTATCAACGCCGCAGGGCAGTCGATTTCGATGGATTGGGAAAGTGGGCCGTCGCCCATGCAACTCACCTTGCAGATGGTCGGTGCCTGTTCGCTCGTGGACGTGGTCATCGGACTGAAAGAGCGGGCGTTCTCCGACGCATGGGTGGACTTGGATTCGACGCGTGCGGAAACCACGCCTCGTCGTTTCACATCGATCACCATGGTGTACCATGTTGTCGGTGACGTGCCCCAGAAGTTGGTGGAGCGTGTGGTGGCCAAAAGTCTGAAAAATACTGCAGCGTATCGGCATCGTTGGACCCCGAGATGGTCATCGACTGGCGCGTCGAAATTCATCCACCATCAGAGGCTTGACGGTCGTCCTTGACGGCTCAGGGCTTCAGTCAGTGCCTTGCACAGCGCTTCGTACACCGGCGTCCATCGGGCGTGGAGTCCTCGAGGCGCGGCCATCGGCTTCCATGTGTCTTCAACCGCCAAGACGGTGGCGAACGGTTTGATGGCCTGGCCGCCCATGTCGATGATGAGGGAAAGGTGGTATGCGTCGCGGTCTCGTTCAACGGTGAGGCTGTCCATGTCGATGCGACCCCGGAGACCGAAGCGCTCAGCCGCTCGTGATCGAGGAGGTCTCGGGCCAGTGTTTCGAGCAAGGATTCAACGGTTTCCGTTGACACCACTGCGGAAGCGGCAAAGGCTTCAGCTGGAAAGGCGTCGTCTTCGTCGTCATCGTCCATGAAAGCCGCCAGCGGATCGTAAGCCTCGGTGACAGGGCCAGAAGAAGCCCTTCCCTCGTGCGGTCCAACCGGCGTGTTGAGGCCGAGGGCTGCGTAGATGTCCATCTCGCCATCGTCATCTTCCGGTGGCATTGCTTCTCCCATCATGGATTGATTTCAGTTCTCTTCATACTTAACGGTGGGTTTCTCTTGGACCGTCTTGCATCATGGTTCTCGCCG